>JBFGJG010000030.1:0-56015 GCA_041577295.1 Gemmatimonadales bacterium
GAGATGGTGATGCCGGGGGACAACACGAAGATGACGATTGACTTGATCACGCCGATCGCGATGGAAGAGGGGCTGCGGTTTGCGATTCGCGAAGGCGGCCGCACCGTCGGCGCCGGCGTGGTCACCAAAATCCTGGAATAAGATCACCCATGGCGCAGCACATACGCATCCGGCTCAAGGCATTCGATCATATCGTGCTCGATCAGGCGGCCGCCGACATCGTCCGTACAGTGGAGAAGAGCGGCGGGTACGTCTCCGGACCGATTCCGCTCCCCACGAAGACGCAGCGGTGGACCGTGCTGAGAAGTCCGCACGTCGACAAGAAGAGTCGTGAGCAATTCGAGTTGAAGACGCATAAGCGCCTCATCGAGATTACGGATTCTCGAGCGCAGACGATCGATGCGTTGACCAAGCTTGATCTGCCGGCTGGGGTCGACGTCGAAATCAAGGTGCAATAGCAATGCAGGGGTTGATCGGTCGCAAGTTGGGGATGACCCGGTTCTTTGCCGATGATGGGCGCGTCGAGCCCGTCACGGTGATCGAGGCGGGGCCGTGTCCCGTCGTTCAAGTCAAAGTGGGTGACGGGGCGTCACAAACGGTCCAGCTGGGGTTCGATGCCAAGAAGCCCAAGCGGACGGCGAAGGCGGAGATGGGGCATGCGAAGAAGGCGGGGCTCGAGGCCGCGCCGCGCGTGCTCCGCGAGTTCGCGGTTGCCCGCGACGTCAAAGAAGCACCCAAGCTGGGTGACATGGTGACCGTCGCGATCTTCGAGCCAGGCGATGTTGTGAAGGTCACTGGGAGGACCAAGGGGCGCGGGTTTCAGGGCGTGGTAAAGCGTCACGGGTTTGGCGGCGGACCGGCTACGCACGGCAACACTCGGCACCGCAAGCCGGGCAGCATGGGGCCTGGTACCGACCCCTCACGCGTTATCAAGGGAAAGAAGCTTCCGGGTCAGATGGGCGCCAAGCGCCACACCGTCGTCGGCCTGCGCGTCGTGCGCGTGGATGCCGAGCGGAACCTCCTGTACATCCGAGGTGCGGTTTCGGGACCCGTCAACGGCGTGGTCTTCGTAACGAAGCAGGGAGGGACGAGCCGGTATGCTTGAGGCGCATCACTTCTCGGCTGCGGCGAAGCGCAAGGGCACCTACGCGCTGCCGGAAGAATTCGACGGGCGTGTGAATCAGGCCGCGCTCTACCACGCGGTTCGGGCGTTCCGCAACAATCAGCGCCAAGGAACGCATTCGACGAAGACTCGTGCCGAGGTGTCGGGTGGCAATCGCAAACCGTGGCGCCAGAAGGGGACCGGTCGCGCTCGACAGGGATCCATCCGCGCCGCGCAGTGGGTCGGTGGTGGAACCGTTTTTGGCCCCCGGCCCCGTGGGTACACGACCGAGCTCAATCGCAAGGTCAAGCGTCTCGCTCGGCAGTCCGCTTTCAACGCGCGGGCCAACGAGGGGTCCCTGTTCGTAATCGAGGCGCTCGAATTTGCGAAGCCAAGGACAAGGGAAATGGTCGAGTTGCTCGACAAGCTTGAGTTGGCGGATCGGAAGGTCTTGGTGCTCACCGCCGAAACGCGTCCTGCGGTGTATCTGTCGGGTCGTAACCTGCAGGACGTTCGGGTCATGCGCTATGCGGATGCCGCGGCCTATGACGTAATGTGGTCTGACGCGGTGGTGATCGAAGAGAACGCGATTGGCGGACACGCGATCAAGGGAGCCGTCAAGTCCACCACGCGTCGCTCCAAGCGCGCGACCGCAGGCGCCCCTTCCACCAAGAAGAAGGCGGCCGGCCGCGCGTTGTCAAAGAAGCGAACGACGTCCAAGAAGAAAACGACGGCGAAGAAGACAGCGACCCGGGCCAAGAAAACGACGAAGTCACGCAAGAAGGGTGACAGCTAAATGACAGATCGGTTTCGCACCGTCATACGCCCGGTCGTGACGGAGAAGTCGTCCGCCCTGTACGGCGCTCTGAAAGAGTACACCTTCGAGGCGCCGCCGGAGGCAACCAAGGGGCAGATTCGGGAGGCCATCGAATCGCTGTTCGAAGTTCGGGTGAAGAGCGTGCGGACCTTACAGCAACCGGCGAAGCGCCGCACCCGGGGTCGTTCGGAGGGTCGGCGTCGCCGGTGGAAGAAGGTCTACGTCCGATTGCACGAAGGCGACGAGATCGCCGTGTTCGAGGGGTAGCCAATGGGTATTCGTCAGTTTCGGCCGATGAGTCCCGGAACCCGGTTCCGCAGCGTCTCCGATTTCGACGAGATCACGCGCGCCGAGCCGGAGCGGTCGCTGGTCGAGCCACTCAAGAAGCGCGGTGGTCGGAATCACCGTGGGCACCAAACCGCGGCACACCGTGGGGGTGGCCATAAGCGTCGCTACCGGCGGATCGACTTTCGCCGTGACAAGGTGGGCGTGCCCGCCCGCGTGACCGCCATCGAGTACGACCCGAACCGATCAGCCAGGATCGCACTGCTCACGTACGCCGATGGGGAGAAGCGGTACATCATTCACCCGCAAGGTCTGCGCGTGGGAGATGCCGTGAACGCCGGTCGCGATGCGGAGATTCGCCTCGGGAACGCGCTGCCGCTGTCTGAGATTCCGCTCGGCACGACCGTGCACTGCGTGGAGCTCAAGCGGGGCAAAGGGGCACAGCTGTGCCGCGCCGCAGGGACTGGTGCGCAGGTCGTCGCCAAGGAGGGCCATCACGTCGCCTTGAAGTTGCGAAGCGGCGAGGTGCGGCTCGTGCGTCGCGAGTGTATCGCCACCATCGGGGAAGTCGGCAACGCAGAGCACGAGTTGCAAAGTATTGGCAAGGCCGGGAAGACCCGCTGGCTTGGCCGCCGGCCACACGTTCGCGGTGTCGCGATGAACCCAGTCGATCACCCGCTTGGCGGGGGAGAGGGGAAGGCGTCGGGTGGTCGGCCACCCGTCACCCCGTGGGGCAAGCCCGAAGGCAAGAAAACCCGAAAACGCAAGAAGGCCAGTAGCAAACTCATCCTGCGCGGACGCAAGCGCGGGAAGGCGACGCGGTAGGGAAAGGGACCCATGGCGAGAAGTGTCAAGAAAGGTCCGTACGTCGAGGAATCGCTCCTCGAGAAGATTCGTCTGATGAACTCGGCGAACGAAAGGCGTGTGTTGAAGACGTGGTCACGCGCCTCGACGATCACACCTGAGTTCGTTGGTCACACGATCGCGGTGCACAACGGGAACAAGTTCATTCCCGTGTACATCTCGGAGAACATGGTCGGTCACAAGCTGGGCGAGTTTGCGCCCACACGCTTGTTCCGCGGCCACAGTGGCAAGTTTGCGGCGGACAAGAAAGTCGGACCGGCGTAAGGGAGGGGCACATGGCATCGCGGGCGATTCAACGAGGCGTGCGGCAGTCACCCCGCAAGATGCGGTTGGTGATCGACGTGATCCGGGGAATGGACGTCAACGAGGCGTACACGTTTCTCAAATTCTCGAAGAAGCGGGCCGCACGGCAGATTGAAAAGGTGCTGCGCTCAGCGGTGTCGAACGCCGAGCAAGATGCCCTCCGCAGCAACGAAGCCTTCGACGTGGACGAGCTCTACGTCTCGCACGCGATTGTGAACGAAGGCGTGACGCTGTCGCGCTTCCGTGCGGCAGCACTCGGACGGGCGTCGCCGATTCGCAAGCGCACGAGCCAGGTCGAGATTCACCTGGCCAAGAAGGAGGAGAAGTAAGTGGGCCAGAAAACGCATCCTTATGGCTTCCGACTGGGTACCGTCAAGCCCTGGCGCTCCCGGTGGTACGCGGGCCGGGAGTTTCCGGAGCTGCTCAAAGAAGACGAGCTCATCCGGAAATATCTCAAGACCCGGCTCTCGCATGCCGCGGTGGCGGACATTCATATCGAGCGGAAACCGGGGAAGGTCACGGTCACCGTCTTTACTGGACGGCCGGGCGTGGTCATCGGGAAACGGGGGGCGGAGGTGGACAAGCTTCGCGACGAGCTGGCCCAACTGACTGGAAAGACGGTGGGCATCAACGTCGAAGAGATCAAGCGGCCGGAGTTGGAGGCCCAATTGGTGGCCGAGAGTGTTGCGCACCAACTGATGCAACGGGTCTCATTCCGGCGCGCCATGAAGCGCTCGGTACAAAGTGCCATGCGCATGGGAGCGCAGGGGATCAAGCTGAAGACGGCCGGCCGCTTGGGCGGTGCCGAGATTGCGCGCACCGAGGGGTATCGCGAAGGCCGAGTCCCGCTCCACACGTTGCGTGCGGATGTGGACTATGGCCAGGCCACGGCCAAAACGACCTACGGCACGATTGGGATCAAGGTGTGGATCTTCAAGGGTGAGGTGGTTGAGGACGCGCGGGGCCGGACGTACAGCACGGGGGCATAACACATGCTAGCGCCGAAGCGAGTCAAATACCGCAAGCGGATGAAGGGGCGCACACGCGGGCACGCCACGCGCGGGAACACAGTGGCGTTTGGCCACTTCGGTCTCATGTCCCTGGAGCCTGGTTGGATTTCGAGCCGGCAGATCGAGGCGGCGCGGGTAGCCATGACCCGTGAGATGAAGCGCGGCGGGAAGGTCTGGATTCGGATTTTTCCCGACAAGCCCATCACGAAGAAGCCCGCCGAGACGCGGATGGGGAAGGGTAAGGGGAACCCCGAAGGGTGGGTTGCGGTCGTGAAGCCGGGTCGGGTGATGTTCGAAGTCGAGGGTATCGGCGAGCGAATAGCGCGCCGGGCGCTCGATCTCGCGTCCGCTAAGCTTCCAGTGAAGACGCGCTTCATCACACGGGAGGATGGGTAGCGCCATGGCCCTCAAGGATGCAGAGAGCAAGCACCTGAGCGCGGGGGCACTGCGGGAGCTCGAGACGGCGGAGCTCGAAGCCGAGCTGGCGCGGCTCAAAGAAGCCCGCTTTCGCCTCAAGTTCCGATCGGCGACGGAAGCCATCGACAATCCGGCACAGTTTACCATTACCCGGCGGAACATCGCGCGCATCGCGACGATCTTGCGCGAAAGGGCAAGGGCATGACTGAAGGAACGGAGACACGGCCACGACGCAAGGTGCGCACCGGCGTGGTGGTGAGCGATAAGATGCGGAAAACGGTCGTCGTGCAGCTGACGCGTCAATTTGCGCATTCGCTGTACGGGAAGCAGATCATGCGCACCAAGCGGGTCCACGCGCACGACGAGAAGGGTGCGAAACAGGGAGACACGGTCCGGATCATGGAAACTCGACCCATCTCGAAGCGGAAACGGTGGCGGGTGGTCGAGATCGTGTCGCGGGCCGAGTAAGCGAGGGGACCGTGGTTCAGCAGGAATCGATCGTCAAAATCGCGGACAACTCCGGTGCCCGAAAGGCTTTGGTCATTCGGGTGTTGGGCGGGAGTAAGCGCCGCTACGCCGGGTTGGGTGACGTGATCGTCGTGGCGATCAAAGATGCCCTGCCCACCGGCCAGGTCAAGAAAGGCGAGGTGGCCAAGGCGGTGCTGGTGCGGACGGCGAAGGAAACGAGACGTCGTGATGGCAGTTACATCCGTTTCGACGAGAATGCGGCAGTGCTCATCAACGACGCAGGGGAGCCACGCGCCACCCGTATCTTCGGACCCGTTGGGCGCGAGCTGCGTGAGAAGCGCTACATGAAGATCGTGTCACTCGCACCGGAGGTGCTGTAGTGAAACCGCTGGTGTACAAGAAGAGTAAGCGGCAGGCCAAAGTCCGGGCGCCGCAGGTTGCACCGATGCACATCACCAAGGGCGACCGCGTCATGGTGATTCGGGGCGAAGAGCGTGGCAAGGAGGGCACGGTCATTCGGGTGCTCCCCAAGCAGCAGCGCATCGTCGTGGATGGCGTCAACGTGATCTCGAAGCATCAACGACCCACACCTACCGGTGGCGAGGGCGGCATCATCAAGATGCCCGGTCCCATCCACGTCTCGAATGTGATGCTGTTGGATCCCAAGTCCGGAGATCCGACACGCGTGCGCCGACAGCGAGATAAGGATGGAACCGTGGAGCGTTTGAGCGTGAAGTCGGGACAGCCGATTCCACGAAATCGTTAAGGGGAATGGCGAACGTGGCGACGAAGACCAAAGAGACGAAGACCAAAGAGACGAAGTCCAAAGAGACGAAGTCCAAAGAGACGAAGGCTGCCGCCCAGCCGGAGGCGCCGGCACCGCGGCCGCGGTTGCTGGACCATTACCAGCAGACGGTGCGACCCAAGCTGATCCAAGACTTTGGGCTCGTGAACGTGCACGCGGTTCCTCGACTGCTCAAAATCGTCGTCAACGTGGGGCTCGGCGAGGCGCCCAAGAACCCCAAGCTGTTGGATACGATCGTAGCTGAGCTGGCGGCGATAACCGGGCAACGACCGGTCGTGACCCGCGCCAAAAAGGCAATTTCCAATTTCTCGTTGCGGGAAGGGATGCCCATTGGTGCGTCGGTCACACTCCGCAGTGCACGAATGTGGGAGTTTCTGGACCGATTCATCTCGGTCGCCGTGCCGCGTATCCGTGACTTTCGCGGCTTTCCAACGCGCTCGTTTGACGGCCGTGGGAACTACACGGTGGGCATTCGGGAGCAGATGGTGTTCCCGGAGATTGACTACGACAAGGTCGAGAAGATCCACGGGATGGATATCACGTTTGTGACATCGGCGGGTCGCGATGACCTCGCGATGGCATTGCTCAGAGAGTTGGGGATGCCCCTCCGCGGGCAGACTCCGGTCCAGATCGGGTAGGAGCGCGAGGATGGCGAAGAAGTCTCTGATCGAAAAGGCAAAGCGCAAGCCGAAGTTCCGGGTCCGCGGCTACAATCGGTGTCAGCGTTGCGGCCGGGCACGCGCATATTTGCGACGATTCGGCGTGTGCCGGATCTGTTTTAGGGAGTTAGCGCTCCGGGGGGAACTCCCGGGAGTACGTAAGGCGAGCTGGTAACAGGAGCGGCTACGAAACAGATGACGATGACCGATCCCGTCGCCGACATGCTCACCCGCATCCGTAATGCCTGTCGGGCAGGCCACAAGCGGGTGGACGTGCCGGTGTCGAAGTTCAAGGTCGAGATCGCACGGATCCTCAAGGAGAACCACTACATCCAGGATTTCAAGGTGCTGGATGATGGTCGCCACGGACTGCTGCGGCTCTTTATGCGGTATCACGGCGAGATGCCCGTGATTCACGAAGTGGAACGCGTCTCCAAGCCGGGGCTCAGGCGGTACGTGGGTGTCCGAGAGATTCCTCGTGTCAAGAACGGGTTGGGCATGGCGATCGTCTCGACGCCTCAGGGTCTGATGAGCGATCGCGAAGCACGCGCGGCTCGAATGGGCGGCGAGCTCGTCGCCATGCTCTGGTAGGAAACAATGTCTCGAGTCGGCAAGAAACCCATACCGCTTCCCAAAGGGGTCACCGTGACGGTCAAGGATCGGTTCGTGACCGTCAAGGGTCCCAAGGGCGAGCTGTCGCGTCAGATACCGCCGGAGATGACGGTCGCCATCGAGGATGGAACGGTGCAGGTCTCCCGCCCCTCGGATGTCGGCCGGCACCGGGCACTGCACGGGCTGACCCGGGCGCTGATCAACAACATGGTCGTTGGCGTCAGCGCGGGGTTCTCCCGTCAGCTGGAGATCCAGGGTGTTGGCTACCGGGCCGAGGCGCACAAGTCTGGACTCAAGCTCAGCGTCGGTTTCTCACACCCGGTGGAATACCCGGCTCCGGCGGGCATCAAGCTGTCCGTTGAGGGCACCGGGTTGGTGACCGTCGAGGGAATCGACAAGGAGCTGGTGGGTCAGGTCGCGGCAGAGATTCGAGCGGTGCGGCCACCCGAGCCATATAAAGGAAAAGGAATTCGATACAAGGACGAGCAGGTTCGGCGTAAGGCCGGAAAGACGGGAGCGAAGGCATGAGGTCGATCCACAAGCCCAAAACGCGCTCGGAGCGGCGCTACCGCCGTCATCTGCGGCTTCGGAAGCGGATTCGCGGCTCGGCGACGCGGCCGCGCCTCGTGGTGTTCCGCTCCTTGAAGCACGTCTATGCCCAGTGTGTCGACGACGACCGCGGGGTCACGCTCGTCGGAATTAGTGACATGTCGAAGGAAGTGCAGCGCGACAAACCCGGAAAAGTCGGGGCAGCGTTCGCAGTGGGGAAGTTGCTCGCCGAAAAGGTGAAGGCCCAGGGCATCAGCCGGGTAGTGTTCGATCGTGGAGGATACCCCTTCCACGGTCGCGTCAAAGCGGTGGCCGATGGCGCCCGCGAAGGTGGATTGGAGTTTTGACAGCGATGGCAAATCCGACGGAACGTGGCCCGCGGCGTGAGCGCCGAGAGCGAGAATCCGAATTCATCGAGAACGTGATCTCGATCAACCGCGTGGCGAAGGTGGTCAAGGGTGGCCGACGGTTCTCCTTCAACGCCCTCGTGGCTGTTGGCGATGGCAACGGCAAGGTTGGCGTCGCAACGGGCAAGGCCAACGAGGTCTCGGAGGCCGTGCGGAAGGCGGTGGAAGGTGCGCGTCGTACGATGGAAGGTATTCCGAGAGAGGGGACGACCATACCGCACGAAATCGTCGGCACGCACGGGGCCGGCCGCGTGCTGCTGAAGCCGGCGTCATCGGGTACCGGTGTGATCGCCGGTGGCCCGGTCCGCGCGGTGCTCGAGTGCGCTGGGGTCAGCGACATCCTTACGAAGTCGCTGGGTTCGCCCAATCCGCTCAACATGGCGTGGGCGACGCTCGATGGCCTGACCCGCTTGGTCACCGCGGACGACGTCGCACGCCAGCGCGGCATCGACACGGCCCAGATCGATTATCGACCGCGCCAGCGTGAGGAAGCTCCCGCGGAGTCGCCGGGAGGCGGCGATGCCTAAGACGACCGCCAAGAAGACGACCACGAAAAAGAGCACGGCGAAGAAGGCGACGCGCAAACGGACCACGAAGCGTGCGACCACCGCCGCCGCACCTGCCACCAAGAGGACCGGCGGCCAGCTGCGGGTGCGACAGGTGAAGTCCGGAATCGGACACGCTAAGACATATCGCCGGACCCTCCGTGCACTGGGTCTCAGACACCATCAAGCAGAGATCGTGGTTCAGGACAATCCCTCCATGCGAGGAATGCTCGAGAAGGTGAGTCACCTCGTGCGGGTTACGCCGGTGGAGAGCGCATGACCAAGAGTGGCGAACAGCTGGGACTACATAACCTGCCGGCCCCTCGCGGGACTTCCAAGGATCCGAAGCGCAAAGGCCGGGGTCCCGGATCGGGGCTCGGGAAGACGGCTGGCCGGGGACACAAGGGACAGCGCGCCCGCGCGAGTGGCAACGTACCTGCCTGGTTTGAGGGCGGTCAGATGCCGCTCACGCGTCGCGTTCCCAAGCGTGGCTTCACGAACCCGTTCCGGGTGCCCGCCCAAATCGTCAACGTGCGTGATCTGGCGCGTCTGACGGCGGAAGCGGTCACACCAACGACGTTGGTAGAGGCGGGCTTGGTGACCCGGACCGATCGCCCGATCAAGATTCTCGGTACGGGTGAGGCGACCAAGGCATACGTGGTCACCGGGTGCGCGGTTTCCAAGACCGCCCGGGAGAAGCTCGAGCGAGCGGGCGGGCGGATCGAGGAATAATCGCATGACCGCGCCCCGCATTCCCAATCTCTTCGCGGTCCCGGAGCTCAAGGAAAAGCTACTCTTCACGCTCATGTGCTTGGCCGTGTACCGGGCGGGCGCGCACATTGCCACGCCTGGTGTCAACGTCCAGGTCCTCGCCGACTTCATCCGCAATCAGGGAGCCCAGACCCTCTTCGGGGTCTACGACATGTTCGTGGGAGGAGGATTGTCCCGCGCGACCGTGCTCGCGCTCGGGATCATGCCGTACATCTCGGCCTCCATCATGTTTCAGCTCGCTGGGGCTGTCTTCCCGCTGATCGACAAGTTGCAGAAGGAAGAAGAGGGGCGTAAGAAGATCACGCAGTGGACCCGGTATCTCACGGTCGCCCTCTCCGTGGGCCAGGCATACGGCTTTGCCATCTTCGCCGAGGGACAGGCGGCCGTACCCAACCCAGGTTGGGGATTCCGGATGATGACCATGCTCACGCTGACGACCGGCGCTGTCTTCGTGATGTGGTTGGGTGAGCAGATCACCGAGCGTGGCATCGGGAACGGCATGAGCCTGCTCATCTTCTTCTCCATCATGGAAGGGATGTGGCCCGGGTTATTCCGCACGCTGGACTTTCTTCGGACCGGGGTCATCAACACGCCCCGCCTCCTCGTCCTGATCGTAGTCATGGTGGCCGTGGTTGCGGGGATCATCGCCGTTACCGTCGCGGCCCGACGCATCCCCATCCAGATTCCACGGAAGGTGATGGGGCGCGGGCGGATCCGCGAAGGGCAAAAAACCTTCATTCCGATTCGCATCAACTCGGCCGGCGTGATGCCGATCATCTTCGCGCAATCGATCATCATCGTGCCCGGTACGATTGCAACGTTCAGCAATCTGCCGTTCTTACGCGCCATGTCCGACGCGTTTCAGCCGGGTTCCGCTGTGTACTACATCAGCTACGCAGTACTGATCATCTTCTTCACGTACTTCTACACGTCCATCATCTTCAACCCGCTCGACATCGCGGAAAACCTCAAGAAACAGGGTGGGTTCATCCCAGGTGTGAAGCCCGGCTCGGCCACAGCGGATTACATCGACGACGTACTCACTCGCGTCACCCTTCCGGGATCGTTCTTCCTCACGGTCGTGGCGTTACTGCCATTCTTCATCTTTGATGCGTTCAACGTGCCGTTCTTCTTTGGCGGAACCGCGTTGCTCATCGTGGTCGGCGTCGCACTCGATACCTGGGTGCAAGTCCAGCAACACCTGCATCTACGACATTACGACGAGTACATGAAGCAGGGACGTGTCAAATTCCGAGGTCGCCGCGGCCGCTACATGTAGCGGCTTCGGCTACCTGGACCTCTGCAGATGTACATCATACTCCTGGGGCCACCTGGTTCGGGCAAAGGAACACAGGGGGCCATCGTCGCCGCGCGAACGGGTCTCCCCAGGATCTCCACGGGAGATCTGTTGCGCGCGGCTGTCCGGGACGAGACCCCTCTTGGGCGGCAGGCCAAGCACTTCATGGAGCAGGGACTGCTCGTCCCAGACGAGATCATCATCGGCTTGATCCAGGAAGTGCTTAACACGCCCGACGCTGCCAACGGTGTCATCATGGACGGCTTTCCGCGAACGGTAGCACAGGCCGAGGCCGTGGATCGCCTCCTTGCGGAACGCAACGCCGCCATCGATCATGTGCTGACGTTCGAGGTGCCAAAAGAGGAGCTGGTACGCCGTCTGCTGGGGAGGGCGAGTGACGAGCGCCGTTCTGATGATGCCCCGGAGGCGATCGAACGGCGACTCGAGGTGTATCGAAATGAAACCGAGCCACTGATCGCGTTCTATCGGGACCGGGGCGTGCTCACTGCGATCCAGGGGACCGGTTCGATCGACACCATCGCCATGCGAGTAGAGGAAGCCGTAGGCATATGATCACGATCAAGTCGGCCCGGGAAGTCGAGACCATGTCCGCCGCGGGGCGCATTCTCGCGGAGACGTTGCAACTGGTGGCGAGCCGTGTGACACCAGGGACCAGCACCGCGGATCTCGATCAAGTTGCCGAGGACTTCATTCGCAGCCACCCGGGGGCCCGCCCTTCTTTCAAAGGACTGTACGACTTCCCCGCGTCCCTGTGCACGTCCATCAATCACGAGATCGTTCACGGCATCCCCTCCCCCCACCGAGTGCTGCGCGAGGGTGACATCATCAGCGTTGACTGTGGGGTGTGCCTCGAGGGCTTACACGCGGACTCGGCGGTGACGCTGGCCGTCGGGGAGGCCGAGCCCCGCACGATCGAGCTGCTCGCGGTTACGCGGAAGGCGCTGGATGCCGGTATCGAAGCCGCGGTCCTGGGCAATCACGTGGGGGACATCGGACACGCGGTGCAACACGTGGCAGAGGCGGCGGGCTTCAGCGTAGTACGCGAGCTCGTGGGACACGGCATTGGCGCGAGCTTCCACGAGGAGCCGCAAATCCCCAACTTTGGCAAACCAAAACGCGGTCCCCGGTTGGTGGCTGGCATGACCCTGGCCATCGAGCCCATGATCAATATCGGGCGTCCCGAGATCCGCACGTTGGAAGACAAGTGGACCGTGGTCACCGCTGACGGTTCGCTTTCGGCGCACTTCGAACACACCGTCCTCATTGACCCCGAAGGCCCCCGACTCCTCACGGAAGTACCGGTCTCGACCTCCGCCTAATTCCCTGCTACACGCCCACCTCCCCGTAGACCTCCTCGAGGCGTCGCTCTAATACGTGACGCTCGATCGGTTCCGTGAGCAGGAGGGTCTGCTCCGGTTCTGGCGGAACCGCTCGCTCAGGCAGGAGACCGACCACCTCACTCTTCGCCACGGTTACACGACGGGCGCGAGCTTCCCTGCGCACAGCCTCGAACGCCAAGACCGGCGGTGTGACGTCGACGTCCAACAGGTTCATGGAGACCTGGGCACGACCCGCGACCGAGAACCCGCGAGCTTGCAGGGCCGGCAGACCACCGGATGAGGTTCGGATCGCCCGGGCGATGGCCTTGGCGATCGACACATCACTGGTGTCGAGAAACACGTTATACGCCACGAGCAGCGGCCTGACCCCTACCGCCGTCGCGCCAGCAGTGGGATGTAGCCGCTTTGGTCCGGCGTCCGGCGCCCACTGCGCGTCGTTTGCGATGCGCTGTGCCAAACCTTCGAACTGCGGCCGCCGAATGGCTGGGAGATGCATCCGGCCGGTTTTGCGCGCCGCAAAACCGTAGAGGAAAACCGGTACTCCCAAGGCCCCGATCCCGTCGGCGAGACGATTGGCCACTTCGATACAGATCTCGACCGTCGCGCCGCGCAGCGGGACCAAGGGGATCACGTCGGCCGCCCCCATCCGAGGATGCTCACCCTGATGGCTGCGCAAGTCGATTCGATCGACGGCGACTTGCGTGGCACGAAACACTGCCTCCAACACCGCGTCGGGTGGTCCCACCACGGTAAAAACGGAGCGATGATGGAAGGGGTCAGCGTGACGGTCGAGGAGGTGGGCCGGAGCGATCGACCGGATGGCCCTGGTCAGCGAGTCGAGGATGGCCGAATCGCGACCTTCGCTGAAGTTCGGAACGGATTCGATGAGCGAGGGCATCTAGGCGAAACGTACGTTCATTCGGCCAGCACGCCTAACAACCACTCGTGTATCACCGGATTGCCGGCGACGATCGCCCCGTGCCGGAGGACGTCGGCGCTCGCCTTCTCGTCGGTGACGAGTCCCCCGGCCTCTCGTACGATGAGCGTTCCAGCGGCAACATCCCAGGGCGCCAGTTGCAGCTCCCAAAACCCGTCAAATCGGCCGAGCGCTACGTCAACCAGATCGAGCGCTGCGGACCCCGCCCGCCGGACGCCGCTTGTCGCTCCGAGAACTCGTGTGAATTGGCGCAGGTAACGCGGTAACAAGCCTTGGGACTTGAAGGGAAATCCCGTGCCGATCAGGGCGTTGGCTGGATCGGTGACCCCGGAAACCTCGATGCGACGATCACCGCACCACGCCCCGCCGCCGGCCGTCGCGTGGTAAAGGACGTCACGCGTCACGTCGAGCACCGCTCCCGCCGCGGGCATTCCGTCGACCACCGCTGCTATGCTCACGGCACAGGCGGGATATCCGTGTAAGTAGTTTGTGGTTCCGTCGAGAGGATCCACCACCCACACGAGGGGCGCCCGGGCGACGTCCGGACTGAGCTCCTCACCCATGACAGCGGCGTCAGGGGTGGCGCTTCGCAACGCGTCGACAATGGTCCGCTCGGTGTTCCGATCGACCTCTGTGACGAAATCGGCCACCCCTTTTCGACCCCAGTGGGCCGGATCATCAGGCCGCTCGTGAGATCGAATCGCCCGGGCACCGCGTCGTGCCGCCTCCATCGCGACACGCAGTAAGTCCTGATGTTTCCGCACCTTGCGGCCTTTTCGGTGGTCGTCTAGGTTGAGGGCCATGGGACGAGTCTTCTCGGGTATTCAACCGTCCGGCGAACTCCACATCGGCAATTATCTGGGTGCCGTGAGGCGTTGGGTCAAGCTCCAACACGAGCACGAATGCTTCATTTGCATCGTCGACTACCACGCCATCACACAAGAGTACGCCACTGAAGAATTGGAGAGTCGCACGATAGACATGGCGATCGGGTTGCTCGCCAGCGGGATCGATCCGGACCACGCGGTGCTCTTTGTGCAGTCTCATGTTCAGGAGCACACCGAGCTTGCGTGGGTCTTCACCACCGTGACCCCACTTGGCGAGCTCGAGCGGATGACTCAATTCAAGGACAAATCGCAGCGCCAAGAGAGCGTGCTAGCAGGGCTCCTGAATTACCCGGTGCTTCAGGCAGCTGATGTCTTGCTGTACAAGGCCGATTTGGTGCCAGTAGGAGAAGACCAGGAGCAACATGTGGAGCTCATGCGGGAGATCGCTCGAAAATGGAATGCACGTTACGGCGAAGGGTTCTTTCCCGAGCCGCAGGCGTTGATCGGCCCCGCCCGGCGGATCATTGGGTTGGATGGTCAGGCCAAGATGTCCAAGAGTCTCGGCAACACGATTGGGATCATGGAGGACGCAGATGCGATTTGGGAGCGTTTGCGGCCTGCCATGACCGATCCAGCCCGGGTCACGCGCAAAGATCCTGGGACACCGGAGATTTGCAATCTGTATACGCTGCACCAACACTTTTCGTCGCCAGACACGGTAAAGGAGGTTGCCCACAAATGCCGCACGGCCGGGTGGGGATGCCTCGATTGCAAGCGGGTGCTCGGAAAGAACATCGCGACTGAGTTTGGTCCCATCAGGGAGCGAGCCATGGAGCTCAAGGCGGCACCACACCGGGTGCGGGACGTGTTGGAGAACGGGGCGGATAGAGCCCGGACGGTGGCCCGTGAGACTATGCGCGAGCTGCGCGAACGAATGGGGTTTCTCGCTCCCGCCGGCACGCCGTCGACGCCGTGACCGTTTGCCCGCCCACGCTGATGGTTTGCTCGGAGTGAGGTGAGACGCGTAGTTATTGACCTCGGCTCGTCCCGTCCAGTGTGGCGGGCTCCACCCGGATCGCTCGAGGCGATTCGCCGAGCGCTCGGTGATGGGTGGGACGTCGTCGAGGTCCGGAGCCCGGCGAGCAGCGATGGCGATGGCGCGAGCGGATCGGCGGAGGCCGTCAAGGTCGCCCAGGGTGCCGAGGTCTACCTGGGCTGGGGGGTGCCGTCAGGGGTCGCCCGCGCCGCCCAGGGATCGCTCCGGTGGGCCCACAGTGCCTCCGCGGGGGTGTTGGCAAGTCTATCACCGGAGTTTCTGGCGACCGGGGCCGTACTCACCAACTCCCGGGGAGTCCAGGCTGAGCCGATGGCAGACTGGGTCGTGGCGGCCATCGGTTTCTGCCTGCGAGGGTTTCATGCGGCCGTTCGGGCCCAGCGCGATCACGTGTGGGCAAAGGATGCCTTCACGGATGGCCGGGTGGTCGTGAAAGAGTACAACGGCGCTCGCGTGGGTCTTGTGGGCCTGGGGGGGATCGGGCGGGCGGTTGCCCGGCGCTGCCATGCCCTCGGCATGGCGGTTCGGGCCGTTCGCCGGCGGCGTGGGGGGCGGCGGCCTGCGGGGGTCCTGTGGGTCGGTGGGCCCGACGCCATCGAGGAGCTGGCGGCGGAGAGCGATGTGCTCATTGTCACAGCACCACACACCCCCGAGACTGAAGGATTGGTCGGAGCGTCGGTGCTGGAGTCCCTTCCCGAGGGTGCGTTTCTCATCAACGTGTCCCGCGGAGTGCTGGTGGACGAAGAGGCTCTCCTCCGACAGATCACCGACGGTCGGCTCGCCGGCTGTGTCCTGGATGTCTTCGCGCAGGAACCGCTCCCCGTTGGGCACCCGTTTTGGGATCATCCGGCAGTGATGATCACGCCCCACGTCAGCGCCGTCTCCACCAGATTCTGGGATCGCGAAACGACGCTGATCATCGAGAACATCGCACGATATCGGGTGGGGCAGCGGTTGAAGAATGTGGTCGAACCAGAGATAGGATACTGAAGAGGATGTGAGCCCCACTGCTCACTGCTCACTGCTCACTGCTCATTCTGCAGTTCAGGGGTTAGCGCATGGAGAACATCATCAAGGCCGCGGTCGATCGAGGGGCATCGGACATCCACATCAAAGCGGGAGATGTGTTCCGCGCTCGAATCGACGGTAAGCTCCAACCGCTCACCAAACGTCGGCTGACACCAGATCAGACGAGAGCCATCGCGCTCCGCCTCATCTCCGTGGAGGAAGACCGCAAGCGGATCGAGAATATCCGTGATTACGACTGTTCGTGGGGGGCCCCGGGGATTGGCCGGTTCCGTGTGAACATCTTGCGCCAACGGTCGTCGTTCATGGTGGTCATGCGGGTAATCCCCTTCGAGGTGCCGACCCTCGACAAGCTCCACTTGCCCAAGGTGCTGGAGCGGGTGGCGATGTCGCCGAACGGGCTCGTGTTGTTGTCGGGCGCGCGAGGGAGCGGAAAGAGCTCGACCACCGCCGCCATGGTGAATCACATCAATCAGCACGCCAATAAGCACATCGTGACGCTGGAGAGCCCAATCGAGTTCCTGTATCGGGACCTCAATAGCTCGATCACCCAGCGGGAGGTCGGGCCCGATGTCGAGAGCTTCGCGACGGGTATGCGGTCGGCCCTCCGTCAGGATCCAGACGTCATCATGATTGGGGAGTTGCGTGATCCAACCACTGTCGATTCCGCAATCGTCGCGTCTGAGGTCGGCCACGTGGTGATCACGACGCTGAACGCCCATGATACCGCTGGAGCGCTCATTCGATTGCTCGGCAGGTATCCGCCGGAGGAGCACAACGTCGTGCGGGTGCGACTGGCCGATGCTCTACAGGCCGTCGTTGCGCAACGCCTGGTTCTCCGCTCCGACGGCAACGGGCGGGTGGCGGTCGTGGAGGTCCTGGTGGCGACCCCCGAGGTGCGATCGCTCATTCGCGATAATCAGATTGGACAGCTTGCGAGCCTCATCGAGGACGGCCGAGTTGAGCACGGAATGCAGACCTTCGATCAGCATCTCGAGGACCTCGTCGAGAGTGGGATTGTTTCGTCGGAGACTGCCCGAGCCAACGCCGCCGATCCCGAGCGCTTCGGGGGGCGGTCCGCGCCTGTTGAGGCCGCCACCGCGGGACGCGCCTGATGGTTGCCGAGCGCCCGCGCGGGTTGCTGGTACCGCTTACCACACCATTCGATCCCGCCACCGGGGAGGTGGCGCCCGTCCACCTCCGTGAGAACGCACGTGCCCTGCTGCGCGAGGGGGTGGCCGGGCTCGTCGCCGCTGGCTCGACCGGTGAAGGTCCGCTCCTCTCGGACGAAGAATTCCGCCGCGTCGTCGGTTGGTTGCGGGACGTGGTACCGGACGACCGTTGGCTGGTTGCGGGCACCGGGCGAGAGTCGACACGAGCCACGGTCATGGCGTGCCGCATGGCGGCGGAAGAGGGAGCAGATGCCGTGCTCGTGCGGCCTCCTGCGTACTACAGCCCATCGATCACCCCCGTGGGACTTGTCGATCACTTTCGCAGTGTCGCTGAGGGGTCGCCGATTCCGGTGTTGCTCTACAACATCCCGAAGTACACCAAGCTGCCGATTGGCGACGCACTGCTGGCGCAGCTCACGGATCATCCGAACATCTGGGGTGCCAAGGATTCCTCTGGTGATCTCAAGAATTTTGCGGGCTACCGCGCGGCCGCGCCCGAGTGGTCGTTGCTGATCGGCTCGGGGGCGTTGTACTACGCCGCCCTCGAGCTCGGGGGTGCCGGAGCGATTGCCGGAGTCGGATGCTTCGCGGCCGCGGCGACCGTCGAGATTGGATTGCTCTTCGCCGCTGGCGATCGGTCGCGCGCAGGTGCCGCCCAGGAACGCGTCGCACCGTTGCACCGCCGGATCGTCAGCGATCTGGGCGTTTCGGGGGTCAAGGCCGCCATGGACTTCGTTGGGCTCGCCGGCGGACCCGTGCGAGCTCCGCTTACGGAGCTCTCACCACGGGAAAGGGAACAGGTTGAAGAGCTCCTTCGCCAAGCCGAGTTGGTGACCGCCTAGGGTGCCTCCCGCAGCCTGGGTCGGTGAATTCTTTCAAACCATCGCACGAGCCCGACTCACCGGCTCAGACACCGTGGTCGACGTGCAGCGCACCATCGCGCAACGACTCGACGCGCTGGGTTACTCCGTAGAGCAGCACCCCTTCCGCACTAATCAACGACAGCTTGCCGCCGTGACCATCGGCGCTGCGGCGTTGGGCTGGATCGCGCTGCTGTCGGCCCCGCTCTTGGTGCTACCCGTCAAGGGATGGACCGTCACGGTGGCCGGAGTCGCCGCGCTGGCATTCGCAGGCCTGCTCGCTGTCGGAGTTGCCAATGGTCAGCTTCCGTTCGACAGCACGTCGGTGCCGGCTTCCAACGTTGTGGGCCGACGTGGAACGGTGCGTCTGTGGCTGGTCGCGCATTCGGACTCCAAATCGCAAGCAGTGTCGCTGCGCGGCAGGGTCGTGGGGGCACTCTGTGCCACCGTCGGTACTGGCTTGCTCGTGATAGCGCTCGGGTTGCGACTGTTTGGCCCACTCCCTTTGTGGCTCGCCATCTCGGCGTGTGTCCCGGCGCTCGTGGGTGGTGCGGTCCTGTCGTTCAGCCGCGCCGCCGATCGCTCGCCTGGGGCGGTTGACAATGCGACCGGTGTGGTCGCGGCCCTTGTAGCGGCCGAGGGACTGCGCGACCGCGAAGACGTCGGTGTCCTCATTACGGATGCTGAGGAGTTTGGACTCGAAGGAGCGCGCGCGTGGAGTCGGGTACGTCCGGAGGGTGAGTACTTCGTCAACTTCGACGGTCTCGACGACCGCGGATCGTTTCGGGTCATGCGGCACACGGCCCGTTCGCAGGCAGGAACCCAGCGGACCAACCGCCTGGCGCAAGCGCTCGCATCGACACTGAGCGATGTCGGTCGGACGGTTGCCGGCCGTCTTCCCCCGGGCGTCTTGGTGGACGGGTTGGTGCTGGCCGCTGCCGGGCTGAGCGGGGTCACGGTGAGCCGGGGTGATTGGGGGACCCTGGGTGTAGTCCACACCCCGCACGATTCCCCCGAGCGGGTCACTGTCTCTTCGGCCGTGGCGGCCGGGGAGGCGGCAGCACGGGCTATCGCGATCCTGATGATGCCTTCGCACGATGAGTCCGGAATCGGTTGACGGCCGGACCGCCGGAGCCTAGCTTGCTACACAGGACGCCCCGGGGCGATACTCCGGGGCGTTTTTGCGTTTCCCACGAGCCGGAGTCGGAATGTTTGCTTCCGATCATCGCTGCGTCGTTGTCGTAGGGGCCCAGTGGGGCGACGAGGGCAAAGGCAAGATCGTCGACGTCCTGTCCGAGCGTGCGGATCTCGTCATCCGGTATCAGGGTGGCGCGAATGCGGGTCACACGGTCGTCAAGGGTGATGATCGGTTTATTCTGCATCAGACTCCCTCCGGCATTCTGCATCCCAGCACGCGCTGTCTCATCGGAAACGGTGTGGTGGTCGATCCCGAGACGCTGCTCGAAGAGCTCGGCGAGTTGGCTGGTCGTGGCATCGCGATCGACGGAAGGCTGATGGTCTCCGATCGGGCGCATTTGGTCCTCCCCTATCACAAGGCGATCGACCGGGCGGCCGAGCGACGACAGCGCATCGGCACGACCGGCCGCGGGATTGGCCCCGCGTACGAGGACAAGTTCGGCCGGCGGGGCATCCGAGTCGGTGAGCTCAGGGATGTCGAACGGGTGGTGGCTCGTGTGACGCGGGGAGTCGAGCGAGCCAACGATATTCTCCGCCTCCTCGGCGTCGACGATCGCGTTGACGTCAACGCGCACGTCGCACTGCTCGAACGACTCGCTCCTCAGATCGGTCCGTTGGTTGGCGATACGGGACGCGCGGCCTATGAGGCGTATCGCGCGGGAAAACGGCTGTTGCTCGAAGGAGCACAGGGCGCGCTCCTCGACGTCGATCACGGCACCTATCCGTACGTCACCTCGTCGAATACGACCGCGGGGGCAGCCGCCGTTGGCTCGGGGATTGGCCCCACCGTCATCGACGCTGTGTTGGGTGTCGTCAAGGCATATACCACGCGGGTTGGAAACGGCCCGCTCCCCACGGAGGTCGAGGGCAGCCCCGGAGAACATCTGAGGACGGTCGGCGGAGAGTTTGGTGCCACCACGGGACGCCCCCGCCGGTGCGGATGGTTTGACGCCGTGGTCGCTCGTTACGCCGCGAGGGTGAACGGGCTGACCGATCTGGCGGTCACCAAGCTCGATGTCCTCGATGATGTTCCGTCGATTCCCGTGTGTGTGCGCTATGAACTGGACGGCGAGAGGATCGATGAGATCCCGGCCGACGCACAGTTGCTGGCACAGGTGCGACCCGTCTACGAGACACTTCAGGGCTGGTGCCAACCCACGACCGCTGCGCGAACGATGGGAGCGCTCCCCCGGGAAGCGCAGGCATATCTGCGGCGGATCGAGGAGCTCATCGAGGCTCCAATTACATACGTCAGTGTCGGTTCCCGCCGGGACCAGATTATCGGGTTGTGACCGACGAAAAAAAACCCCCTAGGGCCGAAGCCCTAGGGGGGACGCCTGCCGCACACTACGCGCCCTAGAATCTAGTGTGGGCGAGGCGATACAAAAAACCCGGCGCTCCGAGGGCGTCGGGTTCTAACGAGGCAACCGAGAACAGTGTCGCGCTCTCCCGGCAGCCGGGCAGTCCTCGCTGAGGATCCCTGGCTTTGCGCCCCGTCGTTACCGACGGTTTGCCCTTGTACAGGAGCAGGTGCTACTAGACGAAACTACCCACCACCCAGCCAACGATTGAACCTATCAGCGGGTGATGGGGACTGCCGTGACCTGGGTCACAAGAGATTGGCGAGTCGCGATCTGAGTTTTCCGATGCGGAAGCGCGTGCTCCCGTACGGGTAGTTGCGACTGTAGTAGCTGTAGTGCTGGTCGTAGCGTTTTGCAATGCCGTTGAGGACGGCACCTGCAATTCTGGTCCGCACGCGTCCGAGCTGTTCGACGGTGCGTCGTGCTGCCGGCTCTTCCGTCTCCCCACTACGCATCACAATGATCGCCGCGTCCGCCGCCGCTGCCGCCACCATCGCGTCAGTGACGGGGAGCGTAGGCGGCGTGTCGAGGATGATGTAGGTGTAATCCTGCCGCAGCTCGCCAATCAAATGCTGCATTGCCTGGGATCCGAGCAACTCGGCCGGGTTTGGTGGGATCGGGCCCGCAGGTAGCAGATCGAGGTTCTCCGAGACGTCGGGTCGAATAGCCTCGCGGATATCCGCGTTTCCAATCAGCACGTCCGTCAGGCCGGGTTCCTGGACCAAGCCAAAATTTCGGTGCTGTCCAGGACGCCGCAGATCGCCGTCGATCAGCAGGGTCCGCGCCCCGCCCTGCGAGAGCATGAGCGCCAGGTTTGTGGCGGTAGTGGACTTTCCCTCACCAGGGCCGGGACTGGTGATGACGAGCAGTTGGACCGGTTTTTCCGCTCCGACGAAGGTCACGTTGGTTCGTAATGCGCGGTACGCTTCCGCAACGGGATCGTGCGGATCGAGCTTGGAGAGCACCGTTGCGGGGACTCGCTTGCCGTTTCGACCGTAGATTCGCTCGATCTTGGGCTCGAACGGAATGAGCCCGAGCACCGGCATTCCGAGGGCGCGCTCGATATCCGCAGCGGTCTTGATGGTCTGATCGAGGTATTCCAGAAAGAAGATCGCACCGAGACCGAGCAGGGTTCCGACCAACAGTCCCAGAATGATCTTCTGGTGGAGACCCGTGCCGATGTGGATCGGTGGTGACGCGCCGTCCAGGATCGTGATGTACGGAGAGATCGTCGCCTCCTGCATCCGCGCCTGCTCGTACTGGCCCAGGAGGTAGCGATAGGTGTCGTTGAGAATGTTGGTCTCGAGCTCGAGCTGTGCGATCTGCGACTCCTTCCCCGGGAAGGTCATTAGTCGCTCCCTGTGCTCGCTGATCTTGCTGTCGATGGCCGTGAGCCGCAGCTCGAGGCTCTGCACGGCGGCTTCGACCGCAGTTCTCAGCGAAGCGTGCCCTTGATGGATTCGCTGGTTGATCGCCTGCACCTGAGGATTGTTCTCGCGCAAACCGAGGGCACCGGCGGTCAGCGCTCGCCGTTCGTCATAGAGCTCGAGGAGCCGCTCGATCTGATAGGTCAGCACGGCATTGTCGTTGGTGCGCTGGGCTGCCGCGAGTCGGTTTAGCACCTCGATGCCCATCGAGTCCCCGGTCGCCGCATCCCTGAGCGTTGACACTTGCACGATCATGTCTTGCTTATGCAACTCGAGCTCTCGAATGGCGCCGATGACGGAGAGCTCCTCGGCGCTCAGATCTGTGATCAGGTTCCGCTCCTTATAACGCTGGAGCTCACCGAGCTTTTGCTGGAACGAGGCATCGGCTCGGCCCAGTTGTTCCTGGATGTACTGCCGTTTTCGCGCCGCCGTTTCGCGCGCGCGATCGGCGCCATCCCGTCGTAGCTCGATGGCTGCCTGATTCAGCACGAGCGGAACCAGCGTCGGATCGGTACTGGTGAAAGTGATGTCGACCGCGTTGGTGGCTTCACGCACACGATAGCCGAGCCCTGCGCTCACCCACGCGGCCGCTTCCTGGGGGAGGACCATGCGGAACCACACGCTGCCGCGCGGCGCTTGTGGAGCCATGCGGAAGGCGAATCCTGGGCCAACGATCTCGTCGGTGAGCGAGCCCGAATCGACGAGGCTCCCGTTCGCGTCGCGCAGGTCAACTCGGTCGCCGATGACCAGTTCATACTCGCCCACCTGGTAGCCCGAGTCCACGCGTATACCCCCCAGGACGTGGCCCCGGAAGATGGCCGGATCGTCGAGTTCGAGCTGGAGGCTGAGCGCCGACACGACGCGCATGGCGAGGTCCTGGGTTGTCAGCACCAGAGCCTCGGAGAGAATCGGATCGGTCCGCAACGCCAGCTCATCGATGTCGATATCGTCGGTGCGCGCAAAGACCTGCTTGGGTGACGAGATTTGGACGGTGAGACGTGACTGGTATTGAGAAATAGCCTTCCGCCCCGAGAGAAAGGCGCCACCCGCGACCAATACGGCGAGCAGCGCGACGAGCTTCCAGCGCCGTACGACCACGGTGAAGAGGTCGGACAGGTGGACCTCGCGCGGAGGTGCCATTTTCGGACGATGACTGCCGGGGCCGTCGCTTGGGTTCACACTTCACTCCTGCCGGGGACCAATTTTGGCCGCCTCGTAATCGATCTTGTGGGGGATAACCGTCCCCTTAGGGGCAAGCGGTATGCCCGATCGCGGTGCTTCGACTAGTATCGGTTCCAACTGCCCGATCTTGGGCGGACCGAGGCGGTTGTTCACCTGTAACTCGTTGAATCTTGAGTGACTTATGTTATTTCACACCGCGTCACCGAGCCGAGGTGCAATCCGACCATAGTGAAGGTGGAAGCAAATCACACTCGCCTACAAGTGCATAAGTCACAAATTGTTAGTCCGTCTGACCGCCCCCAGGATGGGAGCTTGCGGTTTGCGATACTGGAGGTGATGTGCACGGTTTTGCGGTGCTGATCGTAGCCCAGGCATTCAAGGGGAGCTTGTCCGTGAGACAGGTAGGGGAGGCCGTGAGGCGTGGCGCGGCGCGGGCGGGTGCGGATGCGCGGGTGTTGCTCGCGAGTGATGGCGGTGATGGCCTCCTCGACGCGATCTCGGACTCGTTGGTGCGCCGGACTCACCACAGGACCACAGGGCCCCTCGGGGAGGGTGTGGAGGCCCCGGTAGGGTGGCTTGATCGCCAGACCGCCGTGGTGGAATCACGTCTCGTATGTGGGCTTTCGCTGCTGACGGAGGATCGGCGAAATCCGCTGCGAACGACCACCCGTGGTCTCGGAACCCTGGTCCAGGACGTCGCCGCGGCCGGCGCCGGCCGTGTGGTGATTGGCTTGGGAGGTAGCGCGACCATGGATGGCGGACTGGGGATGGCGCGCTCATGGGGTTGGCGGGCCACTGATGCTGCCGGCCGTGAGCTGCCGGAGGGGGGCGGGTCACTGATCCATCTGGAATCGCTGGAGCCGGGGAGGCAACCATCGGCTCAGCTCGTGGCGTTGTGTGACGTGCGGAATCCCCTGAATGGAGCCAGAGGCGCCCGTGTCTATGCGGCGCAAAAGGGAGCCGGTCCAGAGGCGATCGAGCGTCTCGCGCGTGGACTCGAGCGGCTGGCGGCCGTTTCGGACGGCATTGGGCCAGCGGGTCTGGCCGAGCATGCCGGTGCGGGTGCCGCAGGCGGGTTGGGATTTGGGATCTTGTTCTTCGGCGGGGGCACCCTTGTCGAAGGAGCGTCCTGGGTCTTGGATCGCCTCGAGTTCGCCGGGTTGTTACGTGAAAAGGTCGACCTCGTGGTCGTTGCCGAGGCGGCGTTCGACGAGACCTCCCTGGAGGGGAAGCTCACGGGCGAGGTCCTCAGGAAGGCCGTGGGTGCGGGCGTCCCCGTCCACCTGATTGCTCCGAGCGCGCGAGCCGTTCCGCGCCACGTCACCTTTGCCACGGGACCCGGCGTGTGGACGGCGCGGGACCTCGAGGAGCATGCGGCGACGTCCATCGCAGCCCGTCTTCGCTTGCTGCCTGGGTAGGCCCCCTCTAACTTGCGAAGCTGTTTTCCGAACCATACCACGACGTTGTGTTATCATGGCTGATACCAAGCAGATGGACAAACTCGTGTCCCTCGCCAAGCGACGAGGGTTCATTTTTCAGTCCTCCGAGATCTACGGCGGTTTAGGCTCGGTGTGGGACTACGGGCCGTTGGGCGTCGAGCTGAAGAAGAACCTGAAGGAGAGGTGGTGGCGCTCCATGGTGTACGAGCGAACGGATGTGGAGGGCCTCGACTCCGCCATCCTGATGCACGCAAAGGTGTGGGAAGCCTCGGGTCACGTCTCTGGGTTCACCGACCCGCTGGTGGACTGCAAGATCTGCAAGAACCGTTTTCGGGCGGACGATCCCGGCATCAAGGGTGAGCCTGGTGATCCGGACGCGCAGTGCCCGGTGTGCGGGAACAAGGGGTCCTTAACGGCGCCTCGTCTATTCAACCTGATGTTCAAGACGTTCATGGGGCCGGTCGAAGAGGATGCGGCTGTTGTCTATTTGCGCCCTGAAACGGCGCAGGGGATCTACGTCAATTACCTCAACGTGATGCAGTCCGCGCGTCAGAAGATTCCGTTTGGCATCGCCCAGATCGGAAAGGCGTTTCGCAACGAGATCACACCCGGAAACTTCATCTTTCGCACGCGCGAATTTGAGCAGATGGAGATGCAGTACTTCGTCAAGCCGTCGGATGACGAGCGGGTGTTCGAGGAGTGGAAAGAACGGCGCATGGAGTGGCACAAGAGTCTCGGCATCACTCCGAAGAAGTTGCGGTTTCATCAACACGGTGCCGACGAGCTCGCGCACTACGCGAAGGCGGCATTCGACATCGAGTACGAGTTCCCGTTTGGGTGGAACGAATTCGAGGGGATTCACAATCGCACCGATTTCGATCTCTCCCGGCACCAGGAGTACTCGGGGAAGAAGCTCGAGTACGTCGATACGGTTTCTGGCGAGCGATTCACTCCGTTCGTCATCGAGACGTCGCTCGGCGCTGATCGGCTCGCCCTCGTGGTGTTGGTGGATGCATACCGGGAGGAGCTGGTGGGGGAAGAGCAGCGCGTCGTGCTTCGGCTCCATCCGTCGATCGCGCCCATTCAGTCGGGGGTCTTTCCCCTCGTAAAGAAAGACGGGATGCCGGAAATGGCGTCGCGGATCGCCCAGGATCTGCGGGGCCGCATCCGCGCATTCTACGATGATTCCGGGGCCATCGGGCGGCGGTACCGGCGTCAGGACGAGGTGGGCACGCCGTTCGGCATCACCGTCGATGGCCAGAGTGTTACCGACCAGACGGTCACGGTCCGTGATCGCGACACGCTGCAGCAGGACCGTGTCAGCGCGGACCGGCTCATTGAGTACCTCTCCGAGCGGTTGGCGCAATGAACTTGGACAAACTGATTGATCGGGGAGAAGCGCTGCATCACGAGCTCGGACGGGAGTACTACCTCACGGGTGCCGGTCACAAGTCAGAGCCAGGGTTCCAGGAGATCTTCGACCGTTACGCCGATCTTCAGGGTGATGAAGCACTCGAGGCCGCCCGAGCAAGTGGAAACCGCGACCTTTTCGAATGGATCGTTGATGTACGGGTGGGCCGTCGCGTCGCGCCGCTCGAGGAGCGGCAGCTGGTGTGGGAGCAAGGTGCCACGCTGTCGATCGACAGCACGGAGATTCCGTATCTTCGTGCGCCCATCGAGTTGGCGAACTCGCCGGACCGCGCGTTCCGTATGACGCTGGACGCCGCTCGTGTCCGAGCCACCGAGCAAGCGTTGAGTAGCCTCCGCCGGGATCGCTTTCTCCTCGAGCGGGAAGAGGTCTGCGGTGCGGTGGGGAGGGCCGACTACGTGGACGCCGTGAGCGAGCTATCGGGAATCGACCTGGATGGCCTAGGGCGTGCGGCCGAGCAATTCCTCGAGGACACCGCTGACATGTACGTCGACAGTCTCGCGCCGCTCGTGTGACGACGGCTCGGTGTCCCGCTCGACACGCTAGTACGGTCCGACTCGTCATGGGCATTTCGGGCGGATCAATTTGACAACGCCTTCCCGGCCGACGGGTTGCTCCCAACGGCCACCCGACAAATGGGCGAGATGGGTCTTGACGCCGCGCAGGGTGGCCGGGTGCGCTTCGACACCGAAGAACGTGACGGCAAGCAGCCGCGCGCGTTCTGCGTGCCGGTGCAGATACCGGATGAGGTGTATCTGGTGTTGCGGCCTCGTGGCGGGCACAGCGATTACCGGACCTTCTGGCACGAGCTTGGGCACGCCATGCATTTCGCCTCCGCGTCAAGCGAGCTGTCCTTCGCGGCGCGATGGTTAGGGGACAACTCGGTGACGGAAGGCTTCGCCATGCTGTGGGATCACCTGACGCTCGATCGTGCATGGTTGGCGCGGTACGCCGGATTGAATGGCCAGGACGCGCGCGATCTGACCTTCCAGCTTGCCGTGAGCGAGCTCTATCTGCTCCGTCGGTACGCGGCAAAGCTCCGCTATGAGCTGGTATTGCACAGGAGCGATTTGAGTGGTTTGGGTCCCTCGTACGCTGAGCATCTCACGGACGCCACGCGGTTCCGGTATCCGGAGGGTGATGCGTTGCACGATGTGGATCCGGGTTTCTATGCGGCGAGGTATCTTCGCGCGTGGCAGCTCGAGGCGGCGGTCGCTTCCACCCTCACGGAACAGTATGACGAGGATTGGTACCGCAACCCCCGCGCGGGTGAAGCCGTTGCCAGCCTCATGCGACGTGGACAGGCCGACCCGGCTGATCGGCTCGCTCGCGAGTTCGCGAGCACAGATTTGGGATTTGCCCCGGTTGCACGACGCTTGGAAGCGGCGCTGGGTTGAACCCAGACGACAGCTCGTAGCTCCCCACTTCCTCCGGCCGGAGGCACACCGTGAGCCAGCGACCCGAAGCGTTCTCCTCGCGATGGCTGATGATGATGGCCATGCTTGGCATGGCTGTCGGTACGGGAAATATCTGGCGCTTTCCACGCATCGCCGCCCAGAACGGCGGCGGCGAGTTCATCGTGGCCTGGATCACGTTTCTTCTCCTATGGTCGATCCCACTCATCCTGGTCGAGTTTGGAACCGGTAGAAAAACCCGCACCGGTCCGGTAGGAGCCTTCGTACAACTGATCGGGCCCCGATGGGCATGGATGGGCGCGTTCGTCGCGTTCGTGGCGACCGCCATCATGTTCTACTACTCGGTGGTGGCGGGCTGGACCATCCGCTACGTCGTGGCATCGGTGACCGGCGAGATCCCGGGGGCGGAGCCGGGAGCTTTCTGGCAGCAGTACACCACGTCGTGGTGGCCCGTGGTCACCCATGGTGTCGCTATCGGGCTGGGCACGGTGGTCGTCGCCCGCGGCGTGCGCGCTATTGAGCGCGTCGCCAAGGTGCTGATGCCGGTGCTCCTCGTTCTGGTCCTGGTGCTCGCGGTCCGAGCGATCACGCTGCCAAACGCATCTGATGGGTTGTCCTACCTCTTCACCGTCGATTGGGGTGAGCTGGCGAACGCGGGTATTTGGCTCCAGGCGCTGACGCAGAATGCATGGGATACGGGGGCTGGGTGGGGGCTCGTCCTGACCTACGCGGCGTACCTCAGAGTGAACGAAGACACGGCACTCAATGCGTTCGTTCTCCCAACGGCCAACAACACGGTGTCGTTGCTCGCGGGGATCATGGTCATCTGCACTGTGTTCTCCGTCGTACCGCAGCTCGTGTCCGAGCTCGCCACTGATCCTACGGCGCTGCAGGCGTATCCGTCGCTTGCGGAGGCCATCCAGGCGGGCCAGTCCCTCAGCCCGGATCTGATTCAGGGCAGCATTTTCACGGCCAACAACGAGGGACTCACGTTCATTTGGATGCCGCAGCTGTTTGCCCGGGTCCCGCTGGGACAATTCTTCATGATCATCTTCTTTCTCGCGTTGTCGTTCGCTGCGTTCACCAGCCTGATCGCCATGATCGAGTTAGCGACGCGCGTGCTCCGGGACGCGGGCGTGCCGCGTCCTCGCGCCGTACGCATCGTTGGTACGGTGGGCTTCTTGCTTGGCTTACCGTCCGCCATCTCGCTTCAGGTGCTGCACAATCAGGATTGGGTATGGGGGGTAGCCCTGATGGTGTCTGGTCTGTTTTTCGCGCTCGCGGTGATCGGTTCCGGGGTGCGCCGTTTTCGGGAGGAGCACCTCAACCACGAGCACTCAGATATTCGGATCGGGCGCTGGTGGGACTTCGTGATTGGGGTGATCGTTCCGCTCGAGGCGATCACCCTGCTCGTGTGGTGGCTCTACCAGGCCCGAGGGTGGGACCCGACCGGGTGGCTGAACCCGCTTGGCATCGCGAACGTCGGCACGATCTTGCTCCAGTGGAGTGTAGTCTTCGTTGTCCTGCTGCTCGCTAATGGCTGGGTAGCCCGCCATACGCTCGAGGCCTCAGCTCCACCGGGCGCGCCGGCCTCCGGCGACACGCCGTGACTGGGAGCCGGTGCGGTTTCGTGATTTTCGTGCCATGATCGAGCGGATGGCCGCCGATATCCCCGAGGAGTACCTCGAGGGGATTGCCGCGATCGACGTGAGTCCCAAGACCATTCCGCATCCGACGCGGGGTGACGTCTATACCCTCGGCGAGTGCATCCCCATTGACGTGGGGCCGGATCATGTGACATCAAGGGTCGTGTTGTACCACGGGTCGTTCCAGGCGCTCTCGGAAGAACAGCTCGATTTCGACTGGCGGGAGGAGGCCTGGGAAACGTTGCTCCACGAGTTGCGACATCATGTCGAGTGGCGGGCCCGGTCCCCCAAGTTGGAGGAGTACGACTGGGCCGTGGAGCAGAATTTCGCGCGGCACGAAGGCCACGCGCACGATCCGGTGTTCTATCGAGCGGGTGAGTGTATCGACAATGGGATCTTCCGCGTCGAGGACGATATCTTCATCGAGCGGATCGTGTCCCGAGCGCCTGAAGAGGCAGAGTTTGTGTGGCACGGAAAGCGATACGCGGTCACGGTGCCGTCCGTCGATCTTCCCCTCTATCTTGTGCTCGACGGCATCGAGCCCCCTCCTGCGGGTGAGGCCATCCTGGTCTTCCGGCGACGGCCGGGGCTACGAGATCTGTTTCGTTCAGTCCGGCCGATTGATCGGTCGGCCCGGGCGCAACCGATCGACTGAGCGGATTACACGGAATACACCATGACCCATGAGATGACAACCAGTTTGAGCCGGGCCGAAGTGTTGGAGCGCGCAAAGCGGTTCTTTGCCGAGCGGGTTCCCCATCACGGCGCCTTTGTCGAGAAGGAAGGGCCAAGTTTTGCCACGTTCCGCGGTCAAGGTGGCGAGGAGCTCACGGTTGCGGTGTTCGACGCGGAAGGCAGCACTCGGATTCGCGCGTCGACACTATTCTTCGACCAGGCCATCGGCCGCTTTTTCTCGACACTTCCTGCGGTGGGTGAGGAGGAGACGTGAGCGTCCGAACCGAGCTCGCCATTCGGGTGTGGGTACCGGAAGTATGGGACATGGTCGAGCTCGCGGTAACGCCGGCGTGGACGATCGCTGAAGTCAAAGAATCTGCGCTCCACGCGGCCACGGGTCGTTTATCAGACGTCGCTGCGTATCAGGTGAAATTCAGGGGGGCGGTTGTGTTTGATGAATCGCAGACCCTCGCCGCGCTTCAAGTTCCCGACCACGCTCCGATGATCGTGCTGCGCACGCGGCGCCAACCGGTTCGCTAACGTCGGCCGCTACTCGCCGTTCTGCGAGTGATCCACATCGTCTGGCATCCATCCACCCTGCTGCACGAAGGCGGGCCGGGGCATCCCGAGTCGCCAGCACGAGTGGAAGCGGTGCTCGCTGCACTGCGCGCGTGGTCCCCACCCGGCGAGCTCGCGATGCACGAAGCCCGGCCGGCCGATGTCGCGGATCTCCTGCGAGTCCATCCGCAAGAGCACCTGGACCGTCTGGAGCGGCTTTCGCGAAGAGGTGGGGGCCGTCTCGATGCCGATACTGCAATGAACACGCATAGCTATCAGGCTGCCCGGCACGCGGCTGGGGCGGCGGTCCAGGCGGCCCAGTTCGCGTTGGCGGGTACACCCGCGTTTGCACCCGTGCGCCCTCCCGGGCATCACGCAACCGCCACCCGTGCGATGGGGTTCTGCTTTCTCAACAATGTGGTGGTGGCGGCCCGGTGGGCCCTCGAGGTCGGAGGCGCACAGCGGGTGCTCATAGTGGACTGGGATGTGCACCACGGCAACGGAACTCAAGATCTCGTTGCCACGGATCCGCGAATCCGCTATGTGTCACTTCATCAATGGCCGCTGTATCCAGGCACTGGCCGAGCGAGCGAACGCGGTGTCGGGAACGTCTTCAACGTCCCGCGACCACCGGGACTGCCGCCTGTTCAGTATGTGACCGACCTGCTCACGGCCGTGCGCGACGCCACCACGAGTTGGTCTCCTGATCTCTTGCTCATCTCCGCGGGGTTCGACGCCATGGCGGGGGATCCTTTGGCCGGCTTCACTCTCGAGCCAGAGCATTACGCTCAGCTCATCCAACATTTCCGTGAGCTCGAGGCACCGACCGCCTCGGTACTCGAGGGAGGCTACGTGCCGCACCGCATCGCAGCGGCCGCCGTGGCTCACCTCGAGGCCCTGGCGTAAGTTTTCCACCATGCCACGCCGGCTTTCGCCCACGGCATTGCTCTCGGTCCTACAGCCATGGGCCGAAGTGAGTGAGCCGATCTACCGCCGCATCGCCCAGCTGTCGGAGATCGCCACCGGACAAGAGGTCCTCTGGGTCGGTTGCGGCGCCGGTTCGGCCGTGTTGTGGCTGGCTCGCAAGTACGAATCGCACGTGGCCGGTGTCGATCCGGATCCTAAGGCCATCGAGACCGCTGAGCGGATGGCCCGTGCCGCAGGTCTCCAGAAGCTCGTCACGTTCCAACGGGCAGACGGGAGCGATCTGCCCCATGAGACCGAGGTTTTCGATGTAGCCGTGGTGAACACCCTCCAGCTCTCGGGCGATGAGGGACCTCTGGTGCTACGGGAGGCGGCGCGGGTGACGCGGCCGATGAGTACGGTGATCGCCATCGTGCCGTCGTGGATGAGTACGCCGGACGGTGCGGCCGTCGATGCCCTGGACACCCTAGGTTTCAAACCGCGTCTCGTGGTCGAGTGGAAGAGCGCGTGCCGGGATGCTGGGCTCGTCGAGCTCGCGGTCGAGAATGCCGCAAAGGATGGCCGCTGGATTGCGAGCGGATCGGTTGGCATCGCCTTGCGGGGATGGCGCGCGGCGCGCTGGTCCGGAGTTGCCGCGGTCCGGAGCCGTCCCTTTCGCATCCTGCGTTCGCTCGTCGAGGAGCGGGTGCTCGGGCTTTCACTCATCAAAGGAACGCGTTGGCCGCAGTCGACCTGAGGATCATCCCGTGAGTAGGGGTCACGCCACGATCTGTTCGGTCGCCCTCCCGATCCCCAGTCCCCGACCCTACAGCTACGCCATTCCGCCAAACCACGGCGCACAGGTGACGCGTGGAGCCCGGGTGGTGGTTCCGGTTCGCACCCGTGAGCTCGTGGGGGTCGTGCTGGACGTCGACACGGGGCCTGCCGAAGGACTCAAACCAATTCTGGTCGTGCCCGATCCGCGGCCGGCCGTTCCCGAACCGCTCCTCGAGCTCGCCGATTGGGTGGCGCAGTACTACGTGACGCCCATCGGTTTGACGCTTCGCGCGATGTTGCCGCCAGGGCTGTGGGGAGCCTCGCGGCTCGTCGCGCGCTTGATCGATGACGACGTCGACGGGGCAGGCGTGACCGGTGCGGTCGTGGCGGCGCTGCGAGCCGCCGGTGGCGAGCTATCGGCCAGCGCATTGCGCCGCCGTCTGCGGCGGCCAGTGTGGGATTCCCTGCGGCGGCTGGTGCACGAGGGCGTCGTGCACCTCGAAACGCTTCCTCCGAGTTTGGGGCCAGACGTTGAGCGCGTCCGGGTTGTGGTACTCACCCGAACCCTACCATCGCTGCTCGAACGCGAGCGAATGTTTGGCCGGGCGATACGACAGCGGGAGGCGTTTGAGGCGGTGGATGCGCTCGGTGGCGAGGTGGGGGTGCGCCATCTTCGTGAGCAGCTCGGCTTTTCACCATCGGTTCTTCGTGGCCTCGTGGACCGCGGTGTCGCGCAGATCGAAGCGCGCGAGCAGATGCGAGATCCGTTTTCCGGTGTTCGTGAGCAACTGCCAGACACCCCGACACCCGAGCAGCGGCTCGCCATCGACGCTATTGGACGCCTCCCCTCATCAGGCGGCGCGGTGCTCTACGGCGTTACCGGGAGTGGCAAGACACTCGTCTACCTGGAAGCACTGCGGCGCCAGGTAGAACGCGGGAGCGGCGCCATTGTCTTGGTGCCCGAGATCGCGCTCACTCCTCAGACCATCGCCCGCGTTCGTGGGGTCTTCGGTGACACGGTAGCCGTGCTACACAGCGGGCTCTCCGACGGTGAGCGCGTCGATGCCTGGCGAGCGCTGGCCAGTGGAGAGCGCCGCGTGGCTGTGGGAGCGCGGTCCGCGGTGTTCGCGCCTATCACCGACCTGACCGCGATCATTCTCGACGAGGAGCACGACGGCAGCTACAAACACGGTGAGGCGCCGCGGTACCATGCACGTGACGTCGCGTTCAGTCGTGGGCGGATTCAGAAGGCACGCGTGGTGTTGGGTAGCGCCACACCCTCGCTCGAAACATGGGCCCTCCGCGAGCGCGTGAACGTTATTCGGCTCCCGAACCGTGTGGGTGCGCGACCCCTCCCGGCAGTTCGTCTGGTCGACCTCCGGCATGAGGATCGCGTTGCCGAAAGCGGGCCCGTCCCGTGGTCAGCCGCTCTCGACGAGGCGGTCGGGCGTATCCTCGAACTGGGGGAGCAGGCGATCCTGCTGCTCAATCGTCGCGGATTTGCGCACTTCATCCAATGCCACGCCTGCGGTCACGTTCCAGAGTGCCCCTCGTGCAGTATCTCCCTCACAGTGCACCGTGCTCCGGCAAAGCTCCGGTGCCATTACTGCGGTCACGAGGCGCCCGAGCCGGACGCGTGCCCCCAGTGTGCGGAGCCCCTCCACAGAACACGGGGCATCGGTACCCAGCAGCTCGAGCGGTGGCTCGCGGAACGCTTCACGACGGCCCGACTGGCACGCATGGATGCAGATACGACGTCACGCAAATGGTCACATCGCCGGATCCTGGACGCCGTCGGGCGCCGAGAAATCGATCTGTTGTTCGGGACGCAGATGATTGCCAAAGGACTGGATTTCCCGCATGTCACGCTCGTGGGTGTGGTCGACGCAGATATCGGTCTCCATCTTCCGGATTTTCGGGCAGCGGAGCGGACGTTTCAGTTGATTGCGCAGGTTGCCGGGCGCGCTGGACGTGGGGTGGTCGGTGGTCGCGTCCTGGTACAAACTCGTAGTCCCGATCATTATGCACTCACCGCGGCGGCAGCCCACGACTTCGAGGGTTTTGCCGCAGCCGAGCTCGAAGCGCGCCGGTCGCCACCCTACCCCCCGCATGTCTGGCTGGTGAACGTGTTGGTGAGCGGTCCGCACGAAGTGGACGTGTCATCCGCGGCCGTGGAAGTGGCCGAGTGGCTACGGCATCTGATCGCGAGCCGGGCGCGTGACGCAGTCGAGGTGGTGGGGCCGGCGCCCGCACCGCTCGCCCGAATCAAGCGTCGGTGGCGGTGGCATCTCCTCCTCCGTGCGACGGATCGCACTTGGCTGGGCAGGATCGTCCGCTACGCCGCGTGGCGCGCTCCGCACACTCGGCCGGGCCCTGTCCGTGTCGTGTTCGATCGCGATCCGATGTCACTGCTTTGAGTCGACCGCCGGCCGTCCGACGCGTGGTCCGCGAACCGGACCAAGGGAACCGATATGCCCGGTGAGGTTGAACGGGCACGGCGCGGCCGGTACTTTCCGGCGTTTATCACGGGTGGTTATGCGGGCAACACCGTATCGCGTCCCTGATTTCACAATCGCCGCGCTGCGAGATGCACCGGATGCGGACTTTCAGCCCATGCCGCAAGACGGCGTGCTGCCTGATGGGTTCTTTTCCACGACCAATCTCCCGACCTACGTCCGGGTGAACGGTACGTGGCGGCGTCCTCGCGAACCGCGCATGGACTGTGCGATCGTATTGGACGGCGGCGGTGATCTCGTTGTTCGCGAACCGCGGCGTCTCTCGCGTGGAACCCTGGTAGCCATGGGGGAACATGAGGACGGCAGTGGCGGGATTTACGTCGATCACCTCGGGTTCCGCGGCGAGCCGCACAGCGCAAACGAGTTCCGATTTATGAGCACGCCCGTGAGCCGTGAGCGACCCGTCGATTACCTTCGGCTGGCGGCGATGCTCGGCGAGGAGCGCGATCGCGGAGGGCACATTGTGTGGGTGGCTGGACCGGCCCTTGTGCATTCCCGCGCGCGCGAGGATCTCATTTGGCTCATTCGCAACGGATACGTCGGTGCCTTCTTGGGTGGGAATGCCGTGGCGGTACACGATCTCGAGTCTGCCATGTACGGCACAGCGCTCGGCGTGACTGCCAGCGGTGAGTCGGCCTCGAGCGGACACGGACTCCACATGCGTGCGATCAATACCATCCGACGGATGGGGTCGATGCAGGCAGCCGTGGAGGCGGGAATCGTCCGCGATGGGATCATGCACGCGTTGATCACGAACGGCATCCCCTTCGTGCTCGCCGGTTCGATCCGAGACGACGGTCCGCTCCCGGGCGTGATTGCAGACTCGCTCGCGGCGCAGGACGCCATGCGGGAACACACGGCGCGTGCGACATTCGCCGTTCTCATCGCGACCGCCTTGCATGCCATCGCTGTTGGCAACATGCTGCCGGCATTCGTCGAGGGTCAGGGGGACGAGCTTCGCCCGCTTCCGACTATTTGTGTTGATCAGGAGGAGTTCGTGGTGAGCAAGCTGAGAGATCGCGGAACCCACCAGGCCTTTGGGGCAGTAACCAACGCCCAAGACTTCATCCACGTGCTTCGTATTCACGTCGAGCGATGGCAAGAGAAGCGCCGGTCGGCGTAGCACGCCCCCCACAGGCCGGGGTGGGCTGGCTCAAGGTGGCGGCAGCGCTCGCGGAGGTCGTCCCCCGCGAGGAGATTGAGAGCATCTGGTTGTTTGCGCCGCTGCGGCATGAAGATCGGGAGTGGGGGACCGCCGTCATCTCGCGGCAGGCTGACTCCGGGCGGCGGCGCATCTACACGGCGACTTACGTGATCGTAGTAGGCGGACCGGAACGGGGTCAGCACCGCGTAACGATCGAGGAGGTGGGGGAGGGGCCGGAAGACGTATTGCACGAAGTCATTGCCGGGGTGAGGGACCGCGCAGGGGAGACGGAGCCGGCGTTGGAGATTCCTCCCGACACGTGGTACGGAAACGGAGATGACGAGTCCGCCCCCGAAGGTTGACGGCAGGGCACTGCTCGAGGCGTTTCGCACGTACCTCCGGGACCACAACCTGCCCGTCACGCACCAGCGCGAGGCGATCGCGGAGATCATCTTTTTTGCTGACGCACACCTGTCCGTCAGTGACATCGAACGGAGCCTGCGGGCGCGCGGCGTGCAGGTCGGCCGGGCCACGGTGTACCGAACGCTGGACTTGCTTGTCCATGCCAACGTCGTGCAGGAGCATGATTTTGGGGAGGGATTTAAGCGGTACGAGCCGCTCGCGGCTCAATCCCATCACGAACATCTCATTTGTATCGAGTGTGGGAAGGTCGTGGAATTCTCGAGCGAACGCCTGGAGCGGATGAAGTCGCTCATCGCCGACGAGTACGGATTCCGATACCATCATCACCGACTCGAGATCTATGGAGTTTGCCGGGATTGTCAGCGGCGTGACGCGGTCACGCTCGAAGCCAGGACCACTCACCGAGAGGATACGACACGGTGTTAGACTCGCGACACTTCGTCCCCACCAAGGCCTTCGTGACGAAGGGGGTTGGGCGCCACCGGGAAAAGCTCACGAGCTTCGAGCTTGCTCTGCGCGATGCCCGGATCGCTCAGTACAACTTGGTTCGGGTCAGCTCCATCTGGCCACCACACTGCCAGCTGCTCTCGTGGGAGGAGGGCGTCAAACTGTTGAGTCCCGGTCAAGTGGTTTTCGCAGTTGTGGCGGAGGCTTCGACCAACGAGCCCTCCCGGCTCGCCGCAGCGGCGATCGGGCTTGCGATACCGGCGGACCGAAACCACCACGGGTACATCTCAGAGCACCACGCTTTCGGCCAGCGGCGGGAGCCTGCGGGCGATTACGCCGAGGACCTCGCAGCGAGCATGTTGGCCACGGTGCTCGGCGTGCCGTTCGACCCCGATCAGGCATGGGACGAGCGCAAAGAGCAGTGGTTGCTTTCGGGGGAGATCGTGGAGACGAACAACATCAGCTGCACGGCGGAAGCACAAGACGATGGTCGGTGGGTCACCGTCGTCTCCGCCGTAGTGTTCTGCGGGTGAACGAGTTTCGCGACCGGGGGTCTACGAGCGAGCTGCCACCGGGGCTTGCCCGGCTCGCGTGGGCCCCGCCCGAGACCTTCCTCGGTATGCCCGCCGAGGAGGCTCCGTTCGACATCGCGCCGGTGGTCGTGCTGCCGGTTCCCTACGAGGCGACGGTGTCCTACATGGGCGGGACCCGCTACGGGCCCCGTGGACTGCTCCACGCTTCACGGTTCCTCGAGCTGTACGATCACGAGCTGGATTGCGAGCCGTACCGGGTAGGTGTCCACACGCTACCCGCATTGATGCTCACCGATGCCGGTCCTGCCGAAGCACTCCGGCAATTACGTCGGGCGATTGACCAGCTACTAGATGCGGGGAAGTTCGTAATCATGATTGGGGGCGAGCACAGTATTTCCCCCGCGGCGATTCTCGCCCACGCCGATCGCATGCCCGGGCAATCCCTCTCGGTGCTCCAGCTCGACGCCCATACCGATCTGCGTGCCGAGTACGAGGGCACGCCGTACTCTCACGCTTGCGCCATGTATCGCGTGCACGAGCAGGTGCGTCTCGTGCCGGTTGGAATCCGGTCGATCACCACCGATGAGCGGCAGCTGCTCCGGGCGCGCAACATACCCGCGATCTTTGGCTACGAGCTGGAAGGAGAGGAGTGGATCGACCGCGCCGTCGCGGCACTCGGTGACCGAGTCTACATCACGGTGGACATCGATTTCTTCGATCCAGCCGTGATGCCCTCGACTGGCACGCCGGAACCCGGTGGCGGTTCGTGGTATCAAGCCGTGCGCTTGCTAGAACGTGTCTTTCGTGAGAAAGAAGTCATCGGCTGCGATGTCGTGGAGCTAGCACCCATCCCCGGTTTGGTGGCTCCAGATGTACTCGCGGCCAAACTCGTCTACAAGCTCGTGGCCTTTCACGCCATCGCGCGAGGCGGACTGGAGGAACCGGGAGACTGAGGAGCGGGTTTCCCTGAGCGATGATGGGTACCGAATCCGTTGGCCTCGCGGTCGCGTTCCTCGCTGGGGTGCTGAGCTTCCTCTCGCCCTGCGTGCTTCCTCTCGTGCCGAGCTACGTGTCGTTCATCAGTGGGCTGTCGCTGGAGGAGCTCGAGGGCAAGCGGCGTATCGCGTTTACCCACGCCCTGTTTTTCATTGCCGGATTCACGCTGATCTTCGTCGCGCTGGGCGCGACCGCCACACAGCTCGGACGTTTCCTCAACCAGAACTCCGTCTGGGTCGCGCGGGTGGGCGGTGGGCTCATCGTGCTGTTCGGCCTCTATCTGCTCGGCGTATTCCGGTTAGGTACGCTGGCGCGGGAACGTCGCTTTCATATTCACAACCAACCGGTTGGGTATCTCGGCAGCACGCTGGTGGGGCTCGCGTTCGGAGCGGGATGGACGCCGTGCATCGGCCCGATCCTCGGCGCCATTCTGACGTACACGAGTGTGCAAGCGAGCCTGGGCCAAGGCGTGGTGCTGTTGTTGGCGTACTCCCTGGGACTCGCCGTGCCGTTTCTCGTGGCGGCTGCTGCGATTGAGAAGTTTCTCGAGTGGTTCAAGACGTTCCGGCGCTACGTCGGGTGGATGGAGAAGATCGCGGGTGGGCTCCTGGTGGTCGTCGGTCTGCTCCTGGCCACGGGGTACTTTACGGTGCTTGCCGGCTGGCTTCAGGAACTCACGCCGGAGTTTTTGCGTTCGAGGCTGTAGAACGCCCCACCGCCCCAAGCCACCAGGAGTGGAGCGGTGGGGAGTGCGGAAATGGGTTTACGCTGCTGCCTCCATCTCTGGTGTGTACTTCCCGTGTCTCGCAGCGCTCACACACTTGGCTCGATGGGCGAAGGCCTTCTGCGCCGCCTGCACGTTCGTCTTCTTGCCACTCCACGCGCGCAAGGCCTCATCCTGCAGGGCTCGACCATATGAGAAGCTGAGCTCCCACGGGTGATCTCCCAATGCATTCATTGCGTTGAGGTGTGCCGTCGCGACTTCCGAGGTCTGACCGCCAGACAAGAACACGATTCCGGGGACGGCTCCCGGGACCGTACGACTAAGGGTCCGTACCGTTGCCGCAGCCACCTGCTCGACGTTGGCCTGCGTCGCGCAGTTCTTGCCCGAGATCACCATATTGGGCTTGAGGAGCATCCCCTCGAGCCAGACCCGGTGTGCGTGGAGGTGATAGAATACGCTGGTCAGCGTTGTTTCGGTGACCGCTTCACAGCGCTCGATCGTATGTCCGCCGTCCATCAACACCTCTGGCTCGACGATCGGAACCAAGCCCGCCTCTTGTGAAAGCGCCGCATAACGCGCGAGCGCGTGTGCGTTGGCATCGATGCAGAAACGCGTAGGAAGTCCGTCACCGATCGCGATCACCGCCCTCCACTTGGTGAACTTCGCTCCGAGGTTCCGATATTCGGCAAGGCGGTCACGTAAACCATCCATCCCTTCTGTGATCTTCTCGCCGGGAAACCCAGCCAGCTGCTTTGCCCCCATGTCTACCTTGATTCCCGGTATCGAGCCTCGTTTTTCGAGCGCCTTTGGGAACGGGACTCCGTCCTGCGTCTTCTGTCGGAGTGTCTCGTCGAACATGATCACGCCACTGATGTACTTGCCGACGTCGGGTGTCGTGAACAGCATCTCACGATAGGCGCGCCGGTTCTCTTCGCTCGATTCGACGTTGATCTTCTTGAATCGCTTCTCGATCGTGGGAAAGCTTTCGTCGGCAGCCAGAATGCCCTTGCCCTTCGCGACGAGCCGTCGGGCGATGGTCGCTAAGTCGCTCATTTGGAATTCCTTGCAATGGATGTGTGGCTGGTACGGCGTGGGCGCCTAATTCACCGTCTTCCAGAAGTTGGACACAACGCCGTAAGCTACGCTCAAATAGGGAGATATGCCACCCTCCGTCCTCGGGCGAGTCCCCGCGGCGCCGGCGACTTCCCGGCTGGGTGGGAACTCCGCAATTTTGTGGGTTACGATGAAAGAGCACGTTGCGGTTACCTTTGAGTCTGCTAGGTGTGGGCCGATTGTGACTCACGATACGGAGGAACCGGAGACGGCAGACCAGATTCGCTGGCTTCACCATCGGCCAATTACGATCAACGATAGAACCACTACTGGAGGCAGGCTACGATGATTCGCATTCGGAGAGCGGCTGGCGCGCTCGTTGCGGTAGCGCTCATTGGGGGATGTGGTGGCGGTGACCAGACTGGTGAGGAGGCGCGGGACCTGAGCCTCGCGCCAGCCGAGTCGCTGGCGGTGCTCGACGACGCGCCGCAGGCCCAAGCTCCCGCGCAGCAAGCGGCCGGGCAGCAGGACGCGCCGCGCCCCACACCCGCACGTCGGACCGAGCCCCAGCCGCCGCCGCGGCAGGTGCAGCAGTCCCAACCCACGCCGGCACCGCAACCGGTCGCGATGAAGCTAGCTGAGGGAACGCGCATCGAGATGGTTGCGACCGATACCGTGACCAACGACACGCACAAAGTGGGCGATCGCGTTACGGCCACTGGAACCGCCGCGGTATCCAGCGCGGATGGCAACATGATCATTCCCGCAGGTGCCGTGTTCACCGGGACGATCACCGAGATGGACGCCGGACAGGGCAAGCTAGTGCTCGCGTTCAACCGGGTGGCGTTCGGTGGCCGGACCTACGCGATGGAAGCGACCAGCGATACGGTCGCAGCCGAGAAGAAGGGTGATCAGTTCAAGGCGGGTGACGCGGCGAAGATCGGCGCGGGGGCCGTCGTGGGCGCGGTAGCCGGTAAGATCATCGGCAAGAACACCAAGGGTGCCGTGATCGGTGGCGCCGCCGGTGCGGCCGCAGGGACGGGAATTGCCCTCGCGACGAAGGGGAGCGACCTCGTGCTTCCGGCAGGCGGTCTCATCCGCATCGTCCTGACCGCTCCCATGGTCTTGGAGCCGATCGCGACCTGACGCAGTCGCGTCGGAGCAACGATCACCTCGAAGGGGCGCAGCATGCTGCGCCCCTTGTCGTTTGCCCGCGCCGCTCGCGTCACGGGGTGAGCCGTAGCGCGAGCCAGACCCCCCACACCACCAGGCCGGCGCCGAAGATCCGACCGACAAACACGCCCGGCTTGGCGACTTTCTCCACACACAAGACAACGGTGACGATCGCCATCCACAGCAGGTTCATGACGCCGAGCGCGAACGACAGCACCATCAAGGCCCAACAGCACCCGAGGCAGTACGCGCCGTGCTCTACACCCATCCGCAGGGCTCCGAGCGTGCCCCGCCGCCACGATGACAGAAAGAAGCCCACTGGTGAACGACAGTGCTCGAGACACGCCAACTTGGTCGCGGTCCATTGATAGACTCCAGCCAAGATCAAGAGGGCCGCACCGATGCGCGTCGGGGACTCCGCCAGCACCGCTCGCATCAGTCCATGCTGGACCAGCAGAATCTGTATGATTGCGGCCCCGATACTGAACGCGCCCCAGATCGTGAAGTAGCCGCCCACAAACGCCGCCGTTCGCGCCGGTCGCCCGCGCCCTGACCGCGCGTTGGTGCTGGCATACGCCAGGATCCACGGCGTCACACTCGGGAGCATCATGGCGACCATCATTGTCATCCACATCAGCGACGCGATGGCGAGGCCGAGAAGTGTGAGCGTGTGCGGGCTGGGGGTGAGCACCTCGGTGTGCGTTCCTGGGCCTTGCATCGCCAGGATGAGCCAGGCAACGAGCACCACCCCACCGATCGGGACGAGGGTGACCGCACGGTGGTCGCACGTGTCGACCCAGGAAAGTGCCGAACTGCGGGTCACGGACTCCACGAGAACTCCGAGTACAGCCCGTGCGTGCCGTCGTTTTGTACTGCGATGACACCATCGTCGTACTGCGTGCTGCCCCGTGCGATGACCTGTGACGATGCGTGGATTTGATTGAAGATGTTCTCGAATCGGACTGGCTTCGACTTGTCGCGTCCACGGATCGGCTCGACCGACGCGTCGATCACGCCGTCGATCGTGATCCGCTTTATCGGTGTGTCGGTCTCCATCCGAATGGGTAGGTATTGCGTCTCCACGTGCTCGCCGACGAACTGCGCCAGGACCTCCCACGGACCGCCGACCTTACCTAGGAGGATCGTCTCGAGGCCAGCCCGCTGCCGGGAGTCGGCTCCCTCATCGATGATGATCCGCTGCTTCCATCCCCCATCGAGCATCCGTTTGGGGCTGTCGAATGTCACGAGCGCGCGTACTCCAGCCAGCGAGACACCGTCGAACGCCCCGTCGGCAATCGCCACGGCCCAATACCCTAGACAGCGGTCGTGAGTGCAGTACTGCTCGAAGTGCATGTGTCCGGGGCAGACCAGCTGACAACTGCAGTTCTCGAAGAGCAGCCCGCGGGCCCACCAATCAGGTGTTGCCGTCGTCTTCGCCATGTGATGTTCCCGGTCGTGTGTCGTTTGGCCTGGTGGGAGTGCCGCTCAGCCCACTGATCAGTATGCCGCTGCCCCACCGCCCCTTCGCGGGTCGGCCACTCCAACCCATCCTGATCCTGAACGCATGATCGCCGCGATGTCCCCGCTGTATCCCGAGCGTTCTTCGATCGTGTGCCCCATCGATCGCAAGCGCGCGACGACGTCAGGTTCCAGTCCGCCGTTTTCGTAGCGAATCACATCGGGGAGTGCCTGATGATGGACCCGAGGAGCCGCCACGGCGTGAGCCAGAGAAAGTTGATGGTCGATGACGTTGCTGATCACCTGCGCCACCGTGGTAATGATGGTAGGTCCACCGGGCGTACCCAGCACCATCAGCAGTTGTCCAGCTGTATCGACGACGATCGATGGCGTCATAGCCGACAGCATGCGTTTCCCCGGAGCGATCGCGTTCGCCTCGCCTTGCACCAACCCGTACTGGTTGGGCGCGCCAACCGCCGCGGTGAAGTCGTCCATCTCGTTATTGAGCAGGAAGCCCAGCCCGCGCACGGTTACCGCGCTCCCATAGCTCGAATTGAGCGTTGTCGTCACACTTACGGCGTTGCCTTCCCCGTCGACGACGGAGAGGTGCGTGGTGTTCTGACCCTCCACCCTTCCGCCGGCGATCGTGGGCGTCGGAGTCGCGCGTTCCGGTGAGATCTGGGCGCGTAGCTCCGCGGCGTACTCCTTCGACAGCAAGCGTTTCAACGGCATCTCGACGAATGCGGGGTCACCCAAGTAGTGGTTCCGATCGATGAAAGATCTTCGCATGGCTTCGGTCAGCAGATGCACCTGCGACGCGGAGCCGAGGGCGGGGGCGCGCTCGTACCCGTCGAGAATGTTGAGGATTTGGGCCATGGTGACGCCACCGGAACTCGCCGGTCCCATGGAGTAGATCTCGAACCCCCGGTACTGAATCGTGATCGGATCACGCCAAATAGCGCGGTACGCCGCGAGATCATGTTTTTCAATCAACCCGCCGCCGCGCGTCATCTCGGCGACGATTGAATCCGCGATCCGGCCACGGTAAAAGACGACCGACCCACTATCCGCGATGGCCTGGAGCGTTCGGGCAAGGTCGCGCTGGACCAGCCTCGTACCCGGTGGAGGGGCCGTGCCGTCCGGTAAGAGATACTGCCGGCGAGAGGCTTCGAACTGGCTCAGCCGGCCGGCAGCATTCGCGATCGAGCGACTGCGGTATTCATCCAAGATGAACCCGTCCCGCGACAACTGGATGGCTGGTGCCATGACGGTGCGCCATGGAAGACGACCGTGGCGCCGGTGGGCCTCGCTCAGGCCAGCAATACTCCCCGGAACACCTGACGCCAGGTGACCATTGACGCTGGCGTCGGTTACGTTTCCCGTCGAGTCCAGGTACATGTCGTGGGTCGCCCGGGCCGGTGCGGTCTCACGAAAATCGAGGGTCTGCACCTCGCCACTGTTGAGCCGGACCACCATGAAACCTCCACCTCCGATGTTCCCCGCCTCGGGGTGGACCACTGTGAGGGCGAAGGCAAGGGCCACCGCGGCGTCGACGGCGTTCCCTCCTCGCTCGAGGATCTGCGCCCCCACGGCGCTCGCCACGGGACTGCCGGAAACCACCATCCCCCTCCTGCCAGAGACGACGGCGGTTTGCTGAAACAGCGGCCACGAGAGCGGAACGTTGCCGACCCGAACGGGTGCGTCGGGCAGGATTGGGGGGGATGCGGGTGGGGCACAGGACACCAGTCCGGCGATCGAGAGGCCCACCACGAGCATTGACGCGATCTTCATTCCATGATCCCTCGTTGACCAGGGAGCGGCGGCACCGAAAATTAGCACGCCGTGAGGAGCAATCCATGACCGATCGCGACTTCCACGATCCGCGGTTGACGGAGCAGCGCAACCCGCGGACGAGCCACATCGATGCGGCATCCTCGCTCGAGATCGTCGATCTGATCAACGAGGAGGATCGGCGCGTTCCGGAGGTCGTGCACGCCGTCCGCCACGAGCTCGCGCGTCTCATCGATCTGGTCGTCGACGCGTTTGCGCGACACGGACGCCTGGTCTACGTGGGCGCAGGCACGAGCGGACGTCTCGGCGTGCTCGACGCAGCTGAGTGTCCGCCCACCTTTGGCACGCCGCCGGAGATGGTCGTGGGCATCATCGCCGGTGGTCCCCAGGCACTCGTGCGTAGCCAGGAGGGGGCCGAAGATGACGTACGGGCTGGCCGGTTGGCGATGGATGAACACGACGTGTCCGCGACCGACGTGGTGGTCGGGATCGCCGCAAGCGGTACCACGCCCTTCGTTGGTGCCGCGTTGGAGCGAGCGGCGGCGCTCGGTGCGCGAACCGCGCTCGTGACGTGTGCCGACCCGCCTCCGTCGCTGGTCGATGGGTGCGACGTCGTCGTGGTGGCCAAGGTGGGGCCTGAGGTGTTGACAGGCTCGACCCGGATGAAGGCCGGAACGGCCACGAAGCTCATCCTCAATACGATTACGACCGGGGCCATGGTTCGCTCTGGTCGAGCGTATGGGAACCTGATGGTCGATCTCATGGCGTGGAGCGAGAAGCTGCGGGATCGTGGAGAGCGCATCGTGATGGAGACGTGCGCGGTCACGCGCGCGGAGGCTCGCAGGGTCATCGAGGGTGCTGGGGGCAGCATCAAGTTGGCGATCGTCATGATGCGCCGCGGTGTGAACGCGGAGGAAGCGAAGCAGCTGCTTGAAAGTGCCGAGGGCTCGGTGCGTCGAGCGGTCGGTGCGCCACCCCCCGTGTCCCAGTGAAGGAGCTCGCCGTGGGGTTGATGTCCGGCACCTCGCTGGACGGTGTCGACGCGGCCCTCGTCGCCATTGCCGATCCTCACGCCGTTGAGCTCCTCGCTTTCCACCAGCATCCGTTCGCACCGGACGACCGTGCGGCGATGCTGCGGGTGATTACTGAGGGGAACGTGCGCGATATCGCGTTGCTGCACGCGATCCTCGGGGAGGTATTTGGCAGAGCGGCGCACGCGGTTATCGAGCAGCATGGGGTCTCACGCTCCGACGTGAGCTTCGTCGCGTGTCACGGGCAAACGGTGTGGCACGAACCCGGAAGGGCCACACTCCAACTGGGAAATCCCGCAGTCATCGCGGAGTTGCTGGGAATACGGGTCGTGAGCGATTTCCGCAGCCGTGATGTGGCGGCAGGGGGGCAGGGAGCACCGCTAGTTCCGGTAGCGGACGTCATGCTGTTCGGGCGCTCAGAGGGTGGACGGGTACTGCTCAACGTCGGAGGGATGGCGAACTTTACCTGGGTGCCGCAGCGAGGGGCATCGCGTGGGGTGGTGGCGTGCGATACGGGGCCCGGCGTTGCGGTCATCGACGCCGTCACGCGGCTGGTGGATCCCACTGCACGATTTGACGAGGACGGCGTTCGTGCGCGTCGTGGCACAGCGGTCAAGGAGGTGATCGACGAGCTCTTGACCCATCCGTGGTTCCGTCAGCCGCCACCGAAGAGCACCGGGCGCGAGCTGTTTGGGGAAGTCTACGCTCGTGAGCTCGTCGCTGCGGTGCGCGACGCGAAACCGCGCGCCACCGATGACGATTGCGTGGCCACGGCCACGCAGCTCACGGTGGAATCCATCGTTCGGCACCTCGTCGAGTGGGTGCCCGCGGACCGCGGCGCGGACCTCGTTATCTCCGGAGGAGGCGCCCGCAATCCGACGTTGCTTGCGGCCCTGCAGTCGCGTTCGGCACTCCCCGCTCGGCTGTTTGACGACGTGTTTTTCGATGGCGACGCGAAGGAAGCCGTTGCGTTCGCGTATTTGGGCTGGCTGACGTTACATGGTCGCACGGGAAACGTGCCCGCCGCCACTGGTGCCAGTGGCCCCCGGGTGCTTGGCACGATCACACCGGCCGGACCGAACGAGACGTGACCTCTCGACGTGATTCCAGTTTTACAGAAAGTGAGGAGTGTATGCGATGGGTTGTGTGGATGATCGCCTCGATCGGGCTGGCCAGTCCGGCCGCCGCGATGCAGGACACCATCCGATTCACCCCCACGGTGGGCCACCCGACCTTTGCGGTTCGGGAGCCCGTGCTGAGGATCAAGCCCGGCACGGTGCTCATCTCTAACACGAACTTCGGGGCGTACTACGAGGAGGGTGGTGGGGCGTTTCCGGGTGAAGTGGGTCCCTTTTTTGTCGAAGGCGCCACGCCCAACGATATGCTTGTGGTCAAGATCATCCGTGTACGTCCCAATCACACCCTAGCGGGCTCCCAACTCTACTCTGACTTCGGTGGGCTGGCGACCGACAGCCGGCTCCGGCTACTCAACGATCCCATTCCAGCGCGGCGGTATGAGTGGCGGCTCGACCTCCAGCGGATGACAGGTACCACCACCCTCCCCGACTCGAAGATGCGCCAGATCACAATCGATCTGCGGCCGATGCTCGGTCGGGTGGCGGTGGCACCCCGGGGAGCGGAAGCGTTTGGCGGGCTCTGGCCGGGTGACTTCGGCGGCAACATGGATGCACCGGAGGTACGAGAGGGCACCACGGTGTACCTCCCGATCTTTCATGAAGGCGCCTACTTCTACTTTGGCGATGGACATGCGCGGCAGGGCGAGGGCGAGGTGAACGGTACCGGACTCGAAACGTCGATGGACGTCACCCTTCAAATCGACGTGATCAAGGGAAAGACCATCGACTGGCCGAGGCTGGAAGATGACGAGTACATCATGGTGGCGGGGAGCGCCCGTCCGCTCATCGATGCGTTCCGTCTGGCGCACGTGGAACTGGTCGAGTGGCTCGTCGCCGAGTACGGCTTCGGACGGTGGGACGCGTACCTGCTTCTCGGTCAGCTCGCCGAGAGCACCGTGGCAAACATCGTGGATCCGATCTACACCGTGGTAGCCAAATTCCCAAAGCGATACCTCCCTCCGCCGTCGAATTGAATTGGATTTTGGCTCCACACGCACCGAGCATATCCCGGGGTCGTCGAGCGGCACGGTGGTGCGGATGATCGAAAGTCTGGCAATCCTGGTGGCCGACGACGACCGGAGGTGACACGACCTCGGCCGAGGATCCGGCTTCTGACGATGTACAAGCTGCGGTGCAGTTCGTATATCACCAAGCCCGTCAACATTCGACCGGTTCATCCGGGTCATATGGATATTGGCGACTATTGGTTCTCCTTCGTTATCTTGCCCACCAATCGCGAGGCGCCCCCTTGCTCGCGTGACACCAACGGAGCCCGCCACGGCGCTCGTGTTTTCCTGAGGGGGGCGTTTCAGCGCGTACGTTGCTCGACGGGTGAACGGACGGGTTCGCGAGTCCGAGCTGCGTGAGATCGGGCGCTCGCGCCCCCCACCTCAGCATTCGGAGCAGCCAATGAATGATGTTCGTCTTGGATGGCGAGCCATGCTCGTTGGGGTCCTAGTGTGCCTAGCCGCCTGCGCGGGGCCGCGACCCTTCACCGTTCCCAGTCCGCAGTTGGAAGCCTTGAACGAAGAAGAGCCGTACCTGTATGAAGACCCTGCCCTCGCACGCGAGCGCTTGGCACAAACGCGATTGTCGGGTCTCGGTGCGCGGATCGCGAATCTGTTCACGGCCTATGAGCAGGAGCTCTTGCGAGCCCAGCGCGCACAAGGCGGTGCGCTCAACGCCTTTCTATCGATCACTTCCGTCTTGCTGCCACTTTCCGGGACAATCACCCCTTTCGTGATTTCCAATCCCGATGACGCCGAGGCGGTGAGCACCGCCACAGCCGGTGCGACGACGGCCGTGGTGCTGCTCAACCTGCTGTTCAAGCCGCAGGCAAAGGCCGGTAAGTCTGCGGCGTGCGAAGTATTCCTGCGTGACGCCTTGGAGTCCCTCGACCGGCGGTGGGACAGGACCGCGCTCGCGAGCATCCCAGATACTGAAGAGGAATGGCGTGTCTACCTGGCTGTGCGTGGCGCACTGGACGCCGGCAAAGAGGGAGCCTGTTGAGCTGGCTGCTCTTACTCGCAGCCGCCCAGGCCACGCAGTGGCCTACCGCTGCCTGGCCCACATCGTCCTTGGAGGCGCGGGATCTTCACCCGGAGCCGCTCGCCGCGCTTCACGCTGACATCGAGGCTGGCGCGTATGGATATGTGGACCGGCTCGTCGTCATCCACGAAGGCTATCGCGTAATCAACGCTCGATATCGCCACGACTACGCCCGCATCAGCCGAGGGTGGGACAGCATGCCGCATCAGTACAATTACTATCATCCGGATTGGCATCCGTACGTGCGCGGTCGGGACGTGCATACTCTCCAGTCTGTCACGAAGTCGATCACGTCCACGTTGATCGGCATTGCGATCGGGCGGGGTGAGATCCCGGGAGTGGAAGCGAGCTTGGTTTCGTATCTTGCGGGGTATGACCTGACGCGGACAGACCCGCGGCTGGCTCAGGTGACGCTCGACGATCTCCTGGCCATGCGGTCTGGAATCGAATGGCACGAGACCGACCGTCCCTTCAATGAGACGAACACCACGCTCCAGCTCGAGGCGAGTGTAGACTGGGTGCAATTTGTCCTCGATCAACCGATGGACGCCGACCCCGGCACCAAGTGGGTGTACAACAGCGGGGGGAGCCACCTGATGTCGGCGGTCGTGCGTGAGGCCACGGGTATGACGGTCGACGCGTACGCGGAGCGGTTTCTGTTCGGACCGCTGGGGATTCGCGAGTACCATTGGAAGCGAACGCCCACCGGTTTACCCGACACCGAAGGGGGTCTCTACCTCGAGGCGGACGATTTGGCAAAAATTGGATATCTGTATCTCCACGACGGCGTGTGGAACGGGCAGCGAATACTTCCGACCGGCTGGGTCGCCGCGAGCACCGCGAGACGAGTCGAGCGGGTGAACCAGGCCGATTGGGGCTACGGCTACCAGTGGTGGCGACTGGACCGGGGCGGAACCCCCGTTTGGGCAGGGCTGGGCTTTGGTGGACAGTATCTCCTCGTGCTTCCTGAGTATGCGGCCGTTGGCGTGATCAACAGCTGGAACGTCTTTGGCGGGAGCCCGCCGCCTCTGTTGCCGGCGTTCCTCGACGCACTCCTCGCCACCGTAGGTCACCAATGAATTGGATGGCCGCCTGGAATCCGGTGCACCGTTATCTCAGCGCGCGCTCTCCAATGATGATCGTCATCGTGAGCGCTGCGGCAATCGGCGTGCTCGGCGTGGTGAACGCTCAACTCAGCTCCGAAGTGAGCTTCTCGCTGTTCTACCTGATCCCGATCGCCGTGGTCGCATGGTACGCCGGTGGGGTTGCCGGTGTGATTGCCTCCGTTGTGGCGGCGCTGGTGTGGTTTATTGCGAGCCACTTGCCCCGCTCGTACCCTGCTACCGCATGGATCCCCTACTGGAACCTCGGGGTGCGGTTCTGCTTCTTTTTGACGGTTGTGGTGTTACTCTCGGCACTACGCACCGCATTTGAACGCGAGCGGGGGCTGGCTCGAATCGACGGGCTTACCAAGCTGTTCACCTCACGAGCGTTCTTCGAAGCCGCCGCGGCGGAATTCTCACGCGCCAGACGGTATCTCCATCCGTTTACTATCGCGTACCTCGACGTCGACAACTTCAAGCTGGTGAATGACCAGTTTGGCCACGCCGAAGGCGATCGAGTGCTCGCCACCGTGGGCGATACTCTACGCCGTCACCTTCGGTCGGTCGACGTGGCGGCGCGGTTGGGTGGCGACGAGTTCGCCCTGTTACTTCCCGAAACGGACGCCGTTCAGGCCGATGCGGCCATCGCAAAACTCCGGGCGTCGCTCTTGCAGGCGATGGAAGCAAACGACTGGAAGGTCACGTTTAGCATCGGCGCGGTGGCATGTGACACGCCCCCCGACACCGTGGAAGAGGTGGTCAAGCGGGCGGACGCTGTGATGTATGAGGTAAAGCGCCGGCAGAAGGACGATTTTGCCCTCACCGTGTTCCCGTGATCCCTCCGGTTCCACCCGTTTTCTCCCACGGTCCCAGGCAGTGAACAGTCCAGTGCGACGAACGACGTGGAAGGTAGGTCTGTTTGGAGCATGGCTTGCCCTCCTCACCGCGCTCGTGCTTCCCACCCGGTCCTTCGAGCCTCCGCCAGACATCGAGCCGCAGCCATTTCGGTGGGATCGGACAGAGCTGTTCCGCGTGCTGGCGCGCGAGTTTGAGGCAGCACGGTCTGCGCGACCAGAGACCGCGCAGGATCTGTTGTCTTCGCTCGAAGGGGAAGGCCGAGCGGTGCTCGAGCGGATTCGCGCGACCGCCACGACCGTGCCGTGGGATGAGCTGAACCGGCTCGAAGCGATCCAGTTCCGGCTGGCGACCCTCTCGGCGGCAGAGCCGAGGTTGCTTCCAGCCGCGCAGGCGTTCCTCCGGGATGCCCGCGCGGCCGTGCTCCAGGGCGCGAGCGTTTGGCCCCAAGAGCGACCCGTGCGGGAGTCGGTGTACCGGATTGTTCAGGGGGGCCGCGCGGCCACGGAGGAGGCTGTGATCCAGGCGCTCCCGCCTCCCGCGCTCGGCGTCACGATGCTCGCGGAGGTCTCCGCCGTCACGCCTTCCCTCGAAGTGCATGGCGTGCGCGTCCACAGCGGCGACATGCTGCTCTCGAGAGGCGGCGCGCCGACCTCCGCGCTCATCGCGCGTGGGAATGACTTCCCCGGGAGTTTCTCCCACGCCGCTCTCGTGCACGTCGATGAGACGACGGGCAAGGCGACGGTCATCGAGTCACTCATCGAGCATGGCACGGTACTCTCGACACCAGAGATGTATCTCCAATCGACGAAACTCCGCGTCCTGCTCCTCCGCCTCCGTCCCGACCATCCGATCCTGGCGCAGGATCCACTCGCACCTCACCGAGCAGCGGAGATGATGCTCACGCGAGTGGGAGAACAACATGTCGGGTATGACTTCCCCATGGAATGGGAAGATCCCAACGATTTCTTCTGCTCGGAGGTGATCTATCACGCCTACCGGAGCATCGGGGTCGAGCTTTGGTCGGTGCGCTCCAGCATGTCCGCGCCGGGGCTCGTGCGTTGGCTCGGCGGAATGGGCGTGCGCCAATTCACCACGCTCGTACCGTCCGATCTTGAGTACGATCCGCGCGTGGTGGCGGTCGCGGAATGGGTAGACGATCCGGCCTTGCGTCAGCAACGCATCGACAACGCCATCATGGATGCGCTCTTGGAGGCAGCGGATCGGGGCTACGAGTTGGGGTATCCGTGGTACGAGCTACCAGTGGCCCGCCTCGTCAAAGGATGGTCGTTGATGCAGGGCGCCTTGGGGTTTACTCCGAGCATTCCTTCCGGCATGCGTGCGTCGACAGCGCTGCGCGTCAATGCGCTAGTGCGCCGGGTGCATCCGGCGCTACGGGACGAGGTCCGGACTCGAGCAGCCCGTTTTCGGACAGAGCGCGGTTACGACGCTCCCTATTGGTCTCTGGTGGAATTCGCCCGGGACGCGATTGAACAGCGGGCCGACGATCTCCACCCTGCGCTCCGTCTCCAAGCTGGATCCTCGCACACAGGCGCCGCCTTACCGACTGCGCCACCAGGCGTCGTGAATCTTGGCCTGAATGAGTTGCTCGGGCGATAGATCCCGGAAGTGGTGCTCCGCGAGCTCCTCGATGAAATCGACGTCCACGCCATGAATCCGCATCCGGATGAGATCCTCTGGGTCGAGCTTCGCGTAGCCGGCGTCCGCCATCCTTTGAATGAACCCCGCCGTCACCCCGTGAATGCGAAACCGGCGCAGCACCGATCCGGGCACCGCATAGCCCAGCTCGCGCATTTCCCGGACGAACTCTGGGTCGGCGCCGTGGATCCGCATTTGCACCAGGTCGTCGACGGTCAGATGACCAAAGCCCTCTGCCTGCATCTCGCGGACGTAGCCTGGGCTGACGCCGTGGATTCGCGCGCGCTTGAGGTCGTGCGAGGAAAGGTTCTGGTGACCGAGTTCTTCCATCTCCGCGACGAACTCGGGCGTCACGCCGTGAATCCGCATCTGGACCAGGTCGGGCGCCGCCAGATCCGGGTGGCCCGCTTCAGCCATGCGGCGAGCGAAATCTGCCGTGACACCGTGGATGGAGAGCGTGACGATCTCATCCGCGCTGAGATCCCGAATCCCGACGGACGCGAGATCCTGGACGTACGCTTCGGCCACGCCGTGGATCCGGAAGCGAAGCAGTGCGTCGAGCGACGGTGCCGAAAACCCCACCCGCGCCATTTGGGTGATGTACTCCGGCGTTACACCATGGATCCGGAGTTTGATGAGTGTGTCGGGGTCGATGTCGGCGTAGCCCCGCGCCCGCAAATTGTCGATAAAGCCCGCGGTCACGCCGAAGATCGCGAACTTCACGAGCATATGCGTCGAGAGGCTTCGGTAACCACGAGCTTGGATTGATCGGATGTCATCCGTGGTGACGTCGTGGACAGTAAGCGTGAAATGGTCCCGCTGGCGGATATCCGAATATCCCAGATCGGCCATGCGCACGAGGAATTGGGGGCTTCCGGTCCACCGAAAACGGCCCCAGGCTTCGTCCCCCTGCCGCTCACCCGTAAAATCGATGGTCCCGGCCTCGCGGCGGAGCTGGAACGCGACCGGTCCGTCGTCACCGCGGAAGATGGCTGTGAGCTCGGGTAGCTCGTCGACGTCGTAGGAGGATCCACTGTTCCACCGCTCGCCCTCGTGCCGCATGCGCAACGAGAGGATCAGGTGGTCGGTGCCACTGATCCGATACTCTGCCTCCCACCGGCCCTCAATTGTGGCGCCCTGCTGGGGCCACTCGAAGGCGAAGGGTACCGCCAACAGCGACGCGATCGCGAAGACGATTGAATGCTTCATGAGGGTCTTCTCCGGAGACGGGGCTGCACAGTTGGATACTTCAAGGCGCGAGAAGGTTGAAAGCCGCTGATGGCCCGCGTCCTCGTCATTGGCGGTACCGGGTTCATTGGTCGCCCAGCCGTTCGGCAGCTCCTAGATCACGGCCATGCGGTCCTCATCGTCCACCGAGGTCGTACCGCAACGGAGGTCGCGCGCGGGGCGCACGCGGTCCAAGGAGACCGGAGCGATGTCGTCTTCCTACGTGGTGTTGTGTCTCAGTTTCGCCCGGACGTGACAGTCGATCTCATCTCCTACTGCGAGGCCCACATGCAGGCGGTCCTGTCCGCACTCGATGGCGTCACGTCCCGACTGGTGGCGCTGAGCAGTGCCGACGTGTACCGCAATTATGACGGACTCAGGAGGCGTAGCTCGGCTCCGCCCGATCCAGGCCCCCTCACGGAGGACGCTCCGGTGCGAGATCGTTGGTATCCATACCGAGATGCCAAGATCTCCGGAGAGCCCTGGCTGGCGGACTACGAGAAGTTGGCGGTCGAGCAAGCGGTGTCGACCGCACGGGAGGTCGAGGGGACCGTGTTGCGGCTGGGGAAAGTGTTTGGCCCCCGGGACGGACAACGACACCTCGAAGGCTACCTCGATCGGGTCCTCGAGAGCGCACGAGTGATCCAACTGGAACCCGGCCAAGCTTCTTGGCGATGGACCCGGGCGTTTGTCGAGGACGTGGCACACGCCATCGTGCTGGTGGTGGGCGACCCCCGCGCTGTCGGCCGGACGTACAATGTTGGCGAGGCGAATGCGGTGCCCGAGCGAGACTGGTTCATGGCTGTGGCAGCCGCCGCGGGCGTGGTGGTGTCGGTAGAAGAAACCGACACCGATCTGGTGCCCGCCCAGTATCGCACTGGCTTCGATTGGCGGTACTCGTTAGAGACGGCCACCGACCGTGTCCGAACCGAGCTGCGGTACCATGAGATCGTCGGATGGTCGAAGGGTGTCGAGCGAATGGTCGGCGCCGCGATGACGAAACGGAGTAGGGAACCGCGCCCAAAGCAGCCGTGAGCAGAAGCGAAGCCGATCGTCATCGGTTAAACTTGGAGTGTTCCCGTCAACCGCCACCTTTGCGACTCTTACCCATGAAACAGCTCGAAACCAAAGCCCTGCATGCTGGCTCCATACGCCCGCGCGTACGCGGTGCAATCGTGACGCCGGTCTTTCAGTCGAGCACGTTCGAGTACCACGGCGAAGCGTACCACGACGTCGGGTACCTCCGTCTCAGCAACAGCCCCAATCACGTCGTCCTGGGCGAGCGTATCAGCGCACTCGAGGAGGCCGAAGCGGCCTTGGTAACTGGAAGTGGGATGGCAGCCATTTCGGGCGCGCTGCTGAGCACGCTGTCCAGTGGCGATCACATGCTGGTTCAGGATTGTCTCTACGGAGGCACCACCGGATTGCTCAACAACGACGTGCGTCGATTCGGCATCCAGTACACAGTGTTCGATGTGCAAGATCCGGCGTCGTGGGTGACGCACCTACGACCGAATACCAAGGTCATCTACGTCGAGACGCTGACGAATCCGCTGTTGCAGTTAGCGGACCTGGAGTCCGTAGTCGCGTTCGCCCAAAAACACGGCCTCGTCTCGATCATCGACAACACGTTTGCGAGCCCCGTGAATTACCGGCCAGCCGCCCACGGATTCGATCTCGTCGTCGAGAGCTGTACGAAGTACATGAGCGGACACAACGATCTGATCGCCGGGTGTGTGGCGGGGTCCGCGGCGCGGGTGCGTCGAGTCAAATTGACGCTTGATCACCTTGGTGGCAGCCTCGACCCCCACGGGTGTTTCCTACTGGAGCGAGGTCTCAAAACGCTCACCCTGCGAGTCCGCCAGCAGAGCGATACAGCCGGTCGCATCGCGACGGCCCTCGCCGACCATCCCGCGGTCTTGACCGTGAACTATCCCGGACTCGATACGCATCCGCAGCATGCGCGAGCCAAGCGTCTGTTGGACGGTTTCGGAGGCATGATGTCCTTTGAGCTTCACGGCGGTGTCGAGGCGGCGGAGGCCTTGCTCGCAACGATCAATCTTCCCGCCGTCGCCGCAAGCCTAGGCGGGGCTGAGTCGCTGATCGTCCGTCCGGCGGCGGCAGTGCACTCCGGGCTGTCTCCCGAAGAGCGGGACCGGACGGGGATCTCGGACGGACTCATCCGGTTCTCCGTTGGGCTCGAAGGGGCGGATGATCTCTGGGCGGATCTCGAGTGGGCTTGTTCGGCGGTCGCGCCGGCATCGGTCCCCTGACCCCGCTACGATCGGTCCCCCTGGTGGCGCGCGTACTGACTCCATGCGGCGAGCGGGGGTGCGAGTGAGATCCCTGGTCGTTATGGGGACCCTGACGTTGCTGGGGACGGGGTGTGCTACCGGGGATCGGCCGGCAGAGGGACCAGGCCCATCTTGGTGTGACGGCTACCCTCGGCCTATTTATTCCACCCTCGAGCGACGGCTACAGGACCTGGAGTGGTTCGAGGTCTACGAGGTACGCCCCGGTGTTTTCGCGATCTACGAGCC
>JBFGJG010000031.1:0-52925 GCA_041577295.1 Gemmatimonadales bacterium
GCACCGCGAGCGGCTGAGCCTCGTATTCGATCGTGCTATCGCGGGGCGACTTGACGGCCGCTTGTAGATTGAGGTAGATGAAGTCACTCCACCAATCCAGCACTGCAAACGAAGCGATCACGCTGCGACGACTACTCCGGTCGCGCCACCCAGCGCCGAACTCGATGTCGGAGCCCGACTTTTCGGGATCCACACTCCCTTCGGCAAAGGCAAGCAAGCCGCTAGGCCACCATTTGGTGAAGGAGAACCTCAGGAACGTTCGCTTCGCCTCGAGATTGTCCTCGATGTCAGCGCGGACCCGAAAGAGCCAATCGCCACCGACTGGGACAGCCACCTTGAACTGCGAAGCGACGGCGAGAGCCGGCTTATTCAGGCTGCCGGCACTCCAGCGGAAGCCGCTCGATCGCGCGTACCACTCGTATTCTTCCGAAGGAAGGAAGCCGACCGCAATCAGATCCAGACGGTACTCGCCGTGCATGTCGGGGTGGAAGCGTTGAAGAATGCCGCGGTCGCTCAGGCGGCCGTCGATGGCACCATTCCGATCGAGAAGTTGAAGCCATACCTGATCGGCCCACCCCCGAAGTGTCGCATGCAACGACGCTGAGTCCAGCTGAGCGCTCGCCAGCGGCCTCACGGGCACCAGGTTCGCCAACACCAGCCAGGCGGCCGCAATCGCGAGACAACGGTGTACGCCAGGTGTATTCGATCTGACCGACGTACGGGGAAACCGCGTATGTACGGGCCCCGCGGGCCAACTGTTGCTCGTCGGTCCCCCCCATTCCCTACTCACCACTCCCGACTCCCTCAAACACCTCTTCCAACACCTCGAGAAACCGATCCACGTGCTCGCCCGTCATGGCCATTGGCGGCTTGATCTTCAGGACGTTGCGATGCGGGCCATCGATCGACAGTAGAACCCCGCGTTGCTTGGCTCCCTCGATCACGGCCGTTGCCTCACGGTCGGCGGGCTCGAGCGTTTGCACATCCCGCACGAGCTCCACACCGATGAAAAGACCCAAGCCTCGAACGTCTCCTATTAATGAATGCCGGGTTGCCAGGTCTTTGAGACCGCTCATGAGGCGGTGACCGGTGCTGAGGGCGTTTTGTTGGAGCCGCTCATCTCGCATCACATCCAGCACCGCGAGCCCGATGGCGGCTGAGACGGGATTCCCGCCAAAAGTGTTGAAATACTCCATTCCGGTCTCGAACGTTGCGGCAATCTGCCGCGTTGTGATCACTGCGGCCAACGGATGACCGTTGCCCAAGGGCTTACCTAGGGTCACAATGTCCGGGACGACGCCCTGGGTTTCGAACGCCCACATGTGCGTACCCACGCGTCCGAGCCCTACTTGTACCTCGTCCGCCACGCAGACGCCACCGGCTTGGCGCACCAACGCGTATGCCTCTTGGAGGTATCCGGGCGGCAAGATGATCTGACCGCCGCAGCTCATGGCCGATTCCGCGAAGAATGCGGCGAGACCGTAGCCGTTTTGCTCGAGTGAATCGATCTGATGCTGCACATCCCTGGCGTAAACCCGCGCGTAGTCCGGCTGGGTCGTTCGAACCGGACCCCGGTAACCGTCCGGCATTTCGCAGACACGAACGTGCTGAGGACATCCCAGCCCACCAGGGCCGCGAAACTTGTACGGGCTGATCTCGATGAGGGACGACAGGTGCCCGTGATACGCATGGTCGATCACCACCACACCGTCCGCTCCGGTGTGGGCTCGGGCCAGCCTCAGTGCTAGGTCGTTAGCCTCACTCCCAGAATTGACCAAGAAACACACACTGAGCTGTTCGGGAAACGTGGCCAGTAGCCGGTGCACGTACTCAACGAGCGGGTCGTAGAGGTATCGTGTGTTCGTGTTGAGCCGGGCCATCTGGTCCTGTCCGGCACGTACGACGCGGGGATGACAGTGACCGACATGGCAAACATTGTTTACCATGTCGAGGTACGCACGGCCATTTGCGTCGTAGAGAAACTGCCCTGCTGCCCGTACGATATGTAGCGGCTCGTCATAGGAGAGACTCAGACTGTCACTCAGGTACCGTCTGCGTTCTCGTAGAAGGTAGTTTCGGTCTCGCCGCGGGCTCGCGCGGCAGCCCTCCGGAATTCCCAGGACCAGATTGGGATCAGGGCTGATACACTCCCAGACGTCAAGCATGCTCGGCGCAACCACACCGTCAATGTCGCACCCAAGGTCCAGGGTGTTGGTCAGCAGTTGAAAATGGAGGTGCGGGACCCAGTCGCCGTTCACCGAATACTCCCCGATTCGGCCGATCTCCTGCCCTCGCGCAACTTGTTGACCAACCTCGAGCCCGTCCAACGAATCGAGACTCAAGTGTCCGTACAACGTCCAAAAGCGGATCCCGTCAGCGGGCTGATGTTCGAGCATGATGACCGGTCCATAGTCACCTTCGCGCGCATTGTTGGCGAAGGCGTGGATCACACCATCGAGCGGTGCGTAGATCGGTTCACCGATTCCAAGAAAGAGATCGACACCGAGATGCACGCTGCGCCGCTCGTCGGAGTCCGGCATGGCAAAGTGCGATGCGCGGTACCAGGATCGATCTTCCAAGTATCGTCCAATCCCCGCGGCAGCCTCTTCTTCCCGTAGTCGATTAAAGACGTAGTCAGTGGCAGCGGCAACGCCAGAGAGTTGCTCCAGCGCCTTCGAGTCCTCCCCTTCGCGCGACAGATCGAAGAACAGCCTGGGTGCTGATTTGAGATCGTGACGGCAGACGTTGGCGAAGTGTTCGCTGTGCGTTTCGATCCAGCGCACGACCGTACGCGCTGTTTGATCGGCGGCGCGACCGCACGCGTCGCGTATCCGCAATCGAACGAGATGGTGGTTCTCGGTCTTCAGCCGCTGTAGCAACTCCCAAACGGCCTCTTGGCTGATCTTGAGATAATCGTTCTTGGGTGACTCGTGTGATTGCCAAGCGGCCATGCACAGGCTCATCGCGAGCCTCGTGCGAACGAGGTCGAACAACAACTCCAACTCGAGATCCGTCAGCGGGGTGACCTGGTGATAAGACGCCACGAGCGGCAATGTTGCGGTGACCGGACGAGCCAATCCAAGCATCGCGTAGGCACACGCGACCGCGAGCCCCGACACCGCGGGCGCATAAATGAGATCACCAAAGTCAATCAGCCCAACAACGTCACCTTCGGGCCCAACCAGTATGTTTCGATCGCTTGCGTCGTTGTGGATCACTTGAGCGCGGCACGTGGCGAGCCGCGGCGCAACGTCATGCACGAAGTGCGTGAGAATCTCTCTGGCGGCGTGACGGCGCTCGACGTCGGCGATCAGTGGCAGGAACTCCCGCAGCCGGCCGGCGTGCTGCATTCCCCACAGGTACTCACGGTGCATCTCGCGATGCTGAAAGTCCACGAGCATCTCATCGACCCTGGCGACGCATGTGCCGAGTGATGCGAACATCAGGGGGTCACGGCGAGGCACGTCAGCCCACACCTCACCAGGGATCCAAGTGAGCACGCGCACTAATCTCGTCGACCCATCGTCGAGGGTGATCTGAGCGATGTCGTCGCCATCCTTTGCCGGCACGACGCTCGGCACCAGCACCGAGCCGTGGCTCGCCGCGATGTGCTCCAACGCGGCATTTTGCAGATCGAGCACGCCACGCCGTGTATCAGGCGGGTGGAACTTGAGAACATACGATGCGTCGCTGGTGGTGATGCGAAAGTTTTGGTCTTGCTCACCGGGCAGGGCGACGACCTCTCCCGCAAGGCCATAGTGCCGTTCGGCGATGGCCGCTGCGGTTTCCGCCGTTACGGAGGCGGTGGCGGTATTGGGGGGGGAACCCATTGATGCGTTAGCCGTTCAATCAATATAGACAAACAAAGGGATGAAAGAAGGTTGGAAAGACGAAAAGATCGAAGGACGCTGTTCCGTCCTTCCATCCTTCCGTTCGTATCGCTATCGTCTTTCGTCCTGATCCTTCTGCTAATGCGCAAGTTGGGAGATCGTGCCATGCGTCGCTTTACTACCGTTTTCGCCACCTGGTCCCTGGCGCTCTTCGCCGTGCCATCCGGGAGCGCGCAAAGTGGCTCGTTTGGTGATCTCGCCGCTGGACCCTACGAACGCCTGGTGATACGCAACGCCTTGGTGATTCCGGGTCACGGCGGTCCTGCCAATGGGCCGTTTGACATCGTAATCGAGCGTAACCGGATTGCGGAGCTGATTCCGTTTGACCCGGTAACCAGTGAGCGTCAGGGCGCCCGCGAACGTCCCACCGGCGATCGGGTGATCGACGCGACGGGGATGTACGTCATGCCCGGCATGATCGATCTCCATACACACATCCGTAACGAGCCCATGGAAATGGAGTACGTCTATTACCTCAAGCTCGCGCACGGTATCACGGCCATGGTGCCGGCGGCCGATCGCGGAATGGAGCACGCGCTTGGCGAGCAAGCCAAGAGCGACCGCAATGCAATCTTGGCACCGCGGATCTTCCCCTTGTGGCGGTGGGGGTGGGGGACTGAGTTCACGCGAGCCCAGCTCGACGACCCCGCCATGGCACCACGCATTGCCCGGACCATGCGAGAACGAGGCGCGCATGCGGTGAGCATGAATCAGCTCGGGTGGAGCCAGGCACTATTTGGCGCGGTTTGCCGGGCCGTATGGGACGTCGGTGGAATTACGTCAGTTCACCTGCCCCCCTCTACGAACGCGGTCGTCCACGCTGTTGACGCGGCGCGGCTCGGGGTCACCATGATCGAGCACCACTATGGGTACTCCGAGTCGGCACTCGACCGTAGCGTGCAAGACTTTCCCCGCGATTACAACTACGACAATGAGAATCAGCGCTTTCGCGAAGCGGGCAGGGTGTGGCTCGAGACGGACAAAACACGATTGCTGACCGAGGTGGTCGATTCGCTCGTGGGCTATGGTGTGACCATGCTTCCGACGCGAGTGGTCTACGAAGCCAACCGCGATATCCTCCGCGCGCAAAGCCTCCCTTGGCACGAGAAGTACACGCACCAGAAGCTGATCGACTGGAGCTCCCCCAATCCCGCGTACCACGGGGCGTACCACTACGACTGGACTTCCGATGACGAGTACTACTGGACCTACGCCTTCGATCTGTGGGGAGACCTGATCTTCGAGTTCAACAAACGCGGTGGTCGCGTGGCGTTTGGCACCGATGACAACTACATCTGGGCGACACCAGGATTCTCGACGGTGCGCGAGCTCCAGCTGTTGCGTGAGTCGGGAATGCACAGTCTTGAAGTCCTCAAAGCCGCAACGCTGGGCAGCGCCCAAACGTTACGCCAAACCGACCTCGGTTTGGTGCAGCCAGGTTTCAAGGCCGATCTGTTGATCGTGGACGGAAATCCAGCCTATAACCTCCGCTTCTTGTATTCGTTCGGCGCCCTGCGACTTGACGAGGACGGTCAGATGGTACGCACCCGCGGGATCGTACACACGATCAAAGACGGAATCGTCACTGAGAACGCCCGCCTCATGGAGGAGGTGGCTCGCATGGTCGCAGCATCAAAGCAGGGCGTGGGAACGAGCTTCCTCGACGCACCCTTCACGACACCGGAAAACCGTTAAGAACCAAACCCCTGAGTCCCGCTCATAGACCGGCCGCCGAGGAACGATCGGCGGCCGGCTGTCATTGTTGCCGTCGAGTTTGCATGCGCGCCAGCTCGAGGGAAGTGAAGGACGCCCCCAACTGGGAGACGGCCTCGCGTTCTGCCAATGCCATGTTGCGGCTCCATGACAACCAAGTGGAACGGGCGGTCATGCATCGAAGAAGCGGTAGCCCCACCCGTTATTCTGGACAGATGCAAGAACCCCGGGCTCCCACCCCGGGGTTCTTGGTTTACAATCATGACTGCGACTCCCACTCGCCGACGTGTCCACGATGTACTGCCCGGTACACTCGGTCGCGAACCGCGTTTGCCTCGTTACTGGTCAAAGTCTTTACCGGGTGCCTAATGACGAGCCGCACCAAGAGATTCTTCTGATCGGGTGAGATCCCCATGCGGGTAATGGCCGCCGATGGCAGTCCTGCATAGGGTGTGGTAGACAGCACTTCCACTTGCTCAATCCATTCGGCATCCGCTCCCAGTGTTTCGCGAATTGCATCACCCAGTTCCTCTTGGGTGAGATCATGCGGTACGGCAACGGAAAAGATCCCTCCTGATCGCTGGCTGACGCGATACGGGGGTGTACGGCGTGAGGTCGAGCAGCTGGTTGGCCACACGCTGGTCAGAGCACCGCAGCAACCGTATGTCGTCGATCTCTTTCCGAATCATCAAGATTCGGTCGAGACCCAACCCCATGGCGAGGCCAGAATACCGCGCCGGATCTAGCCCGGCTTCCTGCAACACAATCGGCGCAGCCATCCCGCATTCCCCAATCTCAATCCACTCGCCGCCCTCGTTGATGTGCATCTCCAGCCCACACTCGGTATAGGGGTGACTGGTTGGGCGGGTCTGGACGGGGCGGTTTGGTAACGATGCTTCTACAACGAGCCGGACCATCTGTCGAAGATCATCAATGGTGAGCCGTGCACAGGTAATGCGCCACAGGTCGAGCTGATGCGGCTCACCCGTATGCAAGCGATCGATCTGATCTCTCCGGTAGACCAAACCCGGGCACGCGAGTAACACGTCCCGAATGGGCACGGCGGCGATTCTCCGGAGCAGTGCGGGGATGAGAGCGGTCGTGTGCGTGCGCAGCAAGCGATTGTTGCCCACGTACCTCGTGTACCGCGCATCTCGGGCAGCACCGTCTGGTGGGTAGTGCAAGCGGTCGTAGTTCTCCTCGACCGAGACCACTGGATGGGCACGCTGGAGAACGAGGTCGCATCCCCATGACGCGCGTAATCGGCCTTCGATATTCGAGACCAGCGTCTGCATGGCGTGAGGTCCCAGTGCGGGATCGGTGAGATCGCGCACCGCCAGCGTCCGGCGGTAGGCATCCGGTGAGAGAATTCGGTATTGCATGGCCGCTCCTTTGCGCTCTGTTGATGGCATCCTCCATTACGAAATGCACAAACAAAAACGCCCCGGGATCTGGTCCAAGGGCGAGGAGCTGCCACACCGGCGAAGCACAGGGAGCGTTAGCGCACACTCCTCCATCCTGCCCTGGACGGGATTCCGGGGCCGGTAAAGAGCTGGGAAACCAGAGGAAGACGTTGCGCCATCATGGATACAAACATACGGCATCCCGGTGTCGGGGACAAGCCAGATGGGAAGGCCGGAGAGGCCCAGTCCACTGCCGCCTCTGCCTCGCTTGCTCCGCGCTTATTAGAATTCTCTCCATTCGGTTGGCTTCGAAACGATTACGTGACGGGAGGTAGAGCATGAGAATCGTGTCACGAAATGTCGTGACAGCGCTTGGGGCCTTGGGTGTTGCGTTCCCGGTCACGGCTCAGGAACACCATCACGACATTGCGCATGATGAACAACTGGGAACGGTGCACTTCCCGGTTGCCTGTTCGGCAGAAGGTGCGGAACGCGTTCAGCGTGGAGTCACGTTGCTCCACTCATTCTGGTACGAGAAGGCGGCGGAAGCGTTTGATGAAGCCGCAAGCGTGGATCCGGGTTGTGCGATGGCGTACTGGGGACGAGCCATGAGCATCCTGCACCCGTTGTGGACACCCCCGGTGGGGAAGGATTTCGAGGCAGGAAGAACAGCCTCGCAACAGGGGCTTTCTGTGGTCGAAAGCGCACGGGAGCGGGGCTACCTACAGACCATCGCCTCGTACTTCGACGCCGGGTTACCAGATCACCGTTCTCGGTTAGTGGCATATTCCGACGCATATGCGCGCTTGCACGAGAGACACCTCGACGACTCCGAGGCCACCATCTTTTACGCCTTGAGTCTGATCGCGGTCGGTGACGCCACGCCGTGGGACACGGCGTTCACTTATCACAAACAGGCGCACCAGATCCTACTGCCCTTGTTTGGGGATCAACCAAACCACCCCGGCTTGGCACACTATCTCATTCACACCAACGACTCACCAAAACGCGCACATCTCGCGCTCGAGGCAGCACGCCGCTACGCCGAGATCGCGCCCGACGTCCCACACGCGCTCCATATGCCGTCACACATCTTCATCCGACTCGGACTGTGGGACGACGCCATCGAATCGAACATTCGGTCCGCCGCTTCGGCCCGGAAGTTCGAGCAAGAAAACAAGCTCAATGCGATGTGGGATCAAACGGCGCACGCGTTCGACTACGTTGTCTACGCACGGCTGCAGCAGGGAAAGGATCGCGCGGCGAAACAGGTTGTCGACGAAATGGCTGCGGTGACAGACGTGTTTCCGGCGACGTCACTGATCAACGATTACGCGCTCGCAGCTATTCCCGCCCGGTACGCCCTTGAACGCAACAACTGGCGGGACGCGGCCGCACTCACCGTTCGACCTGCTCCTGCGTGGCGCGCGACCGAGGCGATCACCCACTTTGCCCGCGCGATCGGCGCCGTGCGAAGCGGCGATCTCGAATCCGCCCGCGGGGACGTTGGTGCCCTTTCCGAGATCGAGAAGGCCCTGGAGGCGGCCGGTGGTCCACAGACCTTTTGGTCGAAACATGTTGCCATCCAACGAATCGCGGCGGCGGCGTGGGTTGCGGTCGCGTCGGGCGACACCAGCGAGGCGGTGCGACTGGCAACAGAAGCCGCAGAGCGGGATGCGGTGACGCCAAAGCACCCCGTGACGCCCGGTGCCGTTCTCCCAGCGCGGGAGTTGTTAGGGGATCTGCTGCTGGCGATAGGTCGCGGACATGAGGCATCCGCAGCATACGTCCAAATGCTCGAGCATACCCCCAACCGCGCACGGAGTGTTTACGGTGCCGGCCGGGCCGCCGAGCTGATTGGGGATATGGCGGAAGCGAAGCGGTGGTACAAGAACTACCTGGATCTCATGGCCGAGGGCGATGGCGCTCGACCAGAGCTGCGACATGCGAGGAGGCAGGTAGAGATTGCGGATGGCTGATGTTGATGGCGGATTGCCGATTGGATATTTGAAGTAACGAGCCTACCCCTAATCACCCATCAGCAATCCGCCATCACCAATCTTCTCGCTACTGCACTACGATCGTCTGGTTCCAGATGTAGTCATCGTGCGGGCCGCAGATGTCATCGATCGCACGCTGCGCACGCGCGGCCGCTTGATCCGCATCCACATCCGCATAGATGGCGTCTTGCGCGTTGAACAGGCTCTTGGCGTCCGCCGCGGTCATGGTCAACAACCGCCGCACCTTTCCACCCATGCGGTGCGCGAGCCACGCATACCCCCGAATGGTCCCCTGTTCGACGTGACGGTCGAATATCGGTGCGACGTGAGCGCGGAACAGATCGTCGGCCAGTTCCTGCCGTGGAATGTGGCATTCGAAGTACGCTGATAGGCTCATTGCCGGTCCCGCTTGCGCACCGCTGCCCGCATTGTTGACCACCACCGTCCAGATGTAGTCATCGTGGGACGGGCAGATTTGACCCAGTTCTCGCAGCGCACCGGAGTGCCGCTGAGAGAGCTCTTGCACGATCGCGGCACGCGCGTCGAGAATGGCGTCGCGGTCGGTGCCCTGCATATACAGCAGGCGCCGCCAGTCGGTGCCCATGACGTGTGAGTACAGCCCCCAACCCGTCAAATGCCCAGCATCGATGTGCTTTTGGACGACCGGTCCAAATGTCCGCCGAATGATCGTGTCGACACGCGCCTCGGTTCCTTGGTCGCAGCGATAGTACTGACCGAGGACCATCAGTGTCGGTTCCTGGGCGGGGAGCTGTACCGCGACGAGCATGCCGACGACGGCCAGCGGGAAGGATTTGTTCACAGGTACCCCCTTCGAGTGATGCTGTCTATGCAGTCGACCGCTGGCACTCTTGGCGCGACTGCCCAGCGGAGCGACTCTCACACAGATGAGTCAGCTCCGGAAGCTCGCTGGGGGTACGTGAATAGGCACCGTGGGACAGAGGATGGCAAGAGGGAGAGAGTGTTGATTGATGATCGTCGATCGAGGGTAGCGTCGACACCTCAGGTCAACAATCAACAATCCGCAATCTGCAGTTCCACCACAATCCCTTCGAGGATCAGCTCACGGGCGCGGGTCACGATGTCATCCAGGGATGGCGTGGCCGCGAACATTTCACGCGCTCGCTGGCGCAACTCGTCGACTGAGGGGACATGCGGCAGGTGCATGTCGGCGAGCATGGCTGCGGCTTCCGACCGTGCCGTGCGCGCCTTCCGACGCAAGTCTTCGAGAATCGTGGTATGCTCCCAGGTCTCACGCAGCTGGGCACTGACATGTTCTACCGGTAACGTCGCCGCCAGATGTCGAGCGACCTTGTCGATGACCCCTCGCGACAGCTTCTTCTCGTTCCGCACCAGCGATGCCGGTGGTTCGATCAGATCCCACACGATCCGCAACCAGGAGAGGGCCTTGAGCACGTAGAACGTCAGGTCGATCTCGTACCAGCGGAATCCTTGACGGGTGGATGCCATATAGGCGTGATGGTTGTTGTGCCATCCTTCGCCAAAGGTGATGAGGGCCAACCACCAGTTGTTTCGTGAGTCATCGCCGGTTACGTACCGCTGCTTGCCGTGCACGTGGGCGAGCGAGTTGATCGAGAAGGACGCGTGGTATAGTACAACGGTGCTCCAGAAGAAGCCCACGATGAGACCCGGCCATCCCAAAAGAAGCCAGGTGCCGACCCCCAAGACGGTGGCTGGCAGATAGGGGTGCCGGTCCAGCCAGACGAGCTCCGGGAACTTCGTGAGATCCGGGACGGCCGCGTAGTTGGTCACCCCCTGCTGCCGCTTGAAGATCCAGCCCACATGGGAGTACCAGAAACCGCGGTGCAGTGGAGAGTGCACATCGGCAGCGGTATCGGAGTGCTTGTGATGATGCCGGTGCTTCGCAGCCCACCACAGGATGCCACGCTGTGCGGAGCTTTGGGCGAGCCAAGCGAGGACGAACTGCCCCACGCGGCTCGTGCGAAACGATCGGTGGGAGAAGTACCGGTGGTACCCAGCGGTCACGGCAAACATGCGAATGAGGTAGAGAGCGGCGCAGACAATGAGCGCCTCCACCGTGACTCCCGTCCACACCGCAGCAATACAGACCAGATGGGCGAGGACAAAGGGAACGGCGGCAGGATACACTATGTCATCATGCGGCTCCTCGCCTGGATCAACAGGCGAGCCAGTGGCGCGGGTGGTGGTCACGGGGGGTCCTTTCAATCGCGAGCGACTGGAACCAATCAAGGGACTACCGCCGACGACTGCGACCCCGCCGAGCGCGCAGCGAGGGACCGGTTGGTCGTGGTGGGCGAACACGTTCTTCAGGCTGGAGGGGGGCGACCGCCGGCTCAAATCCGGGAATGATCTGGCGTCGCAGCGTTCTGCCGAGCAGCTTTTCGACGTCTCGCATCTTCAGCCACTCGTCCGGCGACATGAGCGTGAGGGCGATTCCCTGCGCACCCGCTCTGGCGGTTCGACCGACCCGATGGACGTAGATCTCAGGATCGTTGGGAACGTCGAAGTTGACGACCATCAGGATATCATCCACATCAATTCCGCGTGCCGCAACGTCGGTCGCGACGAGCACCTGGATCTTTCCGTCCTTGAATCGATCGAGGGCTTGGTTGCGAGAGGCCTGCGTCTTGCCCCCATGAAGCGCTGCGACCCTGTTCCCTTCCCGGCGCAGATGGTGGGCCAGGCGTTCCGCGCCGAACTTGGTACGGGTAAACACCAGCGTGCGACCGGGCGGAACCTCGGCCAACATCTTGGCGAGCAGACTGCGCTTTACGGACTTGTCGACCGCCACAAGCATGTGCTCAACACCCTCCGCAGCCTCGGCCCGCCGGCCGATCTCGACGGCGGCGTGCTCATTCAAGGCCCGCCGAGCCAGCCGATCCACATCCGAAGAGATGGTGGCCGAGAAGAGCATCGTCTGTCGTTCGCGTGGAAGCGTGTCGAGGATTCGGTTCACGTCACGGGCGAACCCCATGTCGAGCATGCGGTCCGCTTCGTCCAGTACCAGGACCTCGAGCCGGGAACTGTTCACGTGACCTCGACCGATATGGTCCAGCAGGCGTCCAGGCGTGGCGATCACGATATCCACACCGTTCTTCAAGGCACTCGTTTGCGGTCGCATCGGCACGCCGCCGTAGACGGCCACCGCGTTGAGTTGGAGATGACGCCCATAGGCGTGCGCGCTCTGCAGGACCTGTTCGGCCAGCTCACGCGTGGGGACGAGCACCAAACCCCTGATGCCGCCACGACGTCCCGTGGCGAGCCGGTGGAGGATCGGCAACAGAAACGCCGCCGTCTTTCCCGTCCCGGTTTGAGCGGAACCGACCAGATCTCGCCCAGCCAGGCCGAGGGGGATCGCTTCTCGTTGGATGGGGGTGGGATCTGCGTAACCTCGGTCGTGAACCGCTTGTAAAAGCTCGGGCGCCAAGCCCAATGCACCAAATGACATCGTTGTTAGAAACTCCTCAGTGGATGTGCGCGTACCACGTGACACCGGTGTCACCGGAACGCATGATCTGGCAATGTCTGAACCTAGGGGGGTCAAGCGACGGGTTTTTGGCGCGTCGGTACCCTGAGCGGGGACCGTTCTACGGGTGAGAAGATACCAGCTCGCGGTTCGTACAGCGACGAGAAAGCTAACGGAAGCCTCGATCAGAAACTAGGGCACCTGTCACCCTTTTACAGGGCGTGTTCAACCGACCCCGAGGTGGAAGCCCATAAATTACAATGTAGCAATAACTTACGACTCACCACTCCTCCGCCCATGCTGCCTCTCTAGTCGTCTCCGTTTTCCGAATCGACCACTCGCACCGTGCTGCGCTGTGCCGAGGCCAGGTGCTCCTTGAGAGCATCCGACGACATGTGCCGGAAATCCAGCATCGATCGGCTGAAACGAACTTCGCCCGACTCGGCGCGGAACCGGGTGCACAGGCCCCCTTGCGAGCGTCCGCCTCGGCCAAACGCACGCTCTCGGTACCCGACGTACCACGTTTCACCCTCGTCCTCCAGCACACGCTCGGCGTCGCAGAACGCGTCTTTCAGATTCTCGCGGGTCATGGACCGCGGACGGGTGTCAACGGGCTCCGCTCCGCGCAGCTGAATGTTGCCGTTGGTAAAGATCAGCCGCCACTCCGACTCGGACAGCGCACTCGCCTTGATCCGCCACGTGTGCCCAAACCGATCGGTATAACTCAATGTTCGCGTGTTTTTTTCTCCCATCTCATCTCCCGCCATCAGGACTTGTACCGATACGTAATCCGGCCGCGCGTGAGGTCGTACGGCGACATCGCGACGGTTACACGATCACCAGCGAGCACGCGAATGCGGAACCGGCGCATCTTTCCAGCGAGCGTGCATAACACCGTGTGCGAATTCTCGAGGAGCACGCGGAACATGGCGTTAGGAAGCACCTCCGTGACCGTGCCCTCCAACTGAATCGAATCACCTTTTGCCATGGAATTCCGGACTAGCGCTTACGGGACCGACGCTGTCGCCGAGCCGCCGCCTGTGCCTTCTTTCGCTTTGCCTCGCTGGGCTTCATGTAGTAGCGCTTTTGCCGCAGTTCCTTCAGGATTCCGGATCGCTGGACCTTGCGGCGAAAGCTCTTGATGGCCCAGTCGACACGGTCATTGTCACCAATGATGATTTCTGTCAAACGCCCTCCTGCCGGGTGATCATCAAAACGGAATACGCGCGGGGCCACCCCGCGAACCGGGGCGGCCCCGCGTTGGCACTAGCTCTCGCGTAGAGGATGGTTTACGCGTTGATGAGGTCGACGTTCTGAGCTGCAGGACCCTTCTGGCCCTGCACCACATCGAACTCCACCTGCTGGCCCTCGCGGAGCGATTTGAAACCTCGCCCATTGATGGCCGAGTGATGCACGAAGACGTCCTTTTCACCGTCCTCGCGTGTGATGAAGCCGAAGCCCTTCTGATCGTTGAACCACTTCACCGTTCCTCGGATGCGCATGCTGCTCCCCTGGAGTGCTGATGTTCGTCGGAGTCTGGAGACCAGATTCGCCGACCGTCCATCGTGTTCCCGCGGTCATCGACCCCCGCGCTGGGCCGCCGTCGACGCGGCGTTCTCACACACCTCTACCACGCTAGTACCGGCGCCTGGCACCAGCCGGGCTGGAGGCACCCCGCGAGGGGGCCCTCACGCCCCACTGTAAGCTAATGGCAACCGCGGGAAGGGGCCAGCGTGGGGCCCCAAGCCCCTGGGCGGGCCGCCCTGCGAGCTGCGTTCGGTCTGGGCGGCGCCCTTCCGGGGCCCCTCGGGGGACCACGAAAAACAGGCGGCCGGGTTCCCCCGGCCGCCTGTCCATCGGCTACGCGCGTCGATAGGCCGTTACTTGATCACAACGACGTTCTGCGCTGCCGGGCCCTTCTTGCCCTGCACCACTTCGAACTCTACGGCCTCGCCCTCGCGAAGGGACTTGAATCCCTCGCCGACGATGTTGGTGTGATGCACGAAGCAATCGGCCTGGCCGCCCTCGGGCGTAATGAACCCGAAGCCCTTGCTGTCGTTGAACCACTTCACGGTTCCCTTGGTCCTCATGCTACCGAACTCCTTGTGTTGTGCCGATGGGTCGGAGTCCGGCATGCACCGTACGTTCCGAACACTCATCTGCGTTGTTGGTCGCGGTCCCAAACCCCCGCGCTGGGTTGCCGCCCCGATCGCCGGCGGCTCGGCGTTGTTGAAACGCGAGAGCCCGATGCAACAGCACCGGGATCCCCAATAGGCCAGAGAAGGTACCTGGGGTATGCGATTCTCGCCAGGGCGGAGGAGCCGGGTTTGCCAGAACGCCCCACCTCGCAAGACGCCGCGCCGCTGCTCCTAGCAAACACTGGTGGCTCAACCGGTTCGACCGGCTGTTCGCTGCACGCGTGCCAGCCCCAACCAGGGCGCCTACTAAACCCAAGAGCTTCAACTTTCTCCACGAGGTTCGACCGATGTTCATGGTGCCTCCTTGGTACCGTCGTGTGTCGTGGTGAGTGAGCGTGACCAGTTGATGGTTCCAGCGGGTCCGCACTCGGCCTTCCTCTCTCAGTCGCGACAAATCGGCGTCGGGATGGACATCGGTGGACGTTGGCGAGCGGTGGGGCCGCGCAACCCGTCTTGACGCCTGCTTGACGAGCGCTCGCGATCTTCGCGTCTCCAAAAACTCGTGACGACGGAGACACACATGACACGGCAACGGAAGCTCTTGGCGTACCTCGCGGTCGTGTGCGCTGCGATGGGATGTACGGATACTACGGTTGGACCAGTTATTACCGGGGGTGAGGCCGAGTTCTCGGCGGCGGGCACCCCGGATGCCGTTTCAGTCCTGAACTGGAACATCTACGTTGGCGCCGATGTCGATGAGGTCATCGCAGCTCTCTTATCACCAGATCCGGAAGACGACATCCCCACCCTGCTCGCCGCCGTAGATGTGCTGCAACGCACGGCCTTCCCCGTGCGGGCCGAAGCGATCGCGGACGTGATCGCCAAGAAGAAGCCGGATGTCGTCGGCCTCCAGGAAGTCTGGACCCTCGATGTTGACCTCGTCGCGCTCGGGCTACCCGTAACCATCGAGCTGGATTTCTTGACCGTGCTGCAGGGCGCTTTGGCGGCACGCGGGCTCAGTTACGATGTCGCAGTCAACCTCACCAACACCGACGCAGCGCCGTTTCCGGGAATTCGCGTTGTCGATCACGACGTGATCCTGGTAAACCCGTCCCGGGTCACGGTATTGTCGACGGCCGGCCAGAGCTTTCTCCACAACATCGGCGAGGTGGCTCTTGGTGTTGAAATCAAGCGTGGATGGGTAACGGTAACGGGTGCCGTCAACGGCAGTGCGATAACGTTCGTCAACACCCATCTCGAGGCCGGGCCCGGTGAGCAGTTGACCCTGCTGCGCGCCGCCCAAGCGCAAGAGTTGATGGCTATTCTTGGCGGCCTCGGCCCAGTCGTCCTCATGGGCGATCTCAATGACGCGGATACCTCACCGATGTATCAGATCGTGCTCGGTGCAGGATTTACCGACTTATGGACCGCCCTCCGCCCGGGCCGCGTGGGGCTCACCTGCTGCCACTTGCCGGATCTCTCGAACACCTTCTCGGCGTTCGAGCAACGCATCGATTACGTCCTGACCCGCGGATTCGGTCAACCACCAGGGAAACCTCGCGGCGTGATCACCATCCTTGGCGACGACCCCGGCGATCGCGTGACCGGTCCTGCCCACGCCATTTGGCCATCCGATCACGCCGGGCTGGCCGTGCGGTTGCTCGCACCACCCTCGGTGGACTTGGTGGCGCCCTGAACGACAGTGAGGAGGGAGGAGGGAGTAGGAAATAGTGAGTTGGGAGTGGGGAGTGGAATCGACAGAAGAAACAGGCCGGGTCGATCGGGCCCGGCCTTCGAGTATCGTCTTACCACCCCCTTCCCGTTTGGGAAAGTGTTGGGGCGGTCAGCTACGCATTTTCTCGCCGACGAGCACCAGGATGATCCCGGGGATCAACGCAACCAGCCACACGCCGAGGTGCGATGCAATGTTGAGGGAAGCGATGAAATCGCGCATCCCGTGGAAAAAGGCGCTGGCAATGAGGGTGACGAGAACGAGACCCGGCCAGAGGATACCGAGGTTGGTGACCAGCCGACCTGCGCCCGATTGTGCCATCAGCGTCTCCAGAACGGGGGGAATATGCGCCCCAATCTATCCTTCACCGATGAGCGCTGCCAGTCTCACTTTCGATTCGCCCACGATCGGCTGTAGGTCCGGGTCGGCGTTGGCCCACAACTCGATGAATCGGTTGTATAACTCGATAGCCCGCTCTCGATCGCCAAGCTCCTCGCTGACCACAGCGGCCCGCCGAATGAGCGGGGCCAGTTCGACGTTATCAGCGTTAATTCGGAACATCTCAGGCGCAATGAGATACCGCTCGTACACGGCGGCTGCCGAGTCGAGCTGTCCCGCGGCCTCGTAGGCGCGACCGAGTTCGGCGAGTCCGCACAGAAGACAGCCGGTCTCCACGTCCTGCACCGAGCGGTATTCCGTGATCGCGTCCTGCGGTCGTCCCTCGGCGATCGCGATGGCGCCACGCGCTTCGTGATAGGAGCCCTGTTGCCGCGCGCGAGTCCCTTCGTCGAGCCTTCGCCACTCTTCAACCAACTCACGCGCCCGATCCGGGTGTCCGGCCTCCGCATACAGCGATGCGAACGACAGGTACTCCCGTTCCGCCGGTGGCTGTGCCTGCCACTGTGGGCTCCGTCTCCCCCGCTCCAGCGCCGTCAGCGCCCGGTCTGCGTCGCCGAACATCCGAAGCGAGAAGGCAGCCTCTCCTTCTGCCACCATGATCTCCCACGGCGTGCGAATGAAGCCCAGTCCAGCAGCTGCCTGCTCGTCGTATCCTTCCTTCAGTAACCGGAGCCCGTCCTGGACACGCCCCTGAATGAGCGCATGGCTTGCCAGCTGGAACTTGGCCGGGGCAACAAACCTCGGGTATCCTCGTTGCGAAGCCAACAGCTCCTCGGTGTACCGTGTCGCCGTCTCATAATCGAATTGTGCGGATGCGAACGCGGCCCGTTGCAGGAGCACCGCGGGGTGCCCAGGATACTGTTCCGCGAAGCGCTCGATCGCCGCCCTGGCCGAGTCGGTCCAGCCGAGTCGGTAAAGGGTAGGTGCCGCGTTGCCAAAGGTGACCGCGGTTGCCGCGCCGACCGCAATCGCGCGCAGGTGGAGGCGGGCAGCATCTTCCTGACGCCCCATGGCACTGTAGATCGTCGCGAGGTTGTTGAGCGCGATGGGGTCGTTCGGATACTTCTCTAACAGGTTGCGGTAGGCATCCACCGCCGCGGCTTCGTCATCGGTCACGTAACTGTAGTACGCGGCCTCGGCCAGGTACCGCTCTCGTTCGGTCAACCGATCGCGCAACTCGTACGCCCTCGTAAAAGCCCGCTGCGCGCGTTCGGGATCCAGATTCTGATTGCGCAGAATGATTCCCAGTTTGCGATGAGCCATAGCAAACGTGGAATCATCTGCGAGCGATTCTCCGAGCAGGCGGATCGCACGTTGATACTCGCCCAGGTCATTTGCCCGATCCGCTTGCGCATATTTGCGGAGTGCCCCGGTGGATCGTGTGGTCACCTGCGCAAGTGGCGCATCCCCACGAATGGTTTTGAGCGATTCACCGAGCCGCTTCCGCAGGCTCGCGGACAACCGATCGACCGCCTCGATCAGTTGCCCCGGGCTCGACGCGGACTCTCGACCCGCCCACAACACCTCACCGGTTGCTGACTGAATCAACGTGCTCGACACAACAAAACCCCCACCCACTGAGAGAATCTCCCCGCTGACAAACGCTTTGAGCCCCTCACGCTCCGCGATCTCTTTGGCCAGGGTCGCGGTGAGGCGGGTGCCGGCCTCCCGCTCCATCCGAGCAAGCACCAGCGCCACCTGGGCGGGCTCGAGCACGGTGACTGTTGGCGATTGTGCGAGATCGATACGGAACAGCTCTGTGACGGTGCTACCAAGGGTGGAGTCCGAAGAACGATTGTCGAATTCAGCCAGGACGATGCGGTCCCGCTCGGTGAGAACGCCCGAGGCCACCAGCGTCCCCACTGGGCCAATACCCAGGAGACGCATACCCATATAGATGCCCACCACCCCGGCCATTGCGGCGAATGCCAGCCCTGCGCCCGCGATGACGCGTGGCCAGGTCAACACGCGTTGCAGCCCGCGTTCGGTGCCTGGCGGCCCGCGTTCACCCGCTCGCAACAGTGCACGACGGCGCTCCGCGCGACCGGTCATGACTACGATCGGGAGCCCAAACGCCAACACCACCATCACCCCGGGAACCACCCAGTCCGGCAGGCCGAGCATCACCATCAGTGCATAGGCCACAATCACGACTGCCACGGCTCCGGCGGCGAACAACCCCAGCACGCGCGCAGGATGACTCTGCTCCAGCATGTGTGCGGCGGCCGCGGGAAGCCCGGCGGGCGTGATGGCACCGCGGGTAGTGAACGCATCGAGCTGCTCACGCAGCTCCGCCGCGCTCTGCCAACGATCCGCGGGCTTCTTCTCCAGACATCGCATCACGACGTCAGCAAGCCAGTCTGGCACTGTGGGACGATGCCGCGTGATTGGATCGGGTGGCACGGTGACATGGGCCGCCAACACCGTTTGGGTGGACTCCCCCTCGAACGGCGGCCGCCCAGACAGCATCTCGTACGCCATGGCACCGAGAGCATAGAGATCCGCGCGATGATCTACGTTGGGATCGGCGGCCGCCTGTTCGGGCGACATGTACGCGGGTGTGCCGACGGCGACACCGAGCGCGGTCATCTTCTGACTTTCCTGTGCGTCTGAGAGCGCCTTGGCCACGCCAAAGTCAGTTACCAGTGCGTGACCCTCCGTGAGCATGACGTTGTCCGGTTTGATGTCGCGATGCACGATCCCCTGCTTGTGCGCAAATGCCAGCGCATCGGCCACCTCTCGGATCAGCCGGACGGCATCGGGTAGAGGAAGCTCGCCATGCTCTGACAGACGGTCACGCAGGGATTCGCCCTCCACGTACGGCATGACGTAGTACAACAACCCGTCGGCCTGGCCCGAGTCGTGGAGCGGTAGGATATGTGGGTGGGTCAGCTTCGCGGCGATTCGGATCTCGCGCAAAAACCGCTCGCTCCCGATGGACGCCGCCAGATCTGGACGGAGCACCTTGATCGCGACCTTCCGGTCGTGCTTTTCGTCATGCGCCAGAAACACGGTAGCCATACCGCCCGCACCGAGCTCCCGCTCGATCCGGTAACGGCCTTCGAGTGCCGCGGCGAGCTGGGTCGTCGTCTCACTCATGGTCGTCTGTCGTGTCTCCTGGATCTCCTGTGTCCACTCCAAACCATAGGCAGCCAAGGGGATGGTGGCCAGGTCTCCTACGCCCGCTTGCCGCGCCGTGTTTCAAGACGTACCGTAATAGTACAGCCGGCAGCTGGGGTGCATGTCCACCACGTTCGAGCGCCTGCGAGATGCTCTCGCGCCCGACTACGTTGTCGAGCGGGAGATCTCTAGTGGTGGGCAGGGCACGGTCTTCCTCGCCTACGACGTGCATCTCAAGATCAAACGCGCGATCAAGATCATCAGGCCAGAGATGGCCACTGCCACGGCGATCGAGCGTTTCACTCGCGAAGCCCGGATCCTCGCAAATCTCCGACACCCCAACGTCATGACCGTCCACCTCGCGAATACGTCGGGCGACGGACTGCCGTACTACGTGATGGATTTCTTCGAGGGACAGACGCTCAAGGACCGGCTCGCGCGCGGAACGATGCGTTCCCCTGAGGTGCGCCGGCTTGCTGCGGACCTCCTCCAGGCGCTCGAGGCAGTGCACAAGCAAGGGGTCATTCACCGAGACATCAAGCCGGCAAACATTTTCGTGCACGACGGAACCTTCGTGCTCGCTGACTTTGGCATCGCAAAGACACCCTCAGAGGACGGTTTCACCGGGACCGATGTACGGCCTGGAACGGTGGGATATATGGCGCCCGAGCAGCTGTGGGGCTCGGGCGCCACGCAACGCTCTGACCTGTACGCCGTCGGGCTCGTCCTGTACGAGGCGCTGACGGGCGAGTTGTGGAGCGACCGGCGACCTACGACCGAGCCAGACTGGAGTGGCGTGCCGCGTGACATGATCCCTGTGCTGAGAAAAGCGTTGCAATGGGACGAGGAGCGGCGTTGGCGAGATGCGAACAGATTTCTCGAGGCGGTGCGCGCGACGCGTGCGAGGCGGGAGCGTGCCAGGACGCTCACGATCGGCGCGCTGGGGGCGGCCGTGGTTGTAGCAGTGATCACGCGGGTTGTCAGCTGCAATGGACCCGTCATTTCACCCACGCATCTCGCGATATTCCCGTTCGCAGCAGACGATACCAGCGACGCCGAACTCGGACGCTTCCTTCCGTTCCTCGCACATCCCACGCTGAGCGCGATGATGCCGGTGGTGCCCTGGAGCACCACGGTGAAAATGGGCGTACTACACGTTGCCAGCGTCGCCAACGTCGCGCGCACCCTGCGTGCTGAATACGTCGCCACCGGCTCGGTGACTCGAGTGGGTGACACCGTCCAGGCAGACTTGGTGGTGGCCGATGCGTCTGGTGAAGTCCGTCGGCTGAGGGCATCCGGGAAAGAGCTCGTTGCGCTCGGGTACGAGATTGCGCTCGTGGTCGCGCGGACCGTGGATCCCGACGCCCGTCCACCGCCTCCTCCAGCTCTGACCGGCGCAGAGCTTGAGGCGGTCCTCGAATGGGTCCGAGGTCAGGACGCGTTTCACCAGAACCGCTGGCAGACGGCGACCGAGCACTTCTCGCGAGCCGTCGCGCTCGATTCGACCTTTCTTTTGGCGGCGTTCGGACTCTCCAACGCCTATCGCTGGTTGGGGACCGGCAGGCCGCATCCCGAATTGGATCTCAAGCGAATCCGCCGGGAACATCGCGGCCGTTTGAACGAGCTGGACAGCATGATGATCGACGCCCAGCTGGCGCCGACCTCCGTGCAGCGTTTGACCATCTATCAATCGGCGATCGCGCGATACCCGCGTGATGGCTTCGTGGCTTTTTTGTACGGCGAAGAGCTCATGCATCGCGGCCCGTTTCTCGGCAACCCGCTGGGCACCGCGGCGGATGCGCTCGAGGCGGCCGTGGCGAAAGACTCCACGCTCGCACCCGCGCTGGACATGCTGGTGTGGGCAAACATCCGGATGGATCGGCCCGCCGAGGCGACACGACATCTCTCGCGGCTCATCGCCACATCTGCGCCGCCGCAGGAAGTCCAGCTGTACTCCCCAATTCTCCTGCGCCTCGCGCTCATGGAACGCTTCGGCTCACCCGATTCGATCGCCGCGATGCGCGGGATGATTCTCGCCGATCCACAAATGCGCGCAGCCGTGCGAACGACGGTGCGCCTCGGCCAGGTGTTTGGGCTGCCGAACTCTCAAGAGCAATTGGCCGCGCTCCTGCTGCGGACCGATGGCGGAGCCAGCGAATCCAACCGTGGCAGTCTCTATATGGCGCGCGCGCTCGGTCGCATCGCACTCGGTCAGCTCACAACCGCGCTTGGCTACCTGGACTCCGCAAGCTCCCTGCTCGGGTCTCGGGAAGCGCGCTTCCAGACGGCGCAGTGGCGAATGCTCGCGCCGGCTCTCGGTGTGCCCGGTTTCGCCCCGAGTGAACCCGGCATTGGGCGGGCAGTAATCGAACCGATGACGAATGTCGCGACTCACGGACCGCGCGCCATGTGGACGCTGGGCGTGGCAGCCGCACTGGCGGCCGATACGGCAGTTGCCAGCCAATGGCACGGAGCGATCCGAGGAGACGAACACGATTCCGTCGCCACCCGATTGCGCTTTTTGTTGCACGCTGTGATCGAGGGTGCAGCCGGTAACTACCTGGGGGCGCTCGAGCTTTCCGCGCCGCTTATCCAAGCGGATTCCGCCGGACGGGGTGGCGACCCTTTTGCACGCGCCGTTCTGCACATGAAACGGGCCGATTGGCTGGACAGCCTAGGCCGGGGTGAGGCGGCCGACTCTTCACGTCTGTGGTATGAGCACTTTGACTGGATTGGCTTCCCTTCGGGCGTGGCGCAGGCGGCCGAGATCGACTGGGCACTCGGCACCTATGCGCGGTGGCTGCGGGGAGACGCCGCGGCTCGGCGGGGCGACCATCGAAACGCGTGTCGCCATCTGCCCCGGGTTGCACAGCTATGGCAGGATGCGGACCCAGCCTACGAGCCTCTCCGCCGGCGCGCCGAAGCCTACATCGCCACGTCGTGCTCCCGATGATCGACGTTCGTGTCTTGGGCCCGGTCCAGCTAACGCTCGATGGAGAAGCACCTCCCGCTCAGCTGCTCTGGCGCAAAAACCTCGCGCTCCTCTTGTATCTCGCGTTTTCACCACGTGGGGCACGAACCCGCGAACACCTGATGGGCCTGCTGTGGGGTGACAAGCCCGAATCCGCAGCGCGGCACTCGCTGCGCGAATCCCTACGGGTATTACGTCGCGCGCTTGGTGACAACGCGTTGCGCGCCGCGGGGGACGTCGTGGCAATCAATGAAGGCGTGCTGCGTTTGGATACCCACCAGTTCACCCGGTGTGAAGCCGACGGCGGTTGGAGGCAGGCGAGCGAGCTCGTCGGCGGTGAGTTCCTGGAAGGGTTTGGCGTACCTGATGCCTCACCGTTTGAAGATTGGTTGGCGTCGGAACGCGCCGCATGGCGGGTGCGGTGCGTCTCCGTACTCGCCAACCAAGCCGAGTGCCTGCTTGCAACCGGCGATGCGAGCCAGGCGGCAGAGGTCGCCCAGCGTGCGCGGCGTCTCGATCCACGCTCGAGCACGGTCGTGCACATCGCGATGAGAGCGCTCGCACTGGCAGGCGAACGAGCGCACGCGCTGGATACGTATCACGCGTTCGCGACTAGTCTCAGCGAAGTCGGTCTAACCCCCGAGCGCGGCCTGACGGAACTCGCGCGGCGCGTAAAAAGTGAGCGGGAATTGCGGCTCGCGGCCTCCGTGCCTCGGAGCGTGACGCAGGGTGCCGAGCTCAAGCGGCCACCACTGATAGGGCGCCAAGATGCGTTGGCGCAGTTGCTCGATGGGTGGCGGCGCTGTGTCGGCGGTAACCGCGCCGCCATCGGCTTCGTCGTGGGCGAAGCAGGGATGGGCAAAACCCGCCTCGCAGAGGAATTGGTCGCTCGTGCCCGGCTCGAGGGCGCTGCGACCGTCACCCTGCGCGCCGTCGAGGGAGACCGGACCACTCCCGAGAGTGGCTTGTACGCGCTCGCACGTGGTGGCTTGCTGACAGCAGGAGGAGTACCGGCTGCACCCCCCGCGGCGCTCGCGGCATTCGCCGAAGCGGTTCCCGAGTGGGCGGACCGGTTTCGCACGGTTTCCGTGAACCCCAAACCGTTGGGCTTGGCACTGGGTGATGTCTTGCGGGCGGCAGCCGACGAGCAGCCCGTGCTCATCGTGGTGGACGATGCGCATTGGCTCGACCATGAGTCGCTGCTTGCATTGATCGCCGGTTGCCGCACGGCCGCCGACGCACCGGTCTTTTTCTGCTTATGCGTGGCACCCCAGCATCCACGAGCCGAGTTGGACGAGCTCCGGGCACATATGGGTCGCGATCTCCCTGGTGTAGTGTTGACCTTGGGACCGCTCGAGGACTCGGCCATCCGCCAGCTCGTGAGCTGGGCGTTACCACAGTATGGTGACGGCGAACAGGATCGGCTTACGCGACGCCTGACCGCCGATTCCGCCGGCATCCCGCTCTTGGCCGTGGAGCTGCTACACGCCGTGGCTCTTGGTCTCGATTTGGGCCGCGTGGACGGAGCATGGCCGACACCGCTCAAGACGCTCGACCAAACACTCCCCGGTGAGCTCCCGGACGCCATCGTTGCGGCGATTCGCGTGAGCTTCCGTCGCTTGAGCAAGGATGCACAACGCGCTCTGTCGACGGCTGCTGTGCTCGGCGACCGGGTTACCGTCGAGGAGATCGCGATGGGATCGGAGCTGCAGGGAGCAGTGCTGACAACGGCCCTCGACGAACTCGAGTGGCAACGGTGGCTCGCCGCGGAGCCACGGGGATTCTCCTTTGTAGCGCGCGTGGTTCGCGAAGTCGTTGCCCGCGACATGCTCACGCCTGGACAACGCGAGCGCATCCGCTCCCGGATACAGCCGGTCAGAGATTTGACTCCCAATTGACCGCGTCAGATCGATGCGTCCCTGTCGTGGCGGATCCCCATGAGAAGAGGGCATCGACAATCGACATCGAGAATTTGCCGGGGGTCCAGCGATCGGCAGATTTGATCCTGGGCTGCGTGCGCGCCGAGTTGTAGCCGCTCGCCAGCTACGCCCTCAGCGAGAGGTCGAACACCGACGAGTCAACCTTGACCACGTTGCGCAATCGTTCGTGCACCGTGATCCGAATGCGGTCGCCGTGGCGTGAGAGACGGCGAAGCAGCCGATCGAAGTGCCGGACCTGTGCCTCGTGGAGGTGATCGATGTGCAACGTCACAGACGACCGGGTGTCACGCAGCACCGCCTCCAGTTGGCGGGCAGCACGCCTGAAGAACCGGCGATCGAGCCATCCGCGGAGCCGCAGGGACAGATTGGTCGCCGCATGCTTGACGTCCCCCAAGGAGAGCTCGAGCGCTCCAGCTTCACGATAACGCGCCAGTGCTTGCTCGAGACGACGGAGATAGCCCTCAGCCGCCTGACGCGCCGGTGCCTCAGATCGATAAAAGTGCCGGTCGATGTAGTCACGCATCGAGAGACCCACCACCCAGTCCTCCACCGCTTGCTGAATGAGCCGCGGCCGTACCCAGGGGACGGACCGGATGAACTGCACCACTCGCCGCCAACCACCGGGAAGGATGCCGTGGACGAAAAACCGCCGCATGACACCGACGAGCTCGCGCACCGAGTACCGATTCTGACCAACAGGATCCACTAGGTGACTCAGCTTGTTGCGAATCCGAGTGGCGATCCCCTTGTCGTCATACAGCCGCTCGTGCAACCGACGATAGCCCTCCACCATCTCGTCGTAGCTCATGCCCTTGGGGATGACATTGGTCCCGAGCCTGGAGTTGTTGGAGCTCTGAACGTGTGGAATGAGCCGACCGTCCTTCGCGAGTCGCTCGTAGAGCGGCGTCTTGGGCGTCGCCTGGAGCAGCCCAATCATCGATGCTTGGATCCCCGAATCGATGATGAAACGGTACTGACGCTCGAAGGTGTCGAGGGTGTCGTGATCGAATCCGATGATGAAGCCCGCAAGAATATCGATCCCGTGTGCATAGATCACCCGCACGGATGTCATGATGTCTTGGCGGGTGTTCTGGAACTTGAGCGTTTCCTTGAGGCTTGCCTCATCGGGTGATTCGATCCCCAGAAAGACCCAGCCGAAGTTTGCGCTACGAAATAGGCTCAGAAGCTCCTCGTCCTGTGCCAGGTTGAGCGACGCCTCTGTACCAAAGCTGAAGCGGTACTCGTGCTCACGCTGATAATCTGCGAGAAAGCGGAGCAGCTTCTTCGCCAGCGGCTTGTTGCCGATGAGGTTGTCATCCACAAAGAAGACGTTATGTATGCCGAGCCTGCGCAGAGAATCCAACTCGCGCCCCACCTGTTCGAGCGGTTTGGTACGCGGCTTTCGTCCGAACATCACGATGATGTCACAGAACTCACAACGGAAGGGACACCCACGCGAGAACTGCAGGCTCACGGCCTGGTACTTCTCGAGCTGAAGGAGATCGAAACGGGGAACCGGCGAGTCTGCGAGGTCGACCTCACCGGTTTCTTGGTAGAGTGCCCGGGGTGCGCCGCGTTCGAAATCCTGGCAAAACTCTTTCCATATATACTCGGCTTCACCCGAGATCACGGTGTCTGCCAGGCTCTCGTACTCCTCGGGGCACAAGGACGCATAGCTCCCACCCGCGACGACGTAGAACCCCTTGCTGCGATAGTACGCCAAAAGCTCCCGCTGTCGGCCGAACTGTACACCCATCCCGCAGATTCCTATGATGTCCGCGGTGGGATCGAGCGGGAGCGATTCGATGTTCTCGTCCACGATGGTGACGTCCCACCCGTCAGGGCAGAGGGCAGCGAGCGTCGCCAAGCCAAGCGGTGGATTGACGGTGCGTTTCCCGGGCAGCAGCATGTCCACAGCCCACTTGAAGCTCCAGAAGCTCTCCGGAAAACGCGGATTGATCAAAAGCAGTCGCATTCGGGTCGAATCCGGTTGAGGCGGGAAGTTGGCCGATCGTTCAAAAGACCCAAGTCTGCACGCCACGTCAAGGTCGGCAGCATCGGGATCAGGTGAGCTCGAAGAGACCTCCTGGGGCGTCGATGATCGCGACGAGCGTCGGGTTTTCCCCGCCGGACACCTGGAGCTCGACGGCAAGCGCCGCGAGGGAGTCCCGAATGGACGCCGGGTCGGGGTGCGTCCCGCGCAGCTCGATGAGCGTGCAGCGCTGCTCCATACCCGCTGCCGGGTGTGGCGTCCCCCCCCAATCGATCAGGAACGGCACCAGTCCGTCGCCAACCATGGGCCCACCCATCGATTCAGGTACGGCAAGACGCCACTCCAACCGGGTTCCGTCATTCGCCAGCCGCGCCATCGGGACGATGATGCCGGGATCGTATCCCGCAGCGCGGGCCGCCGTGACCCGACCTTCGAGATCTGCGGTGCGGACCGCCCAGGTCACGAGCCGGGGTCCCTCGAGCGCATCGATTCCAAAGGGCCTGGGTCGTGGTGGCTTCGGCTGATCTGGGTCGGGTCCAATGATCTCGAGGTAGCAGTCCTCACCAAGAGCGATGAGGGCATTGGCCGTTCCGTAACCTTGGTGGCTCCCACCCGGTGTTGGCATCAGTCCGAACTGCTCGGCGACCGACCGCACGCCTACCTCGAGCCTGGGGACGGCATACACGAGGTGGTCCAGCACGGGTGGTTCCAGCGCGATCATCCCGGAATCCCGACGGACGCGGCTACCCATTGACCGAATCCGTGAGCGGTGAGCAGTACGCAGTGAACAGGCTACTCCACTCCCAACTGGCCACACCCCGCCGGCCACGTGTGAGTATTGCGCACTCCTTCATTGACTCCCGCTTGCCGCGTTTGCCATAACCGGAACGAGATTGCGATCCTGAAGCATTCGATTGAATGCCGGCACGTCAACCCGCATGAGCTGGTCCAGCTCCCCCTGGGTTCGGCGCAGATCCGCCGCGAGTGTTTCATACGCCTCATGGTGCTGGTCGGCCGGCGAGAAATCCGCCGTTTGCACGGCGCTCGCCAGATACCCCAGACGCCCAATTAGCTTATTTGGCCAGCGCACGTCGTCCTGCCCGGTGCCGGTGAGTCTGAGCTGTAAGAGGTTTTCTTCCACCGCAATGAGCTTTTTGTGGAGCGAATCGAGCGCGGCAATCACGTCATCGTCGGCCTTCTGATCTTTCAAGACCACCTCAAGGTCCGTGAGTTGACGGCGCACCCATTCGACGTTGTTGACCATCTCGGCCGCCGCGTTCATGTCTTCGCGGATCTGGCGGACCATGGCCGTCTGCGCCTCGATGTCGCTCAGGGTCCCCTCCGTGTTCGGATCCTTGAGCACCTCGAGCTGCCGCGTCCCAACCACCTGACTGTCGACGACCAGCGTAACGGTATAGGTCCCCGGCGGCATCAGGATCGAGACACGATTCTCCTCTTCGGGAACGGGACGCCATCGCTCTTCACCGAGGCTGACCCAGTCGGCATAGAGTGGTTTGGTCCGCAGTTTCATCTCGGTGGACTTTTCGCTCTCGAGATCCCACCACACCCGATTCATGCCTAGCTTTTTGGTCCCATCGATCGTGCGGACCGAGTCACCCGCCGAGTCCGAGATGTGGACTTTAACGTCACCACTAGGCTCCTTGGCCAACCAATAGTTGATCGACGCGCCGTAGGGCGGGTCCTCACCACCTGACGGGTCGTCGAACATGGTCATCGGGGCGGTGATCGGCCGAAAGCGGTACGCGGACCGTGGTGCAAACAGGTGGCTCGCGCCCGCCACGACGTCGCCCGTCAATTGCTGGAGCGGCGTGATGTCATCAAGGATCCAGAAGCCGCGGCCGTACGTCCCAACCACGAGATCGTTGAAGTGTTCCTGGACCGCAATCCAGTACATCGGTGCGGGCGGGAGGTTCGTCATGAGCGACTGCCAAGTCCCACCGTCATCGAAGGACACGTAGAGCGCGTTTTCCGTCCCCAAGTAGAGTAAGCCTGGTCGGACGGGATCTTCCCGAATGTTCCGTGCATAGCTGAGCGGACTGTCGGCGATCCCGTTCGTGATCTTGGTCCACCGCGCGCCGAAGTCTTCCGTCTTGTAGACGTATGGCGCGAAGTTCCCCACTTCGTGGAAGTCGACGGTGACATACGCCTTCCCCGCGCTCCACTTCGACGCGTCGATGTTGCGAACGGTGCCCCACGCGGGAAGCCCCGGGATGTTCTTCGTGACGTTAGTCCACGTCGCCCCACCGTCGCGACTCACCTGCACCAAACCGTCGCTGGTCCCGGCCCACAGCACGCCCCGCTGTACAGGAGACTCGTCGAACGCATAGATCACGCAGCAGTACTCGACACCGATGTTGTCGGGTGTGAGCCCGCCCGAGATCCCCTGCTTGGTCTTGTCGTTGGTCGTGAGATCGGGACTGATGACGTCCCACGACTGCCCACCATTCGTGGTGCGATGCACGTGTTGGCTCGTGACGTACACCGTATTGTGATCGTGTGGTGAGATGAGCAGTGGGAATGTCCACTGAAACCGATACCGCACCCGCTCCGCCGGCCACCCGGCGGTCATCAGCGGCCAGACTTCAACTTGACGGAACTGCCGCGTGCGTTCGTTGTACCGTACGACGACCCCACCGAGCGCACCCCAGCCGGAGGCGGATGACCAGATGATGTCGGGATCCTCGGGGTCCGGAGTGGCAAATCCGCTCTCGCCGCCCCCGAGGTCGTGCCACATGCCCCGCGGGATCCCACTGGCGAAAAAGCCCCCGAGGCGGCTCCGACTCGGCCCGCGCATCGACGGTCCGTCCTGCCGGTTGCCGTAGACGTAGTACGGCACATTCTTATCGACTGTGACGTGGTACATCTGGGCGATGGGAAGTTGAATCCGGAACCACGATTTGCCGCGGTTCTGGGAAATCGACACCCCACCGTCGTGTCCGACGATCATGCGGTCCGCGCTGTGCGGATCGATCCACATGTCGTGGTGATCCCAACCGGGCGCAGCAGGACCACCGCTGCCGAAGAAGCTCGCCGTCTTAGCACTATCACCACCGTCAGTGGTGACGCTGAAGGAGGCGGAGAGGAAGTAGGCCTCATCGGGGTCGTCGGGCGCCACCGCGCACCGGCTGTAGTAGGCACTGCGACCCGCCAGATTTCGATTGTGGCTAACCAACTTCCAGTTTGTCCCACCATCGTCGGAGCGCCACAACTCCCCGCTTTCCGTCTCCTCGCCGTGCCACGGGACCCCATCGCCCGTCTCGATCAGAGCGTAGATCCGAGCTGAGTTCTTGCCAGTCATGCAAAGCGCGATCTTCCCCACCGGTTTCTTGGGGAGTCCGTTGCCCTCGAGCCGTTTCCAGGTGTCGCCACCGTCCTTCGACAGGTAAATCCCGCTTCCCGCCCCGCCGCTCTCCCGCGTCCAGGTCTTCAGATGAAACTGCCACATGCCGGCGAACAGAATGCGCGGGTTGTTGGGATCCATGACAAGGTCTGAGGCACCGGTTGAGTCGTTGACGAACAACACGCGTTGCCATGTCGACCCACCATCGCGGCTGCGGTAGATCCCCCGCTCTTGCTGCGGGGCGTACCCGTGACCGAGCGCGGCGACGTACACCACCTCCTCATTGGTGGAGTGCACGATGATCCGCCCGATACGACCCGTCCCCTCGAGCCCCATGTGCGTCCAGGTCTCGCCAGCATCCGTGGATTTCCAAACGCCATTTCCGATGGAGACGTTGGACCGGATGAACGTCTCGCCCGTGCCCGCCCAGATGACGTTCGCGTCTGACGGGGCGACGGCGAGCGCGCCGATGGAGTGCACCGGTTGGTCGTCGAACAGCGGCTTCCAGTTCACTCCGGCGTCCACCGTGCGCCAGATCCCGCCCGAGGCGGCACCGGCGTAGTACACGAGCGGCTGATTCGGGACGCCGGCCACGGAGATGACCCGGTTCCCGACTGGGCCGATGTGACGAAACTCGAGCTCTTTCAATCGTTCTGTATCGACCTGTTGCGACAGTCCGGCGGTGGTCGAACCAATGAGAAGCGCGCTCAGCGCGAAGAGAACCATGGAAAACGGGCCGCGTGCAACTGGTCGCATGAGTTTGCTCCGTAGTTGGGGGCTCGAGAGCCGGACGGCTCCCGGGAGTGAAGGATCGTCCGACATATGGCACACGTGTCGCGGCCTGCCGACTGGAACGTGCCATCGCAGGGGAATTTGCGCCGTGAGGGGACAAGAGCAAGTAGCAGAACGAAAACGGGCAGCGCGCATGCGCTGCCCGATTTCGTCATGATCCTGCGAGCTGTTTAGCGGGAGCCCACCTGCTGCTCCGCCATCGGAAACGACAGATCCGGACGGATCCAGGAATAGTTGCTCTCAACACGCCGGGTGAATTGCATCGCCTTCTGCTGGAGGCGTTCACCCTCTGATCCGAGCATTTGCCTGATGCGCGCATCCTCGGCGTAATAGGATGCCTCATCGGTGCCGGTCTGAACCACGAGGTACATCGGGAGGTCCGGACTCACGACGGATTGGTAGATACGCCAGCCGCGCTGAATGTTTTTGGCCCGGTAGAGCGCTATGTACTCTTTGGCGATCGCTTCGATATCCTGTTCGTGTCCCGGCATGATGTACCACCAGTCGTAGTGACGATACCGGCGGTCCGCGGTGAGCGCCGCGGTCTCGGCACGATACGAGAGATCCGGCCGCATCATCATCACTGAGGTAGCCGAGTGATCGCTCAGGCCGGTCGAGCGCGCCATGTGTTCCGCCCACTTCTGCTGCCCCATGGCCCGGCTGGCTGCGTCCCAATCACCGAACGCCTTCCCGAGCCCCGCCCATCCATCGACTGGCACTACGTAGATATAGCCAACTTCGGGGCCGCTCACGGCGGAGAACTGAATGGTTTCCTTGGCTCCTGGTGTCATCGCCAGATCTTTCAAGAACGCCTTGGTGTTCGCCTCGTACTCGGCGATCTTGGACGGCTTCACGAACTCTTGAACCAAATAGAACATCTGTGGTGGGCTGTCCTGCGAAGCCGCCGGAGCGGGATATCCCAGCAGCAGTACGGTCACAGGGAGCAGCACGGCCAGCCTTCTCATACAAAACCTCCTCGTCGAGTCAGTGATGAGCGGTGCAAACATGGGCGGGGAGTGACTCCGTAATCTGCTGCGAAGATGTATCGCCACCGACGCAACCGCTAGCCCGGCACGCCGATTGGCCCCACCGGCTAGGCCGTAGCGCCAGCCCGCGTCCGGTGGCCATTATTCCCCTGTGAACGGGTCACCCTCCTACTCGGTTAAGACAGTGCTCGCCCTCGTCTTGGCGGGCTGCGTGTCGTTCTCAGCCGCCTGGGCGCAGGCCCCGGTGGCGCACACCGAAGGCTACGACGTGCCGATGGCTCTGCCCCGACTCACCGGCCCGGTGGTGTTGGACGGCATGCCGGACGAGCCAGCGTGGGATGCCGTACGGGCCCTACCGATGACGATGTTTTCACCGACGTTCGGTGATGCCATCACCGAGCGCAGCGAGATTCGCGTCGCCTACGATGATTCCTATCTCTATGTCAGTGGCCGCCTGTATGATTCGGATCCCCGAGGCATCCGCACGAACACGCTCTACCGCGACCAGTACAGTGGAGACGATCTCCTCGCCATCGTCCTCGACACCTTCAATGACTACGAGACCGCCTCCTGGTTTGTCGTGAATCCCGCTGGGGTACGGACCGACCGGTCGCTCTCGAACGATGCGGAGTTCCGGGGCGGGATGCCGATGAATCCCGATTGGAATGCCTTCTGGGACGCCGCAACTGTGGTGAACGACGAGGGCTGGTTTGCCGAGTTGCGGATTCCGTTCGCCAGTCTCGGGTTTCAAGATCGGGATGGCCGGGTCGATATGGGGATGATCCTCTACCGGTTTATCGCCCGAAAGAACGAGCGGCAGCTCTTCCCCGCTATCCCTCCCAACTGGAGCATGTCCTTTGCCAAGCCGTCACGCGCCCAGCGAATCTCGTTGGAGGGCGTCTACCGCCGTCAACCGGTGTATGTCACCCCTTATGCGCTCGGTGGTCTTGACCGTGCTGCCGAACTGCCGGAGGGTGCGAGCGCGTACGGGTTCGATGAAAACGTGACTCGCGAGATCGGGCTCGACTTCCGGTACAGTCCGAGCAGCAACCTGACGCTCGACTTTTCGGTCAACACCGATTTCGCGCAGGTCGAGGTAGACGATCAGCAGGTGAACTTGACACGGTTCTCACTGTTCTTCCCGGAAAAGCGCCAATTCTTCCAGGAGCGCTCGGCAATCTTTGAGTTCAACACCGGGGGCCGGGACCGGCTCTTTCATAGCCGTCGCATCGGCCTGGTCGAAAGCGACCGCATTCGGCTGCTCGGCGGAGCCCGTGCCGTGGGCCGCACGGGGGGCACCGATTTTGGCTTCATCAACATGCAAACCGCCGCACGGGATTCCCTTCCTTCGGAGAACTTTGGCGTCATGCGCCTGCGCCGCCAACTGTTCAATCAGGTCTCGACGCTTGGGGGCATGATTACAACACGTGTCGCCGAGGATGGGAGCTACAATGTTGCCGCCGGCATCGACGGCATCTTCAACGTCGCGGGCAGCGAGTTTCTCACGATCAAGCTCGCGCAGACGTTCGAGAATCACGGACCGGGACCGGGGAACCTGGATGCCGCGCTCGTGCTTGCGCGTTGGGAGCGACGGGACCAGCTCGGTTTCAGCTACTCGGCGGAATTCATTCGGTCGGGGCAGCAGTACAATCCGGGTGTGGGGTTCGAACGGCGGGATGACTTCACGGCACTACAAAATGGGCTTGGCTACCAGTGGCTCCCGGGGGCTCAATCGCCGTTTCGCAGCCTCGGGTTCGAAACGGAATCCGAGCTGTTTCTTCGCAACGGCGACCGTACCGTGGAATCCGCTGCCATCGAGCCCCAGCTGGAGGCAGAGCTGAAGACGGGAGCGGAGATCAGCCTCTCACTCAACAACAGCTATGAGAGCGTGCGGGACAGTTTTGAGGTGGCCGGGGACGTCCCCGTCGTTCCCGGAGAGTACTGGTTCCACGAGGGTGAGTTGCGGTACCAAGCTTCCCGCGCAGGCCGTATCCGCCCCACGTTCAGCGTCAGTGCTGGGACTTTTTACGATGGAACCCGCGTCTCGGTGTCCGCCCAGCCGGCGTGGAACCCGTCACGCTATGTCGAACTGGGAGCAGAGTATGAGTTCAATGCCATTCGGTTTCCCGACCGCGATGAAGCGCTCGACGTGCATCTCGCGCGCTTTCGCATCCAGACAGCACTCAACATCCACTTGTCACTTGCGACGTTCGTCCAGTACAACAACACCGCCAATGCGTTCACCATGAACGCCCGGCTCCGATACAACTTCCGCGAAGGCCGGGACCTCTGGATCGTCTACAACGAAGCCCTAAACACCGACAGGGTGATCATCGGCGAGCCACGACTCCCGCTATCGCAAGAACGCGCCATTCTAATCAAGTACACGCACACACTGGTTTGGTGAATGGTGAGTGGTGAACGAGAGAAGGCGTTACTCTTCATCCCTCACTGGCGAGCGCGGAGTCGGACGTAAGGAATAGAGAGTGCGGACCGTGATCAGCCTCACTGCCATCATCGGGTGGTTGGGATGTGACGCCCCTGCCCCGCCCGTGGCTGCAGGGATGGTGGCGATTTCAGGCGGTCAGTATCGGCTCGGGAGCGATTCGCTCGAGCGCCAGTTGGGCTACTCGCTCTCTCCGCCGAACGTAAGGCGCGCGCAGTGGTACGATGCGTGGGAGCGCACGCTGTCTCTCGAGCGGCTGGGGCCTTTCTGGCTCGACAGCACACCAGTGACCCACGCTGCGTACGCCAGGTTCGCGTCCGCAACCGGACATCCCACACCCTACATTGACGAAGCAACGTACGCGGCCCAGGGCTTCCTCGTGCATGCCTACGAAGAAGTGGTGCCGTTCCTCTGGCACGACGGTCAGCCAGACCCAGCGCTCGGTGATCATCCGGTTGTTCTGGTGCATCGCGACGACGCGGCGGCGTATTGCGCGTGGCGTGGCGCGCGACTTCCGACCGAGCATGAATGGGAAGCGGCGTGTCGGGGCGTGGGAACGCGGATCTTCCCGTGGGGGAACGAGTGGCGACCCGGGGTCGCCGCCGTGGAGACTACGTTCACGGCACCGGTGACCGCACATCGCGCGGGCGCGACTCCAGAGGGCGTGCTCGATATGGCCGGCAATGTCTTCGAGTGGACCAGCTCGGACTTCGGCCCTGGTCGCGCCACGCTCAAAGGGTGCTCGTGGGATGACGCCCCGGGCACCTGCCGCTGCGCATTCCGCCACGGCCGCCCGCCGACGTCCAAGCATTTGCTCATTGGATTCCGGTGCGCGAGAAGCCGTGAACACTAAGAGTGCCCAATCCCCCTTACGCCGACTGCTCCCGAAGCCCCTTGAACTCCGCCGTGCACTCCGCTTCGAGACGTTGACGCGCATCGGGCGGAAGGAGGGTCGCGCGAACCGCGTTCATCACAAACTGCTCCATCTGCGCATAGTCGAAACCGAACTCTTCGGCAACCCGCACATACTCGTCGTTGAGGGTCGTGTTGAACATCGGAGGATCGTCAGAGTTGATCGTGACGTAGAGACCCTCCGACACCAGCCGAGGCAGCGGATGCCGATCGAGGGTAGGCGCCACGCCCAAGCACACGTTGCTCGTGGGACACACTTCGAGTGGAGTTTGGCGCGTGCGGAGCTCCTCGACCAGCTTGGGATCTTCAAGACAACGCACTCCGTGACCGATCCGCACTGCGTGAAGGGCTTTGAGCGCGCCCCAGATGCTCGCCGGCCCCGCCGTCTCACCGGCGTGCGGTACACTCGGCACCCCAGCGGCATGCGCCCGATCGAACGCGGCGGCGAATTTCTCCGGAGGGTGGCCAACCTCCGGACCGCCCAACCCGAATCCCACAACACCATCGCCAAACGCCGAGATCACCCAGTCGGCAATCATGTCGCCGTGCTTTGCCTCGATCACTCTGGGAATGTCGATCACCACACCCATGTGAACTCCAAACTCTGCCGCTCCCCATGCCCGTGCGCGGTTGAGGGCCGACAGCTGTTGATCGAAGGGCAGCTGCTTCTGGATGTAGTGGGTGAATGCGGTGTAGGTGACCTCGGTATAGCGGATGTTCTGCTCGGCCTGTCCCACGAGAAACTCACGCGCAATCAGCTCGATATCGTCGGCCGTTTGCACGCACTTTGAAATCGTGAGATAGACCTCGACGAAGTGATCGAAATCCGTAAAGCGGTACCACTCGCGTACGCCATCGACGGTGTCGGCAGGGAGGCTGATCTGATGACGCCTCGCGAGCTGGAGCAGGGTCGCCGGCTGGATCGACCCTTCCAGATGCACATGAAGCTCTACCTTCGGCATCGTGCGAAGGTAATCGGCAAGCGGCATGTGAGAATGTAGTAATCAAGCCGTGATCTGTCAGCAGCTTTTCACTGGCCTTTGCTCTTTCCTCTATCTTTCCGGCATGTCGGAAATCGCCTCTCTCTTCGCGTTCCAGGGGCTCACTGAATCCCTGAATCACAGTCCGGTGGTGGCGCTCTTTTCGCTGTTTGGGGCCGGCCTGGTGACCAGTCTGACGCCATGCGTCTACCCCATGATTCCGATCACCGCGGGCATTCTGGCCGGTGCCGGTGGCGCAGGCACATCCAAACTCCGGACGTTGGGCCTCACGCTGAGCTATGCGACCGGGCTCGCGCTCCTGTACGCCACCCTCGGCCTGATCGCCGGGCTGACCGGCTCCCTCTTCGGCACCGTCTCGGCGAATCCATGGGCTCGCTTCGCGATCGGTAACCTTCTGCTCATCTTCGCCCTGGCAATGCTGGATGTCATCCCGCTGTCCGCACCACAACGCGTTGTGCAATGGGCCGCTGGCCTCCGCGGGGGGTCTTACCCCGCCGTATTCCTGCTCGGTGCCAGCTCCGGTATCGTAGCGGCCCCTTGCGGAGCACCGGCGTTCGCCGCTGTGCTCACGTGGGTTGGAACCACTGGAAGCCCAGCGCTCGGTTTCATCTACCTCCTGGTGTTCTCGCTCGGGATGACCGCGTTACTGGTCGCGATTGGACTGTCGTCTGGCACCTTGGCGGCGCTCCCCAAGGCCGGCACCTGGATGGTATGGATCAAGAAGGCGGCCGGAATCGTACTATTGGCCATGGCGGAGTACTACTTCATCCAGATGGGGATGGTGCTATGAGTTGGTTGAGTGTCTGCCGAGCCGCCCTCGTGCTATCGACCGCGGCGCTGTGGAGCATCCCGACAAGCCTTCAGGCACAAGAGGACGAGGTCGGGATCCCGCTCGGATCGAGCCCGGATCCGGTCTTGATCGAGGACCTCGAAGGCAATTCCGTGGACCTTGGCGCCTGGATCGGTCACCAACCGGTCCTTCTCGAATTCTGGGCCCGGTGGTGTGAACAGTGTGAGGCACTGCTTCCGCGCCTGAGGGAAGCCCATGCTCGCCATGCTGAAACCGTGGTATTCCTGGCCATCGGCGTTGGAGTCAATCAGAATCCCCGCTCGATCAAACGCCACCTCAACCGTCACCCAATGCCCTTCCCCGTCTTGTGGGACGGCCAGGGGAAGGCCACGCGCCGCTTCATGGCGCCAACGACGTCCTACATCGTCGTTTTGGATGCGGACGGCAGAGTCGTCTATACGGGTGTGGGTCCCGACCAGGATATCGGCGCTGCCCTTGCCCGCGCATTGCCCACCGATTCCTCCGCCGGCCTCAACGACCCGCCGCGTTAGCCCCCTCGACACAGAAAGGGCGTGCTCCGAGAACACGCCCCTCGAGTCGTCTGGCGCTCGCACGTCGTCCTAAGGAGACGGATCCTCTTCCGCCGGAGGCGCAATCCGCATCAGCGCATCACCGAGCTCCAGGTACGCCTGGGGATCGACCTCCCGGAAGGGCGAGGCCACGTATTGGATTCGACCATCAGCATCGATGACGAACACCGAGCGATTGTCGAGCACACCGCGCTCCCCCCGGTCGAGAAACGCCCCGTACTTCCGCCCAACCTCCGCACCTGCATCGGAGCCAAAGAGAAACTGGAACTGGTCGTCCCTGGCCCATGCCGCAAGTTCCTCCACAGAATCGACGCTCACCGCCAGGAGGACGATATCGCGGCCATCACGAAACAGCGTTGCGTACTGATCACGGTACGCATGCATTTGAATCGTTCAGCCACGTGAGCGGGCTCGATAGAAGAACGCGAGCACGACGGTATGGCCCCGGAAGTCACTGAGCCGGACTTGATCTCGCAGCACCCCATAGCGGGTCGCGCCTGGGATCTGGAAATCGGGGGCCATGGTGCCGACTTCGAGCGGCGTTCCCGTAGTTTGCCCGCCCGCCAACCGCGGTGTCGCACCGAGCGCTACCGCCCCCGTGATCATCATTGTTAGAGCAAATCGCATAGGTCAGCCTTCAGCTTCATTGAGAGAGGTGTAGGGTAGAGGAATATAGCGATTACGTTCGGGTCTCCCCGATCCGGTGTGCGAGCTGGGTGATATCCACCACCCGCTCGCAATCGACATGACTCCAGTCACCAAACGGATCGACGAGAGCCACGTGCAAACCGGCGGCTCTCGCCCCCACCACATCGACTTCATAAAGGTCACCCACGTGCAACGTCCGGAACGGGTCCGCGTTCACCTTGTCGAGCGCCAGTTGAAAGATACGGGGGTCCGGCTTCTCGACCGCGACGACGGTTGAGTCGATAACGGCATCGAAGTGCTCACGGAGCCCAACTTTTTCGAGGGTATGCTCGACGGTCCCGTCCGAATTCGATACGGCGACGAGCGTGAGCCCTACCTGTCTGAGATCACGCAGCGCCTGGGGCACGCCGGGTAGGACAGTCGACCACAGCCGGACGGTTCCCTGCGCCTTGAGTACCACGTTGAGCTGTGCCACGAGCTCGTTCCGGTCGAGGCCGCTCGTGTCTCGGGGGTCGTTCTGGGTGCTTGGTAAGTGATCTAGGATGGTTTGGAGGTAGACGGGGAACGAGTTGCTGTCCTCGATCCGTGCGAGGCCCGAGACCCACCGTCCGATCGCGGGTCGCGCCGCGGCTTCAGCACGCCGGAATGCCGCAGTGTCGCACCGAACCCCTCGAACCGCCAGCTCGTGGCAGATCCAGTCGAAGTCCATCGAGACCAGCGTGTTTCCGACGTCCAGAAAGACGGTCTCGAGGTCGCGGTACGGGATGGGCTCCATGGCTCTCCGGCTTCCGATCAGGACTGACAGATGCAGGACGCAACAAGCTAGACCAGTGCAACCAACGCTTGCAACAAAGATAGGATCTGACATATCTAATGGTGCGTCCCACTCAGCGGGCTGCCATGATGAGAATCCTTCTCGTGATCGGCGTCGTGTTGGTTGTCGCGGTTGGGGCCGCGAACATCGTTCATGTTCAGAGACACTACGACGTCGTCATTCCAAACGACTTGGAGTCGCGAATTGATCGGTACCTCCATCCATACGTGGAGACCGGAAATTTCATGGGGGCCATTCTCATAGCACGAGGCGACTCGGCGCTGCTTGCCAAAGGGTATGGCTGGGCCAGTGTCGCCCACCGCGTTCCCAACACGCCCGAAACGGTATTTCACATTGCGTCGGTATCCAAACCGTTCACGACGGCGGCTGTGCTCTTGCTCGCTCAGGAGGGCCGGTTGAGCCTGCAGGATCCTGTTACGACCTACATTCCCGATTTTCCCAACGGCGATCGCATCACCATTCACTTGTTGATGATTCATTCCACCGGCATCCCGAACATCAATTCGTTCCCAGAGTACGACGACTGGTCCAAGCAGTCGCACACCACGGAGGGGCTCATTGAAAGGTTCAAGGACAGGCCCCTGCAATTCGAACCCGGCGAACGATATAGCTACAGTAACTCCAACTACAACATCCTGGCGCATATCATCGAGCTCGTTTCCGGACAATCGTACGGTGAGTTTCTCGAGGCCAGGTTCTTCGAGCCCCTGGGCATGAAGCATACGGGGCACGATGGTGACCCGAGCGCTGTGGTGCCGCATGAAGCCACGGGGTACATCCCAAGGGGTCTCACCGATCAAGCCGAAGCACCGTACCTCGACTGGACCATCAAGACCGGGAACGGATCACTCTACTCCACGGTGGGTGACTTGTTCATCTGGCACCGTGCGCTCGCAGAGCAACGGGTGCTGGGTGAGGCCATGCTTCGGCAGGCGTACACCGAACACCTCGAAAACACGGGGTACGGTTGGTTTGTCCGGGAGCGTTTTGGGGGAACTGAGGTATACATCAACGGCCGGAGCCCGGGATTCGCCGCGTATCTCGGTCGCTACCTCGACGAAGACCTCTGCGTAGTTGTACTGGTCAACACCTACAACACCGATGCGACTGCGATCGGTCGAGCGCTCGCGGCCATCACTCTCGACCGGGATGTCGACATCCCCCAATTCTCCGGTGAGAGGCCGGATCCCGAGTTCGTCCGCGCCGCCGTCGGCACATACCAATTTGGTCCGGAGTTCTACATCCCCAACCAATCCATCAGGGTGTACGAGCAGGACGGCCACCTGTTCATGAATTGGGGTTGGATGATGCCCGAGCCCAACGGGGAATTTCGTGACCGGTCCTACTGGACGCGCATGCGGTTCATCCGCGACGCGTCCGGCGGCATTGCCGCCCTCCAGATCGACGCCTTTACCGGCGCCCGGTCAGATCCGTAGATCGATTCATCCCATACCCAAAAAGCCACCCCCCTTCTTGGTCGATCGAACAAGCGTGAGCTGGATGAACTGTGGCTCTTCCTCACACAACGGGTAGAGGCGCTCGACGAACCTTTGCGTGTGCCCCGCGCTGCGATGTCCCTTCTCGGCTTGTTCGGTCGGAAACGCCATCGCATGGATGAATGAGCGACCATCAGCCGCGACAAACGATCCGTAGATCGTGTCTGGCTCGTTGGAGCGGATCGCGTCCACGAACTCGGTGATCGCCCGCTTCACCTCCCCCACCGCTTCTGGTTTCGCTCGGTACTCCACGAGCAGACGGACCATGGGCCCTCCTCGGCATTTGGCACGATGCGTGAGCTCCGCCAAGGTAGCGGGGGAAAACCCGCTTCGCGAAACCGTGCTTCGCTGACGAGTAGGTGCCCCTTGCACTTCGACACCCGTCCTTTCAACATCCGACATTCCTCTGTCACGACTCGGAGTTACGATGTCACGCATCACCCTCCATTTCGCCGCCGTCGCCGCCTTGGCCGTCGCAGGCCTCGCAGCGACGCCGGGGGCACTGAACGACGGCCCGATCCTGGGGTTTACCGCCGAGGGTAGTCAACAACAGCGCGCCTTGGAGGCGCGATTCGATAGCCACCTGAACGCGAATCAGCTGAGTGAGTGGAACAAGCAGCTCTCGTCGCGGCCGAATCATGTGGGTGCACCACACACGCGCCAAAACGCGGAGTGGATGGCATTCCAGTTTCGCGAGTGGGGCTATCGGGTCAGCATTGACACGTTTCAGGTGCTCTTTCCGACGCCTGTGACACGCGTCTTAGAACTGGTCGAGCCCTACAAGCTTTCGGTCCCGCTCGACGAACCGGTCCTTCGACAAGATGCCACCTCGCGGATCACCGAGGGTCGGTTACCGCCGTACAACGCCTACTCGGCAGACGGAGATGTCACCGGCGAGCTGGTCTACGTGAACTACGGCGTTCCAAAGGACTACGAGGAGTTGGAGCGGCGGGGAATCAGCGTCGAGGGCAAGATCGTAATTGCGCGCTACGGGGGTTCGTGGCGGGGCATCAAACCCAAAGTCGCAGCAGAGCACGGAGCGATCGGATGCATCCTGTACTCCGATCCTCGGGACGACGGGTTTTGGCAGGGCGACGTGTATCCTGCCGGGGCCTGGCGGATGGAGCAAGGCGCGCAACGCGGCTCGGTAGCCGACATGCCGACCTATCCAGGCGATCCGCTCACCCCGTTCGTGGGTGCGAAGGCCAACGCCGAGCGCATGCCGCGCGAGGAATCGCCGACCATCATGAAGATCCCCGTCCTGCCCATCTCCTACGCTGCCGCACAGCCGCTGCTCGAAGCCATCACGGGTCCGGTGGCGCCCGAATCGTGGCGGGGCGCACTCCCCATCACCTACCACATCGGCCCCGGACCCGCTACGGTCCGTCTCCATCTGAAATTCAGTTGGGATCTTCAGCCTGCGTACGACGTAATCGCCCGGCTCGAGGGATCGACCTATCCCGATGAGTGGATCATGCGGGGCAACCATCACGACGCGTGGGTGTTTGGCGCCGCCGACCCCATCAGCGGTCTCGTGGCGCTCCTCGGTGAAGCTCGCAGCGTCGGCCGCCTCGCTGCCACCGGATGGAAGCCCAAGCGCACCATTGTCTACGCAGCGTGGGACGCCGAGGAACCGGGGCTGTTGGGATCGACCGAGTGGGCCGAGCACCACGCCAAGGAGTTGAACGCCAAACTTGCGGTCTACATCAACACGGACGGGAACAGCCGTGGCTTTCTGTCCGCTGGGGGCTCGCACTCACTCGAGCGGTTCGTCAACCAGGTCGCACGGGATGTGATCGATCCCCAGACCAACGTTTCAGTTGCGGAGCGCCTCCGCGCCCGCCGCGCTGTCCACCATCACGAGGTCAGCGCGGACGACGACCTCTCCATCTCACCCTTGGGCTCCGGCTCGGACTACACTCCCTTTCTCCAGCACCTCGGAATCGCGTCGTTGAATGTGAGTTTTGGGGGCGAGGGAGATGGAGGATCGTATCACTCCGTCTTCGACTCTTTCGATCACTACTCGAAGTTCCGGGATCCCGGATTCGCGTACGGCGTGACGTTAGCCAAGACCGCTGGCCGCATGACGCTGCGTCTGGCCAACGCGGACGTGCTGCCGTTTCGATTCACGAACTTGGCGGCCCACATCGCGCGCTACCTTGACGAAGTCACCACCCTGGTGGACGAGATGCGGAAGGATACTGAACGGCACAACGCCATGGTTCGGGATCGTTCGTTCGCGCTGGCCGCCGATCCGAAGGAGCCGTTTGTCGAGCCCAAGGCAAAAGATCCCGTCCCACATCTCAACTTCGCGCCGGTGCGCAACGCGCTCTCGGAGCTCGAGCGGTCGGTCCGAAGGTACGATGACGCGTTGAGCGAGCGGATGGCTGCAGGGGGGGTAGCAGCCGAGCGGGCCCAGCAGCTGGGTCAGATCCTCATCCAGTCCGAACGGGTCCTGACCAACGAGAGCGGGCTACCTCGGCGCCCGTGGTTCCGGCACACCATCTATGCGCCCGGCTACTACACGGGGTATGGGGTCAAGACGCTTCCCGGAATACGCGAAGCCATTGAACAGGGGCATTGGGAGGAGTACTACGACCAGATGCAAAAGCTCACAGCAGCCCTAAGCCGCCTCACAGGCACACTCGATCGAGCAACGGCTGCACTCGGCAACGGTGGCTGAAAGTCGACGGGCCTCTTCGATGGAGGCCCGTCAGTTGCACTCACCCTGAGGTCGATTTTACTGACTGCCGCCGCCGTCTCACGAGTGCTCGAAGACGGGCGGACAGCGTGCTGCTCCGGAACGGCTTAGGTACGAAGCCATCCGCATCGAGCGAAAACACTCTGAGCTCGCTGTCCTCATCCTGCCGAGCGGACAGCACCACGATTGGGATCGTGGCGGTGGATGGGCGCGACCGCAGATCCGCCAGCACCTGGAATCCATCACGCCGGGGTAGGTTCAGGTCGAGCAGGATGACGTCTGGCGCGTCACGATCGATCGACTCGAGCGCTTCCACACCGTCCCGTGCCTCGGCAACCTGCCACCCATCCGCCTTGAGAATGTGCCCCACAACCGCCCGCAGGTTATCCTCATCTTCCACCACGAGCACCCGGTAGTTTCCACCTTCCTCGCCGTGTGCCGGCTCGAGGAGTTCGAAATCGAGATCAACCTGTTTCTGCGCCAGCAAGTCTGGGCCGCCTGGCCATCCCAACGGTGACGCCATGGGTGGATACCCAGGAACCTGCGGGAAGTATGGCACGCCCATCCGCTCTACGAGTCCGGGGTAAGGGTACCCGGGATGCGGTGGGGCAGCGGTCGCCTGATTATTTCCGTTGGCGTCCTTGTCCTTACCGGATTCCGCTCGGGGGGCCTCATGCGCGTCGCTGCGCCGGGAGTCCGAGCCCTCTGTGGGCTGGGGGCTTCCCACGACTCGCAGGAGCTCGTCGAGTGAGGACCGCCCGGCCAACACGTGTGCGAGACCGCTCTCCCATAGCGACCGCATTCCAGCGGTTCGGGCGGCCTCGCCGATGCGATCGGCGGGTTGGCCGGCGGAAATGCGGTGCTCGATCTCGCCGCTCACCCGCAGGATCTCGACGACGGCGAAGCGACCGCGATACCCGGTCATCGCGCACTCAGGGCAACCAACCGGGCGATACAGTTTCGATTCGGGCCCGACCCACGGCTCGAGGTGTTCCGGCAAGGGGTCGGTCCATGGCTGCTTGCAGGCCTGACAGAGTTGGCGCATGAGCCGCTGCGCGATGACGCCACGCAACGCAGTGCCAATTTTGTATGGCTCGACTCCGATATCCATCAGACGGGTGACCGCCCCGGCTGCGTCGTTCGTGTGCAACGTTGTGAGCACGAGGTGGCCGGTGAGCGAGGCCTGCACGGCGATCTGCGCCGTTTCCCGGTCACGGACCTCGCCGACGAGCACCACGTCCGGGTCTTGCCGCAGGATTGACCGCAAGGCCGAGGCGAATGTCAGATTTGCTTTTTCATGGACCTGGACCTGAACGATGCCTTTCATCCGGTATTCCACCGGATCCTCGACCGTGACGATGTTCACGCCTTCGCTTTGGACATACCGGATGGCCGAGTACAAGGTGGTCGTCTTTCCCGATCCCGTCGGGCCCGTGACGAGGACGACACCGTCGCGATGTTCGAGCAGGTCTTCGATGGCTGTGCGTTCTTCAGGAGCAAAGCCGAGGGACGACAACTCCAGCTCTGTCGCGGACGAGTCGAGTATCCGGATGACGACTTTCTCGCCTCCGGCGGCTGGCAGGGTCGACACACGGAGGTCCACCGGCACGCCGTTGACCGCTACACGCGCTCGGCCGTCTTGCGGACGGAGCCGATCTGCGATGTCCAATCCCGACATGATCTTGATGCGGGAAATGAGCGGCAACCCGACGCTCCGTGGTATGGACATGACCTGACGGAGGACGCCGTCGATGCGGTAACGAACCGCGACCCCCTCGCGCTCGGGCTCAATGTGTATATCGCTTGCGCGGGAGCCAATCCCCTCCGAAAGGATCAGATCGACCATGCGGATCACGGGACGCTCGGAGGCCTCCTGCTGCGACACGGTCAGCTCGTCGGGATCCTCGTCCTCAATCTGGGTGATCTCGGCGGTCGAATGGATGCCGTCGATGATCTCCTCGAGCACGTTTTCCGGCCGATAGTACTCCTTGAGCTTCTTTGCGATGGCGGAGGGACTTGCCAGCTGCATGCGAATCTGGCGGCTAGTCGCGAAGCCCAACGTCTTTTCGCAATCCAGATCGAAGGGATTGGACGTCGCAACCTCGAGGAAATCTTCGCTTGCCCGTAGGGGGACAATGGAATAGCGGAAGGCGACCTGATCAGGAATCAGTGAGCGCGCCAGCTTCTCCGCCTGCGACAGGTCGGCCACCTTGAGACCGAGCCGCTCGGCCAGTGTGGCGAGCAGCTGGTCGTCGGAGACGAGGCCTTCGGAGACAACTGCCTCCCATAGCGTGTCCGGCCGGTCTTCAACACTCCGGAGTTCGTTCAGCTTTTCCACTCCGACAAACTGCTGTACCGTCGGAACCAGCCATTCGTCTTTGAAGAACCTCACGTGCCCCCTCCCTCCGCTGGGAAAGGCGTTTGTAATCGATATGGAGACCAACTGATGGTGTTCATCCTGGGTGGCGCAATGCCTGTGCCATAGTATGGTCCCGCCGAATCACCCCTTTTTGTGATGCAGATCACCGGTATGCCGCGAAAATCGTGCGCCTTCTGCACCGGCCGTCGATCCCGGGCGAAGAGATCCTGACTTTCTGCAAGACGGTCCCAGCGGACCGTTCGATCCGGCAGGGGCACAACCCTTGCGCCCTGTCGCCGCGGCAATCGTGGAAAGGCAGCCGGGATGGCGACTCCCCTCCCCTCGCATCCGTCGAACCCGGAACCGTCGTTCGCACAGCAACTGCCCACCTCCGGCGCGCTGGCGATCAAACGGGGTTTCGACCGCTATACCAAGGCATTCTTCGAGATCACGGGACGGGCGCGTATCCGCTTCGAGCAGGGCGACTGGTCCGGGATGCAAGCGGACGCCAAAGAGCGGCTGGCCCTGTACCGGCGGATCCTCGATTCGCTCATCGGGGAGGTGAAGGCTCTGCTCGGACCAGATCTCCGGAACCCGGAAGTCTGGGCCTCGATGCGAGATGTCTACTCGGGCGTGATCGCTGGAGATCCGACCCTCGAGCTCGCGGAGACGTTCTTCAATTCGGTCACCCGACGGATCTTCACCACGGTCGGTGTGAACCCCGCGATCGAGTATGTGGACTTCGAGTTCGAGCGCGTGACCGTCGGCATCGGCGACCGGCCGTACCGAACCCACGTGAAGAACGGGTCCACTGCGAGCCTGGTTCGAGCGGTGTTGACGGACTACCCCTTTGGGGTGGGGTACAGAGATCTGGACGGTGACAGCGCGCTGGCTGCCGCTCGAATCGAATCTCGCTGGGCCGAAGGGGTAGCACCGGTGCCGGTCGAAGCGATCGACATGCTCAGGCCGGTCTTCTACCGGCGAAAGGGCGCGTACCTCATTGGGCGAGTGCGTGGTGGCAATCGCATCATGCCGCTCGCGCTGGCCCTCGTGCGCACCGACGACGGCATCGAGCTCGATGCGGCGCTCGTATCGGAAGAGGATGTGAGCATCGCGTTCAGCTTCACGCGCTCATACTTCCACGCAGCCGCGCGCTCGCCTTCCGAGGTCATTCAGTTCCTCCGCTCCCTGATGCCTCGTAAACCCATCGCCGAACTCTACGCCGCACTCGGCCATAATAAACACGGCAAGACCGAGTTCTATCGCAGCCTCCGGCAGCACGTGGCACACACGGATGATCGATTCGTCTTCGCGCCCGGCGCGAAGGGGCTCGTGATGATCGTGTTCACCATGCCGTCCTACGACGTCGTGTTCAAGATCATCCGTGATCGGTTCTGCTACCCGAAGCAAACGACCCGTGAGGAGGTCCGCCGACGCTACCAACTGGTTTTCGAGCACGACCGAGCCGGCCGTCTCGTGGATGCGCAAGAGTTCGAGCATTTGGCGTTCGCGAAACATCTATTCGCACCAGACCTGCTCGACGAGTTGCTGCACAGCGCGTCGAACACGGTGTCCGTCGAAGGAAATCGCGTGGTGATCAAGCATCTCTACACCGAGCGCCGCGTTCGACCGCTCAACCTGTATCTGCGCGACGCTGATCCTGCCGCGGCCGAGCGAGCGGTGGTGGATTACGGTCAGGCCATCCGCGATCTGGCGATGACCAACGTGTTTCCGGGTGATCTCCTGCTCAAGAACTTCGGCGTCACCCGTCACGGAAGAGTGATTTTCTACGATTACGACGAGCTCTGTCTCCTCAGCGAATGTCAATTCCGTCGCCTCCCTGAGCCGCGAACTCTCGAGGACGAGCTCGCCGCGGAGCCGTGGTTCCATGTCGGGCCCAACGACGTCTTCCCCGAAGAGTTCATCAAGTTCCTCGAGTTTTCCGGTCCCGTGCGGGACGCGTTTTTGCGCTCCCACTCGTGTCTTATGAGCGCTGAATTCTGGACCGGGCTGCAGAATCATCACGCAGACGGCCGCGTGTTGGATGTCTTCCCCTACCCTGGGGGCAAACGCCTACGCCCACCTTCGCCATCACGTGAGACGAACGTGCCCGCCGAGGACCCCTAAGTCAGCTAAGCCACGTCAGTTGGAGGCGCCGTCATCCCTCAGGTGTAGGCTCGCCGCAACGCACCCACCGGTATTTCGCCGCCCGGCACCCCTCAACGGCCCCTCATCCCGGGCACAGATCTTCCTTGGAGGTGGGTGGCTTTGACATCGAGATCTCGAGGAACACCGTTGCGTTCGTCCGAACAGCCCGCCACGCGCCGCGCCAGGGTCCGAGACGAGTCCATCCCATCGTCCGCGACCCGCGCGCTGACCGTGCTCCTCGTCGTGACCCTCGCCACCGTTCGGTGCGGCAGCGATGCCCGGACCGGTCCGAGCGACCCGGTGTCACGACTCGAGGTTTCAGCATCGACCACCGGCGAAGACCTCGATCCCAACGGCTATACGGCCACGCTAGATGGCAGCTCGAGCCAATCGATCCCGATCAACGGGTCGGTGACCTTCTCCAATCTCTCGGCCGGCAGTCACACCGTAGCACTGAGCGATGTCGCAGGGAACTGTACCGTCCAGGGTGACCATCCTCGCACGGTCGTCGTGCAGGCAGGCCTCAAAAGCGCGGCGACGATCAGCGTCACGTGCTCACCGTTGATCGGGAACCTCGCGGTCAGTGTGGCGACGACGGGAACGGACATCGACGCGAACGGATATACGGTGTCGGTGACCGAGGTCGCTGCCACGGCGGCCGCACTGTCCGACACCATTAGCGGGGTCTCTGCGCGCGATTCTTCGTTTGGTGAGCCCCCCGACAGCATCGGCCAGGGCGAGGCCGAGGCGGCCAGTGCCACCGAGGCCGCTGCCCCCGCGACGGAAGTTCAGCGCGTTCCGTCCAACGGCGAGGTGACGTTCGAGGGTCTGCCCGACGGAGCTCACTCGGTGACGTTGGGTGACATCGCCGTCAACTGCTCGGTCGTGGCCACAATGCCGGTTACGGTGGACGTGCTGCCCAACGAGACCGCTTCGCTTCACATCGAAGTCGAGTGCGAGCAACTGGTCGGCGCGCTGAGAGTCAACATCGCAACGACAGGTGAAGATCTCGACCCGGACGGCTACTTCCTGACGCTCGACGACTCCGTGGTCGAATCTGTAGACATCGATGACAATGTCGTGTTCGCGGGATTGGACGAGGGCCTGCACACGGTAGAGCTCACCGGTCTCGCGGAAAACTGCACCGTGGTCGGTGAGAACCGGCGCACGATCGACGTACCGCTGGACGGCTCAGCGTCCACGAGCTTTGCCGTCACCTGCATGAGCCTCGGCAGCGGCCTCACCGTAGAAGTGTCCACCACCGGCAGCGCGCTCGATCCCGACGGCTACACGTTGACGGTCAACGATACGCTGTCGCGTGCGGTGCCGGTGAACGGGAGTGTGACGTTCTTCAACCTCGCCGATGGCACGCACACGGTTCGCCTCTCCGGCGTTGCCAACAATTGCACGCTCTCGGGAACTAATCCGCGAACCGTCCGTCTGCCCCGGGTGCTCCCCGTGCGATTCGAGATTGCCTGCTCTGAGCGTACCGGGAACCTCACCGTGAGCGTAGCGACCTCGGGAGACGACCCCGACCCCGATGGTTACGAGATCATCGTTGACGCAACCCACAACGAGGCGATTGGACAGAACGAGTCTGTCACCTTTGCGGACCTTGCGGAAGGCGACCACAGCATCGAGCTCGTCGATCTGGCTGACAATTGCCAGGTGAGCGAGAGCAATCCGCAGAGCGCATCCATCGCGTTTGGTGAGACCACGAACATCGCGTTCACCATCACCTGCGAGCCGCGCGTCTCCGACCTGGTCGTCACCACCACGACGGCTGGCGACGACCTCGACCCCGACGGCTACACCGTAACGGCCGACGGCACTGACAGCCGAGCGATCGAAGCCAACGGCAGCGTGACGTTTGAAGCGCTTCCCGAGGGCGATCACATCGTGGAGCTGAGCGGCATCGCGGCGAACTGCACGGCGGCGGATGCAAACTCCGCCACGGTGAGCGTGGTGTTCGGCACCGTCTCCACGCACGGGTTCCAGATCGACTGCATCACCCGGACCGGGACGCTCGAGGTGAGCGTGACGACGACCGGCATCGACCCCGATGCGAACGGCTACACGATCACGAGCGACGGGACTGACGTCGGGACGGTGGACGCGACCGGCACCGTTGCCATTGACGGTCTGACCGAGGGCGATCATCAGATCGCTCTGACGGACGTCGCAGGCAACTGCACCGTGACCAGCACCAACCCCGTTACGGTTACCGTGCCGTATGCCGACACGGTTGCGACGAGCTACACGGTGGACTGCGTGCAGCGGTTGGGGGACCTCCAGATTACGACCTCAACCACCGGCGAGGACATCGATCCCGATGGCTTCACCCTCTCGATCGACGGGGTCGACCACGGGGCGGTGACGGTCACCGACACCATCGTCGTCACCGGTCTCACAGAAGGTGATCACACGGTGGAGCTCGCCGGCATCGCCGACAACTGCACCGTGAGCGGTACGAACCCACGCACGGCGACCGTTCCGTACGCAGCCACAGGATCGGCGAATTTCACGATCCGATGCGAAGACCGGGTGGGAGTACTCGAGCTGATGGTGCTCACGACGGGTACCGATCGGGATCTCAACGGGTACACCGTCTCGATTGACGACGGAGCCCGCACCCGCACGATTGCCAGCAACGATACGATCTACGTCGGCAACTTGGCCGAAGGCGATCACACAGTGCAGCTGGATGAGGTGGCCAACAACTGCACCGTATCCAACAACAACGACAACAGTGTCACCGTCGCGTACGCCGACACGGTTAGCCTCAGTCTCACAGTGGACTGTGCTGAACGGCTTGGATCCATCGAGGTCACGACCGTCACGACGGGTGTCGATCTCGACACGGCGTACACGATCGCGGTGGACGGGACCAACGGTCAGACCGCCGGCCCAAACGACACGGTCTTGTTCGCAGATTTGGACGCGGGCACACACATCATCGAGATCACCGGTATCGCCGGCAATTGTACCCTCACGGGCGAGCGGTTCCTGGCCGTCACCGTCGCGTTCCAGGACACGACACGGCACACGTATGAGTTGACGTGCACCGTGCGCCTCGGCGACCTCGAGATCAGCGCCAACACCACTGGAGGCGATATCGATCCCGATGGCTACACAGTCACCATCAACGACACGCTCGATCTCGCGCTCGGGATCAACGAAACCGTCACGATATCCGACGTGAACGAGGGTGAGTATACCGTGCTGCTGAGCGATGTCATCGCCAACTGCACCGTGACGACGAGCAACCCTGACACCGTCACCGTCCCCTACAACGGGACCGGCAGCACGACGTTCGACGTGGAGTGTGTGACCCGCACGGGGGATCTCGACGTCTCGGTGTCCACTACGGGGATCGACGTCGATCCCGATGGCTACACGGTGCTCGTCGATGGCTCGACCTCTCAGGCGATTGCCGTCGACGGTACGGTCACCTTCGCCGGTCTCACGGAGGGCGATCACACCGTGGAGCTCACCGGGGTCGAAGCCAACTGTACCATCACGAGCACTACTCCGGTGACGGTGACAGTGCCTTATGACGGCGCTACGAACACGAGCTTTACGGTGGATTGTGTCGAACGGTTGGGCGATCTCGTTGTCTCGGTAACCACCACGGGTGGTGATCTCGACCCCGACGGCTACACGATCACGCTCGATGGGACGACAGGGCAGTCGGTCGCGATCAACGATACGATCACGTTTGCCGCGCTCACCGAGGGTGACCACAGTGTGGAGATCAGTGGGCTCGCGGACAACTGTGCAGTGACGAGCGCCAACCCCGCAACGGGGACCGTGCCCTATGCGGGGACCGGCAGCGTCGTGTTCACCGTCGACTGCGTCGCCCGAACCGGCGCACTCGATGTTTCGGTGTCGACCACTGGTACCGACCTCGACCCGGATGGGTATACGGTCACGGTCGATAGCACGGATTCCCAGTCTATAGCCGTCAACGGGTCTGTGACGTTTGCCGCGCTCGCCGAGGGAGATCACTCGGTGGAACTTGGGGGTCTAGCTACCAATTGTTCGTTGACGAGTGCAAACCCCGTAGCGGTGACGATCCCATTCGAAGGGACGGCGACGGCCAACTTCACCGTGGACTGTGTCCAACGCCTCGGCGATCTCGACGTCACGGTTACCACGAGCGGGAGCGACCTCGACCCGGACGGCTACACGGTGACCGTCGATGGTACGACCTCGCAAGCAATCGCGATCGACGGCACCGTCACCTTCACCGCGCTCACTGAGGGCGATCACGACGTCGAGCTCACCGGCCTCGCCGACAATTGCACCGTTGCTGAAGCCAACCCCGCAACCGCGAACGTCCCATACGCCGCGACCGCTTCTACCGCCTTCACGGTCACTTGCACCGCCCGCGTCGGTACGCTCGAACTCCAGGTCACCACCACCGGCACCGACCGTGACCTCAACGGGTACACCGTCTCCATCGACGATGGCGCCCGCACCCGCACCATCGCGAGCAACGATACGATCTTCGTCGGCAACCTGGCCGAGGGCGACCACACCGTCGAACTGACCCAAATGCAGGGGAACTGCTCCGTCAACGGTCCCCACCCAGCCACCGTCGCGATCCCCTACGCCGATACCGTCACCGTGATCATGCCCGTCGAGTGTGTCGACCGGCTCGGCAGCCTCGAGGTCGCCACCGTCACCACCGGTGTCGACCTGGACACCGCCTACACCATCACCGTCGACGGAACGACCAGCCAGACCGCCGGGCCCAACGACACCGTCATCTTCACCGACCTCAGTGACGGCACCCACGTCCTGGAGATCACCGGTATCGCCGGCAATTGCACCCTCACGGGGGAGCGCTTCGTCGCCGTGACGATCGCCTTCCAGGACACGACGACGCATACGTACGACCTGACGTGTACCGAGCGGCTCGGGGATCTCCAGATCCGCGCAACCACCAGCGGTGCCGATCTCGACCCCGACGGCTACACCGTGACCGTCAACGACACACTCAGCCTCGCGCTCGGCATCAACGAGACCATCGTCGTGAACAACCTGCACGAGGGGGATCACACGGTCGCCC
>JBFGJG010000032.1:0-47112 GCA_041577295.1 Gemmatimonadales bacterium
TAATCGTGGCCGCTGTTTGAATAGCCGGGCGGCGTATATACGGCCACTTCGATCTGGGAAGATTCACCGATGAGGTTCTGCCCGATCGCTCGAGATAGGACGTGCTCGACTCGCAGAGCACCCGATTGCGCACGTAGCGGCGCGTGCGCGATCCCGATGGTCATGGCGAGGACCACAATCAACCGCTGCACCAATCGAAGCTTGCTCACGCGGCCGCCCGTGCCGCGTCGAACACGAAGGCGATCCGGCGTCGTAACGCATCCCGCAACTCGATTTCGACTCCGAGTGCCCATGTAGTCATCGTGGAGCTCAGGACGGCTGCGATCATCGAAAGCAAGGTGCCGCGATCAACGTCGGCCTTGAGCTCACCAGTGGCGATCCCCCTGTCGACCCACTCTGCAAACCAGGTGACAAAGCGTTTGGAGTTTTTCAGGTCGGCCCTGAGCAAAATGGGACTCGCAAAGATCTTCCGTACCACAATCTGCCCTATTGGGGGATCCTTCTCCACCCAGTCCGCACAAATCATCACACAACTGAAGACCGCCTCCTCGCATCCTTGGAACTCACGACCTTCGACCCGACCCAGTATCCACCCGGTCATGCGGTCGTGGTACTCGGCCAAGACGTGGTCCTTCGTGGGGAAATAGTTGAAGAACGTGCCCTTCGACGTACCGGCGGAGGCGACGATCTCATCCACAGTGACCCCGTCGTATCCGCGCTCACGAAACAGGCGAATCGCGGTTTCATAAATGCGAGTCCGTTTGCCACGTTTCTGCAGTTCGCGCAGCGAGGCCATCAACAACCCGCGAAGCTACCGCTGTCCAAAGGTCGCGAACTCGATCAAACGAAGCGTTCCGATCTCCGTAGTCTCCTCCGATTCGAGATCCATTGGCCGCTTGCCGAGGAGATAGGGCGGCCGCTCGATGACGAAGTTTTGCATGACGCGGGCGTTGGTCATTCCAAGCGGGTAGCTCACGACCCACGCGCGGTGCTCGCTACCGAACTGCGTCCGAACGCTCTCTTGCCCCGATACATGGAACGGCCTGGCGCCCAGAATGTTTGACGCTGCAGGCGCGTCTGCTGGTGCGAACCGGATCCGCTGCCCAACATCGAGCGCCATCGAACCCACGATCCAAAGCGCCGGCGCACCGAGTTGAGGCATCGGCACCTCCAAAGGTTGCACACTCCCTTCGCCGGTCGCAGCATCCACCCGTGTTGCGCGAATGGGAGCCTCATCGGCGTGAATCAGCAGATAGTCCTTTGCGGTCCCGGGCACCGGGGTGATCTGCATGAGGAGTCGCTGGTCGTCCTCTGCAAACACACGGGTCTGGACGCGCGCCGAGGTATCGTTGTAGTCGAGATTCCCGGCATCGATCAGCGAGACCATGATCGCACCAGTCTCACCCCACGCCACTCGCTCCGCCATAATGATCACCCGGTCATCTCGCTGCCGCCCCTGCGCGTCGCGATACACGCGCTCGTATACGGCGCGAAACGGCTGGAAGTTCTTCAGCGCGATGTCTCCGGGTGACACGGCTGGCCAGGTCTCCGCATCGGCGAACACAGCCTTGGTTCGGTGGAAAGCCTGCGAATGCGCGTCTTGTGCGCCCCCAAGCGTGACGCAGGCTGTAACGATCAAGGTGAGCGGTACAGGTCGCTTCTCCATGATTCCTCCCGGTGCGTGGCGAAGCGGGAAATCAATCCCGTCTCATCGTGTAACAAACTGACTATAGTCATTATTATCGCTAATAGTGATTTATTGCAAGGGATTGCAGCGCAGTGGTCGGACGATGATGCCGTGGCTCTGAGGGTTGCGGATCCGGTGGACCGGGCCAATGTCACACCGGCGGCTGTTTGCGTCTCTAATAGGGGTGACAGTCACAGCAACAACGACCCGAAGGGAGACTCGTATGACGCGTGCGGCCAATCCCAAAGTTGCCACTGCCGGAAGTACCGCGGAGGTACCGGCCGTGAGTTCCCTCGTCACAAGCCCCCTGCGCAACCGCATACGGGTGCGGTTGGGGGCTCCGGTGGAGGAGGTCTGGGCGCTTGTGGGCGATCACACGAAGCTGCCCGAGTACAGCGCCGGCATTGCCCGGACCGATCTCGTTACGCAGCCGTCGGGACAGTTTCGCGTCTGCCATTTCCGCGCCGCACCTGGAGTTCCCGAGGGCAGTGTGGTAAGGGAGCGAGTGCGCTGGTATGCTCTGGGACGGGGATACGCGACCAGCGCGGAGCCGGGCAACGGATTCGGACTCGAGAACGACCTCGGACTGGTGACTGTCGAGCCTGACGGCACCGGGACGTTGTTTACGTGGGATCAGCACTATGACTGCGAGATGCTCGACGAGCTGAGGGCCTCCTTCAATGAGGGCTTGGCCGACATCGCGAATCGCCTGATCCAGCGCTTCGGGGGAGAGGTAGTCGAGCGTTACGTCGACCGCTGATCGTCGTTGGTCACCGGGCACCGATACAGAGAGTTCACGCGAAATGGCACGCCAGCCGTCCTCGACCGACGAGCCAGAGAACCAAACCCAACAGGCCCCGGCAGATCTGGATGGGCTTGCACGCCGTGCCGCGGATGGGGAGCGCCGCGCACTGGAGGAGGTCTGTCGCGGCATCCAGGACCTCGTCTACCGGCTCGCGCTGCGCTTCCTCTCCGACCCGGACGATGCGGAGGACGCAACCCAAGAGATCCTGATCCAGGTCGTTACCCATCTCGGTGGATTTCAAGGGCGGAGTCGGTTCACCACGTGGGTCTACCGCATCGCAAGCCGCTACCTGTTGAGGGCGAAGCGAAGGCGTGTCGAGTCTTCCATGACAGATCCGAGTGCGTTTGCCGAGTGGCTCGACACACACTTGGCGCCCGACCCATACGAGGCGACGAGTGAATTCGAGTACCGGGAGTTGTGCGAGGAAGTGCGGATCGGCTGTACCTACGGCATGCTCCTCACCCTCTCACGGGAGCTTCGCATCGCCTACATCCTTGGGGATCTTCTCGAGATGACCGACAAGGAGGGTGCAGAGGCACTGGAAATCACGCGAGCCGCGTTCCGTAAGCGGGTCGAGCGTGCACGAGCGAAGGTAAGACCGATGCTCGCGGGTCGGTGCAGTGTGGTGGACCCCACAGGTTCGTGTTCGTGCAGTCGTCAGATCGCGTCCAGCCTCGAGTGTGGGCTCATTGCCGACACCGGACCGGTGTTCGTCGCGCTGCGGCGTGGCACGTCAGCTCACGAAACCGTGAACGGTGTCGAGCTGGGGCTTCTGAGCCGGGCCGCTGCGCAGCTCGACATCGCGGAGCGATTTGCTCAGGTGTTTCGCAACGAGCGGCAGTTTCAGGCGCCGCTGCGCGTTCTCGAGGAGCTGCGGCGCTCCTGTCCCGACCTGCTCGGACCAGGCGGCGAAGGCGAGTAAGGAGGACTCGTCACAGCGGCTCGCCGGACCTAACGCCCACGGGTGGGCCTCGACAAGCTCCTGCCGACGACGCACACTGGCATGACCGACCGCCTCGAGGCGCCAACGAACATGGCAAGCCGTAAACGATCCCGATGCGGCCCAGGGACACGCCACCCAAAACCGGGAGATCACAACTTGCCACGGGGAACGAAGAAGACACGCGATGTACAGCGAGATTACCCTGCAACACAATTCGTAGCCAAGCTCCGCCGGCTTGCCGATTGCATTGAGCAAGGCAAGCGCTTCCGTATTCAGATCGCCGGAGAGCGGATCTCGATACCCCCAAACGCTACGATCAATTTGGAACACGAGCGTGGAGCCAGGAAGGAGGAGATCGAGTTCCAGCTCACGTGGCGGCTGGATAGGTAAACAAGAGCGACACCCCGAGTCTAGGAGGCGTCATGGAATCGCTTCGTGACCCGGCTGCTCGCGCGGCCATCGTGGCGCGGGTGACGACGCTAGGCCCCAAAAGTCGACGGCTGTGGGGCCGGATGAATATCGGCCAGATGTTGTGTCACGTCGCCGATCAGTTGCGAATGGCGCTTCGTGATATCCCAACAAGCCGACCAGCCGGACCGCTCCGGCTCGCACCGATACGTTACTTGCTGATCCATGTCCTACCCTGGCCGCGCGGACGAGCACGGGCACCGGCTGAGGCGTTTACGACGAGCGCGACGGATTGGGAAGCCGATAAAACCAAGGTGGTAGAGCTCATCGAGCGGTTCGGTCGCGCGAGCGACGCAGACCTGGCACCAACAAATCCGGTGTTTGGTCGGTTGACGGGTCACGATTGGGGGGTGCTGTCGTATCGGCATTTGGACCACCACCTACGTCAGTTCGGAGGCTGACGAAGGCGGTGGGCAACAAGTGTATCGTTGCTTTTGCCGCAGCCATGTTGTTGCTGCCGGTTCCGCTTCAGGGGCAGGAGGATACCCGCCATCACGTGATGCTCTCCGAAACACACCGCGGGGCATGCGACTATCAGAAATGGCTCACGCAGCATCCGAGCTTCGCGAGTGGACGGCCCCTCGTGCACCGAGACAGTCTGGGAGAGTTTCCGGCGCCCCGGACCTTCGTGCAACCTCGTCCTCCTAGGCAGTTTCGACATGGATGGCAGGCGACGATTCTGTTGACAATGGTGCTCGACAGCACCGGCACCGTGCGGCACGTCGACGCGGTCTATGTGGACGTGTATCCACCAACCATTAGGCCGGACTCCGCGGCTGTTGCGGAGGCGGCAGACGCGTTTGCTAAAGCCGCCATCGATGCCAGTGAGCGCACGCCTTTCACGCCAGGTCGCGTGCGGGATTGGCCGGTATGGACCTGGCAGTGCATCCCGTGGGGCTTTCAACACACCGTCCGGGAATGACGAGCCGGACGCCAGGCGGTGGAACTCGAGATCCCCCTTTTGCCGAACGTGCGTTTGCCGATTGGTCCCGCGCCGAATAACCTGGTCCGATGAGTGAAGACGTTTGGAGCATGTTGCTGGCACCCGCGGCGCTTTTGCTCCTGCTGGCCATTGCGCTGGTTTTGACGTGTACCCGACCGACGAGTCACGTTGACGTCAGCGCTCGAACAAAGCTCGTCGAGGTCTTTCTGATCGGCATTGCCGTTCAATGCACACACTTCGTCGAAGAATTCGTCACCGGCGTGGCCTTTGGCCTCATGGTCGTTTATCTGATCATCAAGGCCGTCCGGGCAGGACCGTGTCAGCTATCTGAGGTTGGGCCAGAAGACAACTGCGAGGGGGCTAGACATCAAGTTCGATCACGAGGACGACCCGTGGGCGGAGGCAACCCTCCTGGCTTCAGGGGTACGAGAGCCCCTTCGCAACACGCTCGCCCACCGGTTCACGGTACGCCTGGGTGGTGACTTCGAAACACACCATGTACATACGTCCGGTCACGTGTTTCGCGTGAGGCTCCGCGGAACTGGCTCTGTCGTGGGGAAGGATGTGTTGATTTTGATGAAGGTCGCTGGCGACGGACTCGCCTTACGGGGCAACGATCGAGAACGATGACGATACCGACGCCGCAGTTGGCGACTGCATCGAGATCGAGTGGGCTGAGATCCTTCGCGTTCGATGATCCGCATAAACGTACACGCAACGCCCATGGTTCGGTCGTGCGGAGACGTCGTACGATGCTTGATGCGGCTTAACTCGGTAGAACTGAACTGCAACCCACGTTCCACATGGGACAAGACACTAGCAGGAACCACACGATGGCCGACCGGTACTTATTGCGAAAAGCTGCGGACTCGAGTCCAGAGATGCGATACCTATTTGCCGTACTCGCCGTTGCCCTCAGCTGCGGGACAGAAGCCGGAACCCGTCCCTTCATCCCCGAGGTACTCGCCCAAGGCACGGGTGAAGTCTTTCGCGGTACCTTCTCGCCGTCAGGAACTGAGTTTTACTTCTTTCGAAAGGTCACCCCCGGTGAGGGAGATTACCGCGTCTTCCGAACGACCTATGAGAGCGACGCGTGGGGCTCCCCGGAGATGTTGCCACTCGGCGACGGCGCGGCGTCGACCATGTATCCGGTCGTATCTCCGGATGAGCAGTTGCTCGTCATGACGTCCTACCGTGACATCGGCGACGGATTTGAGAGTGCCAATCTGTGGGCGTCCACACGACAAGGCGGCGACTGGGATGACCCCAAACCACTGCTGGGCGTTTCCACGCCCGAGAACTACGACGCGAGTCCATGGTTCGGTCCGTCCGGTGACCTGAGGTTCACCAGCACGTCGCCGGACTGGAGCACAACCTGGTACCGGAAGTCGGTGTCGACGCAGGTACCGTTCGAGGCGTGGGAAGAAGACCCACTTTGGCCCGCCCTTGCAGCCGGCCTCGTCGGCCACCATCTATGGTCCGGTATTCTTCATCCGACGGGCACGCTTGCCGTTGCAGAGGTATCGGTGCGAAACGCAGATGGCACACTCGGTCCCTCCGACCTATGGGTGGCACGTGCAGATGGAGATGATTGGGGCTCGCTACACCCTCTTAGTTCGGAGATCAACACTGAGGGCAACGAAAACTTCCCGACGTTTACTCCCGACGGCACTTCGCTCGTGTTTGTGAGAGATTTCGCGGCGTTCTTTCTCGTTGACGTCACCCGTGTTATCCCAAATGCACAACGGGTCCGGTAGAATCTGTTGATGAACGAGCGCCCTTCGCCTGACCTGATCAGCACGAACTATGAAGCTCCGGGTCCAGGAAAACCGGAAGGGACCCGCAACAGCCGGGAGGAAGTAGCACGTGAGCGCTAGATCTCCTGCCCTCCTTCTTGTCGATGTGCAGCAGGGGTTTGACGAGCCTCGCTGGGGGATGCGCAACAATCCGCACGCCGAGCAACAGATCGGTGCACTCCTCGCCGCATGGCGCCAAGCGAAGTTGCCGATCATCCACGTGCAGCACCTGTCGCAGGAACCAGATTCGCCATTACGTGCAGAGGTACGGGGCAACGCCTTCAAGCCGGAAGCGCTACCGCGGGACGGTGAACCGGTCTTTCAAAAGACGGTCAACAGCGCGTTCATCGGCACCACACTCGCATCCCACTTGCAGAGCGAGGGGATTGATGCGCTGGTGATCGTCGGCCTCACGACCGATCACTGCGTCTCGACCACGGCCCGGATGGCCGGGAACCTCGGGTTCGACGTCGTGGTGGTCGAGGACGCAACTGCCACGTTTGATCGCGTGGGTCCGGACGGGGTTCACTACTCCGCAGAAGAGATGCATCGCCTCGCGCTCGCGAGTTTGCACGGTGAGTTTGCTCGAGTGCTTTCTGCTCGGGAAGTTCTCGCGCGGCTCCACACCGCCCCTCCCCGCTTGCCGCTCAAGGTTCATACTCCTGCACCTCGTGAGTTCAGTTAATTGAAGATTGACGAAAGCACTGCGGCCATCTGACGGCTGCGCATTTGTGCACCTGCGTAAGTCTGTGCACTTTAGTGCAGCCCGCTGGCCTTTAGACAGGAGACTCGAGATGGAATGGCTGGTAATCGCAAGTCAGGTGGTGGTTGCGCTCGGTCTGTTGAATGTGTGGCTACTCCGTGCCGGAAAGCCCACCGAGTGGCGTGGTGGTGACGCGCAGAACATGCGGGAGGAGTTCGCCGTCTATGGCCTCCCTCCGTGGTTTATGAGGGTGATCGGAACCTTGAAGATCACGCTCGCGCTGCTGTTACTGGTCGGGCTCGCGGTTCCAGTCCTCACGAAGCCCGCCGCCATCGGCGTTGCCGTCTTGATGCTCGGTGCAGTCGCGATGCATTTCAAGGTGGGAGATCCGGTGAAGCGAGCGTTGCCCGCCTCATCGCTGCTCGCGTTGTCGACCCTCATCGCCGTGGTTTAGGCTCGGACAACCCAATCTCAGTGTCATACGGTCCTGCTGATGCCTCGCGCGATCTGCAATTGATCCGCGAGGGGCGAGCCAAGTTCGAGGATCGTGCCAGGCTCGAGCATCACCTCCTGAACATACTTCGGCGAGACGGAATCGCTGCATTCCGCGCTTTCCTTGCGGGCGTTCCCGACCATGAGTTTCGCCCCGCGCATGACGCCCCACCGTCAGACCAACTGGAGCTTATCAGCCGAGGAGATGGCCCGAGGTATCTCGTGGTTACCGCCTGTGTGGGTGAGCACATTGCGTCTGTCAACGTCACCGTTGCGGATGGATCGCAGTTCACAGCGACACCGGACCCGCGACATGAGACCTTCTACGAGCATTGGGAAAGCCTCTTGGGAATTGGCGACGACGAAGCGGCTGAGCTCGACCCCAAGCAAAAGGCTGTGTTTCTCGTAGGCCTTCTCGAAGCAGAAGTGATGAACGGCGGACTCGGTCAGTACTTGTCGAACACCGAGGGCGTGTATCTCAGCGAAACGGTGCAGTGTCTCGCGGAAATCGGTGCTGACAAAACCCGTGCTCTCCTCATCGAAGCCGGTAAGCTCGGGACGGGTGAGGAATCCTATGTAGCCGCGTGGGCCTCTAGATCGGCAGAGTTTGAACGGCTAGACGAACTGTTCTTGAATTCTGGTGAGGACCTTGCCCTGCTGACAGTTGAGCGATTCTTCGAGTAAAGGCAACGGGGACTGTGCGGCGATCCAGGATCGTCTGCTGCTGGAACGACTGGAGGCTCGATGCGCTCGGAAATCATCACAAAGCGGGATGACCTCGTGATCCGCAGGCTAGTGCTGGAACCCGGGGAGAGGATGCCCTGGCACACGGACCCGTGCCATCGATTCTCGGTTGTGGTCCGCGGTGAACAACTCCATCTCGACTTTTTCGAAACGGGTGAGCACGTGCCGAGGCCGTCGGCTCTACGTGACCAACAGCGGGATGGGTGTGTTCGATTCACCGGACGCCGAGTTTCGGATAGAGCTCGTCAACGTCGGACCGAAAGGCATAGCTGTCGACAGCGGGTTCGCTATCGATTTCGACCGATTGCCCACCGGTCAGGCTCGGCCGCATGACATGCTCCTCAGGTAGTCCCTGTGTAAGTCCTTCCTGAGTACGAGGTGATCGAGACGGCGGTGGGTTGTGCACCGCTCGGTTGCGGCACAACGTTGCGTCACCATTCCTGCAACTCACAAGGAGTGCTGGATTGATGTCTGACTCCGACTTCGTGTCCAATCACCGCGTGCGCACCTTCTTCTACGGTTCATACATGAACCCGGATGTCCTCCGCCAGATCGACATCACGCTGGACCAGGTGGAGGTGGCCTGGTTACCCAATTTCGATATCACCATTCGCCCGCTGGCCAACCTGGTCCGATCCCATGGAGACGCGGTCTACGGCATCGTCGGCCGCCTCTCACACGCCGACCTCCGGCGGCTCTACCAGCACGCGCGAGACGAGCTCGGCGGCGTGTACCTGCCCGAGGCGGTCGTCGCGCAGACGACCGATGGCGGAGGGGTACCCGCCCTCTGCTACATCGCGCCACTATTAAAGGAAGGACAACCGTCCCGTGCGTACGTGACCCATATTCTGGATGCGGCGCATCGCTACAAGTTCCCAGCATGGTACGTAGCACAGATTGAACGCTTCCGACCACGGAGAGACGCCGGCTGATTTGCAATCGGTGGGCGTGACGGCCGCCCGGAGAACTATCATGCAACCTCACAACAGCCAGCAGCTGACGTGGCTCAGCCGCGACCTTGATGAGCAGCCTGAGCGCGATCACGGGTGGGTGCGAGTTCGGCAGTTCCTCGAATATGTCGCGTGGGGGACGCGCGCCTCTGCCCGGTCCATCAAACAACACCTGCCGAAGTTCACCGTCGAACGCGTGTTTTTGGGTGTGCTTTGTGCTCATCACGCTCATCTCCGTGTACCTTCTGCTGACGCAGCCAACCGGAGCGGGGCGAGGCGGGCGGTAGACGATTCTCAGTGTTTGGACGCTCGATGGCCCCGTGGGGAATGCTGTTGCGATAGCCGAACCGAGACCGTGAAATGCGGACGGAGGACTACCTCACTGGCTTGAGGAACTCACCATCCGCCAGCCGCTCGTGCTCCTCGCGTTGCCAGCGGTACACGAGGATGCCCACTGCCACCAAGCCTATCACAACGTCGCCAAACAGCATGAGGCCCCCGGCGCGCTGTTGATCGCCGAGCGCGTCCCACGTGCCGATCGGAGGCGCGAGCTCGTAGACGCGGTAGACCGGTGTCGGGGCAATGGCGAAGAACATACCCAACCCCATGTGCGCACCCATCCCGCCCAGCACGTACACCAAGCTGACGGCTGGACCCAGCCCTGGCTTAGGCCACCTCCGCACCACGGGCCACCAGAACGCAAGACCGCCAGCCAACCACGCCACGTCGAACACAAACGAGCCTGCTTGTGTCACCATCAACCCATCCACAAAGGCTGGGAAGTGGGTCACGAACACGATGAGGTTGAAGCCTATCAAGGCGGTGAGCGGCCGGGTCACTCGAGCGAGGACATGGGCGACGCGCGGCGAGAGCGACTCTTCGCAGCCGGTCGGAAGCCCAAAGAGTAGGAGGGGGGGCACGACGAGGGCGAGACCGAGAAACTGCACCATGTGCACGCTGGCTAAGTATCCAGCCCCAAGCGTCCCGATTGGCCAGTCGAGCAGCAACCACATGCACACAATGCCACCGAGAGCCGCCAAGCGACGCCATCGATCCAGCGGGTCATCTGCGACCGCGACCGAGGCCGACGTCGCCCGATATGTGCGCCAGTACGCCACCGCTACACCGCCGACAAAGAGCCATACCCCGATGTAAGGGCGCCACTCCCACGACCACGGAATGCCTTGGGCCGAACACCACCACTGCATCAGTTGCCTTTGACCTCGGGGATCGTGGCAACGAGCTTGGGCAAATCGTGCGACCAATCCCGTTGCCGGGTTCCAAACGGGTAGCGGACCCGAACGGAGTCGCCGATGATGGCGAGTACGGCGGCTCCGTGCCCCACCGTGTAGTCCCCCTCCGGCTCCGGAACGATCACCGTCGTTGGCATGAGGAGGCTCTGTTGAATCTGGTTCACGCGATCGAGCGGTCCCGAAAGACCGACAAACCTACCGTCAAAGCTGCCAAGCCACTCTCGTATGCGTTCCGGTGTATCGCGATCCGGGTCCACCGAGACGAACACTACCTTCACCCGCCGCGCCGTGTCGAAAGGCAACCGTTTGAGCACTGCCGCCAGGTTGGCCATGTGGACGGGGCAGATATCCGGACAGTACGTATAGCCGAAGAACAGCAACGCGACGGCGCCGTCCGTCTGCTCCTTGAAATGGTACGGCTGGCCATTGGTGTCGGTGAGTGTGAAATCCGCGGCTGCGAAGGGTGGCATGACCTCCTGACCGTAGTAGTCCCCCACCCGTTGGGGATCATCCCCGACTCCGCTTCCACAACCCATCAGACCGGCGGAGAGCAAACACAGAACGGCGATCGACGGAACAGATCGGTTTGGCACGATGATCGACATGTCGATCGGAAGAAAAGCGAGGTGGAAGGGCGGGTCAACCTTGCTACCCCGTTCGCCCCAGATCGTAGTGAGCCCGGAGTCAGCTAGCGGGCGCCTTCTGCTAATGGGAGTATTAGATGGTGTGCAGAAACCCGTGCCAGGCATCGGGAGGTGTACCGTGTTGCGTCAGATTCGACGGCGCGCCGCATCTTGGCGTGCTCGTGCCCGAGAGGAGCTTGCTTGCGTCGTTGCCGACGGATCCGGCCCAGGGAGGCCCATGGGTCATGTGGACGACACGTCATACGCCCACATCATGGACCAGCGCCGCGACAGCCGTCTGGACATGTGCCGTGACCACCGAACTCGACCCTGAAGGCGTCGAAGCCGGTACGCTGCTGGCCGCGACGGACTTCACCGGCGCCCGCGTGCTCGAGATCGGATGCGGAGATGGTCGACTCGCCTTCCGGTATGCCAGCGGATCGGGGACAGTCGTGGCGGTCGAGCTAGACCAACAGCCGATCGCGAAGGCCCTGAAGAACTGCCCACCGCATCTTCGTGAGCGCGTGGCGCTCGTACAGGCCAACGCGCTCGCGCTGCCCTTTCGCCGTGAGCGTTTCGACATTGCGGTGTTGGCGTGGTCGTTGTGATGCATGCCCCATGAGGGCATGGTCGATGCCCTGCACAATATCTGGCGCGCCCTGCGACAGGATGGCGTGCTCATCGATCTGCGGCCCGTCTCGGGGCGGTGTCCAATCGAGGTCGTCACCGCCACGGAGAGTCGCCAGATTGGCGAGCTCGACGCGACCGGAATGTCGGCGGATGACGCCGCGGCGGACCGCGCCATGCACGAAGCGGTTGACCACGGTTGGTTTTCGCCGATGCAAACCCAACGATTCGACTTTGCGTTCTGGTGGGACACCGTGGACGAGATGTCCACCTTCCTCAGCGACAGTCGGCGTGCGAAAGGCGTCACCCCGTCCTATTCGGTGATGACGGAGGCACACCACCGCATGGCCGCCGAGCGCGGTGGAGCGGTGCGACTACGGTCATTTCGCCTCACGGCGCTTTCCTCATACGCCAAGGCCACCGCGGCCCCCGCTCCGTGAATCACGGAAACCCTTCAAAGCCTCATCCGACACCAGACGATCCCCGCAGCCTCCTCGTGACCCCTTCTCCAGCGCTGCTAACCTTTTTCACAGCAATGACATAAGCGAATTGGACACCTTGAATGCTAAGTTCGTGGTGTCTCACAACTAGTTGAGTGAGCCAAAATTATTGACGTAGTAGGATATAATTGTTTAAATTAGGAACTCCTAATTTCACGCGCACCGAATGGCCACCTTTACCAAGCGTTGGGTCGCCTGCCACCGGCTCATTGTCGCCGTCCTGATGACGGGGGCGGCCGCATGTAATACCCTGCTCACCGAAGCACCCGACGACGCGGATCTGTTCGACGCGCCGCTGGACGGTCTCACGCCCGAACAGCTTGCCACCTTCATTCGCGGCGACGCGGAGTTTGGGCGCTCCTTTGCGCCAGTGGACGGGCTGGGACCAATCTTCAACAACGTGGCGTGCGCGCAGTGCCATAGCGGCGATGGGCGCGGACGACCCGAGAACGTCTTGGTTCGTTTCAGCATGGGCATGGATCTCATACCCGAGCTGGGCGGTCCGCAACTACAGACCAAAGCGATCCCCGGGGCGGTGCCCGAGGATCTGCCGCCGGGTGTCGACGTGTCGGTGCGTCTTCCACCGCCGGTGTTCGGGGTGGGGTTGATCCAGGCCGTTCCCGTCGATGCGATCCTCGCCAACGCCGACGAAGACGACAGCGACGGCGACGGCATCTCCGGACGGCCCAACTGGGTCACGCCGCCTGCGTTTGTGCCGGCGACCGAGCCCGGTGGGGGCCCCGGCCCACAACTCGGCCGCTTCTCCCGCAAGGCCCAGGTGAGCACGCTGCTCGAGCAGGTCGTTGAGGCGTACCACCAGGACATGGGGATCACCACCGAGTTTCGTCCGGCGGAGAACGTGAACCCCAACGCGGAGGGCGAGACCTTAGCCGCGGACAAGGTGGACGACCCGGAGATTCCCACATCGACGGTCCGTGCGGTGATCGATTACATCCGGATGCTGGCGCCACCTGCTCCGGGCGCAGACACGCCCAGACGCGTGCGTGGACGTGAAGTGTTCGCGGAGATCGGCTGCGCGAGATGTCACGTCCCGCAGTTTGTCACCGGTCCCAGCAATATCGGCGCACTAGCAAACCGGACGGTCCATCCGTACTCCGATTTCTTGCTGCACGATATGGGTGAAGCGCTCGCGGACAATCGACCGGACGGCACAGCGACTGGCCGTGAGTGGCGGACGGCGCCACTGTGGGGAATGCGTATCGCACGTGACTTCTTGAATGGTGAGTTGTTCCTGCTGCACGATGGCCGCGCGACGTCGATCGCGGAGGCCATTGAGCTGCATGGTGGTGAAGCGGACGCTGTGAGGGCCCGGTACCTCGCGTTACCCGATGACGACCGCGCCGCCCTACTCGACTTCGTCGAGTCTAGGTGATCAATGAATCGGAGAGAGTTTGTCGGCGTTTCGACAGCCGCGCTGCTCACGGCATGTGCGTCCTTGGCGACGACGACGGTGACACCGGTCCGCGGCCGTGTTCGGCTCGTCTTACGTGACTACCCCTCATTGGACCGCCCCGGTGGCTTCTTGAAGATCCGGCCAGCCGAATCCGACCGGCTCATCTACGTACTCGCGCTCGAAGACGATGGCTTCGCGGCGGTCTCTCCTGTGTGCAAGCATCGCGGGTGCATCGTGGACGTGGCCGGGGCACGACTCGAGTGCCCGTGCCACGGCTCGATGTACGGCAGGGATGGTCGCGTGTTGCGCGGTCCTGCCCAGGAACCGCTCGACCGGTTTCCCACCACGTTCGATGGCGCCGTCCTCACTATCACGCTGAGTGAAGCATGAGATCGATTGGCTTCGGAGTGGTGTTGCTGACCTTGGCCGCACCGCTCGCCAGCGTACACGCGCAGGACACGATCCCTGAGCGGCCATTCGTTCGCGGAGGTGTGTACGACAAACCGTACCTCGCTCGGTTGCTCGGGCGCGCGGCTATCGGCGGGTACGCCGAAGCGCACGTCCGGTTCGAGCGGGTGGATGGCATAGTCGAGGAACGCGGTTTTCAGCTCAAACGGTTCAATTTGTTTGCCTCGACGGAGGTGAGCGACTTCATCCGATTGGCTGCCGAGGTGGAATTCGAGGAAGGTGCGGAGGAGATCAAACTCGAGTTCGCGGCAATCGACTTTCGCATTCACCAGGCGATCGCACTGCGGGCGGGCATGTTGCTATCTCCCATTGGGCGGTTCAACCTCTCGCACGACAGCCCGATCAATGAGTTTACCGACCGGCCACTCGTCTCCACGGACGTGTTGGGAACGGCGCTGTCAGAGCCGGGTATAGGAGCCCTCGGCGTTTTTCCGCTCGGCGGCCTCTCCCGGATCACGTACGAGCTCTATTTGGTGAATGGTTTCCACAGTGGCCTGATCGACAACTCGCCTGATGGCACGAGGATCTTCGAGGGACGAGGTAACTTCGAGGACAACAATCGCTCGCCGGCAGTGGTGGGGCGTGTGACGTGGAGCCCCGATCTGAACATAGAAATCGGCCTGTCTGCCCACCACGGCGCGTACAACGAGTACAGCGTCGACGGCGTCGATGTCGAGGAGCGGCGTAACGTCACCTTGGGCGCGCTCGATTTCGAGGTGAGCGTTGCGGGTTGGCGAGCAGCAGGTGAGGCAGCGCTCGCTGATGTAGACATTCCCCCAGGGCTCGTTGGGATCAACGCGTCCGGGCAACGCGGGCTCTATGTCGAGGTGCTCCGCGACTTCGGCTACGGACTCGTCAAGACGATGCCCAGTTCCTTTTTTTCCGCCGGCGTTCGCGTCGACGTCGTCGACTTCGACACGGCCGTCACCGGGGACAACGTGCGCCAGCTCAGCCTCGGTGTGAACTTCCGGCCGACGCCCGAGTCAGTGGTCAAGCTCAACTACGTGCGCGGTCGCTCCCACGATCGGTTCAACAACCCTGCAGATCACGCCCGGGTGCAGCTGTCCCTCGCCACCTACTTCTAAAGCAGTACTACTGAGGTGCCTTGCGGCCGCTGGCTCCACCCTGGCAGCTTACCGGTGGTTTCATCGAGTGGCGCGAACTTCATCAACGCGAGGAACCTCCGTGATTCAACTCTACGACCAAGAACGCGGACGACGCATCGGGGAGATTACCGAGGCTCAGCTCCAGATCCTAGTTGAGCAATTGGAGGAAACGTCCGGTACGGATCAGGATTACTACATCGACGGTGACACCCTTCAGCTTCTCGAGGACGCTGGAGCCGACGCCGGGCTGCTCGACATGTTGCGCCGCGCCCGAGGCAGCCGTGATGGATACGAGGTGCGCTGGGAGCGGAGCTGAAGTCGCCCATGGCCACCCGCGCGCGGTCTGCCTCAATCACCTCGCGCCGAGTCGCTGTAACATCGCGACGGCGTTCTGATTTTGTGGATTCAGCTCCAGCGACTTACGATAGTTCGCGATCGCCAATGCCCTCTCGCCGTGTAGCATGTACGCTTCGCCCAAGCTGTCGTACGTGTTCCAGGCATCGGGAAACGCGGCAACATTGGCTTGAAAGATCGCGATCGCGTCCTCGAACCGGTTGGTGCGTAAGAGCGCATACCCCACCTGGTTGAGGTGGAACTCCCGGAAGTCATAGCTTTCGGGATCCGACCGCTTCAGCTGCCAATAGCGCTCGATCGCAGCCTTGGCGCCCTCGCGATTGATGGCAGATGTGATGACGGCGCCGATGCCCCTACGGCATGGCCCCGTCTCCGCGAGGACCGCCCGTCCCCACTCGCAGAAGAGATAGCTATGAACGCTGCCGCCAAGGGTGGAGTTGGTCATCACGATGAGCCCATTACCCGACCGCGGCACCACGACGAACCGCGCCATCCATCCCTCATTGGCCCCGCCATGGCCCACAGCCCGGGCTCCAGATTGTCCATCGAACACCTCGTAACCCAGGCCATAATGCGGCGACGCGAACGCGGGCTCTTGCATCGCGGCAACTACGCGCGCGGGGAGGACCGTCGTCGCGAGATCGTCTCGCGCACTCGACATGCTGGCGAGTGCAAACGAAACGAAGTCGACGAGGCTGGTCTGGAGACCGGCGGCGGCCTGCTCGGTGAACCGCGGACCCGGGATCGGGCCGAATGGTCCGTACGGGGTGGCCGCCCGTGTTGTGACCACATCGTCCCACACATAGGAGCTGGAGGTCATGCCCAGGGGATGGAGGATCAGCTCCTTCATGTAATCGTCGAACGACCGCCCTGTAACCTCTTCGACGAGTAGCTGGGCAATCGTATACCCGCCACCGGAGTACCGCCACGTGGTACCCGGTTGCATGATCACCCGAACGTCCCCCACGCCGTTAGTCGCGCCCGATAGCGACTCCTCGACAGTCGGCAGCTTCACCGACGGGTCGAAACCGGGGTACCCGTGCAGGCTCAGCCCGGCCGTGTGACTCAGCAACCGCCGCAACGTTACCCGGCTGTGGTCAAACTCGGATGGCGGCAACTGCCATCGCGAGAGGTGGCGTCCGACCGCTGCATCGAGATCGAGCTTGCCATCCTCCACCAGCCGCAACAGCCCCCACGCAGCAACGGTTTTCGAGATCGATCCGATGTTGAAAAGCGTGTTCGTCGTGACGGGCCGTTGCTGCTCACGATCGGCCCAGCCGTACCCCTTGGCAAGCACTACATGCCCATTGCGGATCACAGCCACTGCGGCTCCTGGCGTCGCCAACTCCTCGAGAAGTGCCGGCACCAACGAGTCGAGCGATCGGTGATAACGGTCGAACGCGGTCGAGTCCAATGTCTGCGCGCTGAGCACGGCAGTCATTCCGCTCATCACCGCGACCGTACCCGCACAGACGAAAAGACACTGGTTCATGATGCCCCTCCAGCGCGACGGGCTGTCTCTCATAATCTCTCGCCCTCTAGCCATCTTCGTCGATAAGCGGCTCTCGCAACCATCTTATGCGGCGTTCCGTGTCGTCACGCCAGGGTCTATTGACTCCCCGCTCGGCGACGGCTACCGTAGGCGCAAGCGTGTAGGGCGCTTCCCGTCCGCGGAAAGGGACCGAGTCCCGCCTATGCAGTCACCATGGAGCGATGACGCTTCTTTCGGCCCGTTAGCGGACACCGGGCGCTAGTGAAAGGAGCGCATTGTGCCCACTCGTTCCCTGCCCCCTCGTCCGGACCTCCAGCAGCTCAAACGGCAAGCCAAAGAGCTCCTCCGCGATCACCGTGCGGGAAAACCCCCGGCCGCCGCACGCATCGCCGCTCATCATCCCCGCATCAAGGGCCAATCCCTTCGCGAAGTCCTGAATCGACCGTTCAACGTGGCTGGTGCGCAGTTGGTGCTCGCGCGGGAGTACGGCTTCCCGAGCTGGGCTGCGCTCAAACATCATGTCGAGCTGGGGCCGCGAATCGCCCAATACGAACCGCACCCCCAGTTCGATGACGCGCTCGCTGCTCTTGATGCCGGCGACATCGATCGCTTGCGACGCCTGCTGCACGCACATCCGGACCTGGTGCACGCGCGGACCAACCTCGGGCCGCCATACGACTACGTCACCGGTGCCACGTTGCTGCACTTCGTTGCGCGAAACCCGATGCGGCCAGAACCAGTGCCCCATAACCTCGTGGCGATTGCGCAGTTGCTGCTCGAGGCCGGTGCCGACGTAAATGCCTCGACCCTGGGACCGGGTGGCGGTACGACCATGGGACTGCTCATAACCAGCAAACAGGCGAGCGACGCCAACATATCGGGTCGGCTCATGGATCTTCTGTTGCGTTACGGCGCCGAGGTCGAGTTGACACTCACCCTCCCGCTAGCTAATCACGCACCCCGTGCCGCGGAGAAAATGATCGAGCTCGGTGCAAAGGTCGATGTCTGCGCAGCGGCCGCGCTCGGTCGCCTTGACCTGCTGCGTGATTGCTTCGACGCCAGCGGGCATCTGCGGGCTCGCCCGATGCGCAATGGCCGCGCGATGACCCAGCGGGATGCGATCGGACTCGCACTGCTCTTTGCCTACGTCAACCAGCAGCGCGATGCCGTGGACTTTGTGCTCGAGCACGATGGCAATTGGAATATGACGGGCGTCAACAACGGCACTGCACTCCACCGGGCTGCCTGGACTGGCGATCTCTCCATGGTACAACGGCTCGTGGCCAAAGGCGCCGATATCACCAATCGCGAGAACCCATTCACAGCGACGCCTCTCTCGTGGGCCCAGCACAACCAGCAAGAGGCAATCGTCCGGTGGATGCGAACGAATTGTGCAATCGATCTGCACGATGCCGTGTGCTTCCATTTCCGTGAACACGTGGAGGCGAGGCTACGCGAAGATCCCGCCTCCGTCAACGAGCTGCGTGATCAGTGGGAGATCCCTCGCGCCACTCCCCTTCATTGGGCCGCATGGTTGGTACATGAGAATGTGGAGGGAAAGCACGCCCCAGCATTCGGGAGTCGCGAAGAACTGGTGCAGCTGCTCTTGGATCATGGCGCAGACCCGAACATCGTCGCGGGCAACGGACGCACCGCCCTCGATATCGCCCACGCAGCGCAGGCACACAACGTTCTGTCGTTGTTGAAACGGCATGGTGGTAGACGGGCCGCTGAGTTATGAACCCCAAGGGGGAATAGCACGTCGCATGTACGCGATCCTGATCTTTGGAGTATTGATTATGGCGATCAGCGTGTTCATGATCGCGAAGCCCGACCAATGGGTGGATCTCGCCATGCGGTACTGCCGTCTTCCTTACATGCACCCGCTCGAGATTCTCATCTGCCTTGGCTTTGGCGTGCCGTTCATTCTCAACGGAGGACGGTCAGCCTTCCCGATGGCGCTGACCGTCTTTGGATACGTCCTGACAGCGGTGGGTGTCGGGCTGATGTTCACACCACCCTCCTACCATCGGCGGTTTGGACTTTGGTCACTTCAGAAGATGAGAAGGCTCTTTAGGCCAGCTGGTGTGTTCTCGCTCCTGCTTGGCGCTTTTCTCGTCTACGCCACCTGGTAGGTGTTTCGTGTCACCCCTCTGGCGCGTAAGGCCATGAGTGAGAAATGTTTGACTAGCGACAGACACGCGGGGCGGGTCCGAGACACCACCCGTCCTCAAAGCGTACACTACCAACAGACTCGGGCCACACAGAGGGCAACTATGCCAGTCCTCGTTACGGCCGAGGTTCCCGGCCAGACCCAACAGGGCTACGATGGCATGCAGGTGGTGCTCGCGGACGCGTTGCGGAGGGCTCCCGGATTCGTGCTCCATTATGCATACGCGACCCAAGGCGGCTGGCGTGTCATCGAGGTGTGGGAGACCAAGAAGGACGCAAACGATTTCTTCGCGAAGGCCGTTCATCCCAACTTGCCACCCGGCATCAAACCGCGGCGCACATTTCAGGAGCTGCACAGCCTCATCCGGCCGTGAGCGCGCAGCGGGCGGCTGCGCTATTTGCAGGTATCGCAGCGACGCACTTCATCGTGACGACGCTCATCTTTGCCGTGCTCTTCAGCCGGGCGATGAACCAAGTGCCCACGACACGATTGGATGCCGCAGCCGGGCTCGTGCATTCGGTTCTGGCGTTCCCGCTCGATGCCCATGAAGTGACAGGCCGGGTAATGACGAGCGTGATTTGGGCTGGCGTGCTGACCGTCGGTATTCTGTCCATCCGCGCTGTGATGATCCGCATCTCGGCGGAGCGCGAGCCTTGAGGCTCGCGCGCTTAGTACTGTGGTTAGCCACGATCGGCTTCGTTGGCTTCGGGATCGCCTTCACCTTCTGGCCCTTGCCGATGGCCAGCCTCATCGAGATTCCCTTACCAACGCCCACGGCACGCATCGACTTCGGAGCCACCTACGGTGGGTTCGAGATCGGGTTCGGGATTTTCCTGGCGGCGTGCGCGCGCCGCGCCGAATGGATCGAACCCGGCCTGTGGGCTACCGCCGCCGCTTTGGCCGGGTTCGCCGCCATCCGGTTGTACGGATTAGTGGCAGTTACCGGACCGGCCACAGGGCCGATCTTCATCGGGTTGGCCTTAGAGCTAACGGGGCTCGGGGCCGCCCTCTTCGCCCTGCTCCAACATCGGCGCGCAGAAGCATCCTAGGCTCACTGCTTCACTCAACGGTTCGCAGGTACTCGGCGAGCCGGTCGTAGCTCACGTTCACTCCTTCTTTCATGCCGGTCTCCATCGCCGCGCCACGGGCCGCCTGCGATGGGTAGAGGATGGTGCACGTGACCGTGGTTCTTTCGTTCTTTTCGGAAAAGGTGAGCGTGTTGGTCGTCTCGGGCCATTTCCCTCCCCACGCCTCCGTGTGAACGAGCCGTTCCGGTGGCACGATCTGCCTGTACACACCGCGCATCTCCATCTCGGTGCCATCGCTGCGTCGCCACACGAAGTGCCACTCTCCACCCGGACGGAGGTCGATTTGGCAGACCGGCATCGTCCAGCCAGTCGGCCCCAACATCCACTGCGAAACGTGCTCGGGTTTCGTCCACGCGTCGAACAGCACGGTCCGTGGTGCGTCAAACACGCGGGTGATGACGAGCTCTCGATCCGACGGCGTCGTGTACCTCGTTTGACCGACGTCCCTCGCCATGGCCATAAAGCTCTCTCCTTTTTCTCGGTCCTTCATGGTGTATTAGGGTATCAGTTCTTCCTTGTGCCGCCGGCCCGTGGGGTGTGACCTTCTTACTAACCTATGTGCCGACCCTTCAATGACTACGTGTGGAGGCTCTCGATGACAGGCCCCGTACCCGGTCGTCCCTTTGCGGGCCTGGTCTTCCTCGCGCTCGCCCTCGGTGCGGGCTGCGCCGAGCGACACTCAAATCTCACGCCGGGCGAGGGATATGTCGACGTTCCGGGAGGGCGGGTGTGGTATAGCATTGTCGGCACCGGACCGGGAACGCCGCTGCTGTTGCTCCACGGAGGGCCAGGAGCACCCAGCTACTATCTCAACCCCCTGGCGGCGTTGGGCGACGAGCGACCCGTAATCTTCCACGATCAACTTGGTGCTGGACGCTCGCAGATCACGAACGACACCACGCTGTGGACCGTTCCGCAATTCGTCGCGCAGGTCGATTCGCTTCGGCGGGCGCTAGGGGTCGAGCGGCTTCACGTACTGGGTCACTCATGGGGCACGATGCTCGGGACACAGTATGCGCTCATGAACCCGGCAGCCGTGAAGAGCCTCGTTCTCGCAAGCCCGGCGCTCGACGCGGCTCGCTGGGTCGCGGACGCGGACAGCCTCCTGCTCACCTTGCCCGACTCTGTACAACGGACTATTGCTCGGCACGAGTCGGCTGGCACGTTCGAGGCACCGGAATACCAAGAAGCCGTGATGGCTTTCTACCAGCTCTACCTCGCGCGCAAGGTGCCGTGGTCGGCCGATCTCGACAGCACATTCGCACAACTCAATACCGTGCTGTACCAGTACATGTGGGGGCCGAGTGAGTTCACGGCGACCGGCACACTGCGGGACTTTGACGTGACCGACTCGCTTTCAATGATTCGTGTGCCGACGCTCTTCGTGACAGGGGAGTATGATGAAGCCCGGCCGGCTACGGTGCGAAGGCATGCGAGCCTCGTTTCGGGAAGCGAGTTTGCTATTATCCCCGGTGCAGCCCACATCATCATGCACGACAATCCCGAGGAGACCGTACGTGTGATCCGGGAGTTCCTGCGCAAGGCGGATGGTCGTCGCTAGCAGGCCTATTCACTGAGATTGGCAGCCGACACCGCCGGCTCGCTCGCGTTGCGGAAGGTCTGGACCTACCTCGCGTTCGCGTTTGGTATCTCGTGGGGTGCCTACGCCATCCGCCGGATCGTGTCGCCGGACCCGGCACTCGACGAAAGCCTGCGTCTGATCGTCAAGTTTGGACCAAGCCTGGCGGGCATCGTGGTCGCAACACTGTTCGGTGGCGCACGGGGCGCGCTGAACCTGCTCCGACAACTCCGCATCCCCGTTCGCCACCCGGGCTGGACGGCGCTGGCGTTCGGACTCCCCCTCATCCTCGTGCTCGTCGCGCTTCCACTCCGCAGCGTGTTCGGAAGCCCTCTCAGCCCTTTCAGCCCGATGCCCATCGCGGAAGGTGTCCTGGTCTTTGGTTCGCTTCTGGCAACGCGCTTCTTTCTGGGCGGTGGGCTTGGAGAAGAGTTGGGGTGGCGCGGCGTCATGCTACCCGCCCTACAAGGAAAGGTCGGGGCACTTCGAGCCAGCGTGCTCATTGGCCTAGCACATGGCGCCTGGCACATACCAGCCTATGGCGTCGGCGTGCTTTTTCTGACGCTGTTCACCGTATCGGGATCCATGGTATTCACCTGGATGTACAACCGGACGCAGGGCAATCTCTTCTTGCCGGCCTTGATGCATGCGAATGCCAACGCTAGTCTGCCGTTCGTGGAGAGGGTCATTCCGGCGGTCGATGGTGAGCTGGCGTTTCCCCTGTTGGTCTTTTTACTGTGGGCCGCGGTGGCGGTGGCTGTAGTACCGCGCCTCGAAGGACCAGGAGAGCGGGTGACACCCTAGTCTGCAGTCAACGATGGGAGGACCCATGGATCGAAGCCCCTATGCCATCAACACCGATGTACGTTTCCCACCGCTTACAATGATCGACATCAAGGCTTTGGCAGACGCGTGCACGGAGCGGTGGTTCAATCAGACGCTATGCCAGGTGAACGATAGCGTAGTGCGCTTGGGAGTACTGCATGGAGAGTTTCACTGGCACAAGCACGACAGAGAGGACGAGTTCTTTTACGTCGTACAGGGTCGTTTTCTGATCGATCTCGAGGATCAAAATGTCGAGCTCGGGCAGGGACAGGGATTCGTTGTGCCCCGGGGGGTCATGCATCGAACCAGGGCGCCAGAGCGGTCCGTCGTACTGATGGTCGAGGCCGCGAGTGTCCGGCCTACTGGAGACTAGCAACAACTGCTTACGGACGTAGGATGGACGGACTTTCCATCTTTCCCACCTTCCATCCTTCTATCAGATCCGCGATCTTGCATCGGTATGACCGAACGACGCTATAACGAGGAAGAGGTCGCCAACATTTTCGAGCGGGCCGCGCAGGCGCAGCAGAGCGTGCGGCGCGCACTCCAGCCCGGTGAGGGGATGACGCTCGCCGACCTCCAAGAGATAGGACGCGAAGTCGGTATCCCACCTGAACTCGTTGCGCAGGCCGCACGCTCGGTCGATCACGCCGGTCGATCCGCCTCACGCAAATTCCTTGGATTTCCGATCGGTGTGGGACAAACCGTGGAGCTCGGCAGAACGCTCACCGACGAAGAGTGGGAACGGTTGGTCATCGATCTGCGGGAGACGTTCGACGCTCGTGGTTCCGTGCGGTACGACGGCCCTTTTCGTCAATGGACCAACGGCAACCTGCAGGCGCTCCTCGAGCCGACCCCCACCGGACACCGGCTCCGCCTGCAGACGGTCAAGGGTGATGCCCGCGCGTTCATGGGCTTGGGCCTCGGCATGGTCGGCTTCGCGCTGGTGGCGTTGATTACATCCGCTATTAGCGGCAGCGCGGGAGCGTTGGGCGTCGCCGTTCCGCTCTCGATGTTCGGGCTCGGCATGTTCGGGTTCGGGGCGCTGCGGCTGCCCAGTTGGGCGCGGCTACGCCGGCGGCAGATGGAAGGGGTGGCGGCGCGGCTCGCACTGTCGGAAGGCTCTCAACCTTCCGAAGATCTGCCCACGGACCTGGGCTGACGACGAACCGGAGCCCCGGCTTCTCGCGGACGGCACCAGCCCAATGACACGATGGATCATTGTCTCTCTCCACCTCGTGGCACTTGGCGTCGCGGTGGCCGCGATGGCGCGGGGCCTTGGTGGAAGATGAGAATTCGTGAAGCAGAAACGCGCGACGCCAAACGACTCCGCGAACTAAACCAGCAGTTCAACGGTGTTTCCGGCGTGTTCGGGATTGGTTCGGCTGGAGGGGAGCGGGTCCTAGTTGCCGAGGTTGCTGATGAGATCGTTGGTTTTGCGTGCATGCAGATAATGCGATCGGTATGCTACTCTACTCCCTGGGCCGAGCTTACCGAGCTCTACGTCGAGGAGCACGGCAGGAGGTGCGGTGTCGGTCGTGCCCTCGTTGCCGAGGCGGAGCGTGTGGCGTGGGATGCGGGGTGCAGCGAAATGCTGCTGCGAACGCACGCGACTAATCGTGAGGCTCGCGCACTGTTTGCCGATCGCGGCTTTGGCGAAGCCAACCACATTTGTCTGCGCAAGAGGCGGCCCTCAACAGCGACATGAGACGCGTACGCTTTTCGGTCGCCATGAGCCTCGACGGCTTCATCGCCGGTCCCAATGGGGAGAGCGACTGGATCGTCATAGATCCCGATATCGACTTTGGTGCGCTCTTTGGGCAGTTCGATACCCTGGTTATGGGTCGTAAGACGTATGAGGCCGCCAAGAAGATGGGCGGTGGGGGCAGTATGCCCGGCATGAAGGCGATCGTGTTCTCCCGCAGCCTCAGCCAGGCAGACTGTCCTGACGCGACGGTATCCAATGACCCGAAGAAGCTGCTAACCAAAATGAAAAGAGAATCTGGTAAGGACATCTGGTTGTTTGGGGGCGGTGAGCTGTTCCATAGCCTCCTGAGCATCGGGTTGGTTGACACCGTCGAGATTGCTCTGATTCCCGTCTTGCTTGGGAAAGGCCTTCCGCTCTTGCCGGCGCCGGTCTCCGGGAGAAAGCTCGAGCTAACAAAGCACCAGCTATATCCAAAGACCGGCACTGTCTTGCTCGAATACAAGGTCCACTAGCGCTCAGGAGGTCTGACGCAATGCCTTCTGCGATTCGCGGCATGCTCGTCCGTCCTGTCGTGCCCGGTGACGCCGCGGACTGGGAACGCATGCGGCAAGCGCTCTGGCCTTCGACAACAGGGGAGCACGCTAGCGAGATTGCCGCGTACTTTGACGGGAAACGCGACAGTCCTGCGGCGGTGCTCATAGCGTTCGATGGTTCCGGTCGCTCCATGGGGTTCGTCGAGTTGTCGGTCCGACCTTATGCGGAAGATTGCTATTCTGGACGGGTGGCGTATCTCGAGGGTTGGTACGTCCACCCCAGGCAGCGCCGACAAAGAGTGGGCGCCGCATTAGTGAGAGCAGCAGAGGAGTGGGGGCGGGCCCAGGGCTGCACGGAACTCGCGTCCGACACCGCTATCGACAACGATGCGAGTGCCGCCGCGCACAGATCACTCGGATTCACCGAAGCGAGGCGCATCATCTGTTTCAGAAAAGACCTGTGAGCGCAGTAATACACCTAACGCGGGACCGGACGGCTGACGCCGTTGCCGTGCTTTGTGATGCGTTTCATGAGTACCCGGTCATGCGGTACGTGCTGGGACCTGTCGGAACCGCCTACGACGCCCACCTGCAAACACTGGTCTCGTTCTTTGTGATGGCCCGTGTCTTCCGAGAGGAACCCGTCCTCGCCGTGACGGATCGCGACCGCGTGGTGGCCGTTGCCATCGTCACCCTGCCGCGCAATACCCCGGCTCCTGAAGAGCTCCACCAACTACGCGAAAGCGTGTGGCACGAGCTTGGCGCCGCTGCTCGCGCGCGCTATGAAGCGTTTGGCGAAGCATGTAAGACGTTTCACATCGAGCAGCCGCATCACCATCTCAACATGATTGGCGTTCGTCGCTCCCACGCGGGGCTTGGGTTCGCTCGCCCCCTGCTTCACGCCGTGCACGACCAATCGCGCGAAGATTCCGCGTCGTGTGGGGTATCGCTCACCACGGAAGATCCACGCAACATCTCGTTGTACGAGCGTTTTGGCTACCAGAGCACGGGGCACGTGACGGTCTCCGAAAAGCTCCAGAGCTGGGGATTCTTTCGCCCCGATGAAACGGGTGAATGAGCGTGGGGACCCGCCGAGACGCGAAGCCTCAGCATCCAGCAGCTTGCCGCTGGGCTCTTCGGCGAGAACAGCGGGTAGCAGCGACTCATCCTACATGAGTCACGAAAAGCCCGTTCTGCTATTCGACGGCGTTTGCAACCTCTGCAATAGTGTCGTCCAGTTCGCCATTAAACGGGACCGTGCCCAGCGATTCCGTTTCGCAGCACTCCAATCCGAGGCAGGCCAAGCATTGCTTGCACAGTTTCACATTCCCACTGAGTCCTTCGAGACGTTCGTTTTGGTGGAGCGGGAGCGGTACTTCACCAAGTCGACCGCGGCGCTCCGCGTCGCGAAAGGGCTGGGTCACCTCTGGCCACTCGCCTACACGGCCATCATCATCCCAAAGCCCCTACGGGACCTCGTGTACGACATCATCGCCAAGAATCGGTACCGGTGGTTTGGCAAGAAAGATCAGTGCATGGTTCCCACACCTGATCTGTCAGACCGGTTTCTCTGAGTCTCTCCCCGACCCCACTTCCGGCCCCGCCTGGGCGGCTTCAAATTGTCGAAACAGGCTACCCGCCAACGGCGCGCCCATGCCATCGTGATTAGCGCCCGCACCGCCTGACAGGAAAGGATGCTCAGACCGGCGCATGACGACCCCGCAGGTCATGACCCCACTTCGAGGGCAGACCCCTATCCATCCTGACGCGATTCACCATCTCGAACACATGCTTCGTGGCGACCTCATCCGGCCAGGTGACGCTCGCTACGACGGGGCACGCAGGGTGTACAACGCCGCTCATGACCGACGTCCGGCATTGATCGTCCGGGCCGCGGGAGTGGCTGACGTGCGCGCCACAGTCCGGACCGCGCGCGAGCACGATACGCTGCTCGCCGTCCGAGGTGGCGGCCATAGTGTCCCCGGTTTCGGGACGTGCGACGGAGGGATCGTGCTCGACCTCAACCGGATGAGGGGCGTCCGGATCGATCGTGAACGCCGGACCGTTCGCGCGGAGGGCGGGTGTACGTGGGGCGATGTCGACCACGCCACGCATGCGTTTGGCTGCGCGACACCGGGCGGAATCGTCTCGACCACGGGTATCGCGGGGCTGACGTTGGGGGGCGGCATGGGGCACCTTGTCAGAAGCTGCGGCCTCTCGTGCGACAACTTGGTGAGCGCCGACGTCGTCACGGTGGATGGCCGCTTTCTCACCTGTAGCGAGGACCAACACCCAGATTTATTCTGGGCCATTCGTGGCGGCGGAGGCAACTTTGGGGTGGTCACTTCGTTCGAGTATCGGCTGCACTCAGTCGCCGAGATCCTCGGGGGTCCGACGTTCTATCCGCTCGACGGCGAACCCTTCCGCGGATACCTCGACTTGATCGCAGAGGCGCCGGAGCAGCTGAATGCCATCTTCGGCATTACGCTCGGACCATCACTCCCATTCCTGCCAGAGCAATGGCACGGGAAACCAGTGACCGTCGTCTTGACGTGCTGGAGTGGCCCGCCCGCTGAAGACGACGGAGTGCGATCGCGCCTTTCCAGGGTGGGCAAGGTGATTGGCCAATACGTGGGCCGCATGCCATACCCCGCGATCAACACTTTGTTTGACGAGCTGTTGCCGCCGGGGCTCTACCATTATTGGAAAGGTTGTTTTGCGGAGGAGATTACCGAAGGGGCAATCGACGTGCACCTCGAGTACGGTGCCACCATACCGTGCGTACAGACAGCAACGCTCATATTCCCAATCAACGGCGCGTGCCATCGGGTGGCATCGCACGAAACGGCCTTCGCCTATCGGAACGTCAATTTTGCCACCGGGCTCGGGCCGAGCTGGCCGAATCCTGAGCAAAGCGCGGCGAACATCGCGTGGGGTCGCGCCTATCACGAGGCACTGAGAGCACACTCGCTCGAGGGCGGTTACGTGAACTTCATGTCCGGAGACGATCAGGAGAAGGTCCGGGCCAACTACGCCGGCAACTTCGAGCGGCTTCGCAAAATCAAGATGGAATACGATCCAACCAATCTGTTGCGGCTGAATCAGAACATTGGCGTGTGACCCCAAGGGGGCAGCCTGACCCAGTCTGGTTTGCAGAGCTACGTATCCAATGTTACTCGTTTCCAGCAACCGACTCAGCTAGATCGGCAGCCACATCCCGCCGGAATTGGAGGAACAGGATGCCAACGCTCGCAACGCCGATTGCCGAAAGCCTCAAGTTCACCGACTTCATCGTGCCGCTCGTGTTGCACGACCTTCCGGACGATGTCGCGAGGCGACGAGCTCGTGGCGACGATGGCCCTTCGATCGCATGGATCATCGGGCATCTCTGTCATTACCGCCTCGAGATGATGAAGCTACTCGGCCACGACCCCCCGAACCCCTATGCCGACCTCTTTGGAACGAGCGGCGCTTCCGATGGCAGCGGGTATCCAAGCATCGAGGAATTGAAGCGCGGTTGGACCGAGACTTCTACACAGATTCACCGCGCTCTGGAATCGGCCAGCGACTCAGACCTCCTGCGCTCGCTAGGCGGCCCCGATACGCCCCACGGCGAGAAGAAGGTGCTGGACACCATGGTTTTCTACATGTGGCACGAGTCCTATCATATGGGTCAGCTGGGCACGCTCAGGGTGCAATTCGGCTTGACGCCCACTGCGACCCTCGCTGTCGAAGCCGCGAGCGCATCGGCATAGGCCAGGCCGGTCTGCACCGGCGTGATATTGTGACGATCGAACCCACGATCAAAACCGTGACCGCGACGGTGGTGATCGTCCTGCGGTGGGTGCTCGTGCTGCCACTGGCCGCAGTGGCGGTATTGCTGATCGACGGACTCGTCGTCACCCTTTTGACCCGCGCCGGCGTTGCAGATCAGACCACCCCCTGGCTGCTCGGAAAGATCACCGGACACCTCGCCATGGGGGTAGCCGCCGTCGTCACCGGCGCGTGGCTGGCTCCGGTCCACAAAGGCCTAACTGCCTGGGTGCTGCTCGCGCTCATCGTCGTCATCTCGGTGGTGTCCCTGTTCACGAGTGGGTTACGTCTGCCGCTCATTGGACCCTTGGCAGCCGCGTTCGTTGTCGGAGCGGTTCTTCCGGCACTCGGGTATCGGCCCGGGCAACCGCGGTGAGTCACGCACCGGTTCGCCGAGAGTATGACCGACGGTCCGCGAGCTATGACCAACGCTGGCGGCACTATGTTGAACCCTCCACGCAGGCAACGCTGCGGTTCCTTCAAGTTGCCGATGACCAGAACGTGCTCGACCTCGGGTGTGGCACGGGGCCGCTCTTGGCAAAGCTGGTGGAGCGGTACCCGAGTGCCGGTGCTTTCGGTCTCGACCTGTCGTGGAAGATGCTGGAGTTCGCCAGGAAGCGGTTACAGGGCAAGGCGACGCTCATCCGGGGTGACGTGAGCCACCTTCCGTTTCAACAACAAAGTGTCAGTTGGGTCGTCTCCGCCAGCTCGTTTCACTTCTGGCGTCAGCCCGGGGAAGTTCTCGCGCAGATCGCCCAGATGCTTGAGCCGGACGGTGGGCTCGTGATCACCGACTGGTGCGACGACTTCCTCGCGTGCCGACTGTGTGACCGAGTCTTACGGCTCGTGAGCAAGGCACATCATCGCACCTATGGCTCTACCGAGTTCGTCCAGTTCTTGGAAGCAAATGGGTTTACGGTCGAGCGAATCGAGACGTACAAGATCGACTGGCTATGGGGACTGATGACTGTCCGGGCGAAGCGCAAAAAGCGGTGAGCAGTACGTTTTGAGTGGTTGAACCGGTAGCACTTCTTACCCCCTACTTCCCACTCCTATTCACTCAGCGCGGAGGGCGTGGTTGGATCACACTTCTCCGCTGCGTGCCGCATTGATGAGATGTTCCGCTGCACGAAAGGCCAGCGCCTGGATAGTCATCACGGGCTGACCGCGGCCGGACGACACGAGATTGCTCCCGTCACAGATGAAGAGGTTGGGCACATCGTGTGCCCGGTGGTACCGGTCTACGACCGATGTCTCCGGATCATTCCCCATCCTGCACGTGCCCAGGAGATGCGCCAGACCGCGCGTCTCTCGTACCGGGCGATTCCACATTTTCAACGGTTCCATCGCTGCCACCACCTCTCGGCAGCGCTCCAGGAAAAACTCCTGAATGGCGAGATCGTCCGGGTGATCGGTGTACGTGACACACACTCCGGGACGGCCAAACCGATCCGTGGATTCCGGCGCGAGCGTGACGGTGTTGGTCGCCATCGGAAGCGATGTCGTGTGGCCGCACACATCCACCGTGTAGTTGAAGTACCGACCCAGCATCCGCTTGTACTCGGCACCCCACCTGGGGGCGTCCGGAGGAAGGCCGTTTATCCCAAAGCCAATGGGGTTGAACTGAAATCGCGCGTCGATCCCGCCCCCACCGTAATAGCCACGCGACGGGTCGGTATCATAGAAATCCCAGATCACACGGGTAACCTGGACGCTCTTGTGCTCGTTGAGTGGCCGGTCGAAAACAGCGTACACATGCACCTGCCCGTTGCCCATGAGATACTGTCCTACGTTGCCGGTGGAGTTCGCCAACCCGTGCGGATGACGGCTGGAGTCCGACATGAGCAGCAGGCGCGGTGATTCCACCCCGTTGGCACAGAGGACAACCGCCTTCGTGCGTTGCGCGTGGAGGGCACCGCTGCGGTCGAAGTACACCACATCCTGTACCCGACCCTCGCGGTTCGTCTCGATCCGCGCGACCGTGCACTCTGTACGAATCTCACAGTGCCCGCTCTCCAGCGCGCGCGGGATCATTGCCGAGAGGCTGGTGGACTTCGCACCGAACTCGCAGCCAAAGCCCATGCAGAAACCACAATGTTGGCATGGAGCGCGGCCCTCGTATGCGCGAGAGAGAATCGCCATCGGTGCAGGGAACGGGTGCCATCCCAGCTTTCTCGCGGCGCGCTCCAGCAGCACACCCGATGACTTGACGGGTAGCGGGGGCATCGGATAACGACGGGAGCGAGGTGGATCGCTCGGACCAGGAGCACCCGACACACCGACCTCCCAGTCGACCTTCGTGTAGTAGGGCTCGAGATCGCTATAGGTGACGGGCCAATCGACCATCCCGGTGCCTGGAACGGACCCCACCAGGCTGCTCTCGATGAAGTCGGCTTCGCGAAATCGCCAATAGTTTCCGGTGAAATAGACGGTGGTCCCACCCACCACAGGCAGGTAATGGGCTGCTGGGCGCCATTCGGGTTCCGCATCGACCGTCGCTCGAAAGCATTGCGGATCTCTCGCGTCTTCGTCAGTCAGACCCGAATCGATCTCGTCGTGACGGAAATCGCCTTCCGTCTTCCACGGGCCCTGCTCCAGTAGCACGATATCGAAGCCGGCGGACGAGAGCTCCTTGGCCATCACGCCACCCGCCGCACCGGATCCGATGATCACGAAGTCGACCTCGGATCTCAACGCGAACGCTGGCTGCGCGACCGATCTTCCGATCATCCGTTGTCCTCGTGATAGGCCTGATCGTAGGAGCCGAACGGTGGGGTGAAGACGGGACTCGGATCGAACCCGAGCAATCGCCATCCGATCTCGTCTCGGTTGCCACCATACGTTGGTAAGGCGAACATCCCGGTAACCGTCAGGGTGCGCACCACTTCGAAAAACTCTGAATCCTCGATATCGCGCAGCAGTCCTTGCTGACGTTCCGAGGTGAGATCGGCAAAGGTGGGAATTCCGAAGTATCGCTTCTCGACCTCCGCCTGTAGCTCGCGGAGGCCTGCACGAATGGGTGCTAACGAGTCGGATGCGAAGGTGTCGAGCGCTCGGTCAATGAAACGAACAATTCCAGCTTCACGGGCACCCGGTGTCTCATCGCTGGGGAAGATCTGGCGTGCGATCGCATCGAGGACCCGTGACTCACCTGGTGTAAGGACGGCGAACTTCTCGTGCGCCGCGATCCGCGCATACGCCGCCGCTTCCCGGATGCTTCGCAAGTTTGAGGCAACCCAGGCACCTTCCAACAAAAAGCCCGACGCCATCAGAAAATCGCGTCGGGACACCGGCTCTTGATTCGACATAACGACTCACCGAGGACTATTTGCAAGATACCGGCGGGGGGGCACCCTGCAAGAGCAACCGAACCCTGTGAGTGGCCCCGTCGCGTGTACGCTTACGGAACTGCGTCTCTCATATCACAAGAAGGTTGGTGCGATGGCAGTCAAACCGATTCCCCGATGGCTTCCACACCGCCACGCCCTACCTGATCGTCCAGGCAGCAGAACAAGCGATCGCGTTCTACCGTGCCACCGCTCCGGGACCCGGCATCTGGCAGGATCCTGCACGCGGAACTCCAGATCGGTGATTCGATATCATGCTCACGGAGGAAATGCCGGACTGGGGAAATCTGAGCCCTACGACGCTGGGCGAAACACCGCCGGCGTCCACCTCTATGTAAGGAATGTCAATACCGCGGCGGAGCGTGCGGCGTCCGCCGGCGCCGAAGTGGTAATCCGCGTCTACGGCGATCGCAGTGGCCGCATTCGCGATCCCTTCGGACACATGTGGATTCTGGCGACCCACATCGAAGACGTGTCGTCGGAAGATAAGCAGCGCCGAACGGAAAACGTTTATGAGCGAATAGGGCCCGAAAACCATCACGATCAGCTAAAAACCTGCAACGAAGAGGGGACCCAAAGTGGGTCGGATTGAACCAGGTTGGTACGATCGGCCTCGCCCCATGAATCACACCTTGAGGCCATAACCCCCTGTCCTACAACTAGTTGACTTGATTGCGGCACCGGCACCGTACCTGCACATGTCGACCGTCGGACGAGACCTCGCGCATCTCGACTGTAGGGTCCCACTCGCACGCGGCGGGTGCGAAGGCCACACCGACAACGCAGCAGCGCGGAACTGTAAGGAAGACAGGAGAACCACACATGAGATTACGTCGAATGCTCGTAGCCCTCAGCGCGTGCCTGGTGCTGGCCGCATGTGGCGAGATGACGAGCGTGCCAACCGATGAGCTGCTCTTTGGAAAGGGCAAAGCGATCGGGAAGCAGAACAACGACCGCTTTTCAACGGGGAACGACCACCACGAGCCGGTGCCGTTCTTCCCGCACGTGCTGCGGCAATCGGTCAACGCCCCACCACTCCAGACGTATCACGTCGAGTTCTGGGCAAAGTATGACGCCGCCACCAACGTGCGGGTGGATTACGAGCCGGACATCTACGGCGACACCACCCACTTCCTTTTTATCCATGTCCCGTCGGAGGCGTTGCTCTACCGACCCGACGGATCCGTGGTGGCGCCGGGCGACTCGGTCTTGATCGGGGTGACGATCGACCCCGTGCTCTTGCAGGTGAATTTCGAGCCCCACGGGATGATTTTCGCTCCGCGGAAACCCATCAAGCTTCGTATCCACTACGAGCTGGCCGATGCCGACTACAATGGCGATGGCAAGGTGGACCGTCGGGATGCCGATATCGAGCGACACGACATGGGGTTTGGGTATCAGGCGCGCGAGGGGGATCTCTGGTTCAAGTTCGATCCAGATGATCGGTCGATTCGGAACAAGTGGGTGCAGCTCAATGTGCGCCACTTCTCGAACTACGCGGTGGCCTGGTAAGACAACACCCCGCAAGCTCACACAATCCACGACGGGCGGTGTCGCTGACACCGCCCGTCGTGTCTTTCAGGAGATGCGCGTTGCTCCCTCAGCGACGAAAAAGATGGTCCCATGATCCGCCGCGGGGTGGGTCAAAATGAACCACGCCGGTACAAGTGGCCCACCAACCCGTACGGAGCCCACGGGTGCAACCATCTGCTTTGCAACGAGTTACAGGATCGCTGCTGGTGGCACCAACCCTGCATTTGCACCGAGCGACCGATGGGGTAACGGCTACCCCTGTGAAGAAACACGACGGGAGCGCGATTGATGCGTGCCCGTAAGAGATTGGGAAGACACATGCGAATTCGACGAGTGTTCACGGCTCTTGGTACCTGCCTCTTGCTGGCGGCATGCGCTGACGTGATGAGTCCGCCAGCGGGCGACTTGAACGCCAAGAAGGAGGCGAAGAGCCCAACATCTTTCGATGACGCCATCAGCGGCGACTGGTTCATGCCTCACTTTCTGCGCCAGTCCGCTGACGCGCCACCACTTCAGACTTACAACGTTCAGTTCTGGGCCAAGCGAGGCGAGGGGCAAAAGATACAGGTCGACTACCTACCGACCGCGGATTCCTCCGTATACCACTTCCTCAAGCTGGAGGTCCCGAACGAGGCACTGTTGTACCGGCCGGATGGAACAGTCGTCGAATATGGCGACTCGGTGCTCATCGAGGTCAACATCGACCCCGAGCTACTACTCGTGCGATTTGCGCCGCACGGCATGATCTTCTCCGATGCTAAGCCCGTCAAACTGCGGATCTACTACGAGCTGGCCGACCGAGACTTGAACGGCGACGGGAAGGTTACCAAGGACGATTTCGAGATCGAGAAGAAACAGCTCGGTATGGGCTATCAGCCGGTGGATGGAGCGTTCTGGCAAATGCTCGGCGGTGAGATCGAGATGAAGAACAAGTATGTCGAGGTCACGCTCCGCCACTTCTCGAATTACGCAATCGCCTGGTAGCGACCCCCGCGCTCCCGATAGATTAAGCGATCCACGAAGGGCGGTCTCACCAGAGACCGCCCTCGTTGCTTACCCTAAGCCTCGTCTTCGTGGATCGCAGGGACTGTTCGCCTCCCCCTCCTGCTGACAACTTTCACTACCCTAGCCAACCGGCAGTCATGCGATACGTCCATACCAACCTCGTCGCCCGCGACTGGCGCGCGCTCGCCCAGTTCTATCAAGACGTATTCGGTTGCGAGGCGGTTCCGCCAGAGCGCGATCAGCAGGGGGAATGGCTCGACCAGGGCGTCGGGGTGGCCGGACTGCGTCTGCGCGGCGCTCACGTGCGACTTCCCGGTCACGGGACCGACGGGCCAACGCTCGAGATCTATACGTACGAGCCTATGCTCGACGGAGTTCGACCAGAACCCAATCGCCCGGGCTTTGGCCATCTCGCGTTCGCAGTTGACGACGTGCACGCGACGTGGCAACAGGTATTGGACGCGGGGGGACAGGCACTCGGCGAGATCACCATCAAAGCCGTCCCGGGGGTCGGGACCCTCGAGTTTGTTTACGTCCGTGATCCTGAGGGCAACATCATCGAACTCCAGAAATGGAGTTAAACGAAAACCGGAGGAGCTGTCGTGGTTGACGTGATTCTCAAACGCTTCGAGACGCCGGACGAGACTCGTGAGATGATCAAGGGCAAGTTCGAGATCATCCGGCTCGGAGGAGTGACGATCGGCCGGGCAACGTATGAGCCCGGCTGGCGCTGGTCCGAGCACGTCGGTCCCGGTGTGGGCGCCACCCGGTGCTCGGTCGAGCACGTAGGGATGGTCTTGCAGGGTACCGCCACCGCGGCCTTCGACGGCGGCGAGGTGATCGAGCTACGAGCGGGCCAGCTGTTCTACATCCCGCCGACACCGCACGACAGCTGGGTCGTCGGAGATGAACCGTACGTCTCCCTGCACTTTCTCGGCGCTGACCAATACAGCCGCCCTACAACAGCAGTGAAGAGTAAAGGGTAAGGATTCCCTACCCCCTACTCCCCACTCCCTCACTTCACGATTCCGCCTGGTACCAGCCCGGGGATGGCGATCCGGTAGTGCAGCCCGGCACCGATGCTCACGGGGTTGACCGTCACGCCATCGAAGTCGACGGACGCCCAATCCAGCGCTGCGTGAAAGCCCAAGCCGGTTGGCAGGGTGATGTTGATCCCCGCCGAAGCACCAAAGCCGACCTCCGTACTGGATGAGCCGTTGGAAACGCGCACGATCTGAAGGCGCGGAGCCGCCCACGGCTCGATATCGAGGAGGGGAGCCGGCACGTTGATCGCTACGCCAACGGAGAGGGGAATAGTCGTCTGCTTGCCGAGGAGATCCGAGTCGAGGATCCCCACCCCACCCTGCACATTTACCGACACGGGTACGAGTGGGAGATCCAGGATGTTGAGCGCGACCGCGCCCCCATAGGTGATTTCGTTGTCCAGCACATCCAGATCACCGCTGAAAAGCACGCCACCGGCACCGGCTTGAATCGTAAGCGGGCCGAGGCCTATGACAGCCCGGCCCCCGATGAAGTTCGTATCTTCGCTGTCGTCGAAACCGCGCGCATACTCGCCATTGAGACTGAGCCCCGTGCCGTGGCTCGGCGAAACGTACACGGGATTGTTGAACAGCTGCGCAGAAGACGGCGTCGCACCGATGAGGGCAACCAGTGCGACCAGGGTACCACGAACGAGAGCCGTCGTCATGATCGACTCCTTGTTGATGTGTTTGAAAAGCAGAGGCAGGAGAGACAAAGGAAGCAGTCCTGGCACCTCTCTCCGCCCGACCTGCCCGTATCACTCATCCTGCCAGCCCTGCCCTACCTAATCCACACCGCGCTCAGGGCAATACCCTCCAGGTCACCCAACCCGATGCTTACCCGCACGTCGAACGAGCGGCTCAAACGGAAGTCTCCGCCAAGGCCGAGTGCGAAGTTCACGTCTTCCTGGAAGCCACCCGCGGGATCGTCGGTGAACGACAAGAAGACCGTTGGCTGTACGTAGGGCACGATGCTCACGTCGGAGTCTTCGACGTTGAGCCGACGGCCCAGAGACAGGCCACCAGGAATGATGAGAACTGAGTTGTTGGAGACCAATTGGGCACCCACACCCAGCACGAGGGCTCCGTCTAGCGGAAAGTCCGGGTTGTGGGTGATGATCCGATTGCGAAAGGTCGTTCCCAACAGCACCCGCGTATCGCCGGGCCCGTCAGGATCAAAGATCCCACCGCGCAACCCAATATCCCACGTGCCCGTGCCAAACCGGTATTGCCCCTCGAGCCCAAGCCCATCCGGTCCCGGACCGGAGGTAAAGCTGAGCGTACCACCAAACTCGTGATTCAAGAACGCGCGGTACGGCGCGTTGAAGCTCGGCATGCCGGTGGTCTGCGCAACCGCCGCGCCGGCGGAGCCCACCGTCCCCAATACGACTACCACCAGTGCTCTACGAAGCATCCTCGTCTCCGTTTGGTTGCTCTGCGTACTCTGTCACGACCCGAACCGCGTCGTGCACTACCTGGAGGAACCCGCCGCGAACGCGGATGACCTGGACTTTTCCACCCGCGTTGATCCGGAGAGTTCCCTGTCCCAACAGGGTCATGAATGGAGCGTGACGGGGAAGGATGCCTACGTCACCGTCGTACGCTGGCGCGATGACGCTGTCCGCTGGACCTTCAAATACGGAGCCCGCGGGGGAAATCACCGTGACTTGCATCACGCGCCGGCCTCGAGCTTCTTCGCCTTCTCCATTGCTTCGTCGATCCCACCCACCATGTAGAACGCCTGCTCCGGCAAGTGGTCGAACTCACCGGCCACCACACGTTCAAAGCTCTCGACCGTATCCTCGAGCTTGACATAGCGCCCCGGCGTTCCAGTAAATGCCTCAGCCACATGGAACGGCTGCGACAGGAACCGCTGCACCCGACGCGCGCGCGCTACGACCTTCTTCTGATCTTCCGACAGCTCGTCCATCCCCAGGATCGCAATGATGTCCTGCAGTTCCTTGTACTGCTGCAGAATGCGCTGACACTCGACCGCGGCAGCGTAGTGCCGATCCCCGAGGTATTGCGAGTCGAGGATGCGGCTCGACGAGTCGAGCGGGTCCACCGCCGGATAGATGCCGATCTCCGTCAGGGCGCGCGAGAGCACGACGGTGGCGTCGAGGTGACTGAACGCGGTTGCGGGCGCGGGATCCGTGAGGTCGTCGGCCGGCACGTAGATGGCCTGCACCGAAGTGATCGACCCATGGGTGGTCGACGTAATTCGCTCCTGGAGGTCACCCATCTCAGTGGCCAGCGTTGGCTGGTACCCCACCGCGCTCGGCATGCGGCCGAGCAGCGCGGATACCTCTGAGCCGGCCTGGGTAAACCGGAAGATGTTGTCGATGAACACGAGCACGTCCTGGCCTTCGCGATCGCGGAAGTACTCAGCCACCGTGAGACCGGCCAGCCCAACACGAAGCCGTGCTCCAGGCGGCTCGTTCATCTGCCCATAGATCAGCGCGGCGGAATCCAGCACACCGCTCTCTTTCATCTCGAGGTAGAGATCGTTGCCCTCGCGCGTGCGCTCTCCCACGCCGCAGAAGACCGAGCGGCCGCCATGGCCCTTGGCCACGTTGTTGATGAGCTCCATGATGATGACGGTTTTGCCGACGCCCGCTCCTCCGAACAGCCCGATCTTTCCACCCTTCACGAACGGGGCGAGGAGATCGATAACCTTGATGCCCGTCTCGAACACCTCGGTCTTGGGCTCGAGATCCACGAACTCGGGTGGTTCCCGGTGAATGGGCCACCGCTCGACGTCACCGGAAATCGGCGCACCATCATCGACGGGCTCCCCGAGAACGTTCAAGATCCGACCCAACGCCGCGTCACCAACCGGGATCTGAATGGGCCCGCCGGTATCGACGGCGCCCATCCCGCGTACCAACCCGTCGGTGCTGCTCATCGCGACCGCACGCACCTGATTGCGACCGATGTGCTGCTGCACCTCGGCCACAACCCGCACCGGTGGCTGGCCGTTGCCCGGATCGGTGATCTCGAGCGCCGTGTACAACTCCGGCAGCTTCTCGGGTTCGAACTCCACATCCACGACGGGACCGATGACTTGGACGATCTTCCCTGTATTCTCAGCCATAAGATTCCTCTGTTCGCGGCCTAGCCCTTCAGGGCCTCGGCGCCTCCCACGATCTCGGCGATTTCCTGGGTGATTTGCGCTTGCCGCGCGCGGTGATAGGTACGGCGCAACCGATCGATCATGTCGCCGGCGTTGTCGGTGGCACTCTTCATGGCCGTGCGACGCGCGCCGTGCTCCGACGCCGCCGTTTCGACCAACGCGCGGTACATCTGGTTACGTACGTAGAGCGGGAGCAACGCGGCGACGATCTCCTCCGCTGATGGGCGCAGAATGTAGTTGGCGACACCGCGTCGGAATTGCGCGTGCTCTTTGCCCACCCCACGCTTCCATTCTGCCGCCTCATCATCCGATCCGTTGGCCGTGATCGGCAGTATCGACATCACGGTTGGTGGCGTGGACAACGGATTGTTGAACTTGGCAAACACGACATCCAAGGCATCCAACGTGCCTTCCTGAAAACGCTCGATGAGCGGTGCCATGATCTCCTCAGCGTGTTCCACCTGTGGCCGGTCACCGATGTCCTGCCGCGCCCTCGCCAGCTCGCGCCCGATGTAACGGAAAAACGCTATGCCTTTCCGACCGATCCCATGTAACTCGGCCGTCACCCCCTCCTGCTCGAGCCGTTCGATACGGTTCCGGGCGAGCCGAATCAAATTGCCGTTGAAGCCGCCACAGAGCCCCCGGTTGCTAGTGATCAACACCACCGCGGCCCGGTTGGGTTTTCCCTTGGGTTGCCGCAACAGCGGGAAACGATCGACCAGCGCCGGATCCTGCAGCTCACTGAGGAGCTGCGACAGGGCGATGGCATACGGGCGGGTTGCCATGACGCGATCGGTGGCGCGCTTCAACTTCGACGTCGCCACCATCTGCATCGTGTTGGTGATTTGGCGGGTGTTCTCGACCGAACGAATCCGCCGCCGGAGCTCTCGGGCTTTGGACATACGGGCTTACTTCAGCGCCTTGAAACCTTCGATCGCCGAACGCAACTCCGCCGTGCGCTCGTCATCGAGCGTCCGTTTCGTTCGAATGGCCTTTAGGAGTTTCTCGTGCTTCGCCTCGAGGAACTGGTGGAAGTCCTTCTCCCACTCTTTCACCTTGCTCGGCTCGACGTCATCGAGATACCCGTTGGTCACGGCGTAGATGATAGCGATCTGATTGGTGACCGGCACCGGTGAGTACTGAGGCTGTTTGAGCACCTCGACAATCCGTGCTCCGCGGGCCAACTGTCGCTGCGTGGCCTGATCGAGATCGGACCCGAACTGAGCAAACGCCTCCAGTTCACGGTACTGCGCGTACTCGAGACGAAGACGCCCCGCCACCTGCTTCATCGCTTTGATCTGCGCGTTACCACCCACGCGGGACACCGAAATGCCCGGGTTGATGGCCGGCCGCACGTTCGCGTAAAACAGGTCGGCCTCGAGATAGATCTGGCCGTCGGTGATCGAGATGACGTTGGTGGGGATGTACGCCGAGACGTCGCCGGCCTGCGTCTCGATGACCGGAAGCGCCGTGAGTGACCCGCCCCCTTTGGCGTCGGAGAGCTTGGCGGCCCGCTCGAGCAAGCGCGAGTGCAGGTAAAAAACGTCTCCCGGATAGGCCTCACGTCCAGGCGGACGGCGCAGCACCAGCGAAAGCTGACGGTACGCCTGGGCGTGCTTGGAGAGATCATCGTACACGCACAGCGTGTGACCGCCCTTCTCGTACATGAAATACTCGGCCATCGTGCATCCGGAGTACGGCGCGATGAACTGCAACGGAGCCGGATCGGCAGCCCCGGCCACGACGACGATGCTGTAGTCCATGGCGCCGCGTTCCTTGAGCCGCTCGACCACCGAAGCGACAGTCGAGTTCTTCTGACCGATGGCGACATACACGCAGATTACGTCGCCACCCTTCTGATTGAGGATCGTGTCGATGGCGATGGCCGTCTTTCCGAGCCCACGGTCGCCGATGATGAGCTCTCGCTGGCCGCGACCGATCGGAATCATCGAGTCCACGGCCTTGAGCCCGGTCTGGAGCGGCTCTTTCACCGGTTGCCGCCATACGATGCCCGGCGCCTGCTCCTCGATCTTCCGATGGCCGGAGGCCTTGATCGGCCCCAGCCCATCGAGTGGCCGCCCGAGTGGGTCGACGACGCGACCGACCAGCCCTTCGCCAACCGGGACCTCGAGCACCCGTGCGGTGCGACGGACCTCATCTCCCTCACGCAACTGGAGATAGTCCCCGAGAATCACCGCGCCAAGGTTGTCCTCCTCAAGATTGAGCGCGAGCCCCGTGATGGTCTCACCGGATTCCGAGGCGGTGAACTCGAGCATTTCACCGGCCATCGCCGAGGAGAGTCCGTAGACGCGCGCGGTCCCGTCCTTCACCTCGAGGACCGTACCGACCTCGCGCGTGTCGAGCGCTTCGAGCTCTGCGGACTGGATCTCTTTGAGGAGAACCTCTTTCAGCTCTCCAGGACGAAGGATCGATTCTGTTGCCATAGGATACAGGTCGGGTTGACGTGTGGTTGAGGCTTGTGAAAAATATCACAAGCGGCAGGGGCCGCAAGCGCCCTCCCGCCGGATTACGATGGATCGCCCGAGACGTGCGGCCGCCAGCGCACCGCGCCCTACAATCTACTTCGTGTCCTCCCGCGGACGAATCGCAGGAGCACCCCCCTTGGCCCCAAGCGGGCGAGATCGCGTGCGGCGAGACCAGTCACGCGCCGGGCGCTTCCCGTGAGATGGCTTGGCGAGGAATAGCCGAGAATCCGCGCGACCGTGCGAATCGTGTATCCCGGATTGGCAAGGAGATCGGCGGCCCAGGCGGCGCGCGCGAGGTCGATCACGCGCTTGAGGTTGGGAGCACCACCCGCGGCAAACTCGCGCGAGAGATGCTCACGGGTTCGCCCGAGCGCTCCCGCGATCTCGATGGTGGTGGTCGGTTGGCCCGCGTGATCGAGCACCGCTCGCCACGCCTGTACCTGTAGCGGCTCTGTCAGCCGGAGCATCTTGGGACCGTCCGCGAGGGCCGCAGCCCGAGCGGGGGTTGCGAGGCGGGGTGCGATCAGCGCGCTGGCGGCAGAATCGTCGACGCCTTCCACGAGAATCCCTCTGAGTGGCGCATCGTGACACGCCGCCAACAGACGCCCGTCGTCAGGTCGAAACGCGCTGAGCGCGAAAACCGGAATCCGCGGAAACTGCTCGACCAGCGCAAACGCCCGCTCTGCCTGCCCGTCGCGCACGTCGACCACCACCCCATCGACCAGGTCACGCTGCAGGATGGAATGCAACCGCTCGAACGCCCGGCACGCCAACACGCGCACACCGGTCTTTCGGAGTGCCCGCCGGAGCAGCCCTCGGATGGCGGTGTTGCGGTGCATGACGGGCAGAACCGTCATGGGTGCTCGACGTGGCCGCCGCGCCCCGCGCACAGTTTGGCGCTGATGCTAGCGGCGCAATCCAGAATGTCGCGTGCGTTGTCGTAGGTGATCACGGCCCGCGCCCGCTCCAGCGGGTGCCACGCGCAGGCCCTGATTCCCTCGGCCGGCTGAGGAACCGCCTCACCCGACGGCGACTCGAACAGATAGAAGTGGCAGAACTTGTGAATGAGGCGACCTCGTGCCCGAAAGTGCCAATCGATGGTGCCGAGGGGCGCATGGAGCACCACGTCATCCAGCGCCGTCTCCTCGAGAATCTCTCGCCGCGCCGCTTGCGACCCGGACTCATCCCCGTCCACGTGGCCCTTGGGGAATCCCCAGTTGTTGTACGAATCCAGTACCACGAGATACACTGGCCCGTCGCCCTGGCAGCGAAAGACCACCCCACCAGCACTCGTTTCCTCTTCTCCTGACCCCGTCACTCAGAACACAGAAAACTTGAAATACTTTCGCGGGTTCGCCTTGATATCGGACAACAGCCCACGCAACTCGACCACAGCCAAGGTCGCCTCCCGGTAGAGGGCCGAGTCGCCAAGGAGTAGCCCGGCGGTGCCTCCGCGTTCTGCGAGCCTGGTCATGAGCGTATCGGCACCCTGGAGCACGCGGACGAGCGTCGTTTGGTTTTCGCCCACGGCGGCGAGCACTTGATTGAGCTGATCGGCCGCGCCGCGAATCTCCTGTGAGGCAGCTGCAACGTTGTCCAAGATGGTCGCGAGCTCGCCTTCTTGCGTGGCCGTATCCACCCGTGCGAACGACGTCGACATGAGCTCGGCTGCCGAGGCGAACTCCGAAGATCCCCGCTGAAGGTTAGAGCCGACATCCTCCATGATGCCGGTTTGCGCCTGCATGAAGGCACTGATGCGATCGGCGATCCGTCCAAACTCGCGGATGGACTGTTGCAGCTCGCTGACTGCCGTGGAGTCGAACGCAGTCTGGATGCGCGACGACACCGTTGCGATGTCGGTGGCAATCCGTCCGGCCTGCGCGGTGAGCTGGCCGATGTCCGGCAGCGTGGCGCCCGGCCACACACCTTCCTCGATCTCGACGGATTCGAGCTCACGCAGCACGTTGGGATCGCCCGGTGGATCATCGAGGCTGATGATGCCTGCCTGCCATTCACCGAAGAACGAGGCGGACGCGGCAACGATACCGGGGCGCTCCGGCAGGCCGACTCCTTGATACACCTGGAGATCGGCTTCGACCATTCCACCGTCTGCCAGCCGGATACGCTCGACCCGTCCCACGCGCACGCCCCTGAGGACGACGGGATTGCCGACACCAAGCCCACCCACCGACCGGAACCGAGCGATATAATAGTCGCCCCGCGCCCCAAAGAAGTCGGCTTCGGCCAGCCACACCGCACCCCCGAGGATCACGGCTACGGCGACCAGTATGGTCACGCCGACGAGCACTTCATCGCGCCGTTTCACCGCGGAGCCCCGGAAGCCATCTGCTGCGCGTCGAGGCCGCTGTCGGGACGACCCTCGATGAACTGACGCACGATGGGATCGTGAGTGCGTCGGATCTGCTCGACCGTCGCCACCTGGCGGATCGCCCCGCGATGGAGCATCGCGATGCGATCACCCACGGTGTACGCGCTCTTCATATCGTGCGTGACAACCAGTCCAGTCACACCCAGCTTCTCCCGCGTGCGTACCATGAGGTCGTTGATCACCGCCGAGGTTACGGGATCCAACCCGGTGGTGGGCTCATCGTACAAGATGTAACTCGGCTTGAGCGCGATTGCGCGAGCGATCCCGACCCGCTTGCGCATCCCGCCCGATAGCTCAGCTGGGTACCGCTCCTCGGTGCCATCGAGGTCGACCAGCGCCAAGGACTCCTCCACCCGCATGTCGATCTCGCGGCGTGGCAGTCCCTGACGCTTGAGCCCCAACGCAATGTTTTCACGAACTGTCATGGAATCAAACAACGCGGCGAACTGAAACACGAACCCGATCTTGGAACGCAGCGCCATCAGTGCCTTGCGATCTAGCGCGTGCACGATCTCACCGTCAACCTCCACCTGGCCCTGGTCCGGCTCCAACAGACCAACGATGTGCTTCAACACGACACTCTTCCCTGTACCCGACCCCCCAATGAGCACCATCGTCTCCCCCTCCCGGATCTCGAGCGAAAACCCCTCGAGCACCCTCTTGGGGCCGAAGCTCTTGTAGACGTCTCGGAAGGAGATCATGAGTGGGCGCGGAGTGGGAGGAATCCTCTGCCTCTGCTGCCTCGACTGCCTCCAACATGGAGAGGCAGGGGATATTGATTCATAGCAACACCACCGCCCAGAACGCGTCCAACACCAGAATCATGGCAGCCCCAATGACGACGGCGTCGGTCGTGTTTCGGCCAACGCCCTCCGCACCGCCCTTCGTGGCCAATCCCTTGGCGCAGCCGATCAATCCGACCGCCATGCCAAACGAGAGTGCCTTCACGAGCCCGTACCACAAATCTTTGAACTTGTAGAAGATGCGAAGACCCTTCACAAAATCGTTGGTTGAGAGATCGATTTGCGTGACGGCCGTCACCCACGCGGCGAATATGGCCATGCCCATCGCGATGGCGACCACTACTGGGAACATGATGCTGGCGGCGAGAACACGGGGAACCACGAGATAGGAGTACGGGTTGTACGCGAGCGTCTCGAGCGCATCGACCTGCTCGGTCACGCGCATCGTGCCCAGCTCTGCAGCGATGTTGGCGCCCACGCGTCCCGCCAGCGCCAAGCCGGTGAGCACGGGCGCGAGCTCCATGAGAACAGTCTTTTCTACCAGCGTGCCGACGAAGTAGACAGGCGTTGCACCCGCGAGGCTGTAGGCGGCCTGCATGGACAGCACGATGCCGGTGAACGCAGCAATGATGAGTGCAAGGGGAAGCGACTGCACACCGATGCGTCGCATCTGCACCGCGGCGAGCCCGGCCCACGACCCCACCTCACGGAGTCCGCGGCCGACATCCGCAAGGAATTGACCGATGCGACCAACCGTCGCCAGTGCTGAGGCGACACGCACGCTCACATTCTCGTACACGCCGGCGAATGTATGATGGCGGAATAAAAGAGGCCAGGGAATCTTCCCTGGCCTCTGTTGTCACTTCACGAGTTTTGTATGGACGCTCAGGCAGCGAAGCTGGCCAACGCCTTTCCAACCTCACCCTCGCGCAATCGCTTGAGGGCTCGGTCCCGGAGCTGACGGACCCGCTCACGGGTCACACCCAACATGCCGCCGATCTCTTCCAGCGTGTGCTCGCGACCCCCATCGAGGCCAAAGTACAACCGAAGGACTCTGGCATCGCGTGCAGGGAGCGTTCGTAGAGCTTCCTCGACTTCGTCGCTGAGGAAGCGCTCCATCGTCTGCTCCTCGGTATCGGGGAGATCCTCGGCGATGAACCGCTCGATGAGCGCCCGATCCCCTTCGGGGTCAAGGGGGGCGTCCAGTCGGACCTCACCGGTGTTGAGCGAGGCGAGCGACTGCACGACCTCCAGGGAAAGCCCCGTGGCCCGGGAAATCTCCTCAGGCGTGGGCTCGCGCCGGAGCTCTTGCCGCAGGGCTTCCGCCGTCTTCACGATCTTGGACAGATCTGCCGTCCGGTTGAGCGGGACGCGAACCGTCCGCCCCTGCCGCGCGAGCGAAGCCAGGATGGCCTGGCGGATCCACCAGACGGCGTACGAGATGAACTTGACGCCCTGGTCAGGATCGAACTTCCGCGCTGCAGTGAGCAAGCCCACGTTCCCCTCACCGATGAGATCGGTGAGCGGCAGCCCACGATTTTGATACTTCTTCGCCACCGAAATCACGAAGCGAAGGTTCCGCTTCGCGAGCTCCTGCATCGCCTCCTGATCGCCCGCCCGCACCTTGCGAGCGAGAGTAATCTCCTCCTGAGGGGTGAGCAGGGGGGTCTTGCTCACCTCAAAGAGGTACTGGTCAAGGAGGTCTCGATCGTCCTCGTTGACCGCGATGGGCGGAGCCGGTCGGCGACGGCGCTTCCTGCGCCGGTCTGGTTCGTTCATTGCCTTCCTGTGTGAGTTTGTACGCCGGGACGCAGTGCGGCCACGGCGGGAGATGGCTTTCATACTCGTTCCCTATAACCCTGGTACCCCCAATGGCGTGGCGAGGTTCGCCACCCGTCACCCTCTGCTTGACACCACTTAAAGCCCCGGGTAGGTTGCCGTGTTCCAGAGGCGCGGCTTCCTCGGGGTCGCCTAATATAATGGGGGCGTAGCTCAGTTGGGAGAGCGCGTGAATGGCATTCACGAGGTCAGGGGTTCGATTCCCCTCGCCTCCACTGGGGAAGCCGGGGTTGGGCGGGGTTCTGGAACCGCGGCGACTGGCCTCAGGAAGGGTCGCCGAGCCTACCGTGCGGGAATAGCTCAGCTGGTAGAGCACAACCTTGCCAAGGTTGGGGTCGCGGGTTCGAGTCCCGTTTCCCGCTCTGGGAAGCAGCGCTAAGACGTTATAGAATGGTAGGTTAGAAAGATGAAGGCGGACGGGCGGTCGCAGCCTTCAAACCGTATACCGGCGCGGGGTGGAGCAGTCTGGTAGCTCGCCGGGCTCATAACCCGGAGGTCGTGGGTTCA
>JBFGJG010000033.1:0-44932 GCA_041577295.1 Gemmatimonadales bacterium
CTGTATCCGGCGCTGATGGAGCATTTCAAGGATGGGTAGCACCCGTGGCTGAGAAAGTCAGATGGGGCATCTTGAGCACTGCCAGGATCGCCCTGACCAAGGTGGTCCCTGCCATGCAGCACGGCGCATGGACCGAAGTCATCGCAATCGCTTCGCGCGACAAGGCCAAAGCGGAGCGCGCCGCGAAAGAACTCCGCATCGCGAAGGCGTACGGATCCTATGAGGAGCTCCTGGCCGATGCCGATGTCGAGGCCGTCTATATTCCGCTGCCCAATCACCTCCACGTGCCCTGGTCTGTTGAGGCGGCTGAAGCGGGCAAGCACGTGCTGTGCGAGAAGCCGCTGTCGCTCACGCTGGCCGAGGCGCGCGAGCTGCTCGCCGTCCGCGACCGGACGGGCGTACGGATCCAGGAGGCGTTCATGGTCCGCACGGCTCCGCAGTGGGTGCGCGCTCGCGAAATCGCCCGATCGGGTCGCATTGGCGAGCTACGTGCGGTCATGGGCTTTTTCAGCTACTTCAACCGTGATCCCGACAACGTGCGCAACATCGCCGAGTGGGGCGGCGGGGGTCTCATGGACATCGGCTGCTATCCTATTACCACCTCCCGATTCATGTTTGACGAGGAGCCGAGCCGCGTAGCCGCGGTGTTGGAGCACGACCCGGAATTCAAAGTCGACAGGCTGACGTCTGCGATCCTCGAATTTCCCTCGGGTCAGTCGATCTTCACCTGCTCGACGCAGTTGGTCCCCTATCAGCGAATGCAGTTCATGGGCACGAAGGGCAGGATCGAGATCGAGATCCCATTCAACGCTCCACCAGGCAGACCGTGCCGCCTGTTCGTGGACGATGGCTCTGACGTTTTTGGAGGGAGTATCGAGATCGTTGAGATCCCGGAGTCAAACCAGTACACCGTTCAGGCGGACCGCTTTAGCGAGGCGCTACGAAAGTCCTCGGACACGCCGGTGCCGCTCGAGGACGCTGTCCGAAACATGGCCGTGATAGAGGCGATCTTTCGAGCGGGCGCGTCGGGGAAGTGGGAAACGCCGGACGGCTGAGCCCGCGTCAGCCGGCCACCGCTATCGACTCCTTCTAGTCTACTGTTCCGCTCGCTGATACACCCGCACGTAGTCTACGTAAAGGCGCTGCGGTGCCATGTCGTCCGGTGGCAGGAATGGTGAGTCGAACCAGCCGCCCACGGCGAGGTTCAGAATGATGAAGAACCCGTGCCCCTCGTCGAACGGCCAGAAGGCGGGGTCTTCGCCGGCCGTCTTGGCAGCGCCCAGGAACGGATTACCATCCACCTCCCAGCGGACGCTCCCCGGTTCCCACTCGACCGCGAAGACGTGAAACTCGTCGTGAAAGCTTCCGGAGGTGAGTCGATATTCTCCCGACGTGATCCGGTTGTTGGCGGCATCGGGGCCGCGATGCAACGCGGCGGATGTCCAATCTGGGAGCCGGCCCTTGCCCTCCATGACGTCGATCTCCCCGCACCGTGGCCATGAGACCTGATCGATGTTGCCACCCAGCAACCAGAAGGCGGGCCACATGCCGACCTCACCCGGCTGCCGGATCCGCGCCTCGAAGCGGCCGTAGCGAAACTCCCGTTTGCCTTTGGTAATGAGCCGCGCAGAGGTGTGCTCTCTGTGCTCGAATGTTTCACGGCGCGCTTCGATGACCAGCATACCATCTTCCAGCCACGCATTGGCTCCGGGGTCGGTGTCCACCCGATCCGTGTAGTACTGCAACTCTTCGTTGAACGGATCCGGCATGACCTCAGGTGTCCAGCTGCTCTGATCGATCACGCTGCCGTTGAACTCGTCAGCCCACACGAGCTCCCAACTGGGTAACGGAGGCTCCTGACCGCCGGGCTGCTGCGCTACCTCGCCGCCGGACGCGCAGCCGGCCAGCGGGAAGACAATGAGGACTAACCTGGTACATATGTGCGTCATGAGACCTGCCTCACGTTGTTCGTGCGGTAACCACATCTCTTCACCGCCATCACCTCAACGTCAATGCAATGAAATCTACCATCATGCAACCGATCGGTGTCGCCGTGTCGCACCATCACGGCCTCGGCGTTTGTTCGAGTTTGTCGATCGCAGATTGGTAGTCAGTCAGCGCCGCGGTGCGCCCGTCCAGTGGCGAGCCGTTCAATACCACGACACTGCAGTAGGGAAGGGGGACGCCGTACCGCCATGGACGCGGTAGCCTGACGCGTGGGCGGCAGCGCGCGATCACGGGAACGACAAAGGCGTCAGTGGCACGGGCGATCGTTGCCAAGCCACGCTTCACCCGTCCGTAGGGACCCCCGGCGTCCGTGAACAACCCGATATGGCACCCACGCGAGCGGATCAGCTCGATGATCTGATCACGCGGGCGAACCGTCGAGTTGCGCCGATAGATCCACATGTGAAATCCGAGCCGGGCACCGGTGTGCTGGAGCATTCGTGAGAGCACGCCGTCATGCCCGATGCCGATGGGCTTCAAAGGTTCCGGTATCTCTCGAAACCCGAGGAACACCATGGGCTCGTACGCGTGCAGACTGTAAAAGATGATGGGCCGGCCGCTGTCGCGAACGCGCTCGGCCAGGGCGTCGAGCGAAGGAATCCACCGAATACGGGCGGTGCGCCAGCACGGGTACAGCCAAGCGGTGAAGGCCGCATTCGTGGCACCAATCAGCGGTCGCAGGAGGTAGGATTGCCACGGCTTCTTAGCGGGCACATCGGCGAACGAGATGCGGCCAGTTCGCGATGGGGGATCCGCGTTTCTGGTGGACTCACTGGAACCGTTCATCGTGACGCGTCCCACTGCGCTCCAGGGAACAATTTGAGGTCACAAACTCCTACAATACGCCCAAGGACGGGTGGGTGCCATCTTTTGCGACGGCCGCAAGCGCGGGCTCCTCAGTATCCCAGGAGTCCCGGCAGGGCCTCGGTGAGCCAGGGCAGGTAGACCACCAAGAAGAGCACTAACACCATGACGGCGTAGAACGGCAAGAGCGCCTTGGTTGTTCGCGCCACCGTCGTGCGCCCGACGCCGCAACCGACGAACATGATCGATCCCACGGGCGGCGTGCACAGGCCAATGCACAGATTGAGCACCATCATGATCCCAAAGTGGAGCGGGGTGATCCCCAGCTGCTCGGCCACCGGGAGGAAAATCGGTGTGAAGATCAGCACGGCCGGCGTGATGTCCATGAAGGTACCCACGGCCAACAGCAGCATGTTGACCAATAAGAGAATCAGCACTCGGCTGTCGGTGAGCGAGAGCAAGAAAGCCGCGAGATTCTGGGGCACGTTCTCATAGCTCAAGATCCAGGAGAGCGCCGTAGACGTGGCGATCAGGAACATGACGATCGCCGTCGTATCTGCGGACTCGAGCAAGATGCGCGGGAGATCGCGGACGCGCACCTCACGATAGACGGGCACGGCGAGAATCAACGAATAGACCACCGCAACAGCGCTCGCCTCTGTGGCGGTGAAGATTCCGGCGATGATTCCCCCCATGACGATCACGATGAGCAGCAGGCTGGGGATCGCCCGGATGAACGCGCGAACACCATCGCGGAAGGCTGGACGTCCCGCCACGGGATACTTGCGGGAAGCGGCGATCACCCCGCCGACGAGCATGAGTGCGAGACCCAACAGAATACCAGGCACGTAGCCGGCCACGAACAGCGCGGCAATCGACACCCCGCCACTCGCAAGCGAGTACACGATGAGAACGTTGCTTGGCGGAATCAGCAGGCCCGTTACCGATCCGGTCATGGTGACCGCAACGCTGTACTCCCGCTCGTACCCCTCCTCCTCCATCGAGGGGATCATGAAACCCCCTACGGCTGACGTGGCCGCGACCGCCGAACCAGAGATCGTGCCGAAGAACATGGAGGCGAGGATGTTCATGAAGGCTAGACCACCCGCAAAACCGCCGACCAGCACCTTGGCAAAGTCAATGAGCCGTTGCGCCATCCCGCCTTCGGAAATGAGCTTGCCCGACAAGATGAAGAACGGAATTGCCAATAGCGCAAAGCTGTCGATGCCGGTCGCCATCCTGAGGGCTGCCGTCGTCACGGCAGGCCCCGGCGGTATCGTGACCAGCATCGTGACGACTGTGCTGATACCAATGCTGAAGGCGATCGGCACGCCGAGCGCCAAGCAGATGAGAAACATGACGACGAGCAGGACGACCGCGCCGTCCATCAAGTGGCGTCCGTTCTTTGAAGAGTTTTCGCGGTGGACTCGAGGGAGAAGATCACGATAAGCACGCCCGCGATCGGAAGGACCAGGTAGACGAAGCCCACGCGTATTCCCAGCGCTGCCGAGATCTGGTTCAACTGAAAGGCGAGGCGTACGAGGAGGATCCCGCCAATCACCATGGTGGAGAGCGCAAACGCCGCGACGAAAAGGTGGGCGAGGATCGTCGCGGTTTGTCGGTTCACCCCACGAAGCCGCGAAACGAGCAGATCGATGCCCAAATGCGAGCGCGTCCGGAAACCGTATGCGGCACCCAGGACGCCGATCCAGATGAGGAGGAAACCCGCCAGCTCTTCGGTGAATGAGCTGGGAGCACGAAGCACGAATCGCGACACGACCTGCCAGACAACGTCTACGACCATGACGCTCATCAGGACGACCAGCACCCACCCTAGCGCATACTCGACGCGGTTCATGACACGTGTTACTGGACTAGGAGAACCCTTCGTTGCCGTCATCGCACGCGTTCGATCGCGCTCAGCAGATCGTAGACACCCGTCTCCCGGTAGCTGTCGAACATCGGCTGCACGGCTCGGCGGAACGTCGCTTTGTCAGGCTCGATGATCTCCACGCCAGCAGCGCGGACCTGTGCCAGGGCATGCTGTGACGCCTCCCGCCATAAGCGACGTTGTTCCAAGACTGACGACTGGACGGCGGTCTCGAGCCAATTCCTTTCTTCCATGGAGAGCCTGTTCCACACGTGGGTGCTGATCAGCAACACATCGGGGACCCAGGTATGCTCGTCCAATGTGAGGTACCGGCTCACCTCGTAGTGCCGCGACAGAAAAAAGCTCGGCAGGTTATTCTCGGCGCCGTCCACTACGCCCTGCTGCAAAGCGGAGTACAGCTCACCCCAGTCGATGGGGGTCGCAGAGCCACCGAGCGTCCTAACCATGCGGGTGGACGTGATGCTCTTTTGTACACGGATCTTGAGGCCGCTCAAGTCCTCCGGCGTCCGCACCGCGGTGGATATCGTGTAGAAGCTCCGAGGGCCCGCATCGTAGTAGCAGAGGCCACGCAGGTAGTATGGCTCTCCGGCTACGAGAAGATCGCGGCCGATATCTCCATCGAGCACCCGCCAGAGATGCTCCTCATTTCTGAAGACGTAAGGAATGCTGAACACCGCCATCTCGGGCACGAACGACTCGAGCGGGCTCGCCGAGACCTTGGTCATAGCCAGGCTACCGATCTGAAGCATCTCAATCAGCTCACGCTCTTCCCCGAGCTGTCCGCTGGGATGAATCTCCATGCGCATCTTGCCACCCGAGAGCTCAGCGACGCGATCCGCCATATGCACCATGGCTATGTGCACGGGATGCGTGACATCTAGACCGTGCGCGAGCTTGAGAACACGGGTGCCGTTCTGTGTCTGGCAACCGGCGACCAGTGCAAGAACGGCCAACGGCGAGATAACGCGAGCCGCACGCGCCTTCATTCCATGTCCCCGGACTCGCCGAGCGATGCCATGAACGATCGAACCACCTCGGCAAACTCCTCTCGTTTGAGCGCGAACGCGAGAATGGTACGGAGGTAATCCAGCTTGTCTCCAATGTCGTAGCGGTGTCCACGGATCGGTATGGCAACCATCGAGGTCTGCGCGAGCATGCTCGCGAGCGCGTCGGTGATGTGGATTTCGTCGTTTCTGCCTGGTTTCGTACTCTCGAGCGCGGTGAACACTTCCGGGGTGAGTACGTACCGTCCGGCGATCGCCATGCTGGACGCCGTCTCGCCGGGGCGGGGTTTCTCGATCAGACGCTCGACACGGATCACGCCGTCCCCCAGCGGCGAACCCTCGACGATTCCATAGCGCTCTACCTTCTCTGCGGGAACCTCTTCCACTGCCAGTACGGGCACGTGGTGTTCCTCATACGCCTCGATCAGTCGCCGCGTGACCGGCACCGGTGCGTCGATCACCGTATCGCCGAGCAGGACCGCGAAGGGCTCGTTTCCCGTGAAGGGACGCACACAGCGGATCGCATCCCCCAGACCCACCGGCGTGGGCTGGCGGACGAATTGGATGTTGGCGAGCCGTACCAAGCGGTGTAGCGACTCGAGCGCCGCTAGGCGTCCACGCTCCTCGAGGTGTGACTCGAGTTCGACATTGTGATTGAAGTGATCTTCGATGGTCCGCGTGTCGCGCCCGGACACGATGAGGACGTTCTCGATGCCTGCATCGACAGCCTCCTGGACCACGTATTGAATCGTAGGCACGTCCAGGATGGGAAGCATCGCTTTGGACTGCGCCTTGGTGGCGGGCAGGAGCCTCGTACCCACACCGGCAGCCGGGATGACGGCCTTGGTAATCACTGCTCGGTCCTCAAGCGGTCTGTACCGCGATCACCCGCGCGCCCAGTGTGCCGAGTCGCTCCGCGATCTGTTTCATCAGTGTGTCGCCCTCGTACACCCCGACGATTGCACCTCCCGAGCCTGTCAGCTTGGCCGATGCACCGAGCGCCCTGGTCGCTTCGACCATGGCGAGATCACGTTCGTCGATCTGCATGATGCAACGTCGCAGATCGAAGTTCTCATTCATGAGCGAGGCGAATCGTTCGTGTTGTCCTTGTAGCAGCGCATCCCTTCCGGCGGTCGCCAGGGCGGCAATGCGATCGAGCGTCTCGTGCACTTCGGGATCACCTCGTTCCCAACGACTCTTGATATCGCTCAAAACCCGTCCGGAAACTTTGGCTGGCTGTGTCCGGTACGCGACGAAAATGGGTGGCAAGAGCTGAGGATCGAGCGGTTCGTATACGCCATGCTTCAGCGTTTCCATCAGCTCCCTCGAGAAGTCCATGTATACGAGACCGTCGTATACCTGTGCCACGCGATCCTGTAGGCCGGCCGTGATTCCAAGCTCGTCGGTCTCGGCCGCTAGGATCAGGTTCGGCTGCACATCCTTGGGAATGTCGAGGCTGTAGAAGTCCAGGAGTGCTCGGAGCGTGGCCGTCACGATCGCGCTCGAGCCGGCGAGCCCCACCTGACGGGGAATCGACGAGCGATACTGGACGGTGAAGTTCAGCGGCGGGACAGCAACGTCGTGTCGTTGGCAGTAATCCGCGAACGTTTTGATCGCTGCCTTCACCAACCTTGCGCCGCCGTAATATCCCTGACGGTTCACAGACTCCACGAGCTCTCCAATGCTTCGGTACAGATCGTGGTCGTTCTGATCCGGCTCGATGCGAAGGTCTTTCGTCTCTTCGAGGGTGACCGTCGCGTGAAAGTTGCGCAGAACCACGGAGAGGGTTCGGCCGTAGTAGCCGTCGGAGGGATTTCCAAGGAGCCCAGCGCGCGCGAAGGCGTGACGCTCGACGACCCTTCGCCCCAACCCTATCCCTCTTGGATGCCGAGCCCGGCCAGCACGCCGCGCATGTAGGCAAAGGACCGTTGCATACCGGGCAGCGGATCCATTGGATCGATTTCGTACTCGAGATTCACGTACCCCGCGTAGTTCATCGCGCCTAGTTGGCGGAAGATCGCGGGTATCGGCATTGCTCCCTCGCCTACAATGCACTGGCTCTCCCGCACCAGCATGTCCTTCAGGTCTTTGGCATGAATGTCCAGCAGCCGGTCACCGGCCTGATGCAGAGCCTCCACGACATCGACGCCGGTGCGAGCCGTATGGCCAAGATCGACGCACAACCCTACGCGCGGATCCATGTCGCGAATCATTGGAAGCGCGTCGCGGGGCCCAGGAAAGTACGGATCCTCCGGTCCGTGGTTGTGAATCGCGACTTTGATGTCGTACTCGCGGACAAAACGCTCGATGCGGGGCAGGGTAGTGGGCGTGGGGCCAATGACCATGAGGGACATCCCAGCGGCGCGCGCGTACTCGAAGTACATGCGGACGTCGTCGTCATCGTCCTTCTGCAAGGGAATGAGTCCGCCACCAACGATCTCGAGGCCCGCGCTTTCGAATTCCCGGCGTCCGGCTGCAAGGTCCTTCAGCGAGCTCTCGTAGGGGAGATGAAACGATTTGATGTTCACGTACTTGGAGCGGAGCGCGCGAATGCCGGCGATGGCGTCTGCGCGGCTGAGCTCGCGGAGCGAATAGCTTGCAACGCCCAGCTTGATCGTGGCCGGTACCGTCGCACGCCCTCGCTCGAGTGGGTCACGGAGTGAGACCGGAACCGCAAGCGCGGCGGTACCAACGGCGGTGACCTTCAAAAAATCTCTACGACTCTTCTTTTGGTCCGACATGCTCAGACCTTCGCTTCCCAACCCGGCTGGTACTCGCGGCTCCACAATGCCATGGCGCTCGCTTTGCCGACGATTTGTCCGGTTTGTGGGTTACAGCGCAGGCTTCCATCGGTGCGTTGTGCAATGTTGCCGAGGTGACAGAGCAGCTGACTCTTGTGACCCTCGACGATCGGCGAGTTGAGCGTCACCTCACCACGAATCGCGTCCAGAAAGTTGGTTATGTGGAGATCGGTGAGCGTGCCACCTCCCCGAGTATCGAGCGCATCATCTGTCTCACCGCGGATACGACGCATGATCTCGTTGTTCTCCTTGTCGTAAATGACGTATCCGCTGCGGTCGATGACGGCGGTGCCCTCCGTGCCGTGAATCGACGCACCGCGCCCCCGGTTCTCGATGGGACGTCCGTTGCAGCTTCGTCCTTCCCATGTGATGGTCGATCCGTTGTCGAACTCGAAGGACGCGACCTGTGTGTCGGAGCACTCCCAGTCGTCATCGAAGTGATAACGGCCGCCAGCGGAGGTGACCTTCGACGGAAAGTCCACACCCAGCGCCCAGCGGCAAACGTCGATCTCATGCGTGCCGTTGTTGTTGATCTCTCCCGTACCCCAGCGCCAGAACCAATGCCAGTTGTAGTGAACCACGTTGTCGCGATACGGTGTGCGCGGTGCCGGTCCCTGCCACAGTTCGTAGTCCAGCCAGGCGGGGACGGGTGCGGGAGCGCCTCGCCCGATAGTGCCACGGGTGTTGCCGTACCATGCGCGAGCGAAGTAGGGACGTCCGATCACGCCTTCACGGATGCGTTGCATGATGTCGATCGATTCGGGCGCGGAGCGTTGCTGGTTGCCCATTTGCACGACGCGCACGTACCGCCGCTGTGCCTCAACGAGCAGCTCGCCCTCACGCGGGTTGTGACCGCACGGTTTCTCGACGTACACGTGCTTCCCTGCCTGGAGGGCGAGGAGGGTCGCTGGTGCGTGCCAGTGATCGGGAGCGGCGATCACGAGGGCGTCGAGCGACTGGTCGTCCAGCGCTCGGCGGAAGTCAGTCATCCCTTTGGGGCTCCGGTCCTGCAGCCCGGTGACATCAGCAACCGTCTTCTCGACCACGCGTGAGTCGACGTCACAGATGTACCGAACGTCCGCGCCCATGCGCGCGAATGCAGTGGCCAACTCGTTCCCTCGGCCGTTTACCCCCATGACGGCGGTCACGACGCGGTCGCTCGCCTGCGGCGTGGTGCGAAACGGCGCGAACTTGCCCAGCGCGCTAAAGCCGATGGCGGCGGTGCTGCCCTGGAGAATGAAACTCCGGCGATCGATGGTCTTGGTCATGGTGTGAGCTCCCGAATCTTGATGTTGCGGAACCACACGTCGTCACCGTGATCCTGCAGGACGATATGTCCTGTGCGGTGCTCGGCGAATCCGTCGATCCCGTGGTACTTGCTCAACGCGAACGCCGAGTCGAACGCCGCGCTTCCGAGATCGAACTCGACCACCTTGACGCCGTTCAGCCAATGCTCACCGTGACCGTCGTTGAAGACGATCCGTGCCTCATTGAACTCGCCCACGGCGTGCATCGGCTTGTTCGGTCTTGGTGCAATGAGGTCGTAGAGTGCGGCGGCCGTGCGATTGGGCCCGTTCCGCGCGTCGGGGTGTAGAACGTCGTCCAGGATCTGGTATTCGAACCCGAGCGCGGCATGAACCGGTGGTGCCGCGGTAGACATCTCCTCGGAGACATTGTACTTGATGCCGCTGTTAGCGCCGGCACTCACCTTCCACTCGAGGACCAACTCGAAGTTGCGATAGGTGTCCCGGGTCATGATGTCGCCGCCCTCGAGCGGCTGCCCATCGACAGCCGTCGGCACGGTCCCACTCGCCACTTTCCGAATGGTGCCTTCCTCGATGACCCAATGCGCGGTGGGGATCGAATCGAGACCGACACCACGCCATCCGGCGAAAGAACCACCATCGAAAAGGGTGACCCACTCGCTGGGGCCCGGCTGGCGTTCTCCAGCCTGGCAAGCTAGTAACGTCACCGCCATCAACAGTGTCGACCACACAAATCTCATAGAGTGACTCCCAGGTACTCCATACCGGTCAAGTCTGCGAACTACGGGGCGCGACGAGCCATCGCGATCTCTTCCCCGTACTTCGCCGTTCGCGAGTCTTCAATCACGCCCGTCCAGCCGAGCCCGAAAGAGAAATCGTAAGCGTTTCCGTCGGCGTCCACATACGGTTGCATGTCGTGGGGTGTATCCTCGAACTGCTCCTCGACCGTTTGCATGTTGGCCGGCATCTGGAAGGGTAGGAGGCCTGAAGGCTCAACTACCCCGGTCAGGATCTCGAAGATCGCCTGGTCCTGGACTCCAAAGCTGACGAGAATTGCACTCGCACTCGGCTCAAGCTCCGACACCACGGTCGGGGTCGACAGGTTGAGGATCACGATCACCGGCTTGCCGTTCATCTTGTTGTGAGCGTCGCGCACCGCGTGCAGGTCGGTCACGTTTGCAGGCGTTACGCTCTTTCCACGGTACGAACGGTTGGTAAACGCTTCCAGGGGATCCCCACCAGCGACGCTCGTGGTACGTGCGTACGTCGCCGTGTACGTGCCGTACTGAAGGCTGATGGGCAGGTACCCGTTGCGGCCGGCGTCGACGTCTGCCTTGGCGTACCCGTTAGTGGAGGCCGGGCTGTGGATGACGACCAGCGCGGCTTCAGCCGCGGCGGGGTCGTCGGTCACGCGGAGATACTTACCAGCAATCGTCACATCGAGCGGATGCTCGTAACGCGCGGGAGTGACGTTTCCAAAGAAGCTTCGGGTCTCCGGCACGTAGCGCTGCGGGATGTACACCGTCGCGTCACGGTTCAGTGGCAACACGTTGTTGTGATTCTTGAGGAGGACGACCGACTTGAGTTGCGCCTCGTACCCCGCTGTCATGAACGCGGGCTTGCCCACGATTTCCGTGGTTTCTTCCACGTCGAGGTAGGGGTTCTCGAACAACCCGGTGCGGAAGATGTTCTTCAACAGACGGACGGCGGACGCCTCGAAGCGGGACCGCATGAACGCTTCCCCGTGCTCCTCGACGCCCATCTGGTATGCAGCGATGACCGGGCCGGACTCGTTGTTGCCGCCAAACTGATCGACCCCTGCCATCAGCGCCTTGTAATGCCGCTCGGCCTCCGTGAGCCCTTCTACGCCCCATGGTGTACGACCAAACACGTCCAGCCCCGCATGATCCCGGGTGACACCCCAATCGGTGCAGACGACGCCGTCAAAGCCATAGGTTTCTCGCAACAGATCCGTGATGACGTACCTGCTGTAGGCGTTGCCGACGTTCTCGCCGTAGGTGGTGTCCTGGTTGAACGAAATGGTGTAGTAGGGCATGACGGCTGCGGCCATGCCCGTCTTGCCATTTAGCTGAAATGCGCCCTCGGTGAAGGGAACGAGGTGGAGGTCGAAGTTGCTGCCGGGGTAGACCGCGTACTTCCCGTAGCCGTAGTGTGCATCTCGCCCACCCTCACCCGACCCGCCGCCCGGCCAGTGCTTGACCATGGCGTTTACGCTTTCGTAACCCCAACCACCGGCAATCTCGGTGTCTCCCTCCGACGTCTGAAATCCATCGACATATGCACGGGCCATATCGGTGGCCAGTCGTGGATCCTCGCCGAAGGTTCCGCTGAATCGGTACCAGCGTGGGTCAGTAGCGAGATCGATCTGCGGAGAGAGCGCCGTGGTGATGCCGAGCGCGCGATACTCACGCGATGCGATCTCACCGAACCGTCGTACGAGGTCAGGGTCGAACGTCGCGGCGAGACCAATGGTGCTGGGCCACATCGAAATGTCCCCACCGGAACCGGCATTGTATTCCGCATCGGCGCGGGTGCGATGGCGTGGGTCCGAACTGTTGTTCGCTGGGATACCCAGCCCGATGCCTTCCACTAGTGCCTGGACGTTGTTGTTCCAGCGCGCCGCCACCTCAGGGCTCTCCACCGACGTAATCAGCACATGGCGCAGGTTGTCGTTGGTGAGGAACTCCTTCTGCTCATCGGATAGATCCCACGCATTTGCACCACTCTCGGCAAAGGGCTTTCCATCGTAGGTCGCCCGCCTGAACCCTCCTGTTCCGGGGATGGCTTGGTGCGCGCTATAGAGCATGAGGCCCGCGATCTGTTCGATCGACATTTTGGAGGCCAGGTCCCTCGCCCGTTCATCGGCGGCGAGACGCCAATCTTCGTATGGATCGAGCACTCCGTTCTTGTTGAGGTCCTTGAAGGCATACCCGTCCGCGATGACCAGGGTGACACCGGATGTCGTTACATAGCCCAGCGTCTGACCACCCCGGTTCGTAACCGTCTTCATCGTTCCGGATCCCGATTCGCTCCATCTCGGCCCGCAGCCCAGCGAGGCGGTCAGCAGCAGGAGCGTGGTGACAAGAGGAAAAGGGGGGACCGAGGGAGGATGTCGGAAGGTGCTCATGGACTTATTCCTTTGACGAGAAGGCTTCGTCCAAAGCTGTATCTTTTGCGGCCGTTCGGCCAGTTGTACGGCGGGGTCCAGTCAACCTGGGTGTGACGACGGCCGAGCTAACGTCGAATGGACGTTGGAGATGATGCTAAAGGGAATTGAGGTTGGGCAGAGGGCGTCGGACGAATTGAACCTGCGCCCACGGCGGCTTCTCACCCTACGGAAGCTGCCACGTCCCTCCGTCAATCGTGCGATCGAAAGCAAAGTGATGGTACTTGAAGTTTCGCCGCCAAGAGACCACGTATCCCACAGGTCCCTACTGCCTTCGACCGAGGCACGACCGCAGCGCGCCTCGGCCGGCGCGCTCAGAGGGAGGGGCCCCTGCGTTCGCTCAGCTGTACTCCAGCTTCTGAGGATCCCAGGTCACCAGCCTCTTGTTGAAGTAGCTCGCATTGGCCGCCAGCGACGGTCCAGCCGCCCGCAACCCGTATGTGGCATCCTGGACGATCGCTTTCCCGTCCCGTACCGCCGCGATCAGATTGGCCCAGTGATCGTCACGGTCGTCGTACTCCTCCGGTGCCGTGTACACGATCTCACTGGGCTCGTTGATGCTGGCGGGCACATCGTAGTACTTCATCTGATACTGTTTCACAAACTCATCCTGTACGCTTTGTGGGAACGTGAATAGCGAATCGTAGCCGCCATACCCCGGTTTAGTCGGGAGGGGCGCGCGGCGTAACGTCAACGTGCTTCCCCCAAGCGACATTGTCCCTTCCGATCCCACCAGCTTCAACGTCCCCCCTCCGCCACCACCGGCGACGAAGTTGACCCGAATCTGCATGTTGAAGGCTGCGTGGTTTGCCGTCTCGGGGTAATCGATAACGCAGGTCAAGATGTCCGGTACGTCGCGACCATCTTTCCAGAATCGCAATCCGCCGGATCCGTACACTCTATTCGGTCCCTCAGAACCGATGACCCAGTGCAGCCAGGAGAACAGGTGCACGAACAGATCTCCTGCAATGCCGGTTCCGTACGCGCGGTAGTTACGCCACCGGAAGAAGCGGACAGGATCGAACGGCACCTTTGGGGTATCTCCGAGAAACGCGTCGAAATCGACCGTTTGCGGTGAGGCATCCGGCGGGATGGAATACTGCCAGGCCCCCAGAGAGGAATGACGGTCATACGCGGCTTCCACCAGGATCAAGTCTCCAATGTCACCGGCGCGATACAGGTCTTGCGCCTTCTTCATGACGATGGAGCTCACGCCCTGGCTTCCGACCTGGAACTTTGCGTTGTACTGCTTCTCGGCGCGGATCACGCGTTGTCCCTCGGCGACTTCCTGCACCATGGGCTTTTCGCAGTAGACGGCTTTCCCTGCCCTCATGGCATCGATGCTGATGATGTCGTGCCAGTGATCCGGTGTGGCGACGAGCACTACATCGATGTCATCCCGACTCAGGAGTTCACGGTAGTCTTTCGTCGTAATGATGCTCTCGCCAAACTCTTCTCGTGCCCGGACGAGCCTTCCGTCGTACAGATCGCACACGGCCGCTAGCTCCACCCCCGGAACGGTCAGCGCCGACCTGATATTGTAGAATCCGATGATCCCGATCCCGATGACCCCCAGCCGGATCGTATCGTTGGCTGAGAACTTCTTCTCGTGGCCCGGCTGAGCCTCCCGTTCTAGGACGATCGTCTCCTTCGAAGGTCTCCTTGTGAAGACAAAGGGGAGTGCGCCCGCGGCCAGGGATCCGTGGGCAAGCTCCTTAACGAACTCCCTTCTCGTACGTTTCTTCTTGCCTCGCATTTTGCACCTACCCTTCAGGGGTACCCGTTGACGTCGTAGTGCAGGGCCGCCGCACCCAATATCGCGACGTGCTCCAGCTCCGAAAGTGTGATCTTCAAATTCTTGAGGGATTCCGAGAAGACAAAAGCCTCGATTGACCTCCACATGGCTTCCTCGAAGAATTGGAAAGCCTTCCGCACCGATCCACCCAGAACAATGATTTCCGGATCATAGGCATACAGAATGGTCTTGATGCCCTCGCCCACGTGATGACCAAACTCAGAGAATACTCTTAGAGCCTCCTTGTCGCCTTCGGTTGCCTTGCGAAAGAGTTCAGCTCCCGTTTGCCCCACATGCCGAGTGAAGAATTGCCCCGAACAGTAATGTTCGTAGACGCTTTCCAGGTATGGGATCATGCCAAACTCGCCGGCTCCGCAGTTCTTTCCGGCGTACAATTTGCCACCGATGATAATCCCGCCGGCGAAACCCGTTCCCACAATGAGGCCGATGAGCGAACGGTATCCTACGCCCTTACCGAAGTGACTCTCGCCGAGCGCGAAACAGTTCGCGTCGTTATTGACCAACACCGGAACGTCGTATTTCTGCTCGAGTATCGACTTGAGCGCTACCTCCCGCCACGACGGGATGTTTTGTACGTCGTAGACGATCCCCTTGTTGATATCCACGACGCTGGGAACACCGATACCGATGCCCTCAACCTGCTTGGTGATTGTCCGATCGATGAGTGCACAGAGCTGCGCCAAGACCTCATCGACAGAGCCATTTGCATTTATCTGTATCGACGAGACGTCACCGAGCTGGTGTTGACGTACCAAGCCAGCGCGGGCGTTGGTACCGCCTAGATCGACCCCAATGATTGTCGATCTAGCCATCTTCCTTCTTGCGGAATTCGATCGTCACGTTCTTGATGAGCGGCTTCGCCCAGAAGCCGATACTGAGGATGTAGCCCAAGGTCAGGTACAGGAAGAGCATCCCGTTCCGCAGTCCAAAGACATCGCCGAGCCCTCCCACGATCAGTGGGACCACAGCCCCTCCGATGATGGCGGTCACGAGTATCCCTGAGAAGCTCCCGTGGTGTTCCTCGACGGAGTTGAGGGCGAGCGAGAAGATCACTGGGTACATCACCGCGGAGAAGAAGCCGACCAATGGAAACGCGATGCGTGCAACCGGCCCGGACAGGAAGAGGGCCGCAGTGAGGCTGATGATCGCAGCACTCGTAAACAGGATCAAGACGATCTTGCTGTCCAGCAATTTGAGCAGGACCACGCCCGCCACCCCGCCAATGGTCATGAGCCCCCAGAACCAGGCCACTGCTCTCGCACCGGTCGTTTGGGGATCGTAGCCGTGATAGGTATTGAGGAACTCTGAGATCCAGTTCGCGACACCCTGCTCGAGCCCTACATACGTGAAGATGCCCAAAAAGAACAGGATGACGATTGGGTTCTTCAACAAACCCAGGTGCGTTGCGAGGCTGCCGACCTGTTCGTCCGCCTTCCGCTCGACGTCGGGGATCTTCGAGACGAACACGACGGCGACCATGAGGGCGGCAATGATAGCGAAGAGCCAATAGAGCGACACCCAGGGCAGGTTCTCGGGGACGACCCTCGACAGTGTCGTGATCAAGAAGTTCGCATTGCCGGACTGGTTCTCGAGGTTGAGCACGAGATACGAGTACACGAGCGGGCTGAGGAAGGACGCGGCGCCGAAGATCAGTTGGGCGACCGTGGCGTTGAACGCAAAGTGCTCTTCGCCGCCCGCTTCTCGTAGCAGCGGGTTGATGGCCACCTGCAGCATGGCCATGCCGGAGCCTATGAGGAACAGGGAGCAGACGGCCGTCAGATACGAGGGGAAAAGGGCCAACATGGACGAGCCGACGAACGCCACGACGAATGCTGCCACCATCACGGGCTTCTCTTGAAACCGCTCGATCAGCAGTCCAGCCGGAATCGACATCACGCCATAGGCAATGAAGAACGCGAACGGCAACACCGCCACGAGCGTGAGACTCAGGTTGAAATCGTCGATGATTTCGGGGACGAGCGGACCAATAATGTTCGTGAGGAACGAAATGACGAAGAAGGTCAGAAAGATCAGGGCAACGACGTAGGCGCTTCTGCGAATTGTCGTACCCTCCGTTTCGCCGTTTAGCGCTGCTCGTACGCCACGTACGCGACGCGACGACTATCGGGTGACCAGGAGGGGACGTTGATCGTCCCCTGGCCCCCAAAGAAGGGTTCTGTCAGATCGCGGACCGAGTCGTCGCGTACGTCCATGAGACGTAGCTTGACCTGCCTGCCAAACGGGTGCGCTTCACCCTGGTCTTCGAGATACGCGAGATACACCACCCAGCGTCCGTCGGGCGACGGGTGTGGAAACCAATCGGAGTAGCTATCTCGCGTGAGCTGCTCGGCGCCACTTCCGTCCGGGCGCATGCGCCAGATTTCCATTTGTCCGCTACAGAAGGAGTTGTAATAGATCATTCCGTTTGGCGCGTAGTCGGGACCGTCATCGAGACCTGGGCAGGTGGTCAGACGCCGCTCTTCGCCGCCCGTGACTGGGATGGTGTAGATATCCCACTCGCCATAACGCAGCGCCGTGTAGGCGAGCGTCTGTCCGTCGGGAGACCAGCCGTGCCAAAAGCTGGGGGCTTTCGTCGTGACCTTCACAGGTGTTGGGCTGCCCTCCATGGGCAGCAGATAGATGCTGGACGCGAGCCAAACCTGCTCTGGGTCCGTGACGTGCTCGTCGGCGTGGTGGCTGATCACCAGCGTTTTCCCGTCTGGCGAGATGCCGTGATCGTTGTTGAGCCGATGCGCAAAGCCGGTCGGGATCTCCTGGAGACCACCCGCCCCGTCGGCTGCAAGGCGATATAGTCGACCGCCGCTATTGACGAGAAAGAACCGGCCGTCGTGTGACCAGTTTGGGGCCTCGAAGTGCCGGTCCTCGCTCAGGATCGTGTCGACCCGTCCCGACGAAATCTCCACCGTCAGGAGGGTACTGCGGATCGTCCCGTCGGCCTGACCGAGAGCAGCGCTCGGCAGGACGAGGCTGGTCAACAGGAGAAAGCGAACCGGCATGATTTCGCCTGCTCCGTGGCGATTACAGGAAGGTGGTGCATGCCCCTGGCGTCTCGTACGCTGTGCGGAATGGTGAGCCGAATATGCGGCTGGGGACGAACGGCGGCAATTCACGACGATGATGACGCAGCTGCGCCGAACGCCCCCCAGACGCGTGGCTTGTGCTAGCCCGCTGCTACCGAACTACCTCCTCTTGCGTTTGGACGTCTTGCCCTTGGCCGCCTTCCGCTTCGCGACCCTGCGCTTGGCCGTTTTTCCCTTGGCCGTTTTTCGTTTGGTGACCCTTCGCTTCGAGGTCTTGCCCTTGGCGGTCCTGCGCTTGGACGTCTTACCCTTGGCCGCCTTGCGCTTGCGCGCCCGCTTTCTAGCCATGAAGCCCTCCAGGCTAAGGTGGGAAGTACGCTACTCCTCGTCGGCCCCGCATGGTCCTCTTGGTGACCAGTCAAACGTCACAACACTAGTTACGCGCATTGGTTGCCGGCTCGACATCTGCTAGGTCTCTCAGCGCATCTTTGGCCTCCACGATCAGAGGGGTGTGTGCCTCCATTGGAAGATCGTATCGTTGTAAGAACTGTTCGTAGTGTGTACGCGCTACGTCGAATTGCCGCCGAGCGTGCGCAATCCGTGCTTGCTCCAAGATGGCGAACGGGGCGACGATACCGCTTGCGCGTTGTGCTGGCCGCGCCGTCGCAAATCCCATCCACGCTTCATGCCAGGTCGACAGCTCCACCGCTCGCGCGGTGTCTCCTGCTTGCAAGAGCCAGCGGACCGCCGCCAGCCGATTCACTGGAAGTAAGAACGGGTGTGCGTGGTAATCCGGTTTCTCCTCGGGGGACACCCCAGTGCAACCGTAACAGTCGGCGCGTTCCCATTCCAATGTTGCGAGCGTGCTCGCGGCACGTCTTCTCTCGCCCGTCATCTCCAGCTGAAATGCCTGGAGTGATCGCTCCAGCAACTTGGCGGTGGACGCTCGACTGGCGCCGAGTGTGTCGAGCGCCTCACGGAGTGCTCGCCGGTCGGCTCGAGTGACCGCCACGAGGCCGTCGAGCCATGCGAGCTCCGCTCGTGCTTCGTCCGATGCCGTCATCATCACTGCCGGCGTAATCGCTTGCCGACGCGCCGTTGCCAGCTCGGGATTCACGGCACCGAGCCATGCCCCGGCCGTGGCGAGACGATAAGGCACCAACAAGGCGGTGTCGGCCTGGGCGAGATCGGCGTAGCGCGCGCTGGCGACGAGCGCCGAGTCCCACGCGCCGCGCGTTGCCCACCCGACCGTAATTCCCAACCGATGCCACGATGCGGCTTCCGACCCGATACCGCGTCGCAGCACCCGTTCGCTGACGTCGATGAGCACCTTGGGGAATCCTGCGATGCAGAGCGTGACGACAAAGACTTCATGTGGGTTCGGATCCGAGCTCCCGGCAAGTTGCATGGCCACGCTGTCGGCCAGCGTCGCGTCGGATGCACCTCCCGTTTCCTGAGCCCGTTTGAGCAGGCGGTACCAGAGCAGCGGATGATCCCAATCCAGCCCACCGTGATGGGTTCGAGTGAGCTCTTCCAGGGCCCGGCGGGCCATCGCGGTATCGCGACCGACACTCATCACGAACATGTGATCCCAAGCCTCGACCAGATTGGGATTGATGGTGACGGTATGCTCGAGCGCGGCTCGGGCTCGCTGGCGCGGGAAACCAACCAGCATCGCGTCATGAGACAGCTCGTCCGCGTACTGGAACCAGATGGGCCAGTCATCGGGAAAGCTCCGAGCGAGCTGCTGCCACTCCGTGAGCGCCCTCACGAAACTCCCGTTCACCCGTCCGGGTATCCAGCGGATCTCTGCCGCACGACGATCCCGTTCCGGCAGCGACGCGCGATGTGCCATGTAGGCGCTTCGCACGCTGGTATCCGCGCCAATCCCCGTCCAGGCGGCGGCGACCCAATCGTAGCGTGCGGCCGCGAGCCAAAAAGTCGAATCCGCCTGAAACGCCCGGCGAAAAGCGTCTTGCGCGGCACTCCACTGACCATCTACGACCGCTTGCTCACCATCGAGAAAAGCCCGGAAGGCTGGCAATGACCGGGTTGTCACGGCCGCGAGTCTCGGGCTTGGCGGCGTTCTCGAGGTCCATACTTGTTGGAGGAGCAACCAGGTGAGGGAATCCGTCAGCGAAGCGGGATCGTCCAGTGACGCCATGGCCGATGCGCGCGCCACCACGGACAGGTTCGCCGCCGTGTACAATCGCACGTCGGCACGCACCCCGTTAGCCACCCGCACCAAACTTCCGTGCAGCAGGCTCGTTGCGCCAAACCGACGTGCCAGCGCGGAGGCCGCGTCGAGGGCGTAACTGGCGGATTCCTTACTTACGTGGGCAAGGATGGCGTGCGCATCCACGGTGCGTATCTCGCCCACGCCATCCAGATTGAAGCTCAGGGTCGTCACGAGGTCGCGGCCTAACCGTGAGAGTGCGGTATCCGCGGACGCCGGCGCGAGGGGTACGACCGCAATGCGAAACGCTGAAGCAATCACAGTGGCGCTGGGCTGAAGCCACGCGAACAGGATGGCGCTGACCACGATTGCCGCGACGATGCCTGCCCCCACGAGCGCGCCACGCCGTCTCGGTCGTCTCGCGAGCAGCTTGTGCTGATACTCCAGCGTCTCGGCTTGTTTGAGCGCTTCAGCGAACTTTTCAGCGGTCTGAAAGCGATCGGCGGGAACCCTCGAGAGGGTTCGCATGATCACCTCTTCCATCGCAGGCGGCACCGACTCACGCACGATACGGAGGTTGGGTGCGGTCTCCGCTGTCTTTCGCGCGAGGATCACCTGCGCGGTCGATCCGGTGAAGGGAGGATCGCCAGCAAGCATCTCGTAGAGCACACACCCGAGCGCATACAGATCACTCCGTCCGTCAATCGCCCTGTCTCCACTGGCTTGTTCGGGACTCATATACTCGGCGGTTCCGATCGCGACACCCGGGTCCGTGAGCCCATCTCTGGTATCGATCGCACGGGCGATACCGAAGTCAGCCACGACCGCTTCGCCGCCGGAGAAGAGGATGTTGCCAGGCTTGATGTCGCGGTGGACGACACCGTGGCTGTGGGCATGGCTGAGCGCAGCGGCCACATCGAGCGTGATTCGCAGGGCGGTCTCCAGCGAGATCTGCTTCTCGCGAGCAAGGAGATCTCGCAGGGACTCACCCTCAACGTACGGCATGACATAGAACAGCAAGCCGTCCGCTTCACCGGAGTCGTGCACGGGGACGATGTGCGGATGCGAGAGTTGGGCGGCTGTCTCGATTTCCCGGAGGAACCGGTCTCGGCCAACAGCGGCAGCGAGTTCCGGACGCAGTACCTTGACGGCGACTAAGCGATGGTGCTTGAGGTCCTTCGCGAGGAAGACAATGGCCATGCCGCCGCGACCAATCTCGCGGTCGATGGCATAGCGGTCCAATAAACTGGATTTCAAACGCTCGAGAACATCGTCCACGTACCAGAATATGCGGTTCCCGACGTGTGGGCGCGAGGGATGGACCGGTGAGAGATCTGGCGGGTTCGGAGTGCGGGCTCCATATCTAGTCGATTCTGTGCACGATTCACCCGATCCGGAGTGTATGATGGGACGCCGCTATCCGTACGACATTTTGCTTGCGGGCATTGGCATTGGCGGACCACACAATACGACCCTTGCCACCGTGGAACTGCTCAAAAAGGCGCGGATCGCGTTTAATCTCTCCGTGCACGATGCATACGTGCGAACGGTGTGTCGTCGAGTAATAGATCTCGATGAGGAGTATTACTCGGGTGAGGAGGATTATACCGTGTATCGTCGCCTGGCGAGGCGCGTGATGAATGAGGCTGGTCGGGGTGGTGGGGTCGCGGTGATCGATGACGGGCATCCACTGATCTTCGATGACGTGAATACCATGATCGTCCGGCACGGGAAGCGCCGGGGTCTTCGCGTCACCGTGTTGCCGGCCGTGTCGTCGCTCGATGTCGTTCTGGCGCAAAGCCATTGGAATCTCGGGGCCGGGTCGCAGATCGTCGAAGCGACGCACCTCGTGCGCTATCGCCAACGCCTGAATCCGGCGTTTGACACGTTGGTGATGCAGCTCGGCTGGTTTGGCGTGTCGCAATTGGTGCGAATCGAGCCGACCACTCGCGAGCGCTTTCGACCGCTCCAGCAGTACCTGCTGCGGTTCTATCCTCCTCCACATCGGGTGCGGGTCTTGCGTGCCTCGCAGTCGCCGAGGGACAAAGGTGTGGCCCTTTCGTGTCGGCTGGATCGGCTCGTTCATCAGTATCGACGCATCGAGACGGACTCGACACTGCTTGTGCCGGCGCTGGAGTGAAATCCATCCTATCCTTGCGATGTCGTGCGCGACGGATCGAGAGGGAAGCGAACCCTTGGCCAGTCTACTACGCTCACTACGTGGCCATGCGCTGCAGGTAATCCACGAGCTCCACATACGGATCGAATCCCACGACGCGGCGAGCATCCGTGACGAAGTTCGAGAGGACGTTGATATCGTAGAAGTAGTGGCGGCCATCGCGCGCGTCGACGATGTATTCGACTCCACCCACGTCGATGCTGGCCGCGCGGATCAACTGCTGGACTGCGGCGACGATGTGACGGGGAGGCGTGTACGCCTCCACCGTGACGCTGCGCCGTGGCGCCGCCGCCTGCCCCGCATCTCCTCTCAATGGTTCACCACTGCCGGACACGCACAGATCCGCCGGGCAGAGGTTGAACAGACCGGCCGTTGCGTGGACTCGGATCGCGTACAACAACTTTCCGTCGAGTACCTCGACCCTCGTGATGACGCCGTCCTCTGGGGGAATGAGCTCCTGCACGAGCGCGGTTCCGTCCAGACCTAAATCGAGCGTCCGCGCAGAGGCCGCGGTCGCGAGCTCCCCAGCGGAATCGAACCGCCGGATCCCGGCACCGCTTCCACCGACATTCGGTTTGACCACCACCGGGTAACGCAGACCCTCCGCCGCGACCAGTGCGCGAGAGGCATCATGAATGACCCGCGCACGAGGGAAGGGGAGCCCAAGCGATGCCAGCAGCGACAGCTGCGCGGCCTTGGAGATTTCGAACCGATAAGCGGCGCTTCCGTTGATCACACGCGTACCCCACCGCTCGACGTGGGCGAGGAACTGGAGCGTGTAGAACACGGCACTGCCATGGCCGCGAAGGTAGGCCGACGGGCTCATCCGGTTGAGAACGAGCGCGAATGCGGGTGCACGGCTGGACGGATCGTGCTGGTGGCCGTCCGCCTGCAACCGCACATACGGAAGGCCACGTCGATCGAGCTCCTGGAAGAGTGGACGAAACCATTCGGGATGCTCGTAGTACACCGCGAGCGGTCGATGCTCAGTTATGGGCATGGCGGGCCTCTTCTCCACAAAAGAAAACCGGCCGCGATCCAGAGTGCGGGTCGCGGCCGGTGGCCATCGTTGGGACGGGAGCGCTACGAACTCACATCACCTTCGTGCTCCCATGAGGCACACCGCCAGCGCCCGCGCTGCCACAACAGCAGCACGCATGCTGTCCGCAACGACAACAGCGGCAGGCCATGAGCCTCGGAATCAGTCGCATTACGCTGCAGGGTATTCTCCGCGGGGAAGGCCGTCAAGTGGGTCATCTCGCGCAACGTTGTTCGCCGTCGCATTTTGAAGCATGGTCGACCAGTTCGACCGACTCACTGCGGCCCTCGCGGACCGCTACCGCATCGAGCGCGAGCTCGGTCGGGGCGGAATGGCCACCGTCTACCTCGCCGAAGACCTGAAGCATCACCGCAAGGTGGCGGTCAAAGTGTTGCGTCCCGAGCTCGCTGCGATCCTTGGCGGCGAACGCTTCCTCAAGGAAATCGAAGTCACCGCCAACCTCCAGCACCCGAACATTCTCCCGTTGTTCGACTCCGGAGAAGCGGACACGCTGCTGTACTACGTGACCCCCTTCATCGCCGGTGAGTCGCTGCGGCAGCGGCTCGACCGGGAGAAACAGCTGTCGGTCGAAGAGGCACGGCGGATCACGAAGGCGCTCGCCCGCGCGCTGGATCACGCTCATCGGCAGGGCGTGATCCACCGTGACATCAAACCGGAGAACATTCTGTTTCAGGACCATGAACCGGTCCTCGCCGACTTCGGGATTGCGCTTGCTGCGCGATCGATTGGACAGACCCGCCTGACGGAAACGGGTCTCTCCCTCGGGACGCCCCACTACATGAGTCCGGAGCAGGCGTCCGGCGATCGCGAGATCGGGCCGGCGAGCGATGTGTACGCGTTGGCATGCGTGCTGTATGAAATGCTCGTGGGCCAACCGCCGCACTCGGGACCGACAGCTCAGGCGATCGTCGCCGCGGTCCTCACGGAGAAGCCGAAATCGGCTCGGGCATTGCGGGACGACGTGCCGGCGAGTCTCGCTGCCGCGATCAACCGGGCACTCGCCAAAGTTCCGTCCGAACGGTTTACGGGTGCCGTCCAGTTCCACGATGCCGTGGAGCACATGAAGGCGCCGAGTCGGCTGCGGTCGTGGCTCACCGCGCGGTCGTCGCGGGTTGGCGCGCTCGTGGTGCTGGCGGTGGTGACCATCGTCGCGGCTCGGGGCTTCTTCACTCCACGGATGTCCAGCGAGACGATCGAGCGGATCGCCGTCATGCCGCTGGAGAACCAGACCGGAGACGCGGACCAGGAGTACTTCGTCGTGGGCATGACGGAAGCGTTGATCACCAATCTCGGTCAGGTGGGATTGAGCGTGCTGAGTCGCCAATCAGTCGCGCGATTTGCGGGATCGAACCTGTCGCTCCCGGAGATCGCGCGGCAGCTCGACCTGGATGCTGTGCTCGTAGGGTCCGTCTTCCGCTCCGCCGAGCGCATGCGGGTGGATGTACGATTCGTGGCCGGCAAGGACGAACGCCAGATCTGGGGTCGGTCGTTTGACACGACCATGACGGCCGAAACGGTGTTCGACGTCCAGGCGGCCATTGCGTCGAGCATCGCGGGCGCGTTGGAGATGGAACTGTCGCCGCGGGCGATGGAGCGCCTTGCAAGGCGCCCCACCGCGAATGCGAGCGCGCTGACGGCGGTCCAGCGAGGGATTTTTCAGTGGCTGACGGCACAATCGATCGAGGATTACGATGTCAGCATGCAGTACTTCACGGACGCGATCGCCCTCGATTCATTGTATGCGGAAGCGTGGAACATGCGTGGTGCTGTCCGGGCGTTGATCGTCAGTGTCGCCCTGACGACGAATCCAGCACTCGATCTCGCACTCGCCAAGCAAGACGTGCTCCGATCGCTCGAACTCGATTCGCTCAACCACCCGCCCGGTTCGGGGAGTGCGCGTTCGCATCTCGGGTTTGTTCGGATGTATGAGTGGGACTTCGCCGAAGCGGAGCAGGAGTATCAGCGGGCGATCCGGGAGATGGGTGAGCAGGCCGCTGGACCGTATCCGGTCTTCCTGAGCATGACGGGACAGGCCGATCGGGCGATGGAGTTCTGGAACAGGTTCCTCCCGACTGATCGAACCTCCTTCATCAGGATTAACATCGCCATGGCGCACTGGTGGGCGGGAGAATACGCGCGCGGGCTGGGCGTGGTGGAGCAGCTTCCCCCCGGACTACGGGAGATGATGGCGCTGCCGTTCCAGTTTCGCCTCGGGAGGATAGAGGAAGCCTTGCCGGTGCTCGACGCCTTGTATGACCAGCCGTTGTTTACGACGGGCCTCATGCGGCAATCGGCGGCCACGGCGGTGGCTATGGCGATTGAAGGACTGACCGCCCGCAACCGCCCCGAGGACGCGGGCGTTCACTTCGCGCGCTTCCAAACGTTGTTTGCTCCAGAAAAGCAGATGCCCATGGCGTGGGCGGCAGCGCATCTCGCGCGCGGCGACGACGCGGCAGCGCTGGCCGTGCTGCGTCGCGCGTTGGCACGTCGGGACCCCACGCTCGCCTGGGTCGGACAGCTGCCCGAGCTCGACGCACTACGCGGCCACCCGGGGTTTCACGAAATCGTCGCGGCGGTTGGCGTACCCAACCCTCGGCTCAGCAACTGAACGTGCGAAGGTCTCCAGCGCAGCAGATCTCATCACGGTTTTTCAGGAAGACGCCGCGGCGAGGTAGAGAGTGGGAAGAGGAGTCGTCTCTAGTTGCTGTACTCCACATGGAGGAGCGGCGCCGCCGCCGCAACGCCGTCGAAGGCCTCGGCCACGCGCTCTCCAGTCCCGGTAATGATGATCACCAACGCGTTGCCGCTCACCCAGCTGCTCCGGCCAACGATCTCCTGAATGACGCCGGCCAGATTGGGAGTTCGCTGCGCGAGTCCGGCGTCTCCCACGCTAGACCACGCCTCCGGCGTCCACGGCACCGAGACAGTTGTCCGGTCCCGTGACGAGATGTCGCGGTCTGAAGAGCCAAAGGTCACCGCGTTGTCCGCGGCTTCCCCGGCGACCGTCAGGGACGTAGTACCGGAGGGTGTCTCATCCACCTGGAACTGTACGTAAGCATCGACGATCGCGGCCCCCCGTGGGATCGTGACACCGGTAAAGCGCATGCCCACGGTCTGATCCCCTCGGTCGTAGACCAGTTCGAGATCGCTGCTGTTCAGGTACATCCTGCCGTTGTCACGCTCCTCAGCGTCATCGGTACTGGCCGCGACGCGCACCTCGATGATGCTCGTGCTGGGAGCGTCGTCGAAGGTGACCTGAGCGGTTTGCGTGATGACCACCCCTTCGGTGACGTCGGTCGCGGTGTAAGTGACGGTTTCCGCGGTGGTGTTGGTCACGGTAAAGGTCACGCGCCCGTTGGCATCGGAGGACCCGCTGGCGGCGCTGATCGTGGAGCTTCCCGACCCCTGCGCGAGGCTCACCGTGTGTCCGATCATCGGTACACCCAAGCTGTTTGCCAACGTCACCGCTATGGTAGCCGACGACGCCCCGTCCGGAGGCACCACACTTGGCGTGGCCGTCACCGTCGAGGCATCGGCATCGGTCGGCAAGGGTTCGAACGTGACCTGCGCTGTTTGTACAATGACCACACCGTCGGTGACGTCGGTTGCCGTGTAGGTCACCGTTTCGGCGGTGGTGCTGGTCACGCTGAACGTCACGCGCCCATTGGCATCGGAAGGCCCGCTCGCCGCGCCGATCGTCGAGTTCCCACCGCCCTGACCGAGGCTCACGGCGTGACCGCTGACCGGGTCATTTGCGTCGTTGCGCAGGGTGACCGTGATGGTGGCGGACGACGCGCCATTTGCGGGTACGCTGCTCACGTTTGTCGTGACGCTCGAGTTATCCGCGTTGACGGTCGGTTCGGGCGGCGGGCCCGTGTAAAATTCTACCTGCAGCAAGGCCGCGGCGGCCGCAGCACCGTTGAAGGATTCCGCCACGCGTTCACCCGTCCCGGTGATGATGATGACGAGCGCGTTGCCGCTTGCCCATCCGGACCGATTCACGATCTCCTGAACGACCGCAGCGATGTTCGGGGTCTGCTGGTCGGGCCCGGCCGCACCTACCGTCGTCCACGGCTGCGGCGACCACGACACGGCGTTCGCGGTACGAGCCCTGCCAGAGATGTTGCCGCTCGACGAAGAGAACGTGGGTGGGTTGTCTGCGGCCTGACCTTGAATGGTGAGCGAGGTGGTGGTCGCGTTTGCTTCGTCAACCTGGAACTGGATGGACGCGCTCGAGATCGTGGCCCCCAGTGGGATGGGCACGCCCGTGAAACGCAAACCGACCGTCTGGTCGCTGCGGTCGTACACCATCTCGAGATCGCTGCTCGTAAGCGAGACACTACCGGATGCGGATTCTTCCGCATCGTCGCTGCTCGTGGCGACGCGGACCTCGACGGTCATCATTCCTTCGACGTTTACCGTCACCGTGATCGCGTCGGACGCGGTCGATCCTCCAGCGTCCGTGACCGAGGCGGTGATCGTGTGCGTGCCCACCGAGAGCGTACTGGTCGCGAACGATCCCCCCGACCCGATCGACCCGTCGAGGTCCGAGGTCCACCCGAGACTCCCGGTGAGATCTCCGTCCTCAGCGTCCGATGCCGTTCCCGTGAACGTGATGACCTCGTCATCCGAATACGTCGATCCGGTTGCCGGTGACGTGATCGTCACGGTTGGCAACGCATTCCCCCCAAACGATGGAAGGGAGAACTCGTAGACGAGGCCGTCATTCTCGTTCGGATCCGAGTTATTGTCCGTTCCCCGATCCACGATCCACAGGCTCATCGTGCCCGGCGTCGTGCTGCTGGGCGCGTATGCCAACCCCGCCGGCTTGTCGGGATTCGCCGCACCAATCTCGAGGGTGCGAAGCAGCGTGCCATCAGTCGTCACGTGAAACACGAGGTTGTCGGGTTTGCCCACGATATAGAGGTGACCGAAGTCTGAGTCATGCGCGATACCTTCGGGATCCGTCAACCCAAAACCCTCGGTATCGAAACTCGTGACCTGGTCATCGCCGGCTGGGGGCAAACCGTCGAAAACGCCATTGCTCCCCGGGGAAACGCGGTACACTTCGGCGTTCACCCCGTCGACGATGAACAACACGCCCTGCGCAAAGTCGTACGTAACACCTTCTGGATCGTTGCTGTTGAACGCCCGGGTGTCGAAGGAGGTCACGATGTCATCCGGCGTATCGTACAGCCCATCAGGCCCGGGGTTCACCTCGAAGATCTCGTCGCGACTGTCGTCGGAATAGAAGAGATGCAGATTCGCCGGGTTCCAGCTGACCCCGGTCGGCTCGTTGGAGTACAACGTGGTCGTGAACGTATCGACCAGACTCCCGGACAACGTTATCCGGAATTGATTCACCCCGGTGAAGATGGACATCTCGTTGACTTCCGAATCACTGATCAACAGGTCGCCGAGGTGGCCCAAGTACGTAATCCCGGCGGGATCCGGGCTGGGTGGCGAGAACTGCGAGGTCTGGATCGTCTGCACCAGCGATGCCACTTCCATCGCCGCCATCGAGATGGCGAACGACGGAGTCAGCGTGCCTGCGGGCTGGACGAGCGAGATCTCCGTGATGTGCCCGGTTTCGCGGAACCCTCGTGCCCTTGGGGATGCGCCGCTCCCGATACCCCGGTCGGCGATGTAGAGGCTGAGCTCGGACGGGTGGTCCGTCGTGTCACCGCTCGGTCCAAACGTCATCCCCTGGGGTTGGTGGAATCCGAACGCCGACAGATCCCGCGTCGCAACCAGCTGGCCGGCTTGGGTCAGCTCGTACAACGCGGTTGTGTTTGGGTTGAGGACGAAGAGGTGTCCGGTTGTCGGGTCGAACGCCAGGCCGCGCACGTTGGACAGGCCGACAAGGGGAACCGCGGCGACCGTGAGCCAAGCAGGGTCGCCTCGGATGTCCGGCTCGAGGATTACGATACGTTGTCCGGCTTCGCCCGAGTCCAGGATAAACACACGTCCGCTCGCGGGATCGACGGTCATCCCCTGCGGATCTCGCAGTCCCAGGTTTTGCACGTCGAGCTGCCGGCTCGTCTCCGGATCGAGGGTGCCGTCCGGGTTCGCGCGGATCTCGGTCAACTGGTGGCGTAGCGGCTCGAGGATGAGCAAGCGTCCGGCGTGGGCGTCGAAGGCGACGTTTATCGGATCGGCTAGCTCGATTGCGATTTGGACGGTTCCGGCCGAGTCGCCGCCGAGAGTAACAAGGCCGACATCGGTCACTGAGCTCGTGAGCGCGCCCCACTGGTGCGTCACGACGAAGAATGTGCCGCTGATGGGCGAGAAGGCGATCCCGGCAGGGTTGGTCATGTCGAGTTCGAGAGGTTCCAACACCCGCGCCATTCGAGCCTGCGCGGTCTCAGCCTGTGACGGTGCACTGCTTTCCACGCCGGGGTCGAACGGCTCTGGTTCGCACGCGGTCAGGAGCGCGATCACGCTCGCTCCCAACAGTGCAGCCTCTGGACCAAATCGTGAACGTGATCGTGCCATCCACCACCCCGCGGCTCGCAAAACTCGAAGGGTATGCGTGAAACCATGACATTGCAATCGGTACAACTACGTAGCGAAGCTCAGAGAGCGGGCGCTTGCGGCGGACACACATGCCGAAGCGCCTCGGAAGCCGCTACCCACCACCTCCCGATCCCATGTCCACCTTGATCCAGTCCGCCGATTCCTTCGTTGCATAATCGACGTACTCGATCTCGACAGTGCGTCCGACCTGAAGGTCGTCGAAGGTTCCCACGAGATTGGTTTGCTGGAGTGCCGATCGATCCAACCAGATCCTGGTTTGCTCCGCGACCTCGATGGTCCGGGTCTCCAAGGAATCGCGTACCGTAATGGTCCGGTTTGCGGCATCCACGGCGATGATCTCACCGAGGTACGCGTAGACGCCAGACATTCCCGGCGACATCCCGATGGGGATGTAGCGTTCGGTTTGCTCCTGTCCGAACGCAATTGATGCACCGCCGGTAAGCAGCAGCATTGCAACGACTAGACTCGTCATTAGGGTATGCATGGCAACGACTCCGTGATCTTTGCCCGCTCGGTTGCCTAATTCGTTTCTACCAACTGATCCCGTGCACGTTCCTGCGCTTCAATGGCTTGCTCCACGCGACTTCGCGCATAGAGGTCCAGCGCCCGCTCGATCAAATCACGCGATGCTTCGAGCTCGGCGACGGCCTCGGGATGGAGACCGCCACCCCGTAGCACGAAGATCGCGTCGCCGGTCTCCTCGAGCGCCCGCGCGAGGAGAGCCTCCGCGAGGTTCGACGAAGCCTGGAGGCTACGCTCGAGCAGCGAGATCGTCTCCCGGATGTTCTCCAGCGCGTTGATGACCCGGAGAAAGGCGGAGACCGCCACGACCTGGGTGGCGTCGAGATTGATCCCGCTGCCGGTGGCGCCAACGAGCAGTTGTCCCGCAGGAGAATTGTTGAAGGCATCGCCGTTGTAGAACGCCACCGAGCCCTCGATGGTTTCGACGGAGTTGTTGTGGAAGAACGGCCCGGTATCAGCAGCTTCCACGAGCGGCGGCGTATTGAACGCACCGTTGCCGGGGGTGCCAAACCCATCATCGGGCGGCACCAGCTCGTCGGTGAGATCGGCTGGCTGGTCCGGAAGATCCTCCACTCCCGTGTTGAAGTTGAGGTTCCCGGCTCCCTCGCCAAAGATAGCCGGATTGCCGTTGGCACCGGCGTTGAAATGGCAGGCGTTGCACTTGCCAAGGGTATTGTCGAGAAAGATTTCCTGACCGCGCGATGCCACGAGTCCCTTGAGCGGCAACGGAAGCTCCAAATCTTCCTGACGTCCCAGGGATAGCATGAACGCCTCGATCGCGTCCAACTCCTCATCTGTGGGCAACCTGAAGTCCACCCCTGGAATGCGGTTCGTCGTGAGGGTGAAGTGCTGAATCACGGCACCGGTCGTGAAAGAACGAAGGGATCCGTCGCCCGGTGACCCGTCTCCCGACCATCCGGTTTGTGGTCCTTGTGCGCTGGCCACTGACGTCCGAAGCGCCAAGGTGTGCGGGACGCCGCGCATGTTGAAGTTGTTTGCCAGGTCGTCAAAGCCATCCTGGTTTTCGAGAATGAGCCCGAACAGCCGCATGAGCGTTGGGTTCTCGAAGTTTTCCGCGAGATCGGGATTGGTCTCGGCGACGAAGAGCGGATCGTCGTCGGGCAGCGTCGCGATGAATGCCGGCGTCAGCCCAAAGTTGTCCTCGGTACGGTGACAGGTCCCGCACGTCCTCCCATTCCCCGCGAACGTCTCGTTAAAGAACAGGCGTTCACCCTCGACAACGGGATCTGGGTCGGTTGGTGGCGGTGGTGGACAGGCGGTGAGCACGATGACGCTGAAGAGACAAGCCGTGATGCCGAGATAGGCGTTGAGATAGCCCTGGGGCACGAGACTCCTCTGGTCTAAAGGAAACGCTAGGCCTGTGGCGTTTCTTGTGATGGTGACGGCAGGGCACCCTTTGGCGTAACGCCAAGCGAGCCCATGGCGGGCGCGACTGCACGCATAATAGTAAAGATTGGATGAGCGGCAAGCTCCTGTCGTCGCCGTGATTTAGCACGACACGAGGAGCGTCGGTCATGATCTTGGTGGACCTGGAGTTCCTGGGGCCTTGAAAGAACCGGGGAGGGTCCCGACAGGACCCTCCCCCTCCTACACGTAACAAGCTTTGGTTTCACTTCCCCGGCGGCACCGGGCAGCTAGGGCGTCACCCGGATATCTCCGCGATCGAGGTCGGCGAAGAACATGAGCACGAAGCCGGGCACCACGATGGACTCGCAACTCTCGGCGGCATCGTTGGGTGGCCCGTCAGGGTAAGCACCGGCAGGAACAAAGTCAGGTAGTAACTGGTCGGGAGAGGCCTGGTGTCCTTCGCCGTTGTCAATCGCGAGCATGATGAAGAACGGTCCAGCTTGTTCAGGAGCGCTGGGGGGCCTGGGGATATCGGTACCGAGAGCCACGACGTCGGCGTCACCAACTTTGATCCGCGCCATGCAGACAACGCGTCCGCGCTGTTTTTGATTGGGAGCAAAAAACTCGCTCCTGAAGTTGGCTTCGCCGGTAACGCTGCCGTCTGCGCGCTTTTTCGCGCGGAAGGCAAATCTGTCTTGGTTGCCGTTTGGGGCGGTGACTTCCCCGAAGCCGTTAGCGGCTAGCACCACGGGGTGAGCGTGGCCAGCCTGCAGCCGGAGATCCGAGTCAAGTGGCTGCGGAGTCGTGGTCATCTCGCCACAGGCTGCGACGATCGCCAACGCTGTTGCAAGGCCGAAGAATCTGATGATGGTCGGACGCGGTGCCTTCTGCATGCTGAATTTCTCCGCGCTGAGGTTTTGCATTTGTCTTTTGACGCAGGGCAAGCTCACGCCCCACCCTTGCACCGTAGCCCGACGTGCACGGGTGAGCCATCGGTCAATCCCTGATTCAGTAGTTCAGAAATACTGAGATGCTCAGGGGCGCTGTGACGCTAACGCGTCGTAAGACTCGCGCTGAGAAAGGTTTCACCCCGAACAATCGCGCGTAGGGCAGTGGAAAGCTCGTGGTCGAGATGGTCCTTCAACAAGTAACCCGAGGCGCCGGCAGCGAGTGCCGCATCGACGATTCTCCGGTTGTCATGCAAGGAGCACATGATCACCTTGAGGTGAGGAACGGAAGCGAGAGCACGGCGAGCGGTCTCGATGCCGCTCACCCCGGGCATCTCGACATCGACGAGAAGGATATCTGGGTGGAGCTCGTCCACGAGACGGAGCACCGCCTCGCCGTCCGCAGCTTCGCCCACCAGCTGCACCGAAGCCTCGTTGGCGAGCAGGGTTCCCACGTACTGACGAAACCGCAGGTCGTCATCTGCCAATACAATGTTTGTGATGTGAGTCCTCCCGATGCGAGCGCCGCGTCCAACGTGCTACATGGCGGCGCGATCCGTGGAATGGACGGGCAGGTTGGCTCTTGAAGGATCAGTCGTGGTCGGTGGGTGGGCAATCAGCAGTTGGCTGACTTAGTGCTTCCGGATGCCTGAGTCATCCCCAAGGGCATCAGGGGTGCGATCGGGTTCGGTGGACGTCAGCCCCTCGCGGATCGCGTACTTGGTGAGACCGGCGACGCTATGGATATCCAACTTCCGCATCACATGCTCGCGGTGCGTACCGACGGTTTTGACGCTGACGTGGAGACGGCCAGCGATGGCCTTGGCAGAGTGACCCTCCGCCAGGAGTTGGAGCACCTGCCGCTCGCGATCTGTCAAAACCGAGAACGCGGTCTCCTCCGCCCTCCGGTGCTCCGTGTAGTCCGCCACGACTGAGCTGGCCACAGACGGGGAAAGATAGGTCTGGCCGCCTACCACCGTCCGGACCGCCCGGATCAGTTCCTCTAGGGCGCATTCCTTGAGCAAGTAGCCTGAGGCTCCCGCCTCCAAGACAGCAGACACGAACCGCTGTTCCGAGTGCATCGAGAGACAAAGGACCCTCGTCCGGGGCCTTTTCGCCAGAATCTGCCGAGTTGCCTCGATTCCGTTCATCCCAGGCATGGACACGTCCATGAGCACCACGTGCGGTTGCTTGTCGATCACAATCTTCACTGCGTCAGGCCCGTCTTGCGCGTCCCCGATCACATCCATATCGGGCTGTGTCTCGAGCAACGCGCGGAGGCCCGCAACGAAGATGTCGTGATCGTCGGCCAAGACGATCCGAATGCTCATGCTGTTGGCGTCTCGACGGGAACGACGAGCAGGCATTTCGTCCCTTGGTCCGGAGCGGTGTCGACGTCGATGCGCCCGCCAATCGCACGCAGTTGCTCGCGAATGCTGAGGAGCCCGTGCCCCCGCCGTGGATCGCCAGCCTGGACGATGGACGAATCGATTCCCACGCCATCATCAGCGACCATGATCTCGATTCGATCTTGGCCTCTGGTGATCTGAACGCTCACGGCACTGGCACTTGCGTGTTTTACGACGTTGATAAGGAGCTCGCGGACAGACCGGTAGAGTACGACGTTGGCGTCGGTCGAAAGTGGATTCGGCTCGGCGTCACACTCAAACGCAAAGCTGACACCGTTTGCTTCGACGACTTGGTCCCCGAGCGCTCGCAGCGCCGCTTCCAACCCAAGCTCGTACAGGATGGGAGAACTCAGTTCGAACGTCAGCGCGCGCGTCGCCCGGATCGCGTCGTCGATCAGATCGCGCACCTCCTCCAACGGGCCCTCGAGCTCTCCTGTATCGCCCTTCCCGTACGCGCCGAGCTTCATCCGAGCCAGCGCCAAGCTGTGGCCCACATGGTCGTGTAGCCCCAATGCGATCCGGCGTCGCTCCTGCTCCTCGACGAGTCCCAATTCTAAAGTCAGCTGCCGGAGTTGTGCCTGATACTCGAGGAGCCGTTGCTCGTTCTCCTTGTGCTCGGTCAGGTCCTTGCAGACGAGCAGAACGAGCATCTGCCCGTCGCTGTCCGCCATGGAGCGGGTTGATCCGCGCACCCAGACGATGCTCCCGTCCTTTCGGAGCAGGCGAAAATCGCGGGCGGTCACGATGCCAAGCGCAGTCGATGTGGTGCTGAGTTGGTCTTGGAACGCCTGCCGATCATGGTGGTGTATAAGCTCGACAGCGCGAACACCCAGAAGGTCGCTGTTGCGATATCCCAGCTCCGCTGCCCCATGGGAGTTGATCGAGTCAATCCGGCCCGAGCAGTCCACGGTAGCCGAAATGGAAGGGCTTTGATCGTAGAGTGCCTTAAATCGCTCTTCGCTCCGCCGCAAGGCGGTCTCGACTTCTTCCGTCCGCGATAGATCCATGACTGATCCGACGCAGTGGTTCATCGTCAAGTGGACTGCACCCATCAGGCAGCGCCCAACAGGAACTAAGTCAGCGAAAACTCGACAATTCAGTGGTGGGGCCGGTGTCCATCGTTCCGGCGCGTGACAAACAATATGCAGCGCAAGTTAAGTGACAGTAAGAGTTGCGTTGTTGCCACACGGTGGTCAGAACCCCGGTATGCGCGCACGAGTGACCGTGGTTGTTCACCAGAGACGGAAGACAACGGTATCGTCGCCGCCGCGGCCATGACGTCTTGATAGAGCGTGATGCCCCACGCGTCGGTGTCGCTGGTGGTACCGGTGAGCTCCACCCCGATGTGGGTCTTCGATCGGAGGCGGGGAATCGCGACGATATTGCGCGCCCGCCCCTCAGAACCGGCCAGCTCACGGCGCAGCAGAGCGAGTTCTCATCGGGGGAGCACAATTCGTGGAGGACCGACTATCTTCCTTCCGGAAACGAATCGGCCCCGGCCGAAGACTCTCCGTCAACCGATAAGGGTATGCGAGTCCAGTACACCACCACGGCGGTGCTGCTTGCAGCACTGGCCGCGACAGCCTGCGGTACGGCCGCAACGGGGTCAGGGACCCCACCCCAGCCCGAGTCCGCCTCAACCGCCGACCTCGAGGCGATCTACCAAGCGCGGCTCGACAGCGCCCGGATGCGTTTCGTCGAGGCCGACGTTCATTTCATGACCGGCATGATCGCCCACCATGCGCAGGCGCTTGTGATGTCTGCGCTCGCCCCGACCAACGGGGCGAGCCCGACGATCCAGACCCTGGCCGCGCGCATCATCAATGCACAGAAAGACGAAATTGCCTCCATGCAGCAATGGCTGCGCGACCGTGGGCAAGAAACCCCTGAGGTACACGGGACGGGGACAATGACGATGGTGCACGGTCCGAGCCACGCCATGCACATGCCGGGGATGTTGACGCCGGAGCAGATGCAGGAGCTGAAGGAAGCCCGCGGGCGCGAGTTCGACCGGCTCTTCCTTACTTATATGATCCAACATCACGCCGGGGCCGTGACCATGGTGCACGAGCTGTTTGCGACCGACGGTGCAGCCCAAGAGGACGTGATGTTCAAAATTGCCTCCGACATTCAGGTCGATCAGATCACCGAGATCGAGCGAATGAAGCTGATGCTCGAGCAGATGGAGTGGGCGGGGAACCATTAGCGTAACCTCCGTAGGGTGCAGACATGCGGCAGTGCCTGCGGAGAGACGATTGACGACCATGTTCACTATTTGAGATCTAAAAGAGAGGAAAGAGGAAACCGGATGAAGCTCAATCGTTCTTGGCTGCTGCCGGCGGCGGTCGCTTTTCTCGTGCTGCCCGCCTGTTCAACGTATAGCGGGAACTCCGCTGCAAGCACGCCCACGCCACAACGCACCATGGCAATGCCAAAGCCGCCAAGTCCCGACCCGCGCATAGGCCTGCGGCCGGGGTTGTTCGATGCCGAGGAGGCTATCTGGAATCTGCGGCTCGTTAGCACCATGCCACCCCCTGAACCGTTCGTCGGTGTGATGAACTCGGACCTCGCCTTCACGGGGAAGTACGCCATCCAGGGCAACTTCAACGGCATCCAGGTGTGGGATATCTCGGATCCCAACCGACCGTCTCTCGAGGTGCAGTACGTCTGTCCGGCGTCGCAAAGCGACGTCTCGGTCTACGAGAACCTCTTGTTCGTCTCCGGTGAGGGACTCGGCGGCCGCCTCGACTGCGGTACCGAAGGGGTGCGTGAAGCGGTGAGTCATCACCGACTCCGTGGAATCAGGATCTTCGACATCACCGACATCAAGAATCCGCAGTACATCGCCAACGTGCAAACGTGCCGTGGATCGCACACGCACAGCGTGCTGAAGCACCCCACGGACGACGAGAACGTCTACATCTATGTGTCAGGCTCCGCCCCGGTGCGTCCGGCCGAGGAGCTGCCGGGCTGCTCGGGCGCCCCGTTGGACGCAGATCCCAACTCGGCGCTCTTCCGCATCGAGGTCATCAAGGTTCCCCTCGCCCATCCGGAACAGGCTGCCATCGTGAGCTCGCCGCGGATCTTTCACGACCTCGTGGCGCCTCCCACACACGGTCTCGCGCCAGATGATCTGGCCGAAATCGAGGAGGCCAGAGAGCGCGGCGCGTTCGTGATCGACATCGGTGGCCAGCCGCGGGTGTTGCCCGACCGCATGACGGACGTCATGCTCGATAGCATCATCAAGGCGCGTGACGGCACGGGTGCCACCGCTGCCGACAGCGCCGCGTTGCGGGAGTATCTCGCCCAGTTGGTCGCCCGGATGGAGGCGAGCCGCGCCGGCGAGGGCCCGCGTCCGGGCCCGACGCAGTGCCACGACATCACGCTGTACCCGGCCATTGGCCTGGCCGGTGGCGCCTGCGGGGGGTACGGACTCCTGCTCGACATCAGTGATCCGATCAATCCGGTGCGGATCGGTGCCGTGAGCGACTCGAACTTCGCTTACTGGCATTCCGCGACGTTCAATAACGACGGCAGCAAGATTCTCTTCACGGACGAATGGGGTGGCGGTAGCCAGCCAAAGTGCCGCGCGAGCGATCCCATGGAGTGGGGCGCCAACGCGATCTTCACCGTCGAGAATCGCGAGATGCACTTCAAGAGCTACTACAAGATTCCGGCTCCACAGACGCCGCTCGAGAACTGCGTCGCGCACAACGGATCGCTCATCCCGATCCCCGGGCGGGACGTGATGGTGCAGGGGTGGTATCAAGGCGGGATCTCGGTGTTCGACTGGACCGATGCCGCTAACCCCGTGGAGATCGCGTTCCACGATCGCGGGCCTGTCGATTCCACACGGATGGAGAGTGGCGGAAGTTGGTCCGTCTACTGGTACAACGGTGTGATCGTCAGTTCGGAGATCGCGCGAGGGTTGGACGTCTTCGAGCTCGTGCCGAGCCCCTATCTGTCACAAAACGAGATCGACGCGGCCAAGTCGGTGAGGCTCGACTATCTCAACGCGCAGGGTCAGCCCCAGTTCGAGTGGCCAGCCACATTCGCGTTGGCCCGGGCCTACGTGGATCAGTTGGAGCGGTCGAGCGGTCTCTCGGCCGAGCGGATCGCGTCGGTTCGGAAGGATCTGCGCACCGCTGAGATGCGTTCCGGTGGTGCGCGTGGTGAAGTCCTGGTCAAGCTCGCAAACGACCTCACACGCGACGCAAGACAGTCGAGTGACAGCAACAAAGTGCGCATGCTAACAGAGACGGTGCGCGAGTTGGCAGGTATGCGCTGAGAGCGATGGGCGGGGCTCGAATTGGGGCCCCGCCCGCCCCAGCCTCGATGGAATCCTCGCTCGTTGGTTCGCTACTCCCAATCCCCTAGCAAAAGAAACTGAGGACGCTCTCGCCTCGCATCCGCCGGTGAAGCAGTCGGTTGCGCTCTGAGGACGCTCGCATCAGATCAGTAATAGGGAATCTTATCTCAGATTGCGCTTCGAGTGGGCCGATGTAGGGATTATCTACTGCAGTACTTACCTGGTGTTCTCCGGATCCAAGCCGCATCTGCCCGGGATCGCGTCTGAGATGGGCGAATCCAAGCGTGATCTGTCTCAGATCATGCTTAGATATGACGAATTGAAACGTGATCTGTCTCAGATCGTACTTATAAATGGCGAATCCAAGCGTGATCCGTCTCGGATCGTGCTTACATAGGGCGAGTCGAAGCGTGATTTATCGCAGATCGTGCTTACAAATGGCGAATGCAAGCGTGATTTGTCGCAGATCATACTTACAAATGGCGTATCTAAGCGTGATCTGTCGCAGATCGTGCTTACAAATGGCGTATCGAAGCGTGATCTGTCGCAGATCGTGCTTACAAATGGCGAATGCAAGCGTGATTTGTCGCAGATCATGCTTACAAATGACGAATTGAAGCGTGATCTGTCGCAGATCATGCTTACAAGTGGCAAATGCAAGCGTGATTTGGCCTGTATCACGGTTCCAAACAGACGACCTAAGGGTCGATCGTTTCGGAACATCCGTCGTCATGTCGCTGAGCAGCGTCCAACACTGAGGATGGAGCGTCACATGCCGCGTTTTCCCCTGAAAGAGGTCGAGATCCTGCAGCTGGCGCGTAAGATGATTGCGGGATTCAAGGATCATCCCGATGACTTTCCTGCGCCCTACGTGTCACTGGACCAGATGGAACGCGAGCTGGCGGATGCGGAGGCCGGGCTGGTCAGGCGCCAGGAGATGGAGGCCCAGGCCAGGGAGGTCACGGCGGACACGAAGCGACGGTTCGAGACGTTGAAAGAGACCATGACCGTCAATCTCCGCTACGCCGAGATCCAAGCCCGGGAAGACCGCCAGGCGTTGCACGCGATCGGCTGGGGCCCGCGGCGCTCCAAGCAACCCCTACGGGCCCCGGGTGAGGTGCGGGACCTCAAGATCGTGGAGGAGTGGGAGACGGCCATTCGACTGCGCTGGAAAAAGCCCGTGGACGGAGGGCGAGCTGCCAGCTATCGCATCCAGCGACGCGGAGCCGATGGAGGATGGCAAGACGTGGGCATGTCGGTGGACACCGAAGCTACGTTGGAGGACCAGGAGCGCGGCGTGGAATACCAGTACCGCGTGCTGGCCCTCAACAAGGCGGGCGACGGGTCGCCCAGCAGGACGGTGCAGGCGGTGCTCTGATTCCCGCCCGCAAGGATGCTACTGCGTTCCCGGGACCGATGTCTTCGGCAAGACCGCAGCTTCCAGCACGTCCAACCGGGTCGACATGGCCTGTAACTGGTCTTCGATCGCCGCGATGTCCCGTCGGATTGCGACGGGCGGGAGTCGCTCCACCGCCTGCCGAACGGCCCGCTCGATCTTCTCCTGTAGTTCCTTGGTCCGACTCCGTTCGTCTTCGTCGATCGTCTCGAGGAGCATCTGCCCTTCTTGCCGCTTGAGCTCCCCCAGCTTCACCAATTCGTCGACTTCCTCACGCAGTTTCTCGTAGAGACCTGTGCCCGCAAACAGTGCCAGCCGGATGACGTTCCGCATTTGACTCCCTCCGTTGCCCTAGCGCACCTAATGGCGCGTACATCGCCTTGCCGTGAGCATGTGTGACGCTACCTACCTATCGCTCACCGTTCGGTCTACAACCGATGCTCCGCGACCGCTCGGACGATGTCCGACGTCGTCACGATGCCCAACAGCGTTGAGTTTTCGGTCACCAGGAGGCGGTGGACCCCAGCTTGGAGCATGTGACGGGCAGCCTCAGCGAGCTCCACATCCGGGCCGATCGTGCACAAGGACGTGGTCATGGCTTCGCTGACCGTATGCTCGCCCAGCAAATCCCACTCTGGAGCCCGTGTGGCCTGGAATCGCTCCGCCACGTCTCCGCCGGCGTCAGCCCACCAGTCGCTGAAGTAGGCACCGGGGGCCTCTTCGCCCTCCACGACTTCTGGGGGTGATTCGAGCTCCCAGTCGAGCTGCGCAGCCTGCTCCGCCGGCACACCCGGTGTCACGGCCTCCCACGCCAAGACGTCGCTGGCGGTGATGACCCCGAGCACCTGCCTGCCGCTGACGACCGGTGCGCCACCAATGTGCCGGTGATCCAGCAACCCAATCACGTCGCGCAGAGACTGATCGGGGCTGACCGTCACCACCTCTGTCGTCATGACATCGCGAACTCTGGTCGGGTTCTTCTTGGATGTCGGGCTCACGGGCCGCTCCTTCCGGTGCGCATCCGTTTCCTCTCGCTTGCTACGACCGCCCAAACTCAGTGTGTTCTTCGATTTCGAGCTTCAGCGTCGCGACCTCGTTTCGCAAGCCTTCCAACTCCGTCCGCAACCTCGAAAGCTCTCGGAGGTGTTCCTCGAGCTCGCGCACGCGTCCTTCCAGCATTGCCACCTGCTCTTGGAGCGTGGCCGGGTCCTGGCCGCCGTACGGTGTCATGGCCGCCTCCTTTCGTAGACGCTGCGCCTCGTATGTGAACAATATCAGAGAATGATGAACAAACCCTTGAGGCCCGATCGCCGTCCCTTCATGGTTATCTGGTCAAGGGGGCATGAGGGGGTCCACACCCATAACTCATCGAGGATTCATGCGTTGCGCCGAGGTTGCTGATAGGTCGATCCGCAACGCGCAGGGCGAAGCGGAGTCCTCGTGTGCCGTGAGGGGTGATGCCAGCGCCGATATCTGGTTCCGAGTCCAAGAGCCCAGCCGATCTCCCGGCAGGGCCGAGTGCATCACACGAGTTTCTCGAGCACGTTTCGGAACTCAAGCTCCGCGTGAGGGCCGCCACGTTTGACGAACTGTTATCCGAGGCGGGGACGGCCCTCGGAACCCTCCTTGCTCGCGGCGCACCGCTGCGGCTGGACCCACTCCCGCGTGACATCGTGGTGTCCTCCAGTGACCGAGAGGCATTGCTGGTGGACTGGCTGAATGAGCTCGTATTCCTCGCCGAGACAGAGCATTGGGTGCCGGTAACGTTCGACCGGGTGGAAGCACGCGACACCCAGGTGCGGGCCACCGTGCGTGGCGTCCCGGTGACCGAAGCGCCCGCGCTGGTCAAGGCGGCAACCCACCACGGCCTGCGTGTCGAGCAGCTGAACGGCATGCTCCAGGCCGAAGTGATTTTGGACATATGATTACGACGACCGCTGGTTACCCCTACGTTCGGCTCAGCCCTGAGCTGGTGGAGATTCCCACCTCGGCGCGCAGCGACATGCTCGTGTCAGCGCGCGTTTTCGCCGACGAGGCACTGTGGGAGAAAGTCACGCTGGATCGGTCACTCGATCAGCTCGTCAACGTAGCCACACTCCCCGGCGTGACCGGACATGTGTACGCCATGCCCGATGTGCATGAGGGATACGGCTTCCCAGTGGGCGGCGTCGCAGCATTCCGCGCGGAGGACGGCATCATCTCGCCCGGTGGCGTGGGGTATGACATCAACTGTGGTGTACGGTTGCTCGCATCGGAATTGAGAGCAATTGACGCGGCCAATCAGATCGAGCCGGTCGTGCACGATCTCAGCCGGAGCGTTCCCTCCGGCACCGGGCGCGGCGGAGCACTGCAACTCGACTCTTCCGAGCTCAATCGCGTCCTCGCCGAAGGCTGCCGATACATGGTCGAGCGAGAGCTCGCCACCAGCGACGACCTGGAGTGCATCGAGGCGTCCGGGAGCTTTGCGGCCGCCGATGCCACCGCGGTCTCTGATCGGGCCAAGAAACGCGGTCGAGATCAGCTCGGCACCATCGGCTCGGGGAATCATTTTGTCGAGGTCCAGCGCGTGGCAGATGTCTACGACGCGGTCGCCGCATCACAGTTGGGGCTCCGCGTGGGGCAGCTCACCGTGCTCATCCACACGGGCTCTCGCGGGCTGGGCCACCAGGTGTGCACGGATTTCGTGCGGAAGATGGATGCCGCAATGGCCAAGTATGGGATCGAGCTCCCGGACCGCGAGCTGGCCTGCACACCGTTCACCTCCCCCGAAGGGAAGGCGTACTTCGGTGCCATGTGCGCCGCAGCGAACTTCGCGTTCGCCAATCGGCAGGCCATCACCCATGCGGTGCGCGAGGTCTTTGCGCGTGCGCTCGGGGCGGAGGGACGCCTCCGCGTGGTCTACGACGTCGCGCACAACATGGCAAAGCTTGAGCAGCACAACGGCGAGCTACTCGTTGTTCACCGGAAAGGCGCCACACGCGCCTTCGGTCCCAGCCATCCGGAGACGCCGGCGGCGTACCAGCGCGTGGGGCAGCCGGTGTTCATTCCAGGCAGTATGGGCACGTCGTCTCACGTACTCGTCGGAACGGACGGGGCGATGAGCGCGAGCTTCGGCAGTGCCTGCCACGGCGCGGGCCGGGCCATGAGTCGGGGCGCAGCGAAGCGGGTGAAACCGGGCAGTGAGGTGCGGCGGGACTTGGAGAGCCGCGGCATCGTGGTGCGCTGTCCGCGCAACGCTGAGCTTGCCGAGGAGGCACCGCACGCCTACAAGGATGTCGACGATGTTGTGGATGTAGTGCACCGAGCTGGCCTGGCGCAGAAGGTCGCACGCCTCGTCCCCCTCGGCGTGGTGAAGGGCTGACACGCAGACGACTATTTCAGTCGATTCGCAATGACTCCCGGGGGTGTATCCGTGGCCGATGGGTAGAGCCTTGGCTCGCGCTGCTTGTCCACGGGAGGAAGCTGCTGCCGGCGGATCATCTCCTGAATGCCTCGAAGCACGTCCCGACGGCTCACGAGCCCCACCAGCGTGTTACCATCGGTGACCGGAAGACGGCGCACGTTGTAACTGAAAAACGACTCGGTAATGGAGTAGATCCCGAGATTCGGTGGGATCGTATGCACCGGCTCGCTCATGAAGCGTGCGACGTTCAGCGTCCTCTCGAAATCCTCGGCATTGTATTCTCCGACCGCCAGAACACGTAGACAGTCTTGCTCAGAGAGAATCCCAATTAACGCACCCGCCTCATTCACTACCGGCACACCCGAGATATTCTTCTTGACCAGTATGCGCATGGCCTCGCTGATGCTCGTATCGGGCCGGACCGTGATGAGCTTCCGTGTCATGATATCTCGAGCGGTGAGCATCGCGGGCTCGGTCATGGCTTCTCTTTGGCCGTGCTCGACCCCGCCCGCTCTGTCGTCTTGGAGTTGGGGACGGTGGCGTAGCACTCACCGGCATTGTTAGCGCCGCACGCGCATGCGCCGGCCATCCCGCCACACGATCCCTTGAGCGGTGGGCGCCGCACCGCGACGCCGATGGCCATAGCCAACATGATCAGTGCGAACGCCATGAGCGTTAGTATGAAAGTCGCCATCGCAGTTTAATGTCGCTCCATTGCGAGTGTGTCTCCGAGGCGCGGTTGTTGGAATGCGGCGGTTTCGCGCGATGTAAACCCGCCCTCGCTTGGTACAACGAATAGTGCCGCGATGCCCTCTCGCTCCGCAACCGCGTATCCGCGATCGGGACCGAGCACCGTGAGCGCTGTCGCCCAGGCATCTGCGACGGCGGCTTTCGGGTGCACGACGGTCACCGAGAACCCGACCCAGGGAATAGGTCGCCCCGTGCGTGGGTCGATGATGTGAGCGTACCGCACCCCGTCGAGCACGTAGAAGTTGCGATAATCGCCGGACGTTGCCACGCCCTGGTTTACCAGATTAATGGGACGGTACACACTCCGTAGGGCGGTGTCTGGGCGTTCAATCCCCACACGCCACGGCGTCCCGTCCCGTTTGCCACTCCCCGCCCGGAGCTCGCCGCCCACCTCCACCAGGAAGCTGCTGGCCCCAAGCTGCATGAGCGCGTCGGCAACGCGATCCACCCCGTATCCCTTGGCGACGGCGGACAGATCGAGCACAGTCTTGGGATTTCTTTTCACCAGCATACCCGCTTCCGAGTCAACGGTCACTTGTCGGTACCCGACTCGTGTCTTGAGCGAATGAAGCTCCGACTCCGTGGGGGCGGCGCTGGGCCGGCCAGCCGGACCAAAACCCCAGGCATCCACGAGCGGTGCAACCGTGACATCAAAGGCACCCTCCGAGCGCTCGCTGATCTTCTGCGCGATGCCAACGACTTCGAGGAGGAGCGGACTCACGGCAAACGGAGTCGTGCTCTCGTGTCGATTGAAGCGGGACAACTCGGACGCAGAGTCATAGGTCGACATGAGACGATTTACTTCGGCGAGTCGGCCCTTGATTGTATCTGCTATCGCCGCACGCTCGGCGGGCGTGAGCGGCGCATCGATCTTCACCGCGTACATCGTTCCCATCGTCGCGCCGCGGAACTCGTACACCGGTGGCGCAGGCTCCGTTAGCACCAGCCGCCACACCGTGAGTCCCGCCAAGATCACCAGTCCCAGGGGAAGAAGTACCATAGCGCGCTTCGAGAGCCGCGAGGTACTCGGGGGCGGACGGCTAGATGCCGAAGTCATCGA
>JBFGJG010000034.1:0-42372 GCA_041577295.1 Gemmatimonadales bacterium
GGGCCCGCAGGACGATGCGCAGTCGCTCGCTGCCATGCGACACGCCCTTACGCGCGGTATCAACTGGATCGACACAGCCGCGGTATACGGGCTCGGCCATTCAGAGGAAGTGGTCGGTCGGTTGCTGCGTGACCTGCCGCCCCGCGACCGTCCTCTCGTGTTCACCAAGTGTGGTCTGGTGTGGGACGAGCGCGATCCAATGACTGAGGCGGAGTGGAACCTGCGGCCAGAGTCCGTTCGCCGCGAGCTCGAGGCGTCGCTGCGTCGGCTGGGTGTCGAATGTATCGATCTCTATCAGTTCCATCGGCCGGACGCGACGGGAACGGCGGTCGAGGACTCGTGGGGAGTGATGGTGCGGCTGGTCGAAGAAGGGAAAGTGCGCGCGATTGGTGTGTCGAACTTCGGTGTCGACCTCCTGACGCGAGCGGAGCGCGTGCGTCACGTCGATTCGCTGCAGCCGCCATTTTCCCTCATACGGCGCGAGGCAGTGGAGCAGGAGATTCCCTGGGCGGAGTCACACCACACCGGTGTGATCGTGTACAGTCCCATGCAGTCGGGCATTCTGACCGATCGCTTCACAACAGCGCGGGTTGCTGGGATGGCGGTGGATGACTGGCGCCGCAGCAACGCGGAATTCCAGGAGCCAAACCTCGTGCGCAACCTGACACTGCGTGACGCGCTCCGGCCGATTGCAGCGCGTCACGGGACGAGCGTCGCCGCCGTCGCGGTGGCGTGGACACTCGTTTGGCCCGGGGTCACGGGGGCAATCGTCGGCGCGCGCTCGCCAGATCAGGTGGATGGCTGGATGGCGGCTGCGTCACTGAGTCTGACCGAGCAGGATCTCGACGAGATCGCTGCAGCGATCAAACGCACGGGCGCTGGTCGGGGCCCGGCGCGGCCGACGCCCGTGGTGAAAGGGGGATAGCGGGAGCAGCGCGGTCTACAGGGTGCAGCTCACAGACGACCGTCGCCTTTGCAAAATTCCTTGCCGTGTGGCGCGATCCGCGGTTTCGAGGGTTATTGAAGCCGGAAGGATAGGCGGCGCCCTCGCTTTTCACCCGCAGCGGCGTGCTAACTTCAGACGCATCTCACCTTGGTTTCATCCACTGCTCAGCACCTATGCATCGTTCGTTGACGGAACGGCCCAGTGGCGGTGGCCCGAGATCGCGAATCACGATGTCGGGAGTCTGGACATGAGCGATCGATCAGAAGCACCCGAATTGGAACGGCGTGCATTCCTGAAAACCGGCCTTGCCGCCGCGGGCGGGGCGATGCTTGGGCTTGGGGTCGTGGGGGCAGCACGAGCGGAGCACGTGCCCGTGCCGCGGAAGAGGATCCGTGACGGCGGCACCATTCCAACTCGCAGGTTTGGCAGTACCGGTCATACCCTACCAGTCCTCGGCATGGGCGGCTCCGCGATGGTCGGCTTCTGGGCCCGGAGTTATGGGGTTACGCTGGGCGACGTCGAGCAGCGCGCTCAAATGGTGCGCTTGGCGTACGATAGCGGCTTGCGCTTCTTCGACACCGCCCGGGTTTACGGAGAGAGCGAACGGATCATGGGGATGGGCTTGGCCGAGGTGCGTGAGAACGTGTATCTCGCCACCAAGGTCGCCAGCCCAGACCCGGCGCAAACACGATGGAGTGTCGAGTCATCCCTGCGCGAGCTTCGCACCCACTATGTCGACTGCGTCCAAATCCACAGCCCAGCCATCGAGCGGGTTGGGTTCGACGGTGGCATGCGGATCCACGCGGAACTGGAGAAGCTGAAAGCCGAGGGGCTGATTCGCTTCATCGGACTCACGACGCATATCGCGTTTGAAGATGTGCTTCGCATGATCTCGACCGGCGGGTTCGATCAGGTGCTTCTGGCGTACGGATACTTTCGCAAGGGGATGGACCAGATGCTCTCCGACCGAAGGATCGAATACCGAAACAAGTGTCTGGCCAGAGCCCACGAACGAGGAATGGCGATCGTGGCGATGAAGGTGTTGGGGGCCAACATCATGAGCCACAACGCGCGCAACGTCGTTCCCGACTACGATGCCGCCAAACTCAGGGAGGTTCCCTCCGCGGCGATCCGCTGGGTCCTGCAAGACCAACGTGTCTCCATGCTCAACATCGGAGTCTCTGTGCCCAGCGACTTGGAGGCCAACATTGCGACCTTGACTGGCGACACCACACTGACGAGTGACGATCGATCGCTGCTGGCCGACTTCAGCGCGAGAGCGTACGAGAGTAGGCTCGTCAGAGCCATGCGACGTGCCTAGGTGAGGCGTCCGAGCTTCCGCCCTTTTCCGCCGTCGATGCTCGATCCCACGGGGAGCTAGACATTTTTTCAAAGCAGTCAGAACCCTACACTTCATACTTGTCGGCAAACGCCACGAGCGCCTCTTCAAAAATCTCCATCGGGGGGCGCACCAAGCCGGCACCAATCTGGCCGATGCCCGCCTTCTTGTGTGCGATACCGGTGTTGACGCGCGGTGTCAGACTGGTCTCGATGACCTTCCGCAGGTCGATACCGGTGGGAGTCCCGCGAAAGTCCAGCGCTGGAATCGTGAAGTATTTGTGCTCGGTGTAGCTGATCTCGTACATCTCCATCGTCGCGTTCAGCGCGTCCTGAGGCGTGCCGCTGACAAACGTAACAATGGCCGGTGCCGCGGCCATGGCGAACCCGCCAATGCCAGCTGTCTCGGTGATGGTGCTGTCACCAATATCGGCGTTGGCGTCGTCGTCGCTGTACCCGGGGAAGTACAGGCCCTTGGGGATCTGTGCTGGCGCAGTGAACCAGCGATCACCCAGTCCGCTAACGCGTATCCCAAAGTCTGTCCCGTTGCGTGCCATAGTAGTGACGATGGTGCTGCGCTCGATACCGTGGGCAGCGTCGGCCATCGCCTTGCACGCCGCCATTACGGGGTTGAGCACGCTTAGGGCATTGGCGCCAATTGCCTCGAGCACGGCTGAGGCCGTCCCGGCGTCCGGACTCACTCGTGCGACGTGCGGCGCGAGGGCTCGCAGAAATAAAATCGACCCGGCCTTGTTGCGGTTGTGACCTTCGTCGCCCATGTGTAGTGCCTCGGCGAGGAGCGCCTTGATGTCGATGCCACCACTCGCTTTGATGGCTTTTTTCAAGACGGGCGCCATCACGTTCTCCATCCAGCGTAGCCGCTGCTGCACTTCGTCGTCGAACGCACCGTAACGCAGTACCTTGCCGTAACCTTCATTCAGATTCGAGAACGCGCGGTTGCCATGCGTCGAGTTCTCGACGACGTACACCGACATCGAGGATGACGTAACCCCCGCCATCGGCCCTACCGCTTGATGGTGATGGCACGGCTCGAGTTCCACTTCGCCCCGCTCGATCAACCTGCGGGCACCAGCTTCGTCTTTGACCTTGCCTTCGAAGATGAGTGCTCCAGTGATGGCGCCGCGTAGCGGTCCTGACGCCCGGTCCCAAGTGATTGGCGGCCCGGCGTGCAACAGCATGTTGTCGCGCATACCGGGAATGACGTCGCGTGCCTTTCCCAAACCGACGAGAACGGCGTGCGCCTCGATCAATCGCTCGGTCGCTTGGGTGTTTGCCTGGTCGATGTTCATCGTTCAGTGCTTTCGCATGCGCTCGAGGATTGAGAGCAACCTATCTTTGCCGCCCGCCGGGGGCCGCCAGTCGACGTGAACGACCGCTGTCTCCTGGACGGAGAGACTCGCCGCAAATGACTCGAGACCGACGTTGAGGGCTCGAAGTGGTTGGCGCAGGGCGGCCAGATCCACGGGGGGTAGGGGAGATGTCGTTTCGAGCTCCCCGAGGCGATGGGCCACGTATGCCGCTGCCGCGTTGCACCGCGTCTCGACGTGCGCGCCGGCGGCCTTCAACCGCTCGATCTGAGCCGCCATATCCTGGGGGTCCTCGTCCGTGCCCACGACCAGCGCGACCACCTCCAGCATGCGCCCACGGGCCTTCGCATCGGCACGGGTGTGTTCGATCGCGGGCGCGAGCTCGGCGGCCGGATCGGGGTGCGCACCGTATCCCAGCACGACGTCGACGAGAATCACCGCGACAGTGGGATCGGCTGCTTCGCGGTTCAAGCGCTCGAGCCGGAGCGCGTTGTCGAGCATGGGGTGCGGACGGCCCACCGTGAACTCGTCAGCTCCGAGATCGAGGATGGTGTGTCCCTGGCTTACCGTTGGATCGGCCAGCTTGAAATCCTCGTGCAGGGCCACGTTCGAATACACCGAGGCGAGGTAGCTCTGCAACAGGAGCAACGTCTCGTATGCCAACGTACCACCCGAGAAGAGACCACGCAGATAGCGCTGCTTGTGACTCGTGGAATGGGCTGGACTTTGGCGCGACGGCATGCCGTCCGCCGACGCAATCAATGCGACGGCTCGCGTCGCAGCGTCGTCGAGGGACGTGGCGATATGGAGATTGCTCTCGCTCGACGATTCAGCTGGCGGCGCAAAGCCCGTGAAGTAGATCACCACCGGCTTGCCCACGTTCCGAGCTTGTCGAATCAGCGTCGAGGCGACGTCTGGCGCCGGGGGCTTGGAGAGGAGAACGATGACGCGTGTCTCCTCGTCGCGTTGGAGCAGGTCAAGGGCCTGCTGGGCGGTGATGCCACCAACCGCGTGGGTCAGGTCACGACCGCCGGTACCCAGGGCGTGAGTGATGCCGCTGCCCAACTGATGAATTCGGGTGGTAACCTGCTGAAGTCCGGTACCAGACGCGGCAACGAGCCCGATTGGGCCGTGGCGCACTCGGTTGGCGAAGCCAAGCCCCACGCCACCGATAAGCGCGGTGCCGCAGTCCGGCCCCATGAGCAGCAGTCCCCGCCCGGCCGATTCCTTCTTGAGGGCGACTTCATCCTCCAGCGGCACGTTATCACTGTAAAGGAATACGTTCTTGTCGAGCTCCAGGGCCTCCCGCGCCACGGAGGCGGCATAGCGTCCCGGTACTGAGACGAGCACCCAGTTGGCCCCCGGCAGATGTTGCGCCGCGGTCGTGAGGGTCTTGGGTCGGTAGTCCTGCTCGACCACCCTGCGCCGTCGAGTGAGTAGGGTGTCCACCTGGGCCAAGGCATTGTTGGCGGCCGCAGCGTCTTGGCCGGCGATGCTGATGATCAAATCCTCGGGTTGTGCCGCCTCCGTGTCTGGGGTCGACAGGCCGTTCTGGTCGAGGAGTGTCTTGTTTGCGGGCGTGCCCATCATCACCCCGGCGCCCGTCACGCCGGGCAGTTTCATCAGCGCCGTCTGCAATTCCATGAGGACGATGGAGTCGAAGTAGGCGCCTCGTCGAATTTCGACTTTGATCGCTGCCATGCTTTCCAATCTGACCCTCGGCGGCCGTGGCAGCCGGTAGTATTTCGAATTCACGAGAGGTCGGCAACCCTGCTTCCCGCCACCCAACCACTACAAAGTTCCGCCCGGCGCCGCTAGCATGCTTACTGCAGCAATCCGGTATCGGTGGTGGGTGGCGGGGACCCTTGTAACCCAAATAGTTGGACAGGCTAGCATGCGCACTCCCCAGCATCTCGAATCCTTTGGCCGTGAGGAACGCTCTCGGCTGGCCGCCGATGCGCAGCGGGTGGTGATCAAACTCGGGACTGCGGTTCTCACTGGTGTCGATGGGGCTGTCGCGTTGAGTCGGTTCCTCTCGTTCGTCGAGTCGATGGCCAGCCTCCGCAAGGGCGGACGCGAAGTCTTGCTGGTCACGTCTGGAGCGATCGGCCTCGGGGCAGCCCGGTTGGGCGTCGCCCGCACGGGGACACTGGCTATCAAGCAGGCCTGCGCCGCCGTTGGTCAAGGACGTCTCATGGCGCTGTACGGCGATGCGTTCGATCGATTGGGCGTTCCGGTCGCGCAAGTGCTCATCACCGAGGGCGATTTTTCCAATCGCGTGCGCTACCTCAACCTCCGAAGCACCATTGCAAAACTGCTCAGCATGGGTGCGCTTCCCATTATCAATGAGAACGACACGGTCTCCACCGCCGAGCTGACGCCGGTGCCTGACAAGGGGCTCAGACGCGTCAACTTTGGCGACAACGACCGGCTTTCGGCGCTGGTCGCCGCCAAGATGGAGGCCGATGCGTTGCTGCTCGTCACCGATGTCGACGGGCTGTATACGGCGGACCCGCGTTCTGACAACGGAGCGAGCGTGGTTCCCATCGTGGCGGACGCGGCTCAGGTCGAAGCGGCCGTGGGTGGGCCCCGGTTAGGGCGGGGAGGCATGCACACAAAGCTCGACGCCGCGCGGATCGCTCAGCGCTCTGGATGTACCACGGTGATCGCCAATGGATCCGTTCCAGGCGTGATCGACCGAGTCTTTGCGGGTGAAGAGGTCGGCACGTTGTTCCTACCGCACCCCGGATTGTCGGAGAAGCGGCGGTGGATTGCTTTTGCGACCACCGTGCAGGCTGCCGTGGTCGTTAACGACGGCGCACGCCGAGCGGTCACGGAGCGCAAAGCGAGCCTCCTCGCGGTTGGCGTGCGCGAGGTGCGGGGGCGGTTCGAACGAGGTGACGTGGTGAGCATTCTCGACGAAGGAGGGCGCGAGTTCGCCCGGGGGATCGTCAACTACTCGAGCGCCGAAGCCAACCGGATCTCGGGGCTCAGCTCGGAGCGTATCGAGGATCTTCTCGGGGTGGACGAGGAACTCGTGACGAGAGAGAACATCGCGTTTTTGGGGGGAGGCGCCCATGCCGCCTAACACGCAGGTTTCTGCTCTTTCAGTGATCGAGGCGGCCCGGCGCGCCAAGCTTGCGGCGGGGGGGCTCGCGCGCATGTCGAACGGTGCCCGTGGCGCCGCGGTAGCCGCGGCCGCGAGGGCTCTGGATACGCACGCCGCCGAGATCGTCGAGGCGAACGCTGAGGACCTGAAAGCGGCGCGCGTTCAGGTCGCCGCTGGTGAAATGTCGGAGGCGCTCTTCCACCGCCTTGCACTGGGCGCACAAAAGCTCCACGGTGTCGTAGAGGGGGTCGACCAGGTAGCGGCGCTCCCGGATCCGTTGAATCGTGTCACCCTTGCCACCGAGCTGGACGAGGGGCTTCTGCTCGAGCGCGTCACATGTCCCATCGGCGTGGTGGGTGTGGTCTTCGAGTCGCGCCCGGATGCGCTGCCCCAGATCGCCAGCTTGTGTCTCCGGAGCGGCAATGCCGTGTTGCTCAAGGGCGGGCGCGAAGCGGAGCGTTCCAACAAGGTGCTTGTCCAGGTGATTGGTGAAGCGGGTGTGCAGGCCGGGGCCCCGGAGGGCTGGCTCACGCTCCTCGAAACGCGCGAGGAGGTAGCCGAGCTCCTCGAGGCGGATGCCTACGTCGATCTGATCATCCCACGTGGCTCGAGCGCGCTCGTGCGTCACATTCAGGCGCACACAAGCATTCCGGTCCTGGGCCACGCCGATGGGGTTTGCCACGTCTACGTCGACGAGGCCGCCGATGTCGATAAGGCGATTGCGATCGCGGTGGATGCCAAAGCCCAATACCCCGCCGTCTGCAATGCGGCAGAAACGTTGCTCGTTCATTGCGACGTTGCCCATCGCTTCTTGCCACGCGTTGCGGTGGCGCTCGCGAATTGCGGCGTCGAGATGCGCGGTGATGCGCGAACGCGGTCGCTCGTCCGCGGGGTCCCCACTGTCGCCGCCACGCCGGCGGATTGGGATACCGAGTACGGTGACCTCGTCATCTCGATCGGCGTGGTGGATTCCATCGAAGAAGCGATCCAGCACATCAACGAGCACGGCTCGCGCCACACCGATGCCATCGTGACCGAGGACCGCTCGGCCTTTGAGCGCTTCTTCGCCGAAGTCGACTCTGCGGGGGTGTTTCTCAATGCCTCTACGCGGTTTGCGGACGGGTTTCGCTACGGCTTTGGTGCCGAGGTTGGTATTAGCACCGGAAAACTCCATCCACGCGGTCCCGTAGGGCTCGACGGTCTCGTCACGTACAAGTATCGGCTTGTTGGAGACGGCCATATCGTCGCTGACTACTCGGGTACCAGCGCGAAGGCTTTTCGCCACCGCGCGCTGCCGACGGAGGATGCTGCCCGTCTCTAGGCTTGCGCTCGCACCGCAGGGCGTCGCGGTTCCTTGCAACCGTCGCGGGCAACTGATACCTTAGCCCTCGCGTAAAGAGTTGCGCATCGACCTCCCCGCCATTCGCCGATGCCGGCGTTGCTGAGCCACCAAACGGGGAGGCTCTAAGATGTCACGTTTCCTACGCAAAGCGCTGTTCCTCGTTGTTCTCTCCACACTCAGCACGAGTATCGCGTACGGCCAGGCCGATACCACCCTCTACTTCTCGCTCGCCTACATGAAGGCCACCAGTCCGGACTATGTAGAGGTTGAGCTCGAATTTTGGAAACCCATCCACGAGGCACGCATTGCCTCGGGGGAGCTGCAGTCCTGGACACTGTACTCGGTACGTTTTGGAGACCGCACCGAATATGACTACGTGGTGGTCAACGGGTATCGAGGACTTTCGAAGGTCGGCAGCGCTTTTGCGAACGTAGAAGAACTCGCACGACGGGTGCATCGAGGTACCGACGTGGACGCGTGGATGAGCCGCACATCGAACGCCAGGCAGATGGTCAAATCAGAGCTTTGGACGCAGATCGATATGGCGGCCGGTGGGGACATGCACGGGTCGGACATCTCCGTGGCCTATATGAGCGTAGGCCCGGGTGGCGGTTCCGATTACGTGGCGCTTGAGCGGGACGTCTGGCGGCCAATGCATGAGGAGCGGATTCGCCAGGGCGCATTGAACGGATGGGGTGTATATCAGCTGCAAATGCCAGGGGGCAGCGCCTACCCTTACAACTACGCCGCCGTCAACGTATGGAAGGGGTGGGGTTGGGGCCCGTCAATGGGGGACATTGCAGCCAAAGTACACCCGGGCGTTGAGTGGGAGGAGATCAATCGGATGACCACTGAGGCGAGAGACATGCCCATCACCCAGGTGTGGCAGGTAATCGAGCATATTCACGAAGAGATGCCGTAAAGAACGCGCCCGTACCTGTCCGCACGGCTGTAGGAGGGCCTAGCCCCGTAAAGGGCCTGGCCCTCTTTGTACGTGGCTCACCGTGGCAAGCGAGGGCCGGCTCGACCTCGACCCGGCTTCGACACATGGCGTTCGCGCTCGGCCATCGTGCGGCTCGGAAGGAATCCCGAGAACGTGGATGAGCCAGCGGTGACCGAGAACCCACTGCGGGGGTATATGATGGGCAGGACATTATGGCGTGCGCCGGAGGTATTGTATGCGTGGGTTGACAGTTCTCGGCTGTGTCGCGACAAGCATCAATCTCGCTTGCACAGCTGGTGCGTTGGGTGTGGATCTCATCGCCGTGGACGTTGAAGGTGCCGTAGTGATTCGGCCGGGTGTGGAAGCGGAGTTTGAGGTAACGGCGACAAACCGTACCGACCAGCGGGTGGTGTGGGGCATGGGGAGTTCCTCATGCCAGCTTGGGCTCGCGGTGTTGGTCTCCGGTCAGGTACGCGACATTGATTTTCGCGCCTGCACCGATGATCTCGTGGAGCAGGGGCTCAACCCGGGTGAGGCTCGCGTCGAATCCTTTTTATGGGGTGGACAAGTGTCGTTGGACGGTACGTTATCCATGCTGTCGCCTGGGCTGTATCGCGTATTCGGAATAGCCGGGGATGAAGGCCAAAGCGCAGGGCTTCGCGTGAGGATCCTCGAGTGACAGTGAAGTGCTCACGAATGAGTCCGCTCGACCTCGCTTCGCGGCGCGCTGCTTTCTCTGTTCCGGCCGCCGGCTTTACTGCGCTACATGAGCTTCCAGCCACTCCTTGAGCCGGCGGTCGACGTCGTCGAGGTCCTCGCCAGGTAGCTGCGGCATGACCTCCAACCGGTAACCGGCGTTCACCAGGAACCATGCAGGCTCGGTGGCCGGCTTCTTCCGCGCCGCATTGACAGGCTGCCCGTCGTAAGACACGAAGCGAAAGCTGCGGCCGAGATGGGTGATGATGCGTTGTTCTACTCTATACCGACTGCCCATGTCTCGCCCGGGTTGAACCTCCGTTGTGTAGCGGGTGGGCGGTGCTGGGTCCACCGACGCCGTCAGTGCGACCCAGTTCCGCCGGGACTCGGATGGGCGGCTAGCCCAGCTTGGTGACGTTCTCCGCGGCCGGGCCTTTCTGACCCTGCACCTGATCGAACTCCACCGCTTCCCCCTCACCGAGCGTCTTGAATCCGCTGCTCTGTATTGCCGAGTGATGGACGAAGCAGTCCTTGCCGCCATTGTCGGGTGTGATGAATCCAAAACCCTTCTGGTCGTTGAACCACTTCACTTTGCCGGTTGTGCGTGACATGTACCGTGTTCCCTTTTGCATTGATGCTCGTCGGAGTACGGAGTGCCCGCACTGACCGACCGTACATCGGTGGATCCGCTTATCACTCGGCGGGCTGCAAAGCAAATGGGGAACCGAGCGTGTTGCTGGGTGCCCCATGCAATGTTCGCCGAGTTTTTGGCGCTCCGAACGAACGCCGTTACGATAGTGAAGCTAACCGTGACAGGCGCGAATGGGAAGGGATCACATCTTCCAGAGAGCATCGCTGATGAAGCGGAAGTGCGTGCGTTGACATGCGTTGGGTAACCGACTAAGCTTCTCAGTCCGGGCGCCGCGTGTCGCGGGCGCGTCGAGAGCCGATGGAACGCGGGATCGAGCCTCAGCGCTGGTCCCGCCTTTTTGTTTCCGGCGAGACGGCTCCTGTGCAGCATTAAGAGCAGCAAAGGGCTCGACTCTTCACGGTGCGCTAGGGGGCCATCATGATCACACCCACACGTTACTTCAAGCTCAAGTCCAATCGGGGTGTGCGCAGGGTTAGCTGGTTGAACCGTCACACGGTCTACGAGGGGAAGCTCATATCCATGACCGCTCGCACCGTGCGACTGTTCGCGCCAAACGCGGCGGACCCCAGATCGCACGTTGATCTGCCGTACGATTGGGTAACACCGGTACAATAGTTCGGTGCCAAATTCTCCCCTCGACACGCCGTGGGAATCGATGATGGGCTCGCCGACGTGGCGCGCGGCCGTTCGGGGAGTGCGGACGGCGAGTGACTCATACAGGTGTGGGAGGAGCGGATGCACAGTGTGTTAGAGGACGAATATCAGGACGGAGTATCCGCGGGCTCTCTCGTCAGGGCACGTCGGTGCTGGCTCGATTTGTTGGCTGCGCATCTGGATACGCTCCCGCAGCTGTTCACGTTTGTGTTCGAGTGCCCAACCCAGATGCTGGCCATCGCGCTGATGGACAACTTGCGCTATACAAACTTTGCGGGGTACGTGCGCGTGGGAGGTCTGGATGACGTTCCCACGGATCCGTGGCGCGTGTCCGGAACTACCTTGGCCAGCGTGTGGTCTCTACCGGCCCTCGAGCATCTCTTCATGCGGCTGCGTCGAGCCGGTTTGCGCTATGGGTCCACGCTCGTGCTCGTTGAGCTTCAGACGACGTCGTAGTAAATGCGGAGCGCAACCTGCGTGTCCTAGCGCTGCGGCTGGACGCGCATATGCCGTTTACTCGAACGCAGAGGCAGAAGATGGCTAATAGAGGACCACTGTCAGCGGCGAAGCGTCAACGGGAGGCAGCCAAGCGAAGGAAGCGTGCGGCGAAGCTGGAGCGACGTGCCAGGCGGGCGGAGGAGCGCGCTCAGGCCCGGGAAGCCGCGAAATCTGAGACGCAAACCGAGGAGGACAATGAGCAACCGCATCGAGTATAACGGTTTTGTAATCGAGCCCACCACGAAGCTCCAAAACGAGCCATACGGCTGGACGCTCGAAGTGCGGATCACCCCCGCAAACGATCGAACGGGCAGTAGGCGCTGCCGTGCGCCCAACACCTATCCCACTCAAGATGTGGCCGTTGGGCACTGTCTAGAGTTCGGGCGGCAGATCGTTGATGGCAGGCTCCAGCCGAAGGATCCGACAAAGTAAGCAGCGCCGGGAGCCTTCACTGCGACGCAGCGTCGTACCGATTAATGAGCAATTGAATAGCGAGATCGGTCGCGAGCTGCGCGTTTTCCCCTCCACCGTTCGTCACGGTGAGCACGCCGAAGTTCCGCTCGGGTGCCAACGCCAGGATCGCAAACCAGAGCGTGTTGCTTCCAGCGTGTTGCAGGACGAGGCCGCCGGCCCAGGTGCGATCGTCGACACCCCATCCCAGCGAGTACGTGGTGCCGACCGCGGGGGTGTGGAGCTTGGCAAAGGTCGCGGTGGTCAAGATCCTCGCTTCGCCACGAGCGCCGGCGAGGTGCAGTGCCACGTAAGACGCGAAGTTGCGGAACGTGGTGTGCACCGTTCCCGCTGGGCCAAGCGCGGCGGGGTTGTCTGCGTCGGGACCGGGTTCCACCGCAACCCAGTCACCCGCCTGAAGGAAGTGGCCCCACGGCTCGTCGCGACCGCCCGCACTTCCCGGTGCGCCAAATCCAGTGCTACCCATGCCTAACGCATCCAGCAGCCCGCTTTGCATGAGCGTCTCCCAGCTCTCGCCAGTGACTTCCTCGAGCATAGCTCCGGCAACGATGTACCCAGCGTTTGTGTAGAGGTGGTTGCCGCGAGCGGCCTCCGGCGGCACGGAGAGCAACTCCCGCGACCACCGACGACGCAGCGCGGTGACCGGAGCGGGGTCAGTGCGGAGAGTGGGCCACGAAGGCGTATCGATGATGTTGCCGGTAAGCCCCGACGTATGGTACAGGAGTTCATCCAGCCGCACATCTAAGAACTCGTCCCGCACCTCTCCAACGAAGTCCGGGAAAACATCCGCTACCGTCGTTTCCCACGCGATGGAGCCCTCTTCTACCAGAATCGCTGCGAGCGTCGCCGTCATCGCCTTGGTGAGAGATCCGATGTGCCATCGATCGGCCGTGGTAACTCTCTCCGGAGAGCCTATGGCCCGAAGGCCCACGGCAGCCGATTCGAACAGCCTGTCGCCAACGAACAACGCGGCTCCGAGTGACGGCACGTCACGAGCGTTACGGATGTCCTCGAGGTGGGCGGCGAGGCCTCCGTCGCCGGCGGCACCGATGTCCTCTGGAAGGCCCGGTGTGTTTGAGTCTATGCAGTGGACCTGCGTGGCGAAGAGGACTATGAGCAGCAGCGCGCGAGCCATGAAATCGTCACTATGGGCGGGAAGAGTTATCGGGTGTCTCAACTTGGGAAGCACGCCGCCTCAGAGCAACCGGGCTCGAGCTGGAGCGACAGCGCGAAGGCTCACCGGTGCCCTCACGCCACCGCTACCGCTCGCGTATTGGCCTGTAAGAGCCCACCCAAGACGTTCCCCGGAATGAGCAGCGCCAGGAACACCAAGTGATACCACACCGGTAGCAACTCCCAATAGCTCACCTCGAACCCAATTCCCAGTGCTAACTGCAGGATGCCGAGCGCAAAGGCATGATGAACCGGTTTGGTCTTTGCTACGACCGCGGTCAGGTAGCCAGCGGCCACTGAGAACACGAAGCTCATGATGATATACGTCGTGAGAATGGGGACGTGCCCCAAGTAACGCTCGGGCTGGATGATGTCGGGAAATGCTGCCTGCAATCCTGCGGTGAACGGGAGCCAGAGCACGGTCCACAGGACCGCACCCGAAATGACGGCCACGAAGCTGCGCAACATGGTTCCTCCAGGGATTGACGGGTGTATAATATGTGATAGTTTTATCACATATGCAACCGAAGCAGCGAGAAGACCTCGAACCGGTGTGGCGCGCACTGGCGAACCCAGTTAGGCGGCGTATCCTGGACTTACTGCGAGAGGGGCCGCTATCCACCGGTGCGCTTGCCGTTGAGTTTCGCGGCCACTCGCGCTTCGCCGTCATGCAGCATCTCGGTGTGTTGGAAGCGGCAGACCTCGTGGTGCGGCGCAAAGACGGGCGCACCACGATGAACTACCTCAACCCCATCCCAATTCAGAAGATCTACGACCGGTGGGTGAGTCGATATCAGCGGTCGTGGACCGAATCGCTGGTCGATCTCAAGCATCAGCTGGAGCGGGATGCGCGGGACAAGGCCGGCTGACCATGTTTACGAAGGGAGGTCGCATGCCCAACTCCGGTGAGATCACGCACGTTCTCTCCATTGAGATTCACGTGCCGGTTCAGCGCGTGTGGAATGAGATTACCAAGACGGGAAGCATCCAGCGCCCGCTCTATAACTGTGTGTTGGAAACGGAGCTGACTCCAGGCAGCCGGTTGCGATACTACAGCCCGAACAAGAAACGCGTCTTCGTGGTTGGCAAAGTCGTCGAGGTTGATCCACCACGGAAGTTCTCCCATACGTATCACTTCGTCCAAAACGGCAACGAACCGGCAACGCTCGTTACATGGGAGCTGACAGAGATTCCGGGCGGGTGCCGAGTGACGCTGACTCATTCCGGGTTCACCAGCGTGCACAAGCGGGTCGATAATCAGAGAGCTGGGTGGCAGGAGATTCTCGGGCTGCTCAAGAGTGAGCTCGAGAGTGGTCAGATTCCGTTCAAGACGCGGCTCATGTATGGGGTCATGGGTTTCACGATGTGGATGCTGCCAAAGTCCACCAAGACGGAGGAAGTGGAGAAGGTACAATGGGGAGCGTGAGGTTCGCGGTGCGGTGGCCGGTGCTCGTGTTAGGTATCTTCGCTTGTGCTAATCGTGACGCTCCCTTGGGGTCCGCGTGGTCTGTCGACTCGGCGCAGGTGATCTTCACGGGCACACGAGCCGGAAGCACCGACATCTACATTGCGTATCCTGGTGTCCGGCCAACACGGCTCACGCAGGACCCGGCGCGCGACAATTATGCCCGGCTCGCACCTGATGGCAGGACGCTCGCGTTTCAGTCGGGGCGATCGGGGGCGATCGATATCTACCTCATGGATTTGACCAGTGGGGAGGTGGTCAATCTGACAGATCACCCGGCGTACGACGTACTGCCGGCGTGGTCGCCGAACGGTCAACATCTCGCTTTTATGTCCACGCGCGGCTTCGAGCTCGGCGGGCAGGACGGTCCGTTTCCTGGTCATTTGTATATCGTCGATTCCGAGGGTGTCCATCTTCAGCAGATTACTGGCACACCGCTTACTTCATCCCTTGGGCCACAGGATTGGACGCCCGACGGGGAAGGAATCCTACTGAGCCGCGAACTCGATGGGAGCCTGGATATCTTCTTGCTCGATGTCGCCACCGGCAACGAGACACGACTCACCTCGGAGCCGGCGGACGAGTACGGCGGTGCGTTTTCACGAGACGGTTCCCGGATTGCCTTTCACGCAGAAGCAAATGGTGTGTCCAGCATTGTGATCATGCGACGCGACGGCGCCAACCGCCGTACCGTCACTCCGGGGCCGGGTCTTCGCTACAGTCCTCGATGGTCACCCGATGATGCGTGGTTGCTCTATACGGTGCAGGGCACGGGCGAGAGCGATTACGACCTCGAGGCGGTGCATGTGGAGGACGGCACGATCGTGCCGATCGTTGTCACATCCGAGGATGAGCGCGAGGGAGATTGGGTGACCAACAATTCGACGCGGATCACGGCCCAGTGATCGTACGGCAGAACCATCCACCTCCGTTGACGTGAGCTCGAGAAACGCGTTCGGTCTCCGTCAACGAAGCTTCAAATCCGCGAGGCCCCCATCCACGCCGAGGACCTGTCCGGTAATCCATCCTTGGTCCGGCTCGAGGAGCCAGGCGATCGCGTTCGCGATATCGCGTGGTTCTCCGAAGCGACCGAGCGGATGCATGCCCATAGATGTTTTGGCGCTCGCCTCGTTGCTCCAAATGCGCTCGGTCGCACTGGTGCGCACCAGGCCCGGGGCCACGGCGTTGAAGCGAATGCCTGCGGGAGCATACGTGGCTGCCGCGGAGCGGGTGAGGGCGATGACGCCGCCTTTTGCCGCCGCGATGGCCTCGTGGTTTGGGAGCCCAATGCGGGCCGCCGCTGTTGCCACGAGCACAACGGACCCGCCCCCACTTCGCATTGACTGCCCGGCCGCGTGGACGACGGCGAACGCCGAACCGAGGTTCGTCGCGAGCGTTTCACTCCACTCGTCCGGTTTCGTGAGGTGCGCGGGCTTGAGCAGCACGGAGCCAACGCAATTCGCGATGCCGTGAAGACCGCCGAAGTGCTCTCTTGCTTCGCGGACCGCGGCGTCGGTTGCCTCGACGTCGGTGGCATCGAAGATCACCGGGAACCCTTGAATCTCGTCGGCCAGCGCGCGAACAGCGTTTTCGTTCCGCCCAGCGACCCCCACGCGATCCCCCCGCTCTGCCAGCAACCGGGTCAAGTCGGATCCGATCCCACCCGTCGCACCGACGACGAGGTACGCGGGTGCGCTCTCAGTAACTGCTGGCATCACCTATTTCCTCCGTTTGATCGGCATTTTTCGCGGGAGTTTCCGCACGGAGGCTAGACGGCTCTGACAAGTTGGTCAAGGAAACGACTTCAGCGACGAGTGGATTCTTCCCATGTACCGTTGAGTTGGTGCACCCGGACTCCGACAATTGTTCCTGATGCGTCGCGAACGAATCGCACCAACGCCTGTGGGATACGGGGAATCGTGAACTCGTCCTCCCCGGCAGGCATGAGGGCGAGCTTCGGAGCGATCACTTGCCGTCCCGGGGTAGGTGCGGGGGTGTGGTCCGTCCGCTGCAAGAAGAGGGTACCTTCTTCCAGAGTGACCCGCCGGTTGCCATAATCACCGGCATACTCGGCCGCGTTCTCGACGACGGGTCTTTCACCTTCACGCTCCCATGGAGCTTCTGGCGGTGTGAAGGTACGATCTGCGCGCTTGAATCGAACACGAGCGTTGCGCTGATCGAGGGTAACCGCGAACTGACCGAGGAATCCCATCCCCAGCATGGGTCCCGGACGATTTCGAAACGTGACCAGAGGTTTCTGGACAGTGTAACCGCCGACGGTCAGCGGTTCTGCGACACGCAGCTCCCGCAGGGTCATCGTGCCCATCTGTGGGCCCCTTCCGAGCATCTCCGAGGTATCCGATATGCCCGAGAAGTCTCGCATGAGCGAATCGGGTAGATAGAGGAACCCGCCTGCCTGCGTATCCATAACCGCCGAGCCATCGAGACCACCTAGACGAAAGTTGATGTGTGGCTGTGTGTCGAGCCTATCACGGGCATCCATGGGAATGCCGAGGTAGTCCAACCGCGCTTCGTCCGGCTTGGCGAGCGCCAGTATCGATTCGCCATCGGGGTCGGCTAACTCACCGCGTTCGAGCACCAGCGTATTCGTTGGAAAGTCGAACGTCATGAGGAGGTCGGCGAACACGGTGAAGCCTAGGACGCCATCGCTCGTGGGATCTGAAAACCCGCCCACCGCCGCCCTGAGTCCCAAAAATCGAGCGCCGCCGAGCCTGAGAGAATCGACCGAGACAACTGGAAGGAATCCGGTTGGCGACCGAACCTCACCCGTTCTTGGGAGCTCGAGGACTCGGGCCAGCGAGTCCGATACCACGAACGCGTTTGCTCCCCAGTCGATCCGAAAACGCCACGGCCCCGTCCCGTTGACCATCGCCGTGACTGCAGGCCGACCCTCGACATCAGGAATGATCGGAATACGGAGTCTCTCCGAGTCGACGTGCGTTTGGGCGGGTGGGTGGATAGGCCAATCATCCTGCGCCACGAGGGGTGAGAGTGGAACGAGCCCAAGGCCGAGGAGCGAGAGCATTTGTCGCGGCATCCGAAACGCAGTCCTTTTGTCAGGGAATCCTGTCGTTGGAGATGCGTAGGTGCGCCGAAGCGTCGCTACGTTTGCGACATTCACAGTGTCCAAGACGTCACCTCAGAACAGAGCGCGTACGCCCGCTGCTATACGGCGCCCCGGGGCGCGAAAGCCAAACACCTCCTGATAGGCCTCGTCGAGCAGGTTGTCCACTCGCCATTGCACTGCAACGGTGGTTCCCGATCCGGTCCGATACACATCGATATCCGCCGCGATCGCGAGATCCGTGTAGGGATCGAGCGTAATCCGTGTCGCAGGGAACGTGGCGAAGTCGCGGTCAGCGCGCCCGCCAACATGTTGTACCACGGTCGACAGCGTGGCGCGATCGAAAAGTCGGTAGCTGGCCTCCGCGGTGAACGTAAACGGCGGACGACGCAGGAGGGTGCTATCACGTACGAACTCGTCGCCTTCGTTCGTATCGAAACCGGGATTGTCCACCTCAGTATCAAGGCCGGTGACGTTGGTTCGGATCATGAGTGTGCGGGTGGGACGTACGGCGGCCTCGACCTCGACGCCGCGCGCGGTGGCCGCCGGCAGGTTGAAGAAGTTCGGATCCGTTGGGTTGGGTGGGGCGAACGTGTACTGGATCAGATCGCGGAACCGCTGCTCGAAGAAGGTGGCACCGAGATGCAGACGGTTTTGCCAAAGCTCCTGCTCGACGGCAAGCTCCCAGGTCAACGAGCGCTCAGGCTCCAGGTTGGGGTTTCCGCGCGCGAAGATGTTCGTCGAGAAGTTCTCAAAGAACGTTGGTTCTTTGAAGGCGCGGCCGACCGAGCCCCGCAACCTGGTGCCGGTCGTAAGCAGGTAGCTCAACCCTCCCCGGAACGTGAAGAATGTGCCAAACTCTTCGTTCTCGTCGATTCGTGCCCCCGCAGTGATGGCGAGGCCTCGGATTAGCATGGCGTGAATCTGCCCGTACGCGGCAACGTTGAGGCGCTGAACGTCTAGGGAGCTCGTGGAATTGCCAAACTCGCTCATCGACTCGTCGAACGAGCGCTCTTTTTGCTCCTCCAAATGCACACCACCGGTGAGCACCGCACCACCCGCGTGCACGTTCATCCTCGCATCGACCCCCCGTCGAGTTTGATTCTGGACGGACCGAAACCCGAAGAAACCAAGGGTATCTGCCGGGCCGTCTGGTTGATCATCAAATCCGCCGTCGAATTCGTTCATGCTCAACAGCAGACGCAGCTCGACGCGATCGCTCAGGAACCTTCCGACGTCGAGTGTGCCTGAGAGCTGCTCGTGCAGGTTGAAGGCATTGCGGTCGACGAGGTTACCGCTGCCGTCCGTGGGAACGTGAAACTCCGTGTCCGCGTAGCGTACGGATAGAGTGACGTCGGTTCGTTCGTCGGGTTCTGCGTAGAGCGAGCCGCTCCACGTTGTGTTGTCGTAGTCGTTGTTGAACGCGAGGATTCCGTCGGTTGTGGATCGCGATAAGCCAAAACCGTATCGCACGTTTCGTGTGCCGCCCGACAGACCGACGTCGGCGGACACCGATGCGTAGGATCCCGCTCGAACACCGACATCAAAGCGCGGCACTCCGCTCCCACGACGGGTGAAGATCTGGACTACCCCGCTCACCGCGTCCGACCCATACAGTACACTGGCCGGCCCGCGAACGACCTCGATTCGCTCGACATTATCCAGCGTCAGGTGTGAGATATTGAACGACCCGCCAGGTGCGTTCACAGGCGCGCCATCGATCAACACTTTCACGTAATCGGACTCACCGCCGCGCATGAACAGCGCCGTTGCACCACCAAAGGACCCCGACTGCACCACCTGAATGCCAGGCACGCGTCGCAGCGCATCGGCTACGTAGCGGACGCCCTGCTGGCGCAGCGCCGCTCCCTCGAGCACGGTCACCGATGTCGCAATCGAATCGACCGACGTCGGCAGGCGGGCAGCGGTCACGACTACCGGTGAAAGCCGGACGGTATCACGCACCTGTGCCTCGAGGCCGTCCCCGAGCGCTACGGACGCGATGACGGACGCGAGTACGAAACGTGTGTTCATGATGTTGCTCCTGGCAAAAAACAAATCCGCTCATGCTTCCCGGGGGAGAAAGATGAGCGGACACGCTCCCACCATCCCCCCCGCGGAGGACTCTTCGGTGGAACGAGCGGGACGTCTCCTGGCTTCGGGCGCTCGGCCCGGCCTTCCCGGTAACCCAGTGGCCATCGAGCCGTGCTGCTTGCCCGTCACAGTGGCGGGGCCGCACCGGAATCACACCGGCTTCCGTTACCCTCGCTCGCCGTAACCTTCTGTTGTGGAGGATAAGCTAAGCAGGGCCGTCTCGACGCGCTAGCAGGCTCCCTCGCCTGGCTTTTGCGAAGCACGTACGTTTTGCATGAGCATTCTCCACACATTCGCCAGGCGTGAGGAAGCGTTTGCAGTCTCGACCGTCCGCACCAGCCTTCGCCCTCAGGGGAGTTCGGCAGGAAAAGGCTGGCATTCCCATACTCCACGAGATCGATCTCGAGCTCCCGGCTGGAGAAGTTACCGCGCTCATTGGGCCGTCCGGGGCCGGGAAGAGCGCGTTGCTCAGACTGCTCAACCGCTTGGACGACCCAGTCGCGGGGGCGATTCACTATCAGGGTCGGCCCATCACAGATATCCCAGTGCGGCTGCTGAGACGACGGATCGGCTTCGTCTTCCAAACGCCCGTCATGTTTCCCGGCACCGTGAGAGACAACCTCGAAGTCGCGGCGAGCATCGCCGAGGTCCCGTCGGCGGAGGTTTCCGAGTGCGTAGCCGAGAGCATGGAGCTGGCCGAGCTCGAGCGAGAGCTTGCCAGCCGGGATGCTGACCGGCTGTCGCTAGGCCAAAAGCAGCGGGCCAACATCGCCCGCGCGCTCATGACCCGCCCTGAGACGCTGCTCATGGATGAGCCCACGGCGTCGCTCGATCCAGAGACCGCGGAGACACTGGGTCATACTATCGCGCGTCTCAGTGCAGAGCGCGGACTTACAGTCATACTCGCAACCCACCGACTGGCGGAAGCCAGAGCCATCTGCACCAACTTCGTGAAGCTCGAACAGGGGCGGGTGGTAGATGGTCGCTAGGGCGCTATTGCAGGTCGCCGACGTCTCGAGCGAGCCCATCATCGAGCTCTCGTGGCTCGATCTCACCCTCGCGGCGGGCTTGATCTTCATTGCGTTTGGGCTGTCGCGCTGGCAGGGCGTGGGGCTTGGTCGCGACGTCTTGATTGGAGCGGTACGCGCGGTCGTGCAGCTGGTGCTAGTCGGATATGTGCTGGTCTACATCTTCGGCCTGGACCGCTGGTATCTCGTCGTCTCGGCCCTTCTCCTCATGCTGGCCGTGGCGACGAAGACCGCTGTCGATCGGCAGGACAACCCCAACCGAGCGCTCCTCGGAATCGTGGGTGTTGCCATGCTCATAGGATCCGGCTTGACGCTGGTCTACGTCGGTGCAGCCGTCGTACGTATGGAGCCGTGGTACAACCCGCGGTACCTGATCCCGCTCTTCGGGATGATCGTGGGTAACTCGATGAACGCGGCCGCTCTCGCTGCCGAGCGTCTCGCGGGAGAGGTCGCGGCACGCCGTGCGGAGATTGAAGCGTATCTCGCCCTCGGCGCCCATCCCGTGCGCGCGACGCGCGATGCGGTGAGGCGCGCCATTCGCGCCTCGATGATCCCGATGCTCAATAGTCTGATGGTGGTGGGGATCGTGGCGCTTCCGGGAATGATGACCGGCCAGATCATCGCGGGCGCATCACCGATTACAGCCGTGCGGTATCAGATCGTCGTGATGTTCATGCTCATGGGTGCCGTAGCTGTTACCGGGACAGCGGTTACGCTCTGGTACCGGAAGACGTTCTTTACGGCGGCGGAGCAGTTGCGGTAGGCCGTATTGCTATCCGGCGTCCCGCGCATCCGATCCGCCGGCGCGACCCCAAAAGCCAGCCGTTGCCAACCCTGCAACCCTTGAGGTTGGTGGCGTGTCTTATGAGTGTCTCCCTCCCGAGTGCTTGCATGACAACTGCTCGGTTCTCGCTGATCGTCATCGGCCTGCTCGCCTACATCCCTCGTCCGCTCTGTGCCCAGTTCGCCGGCCCATCACGTGCCGCAGAGTTGATGGCTGGGTATTGGACCCAGGATCTCCCGCCCCTTCTGGAGATGGTCTTGGACACCATCGTGCCTGCGCTGATGGCGGAGTTCTCCACACCGGGCGTCGCGATTGCGCTTCTCGAGGATCGTGAGCTCTCCTGGCAGAGAACTTTCGGCAACGCGAACCTCGCGACACGATCACCGCTCACCGACACCACGTTGTTTAACGTCGCCTCCATCTCCAAGGTCGTTACCGCGCTCGGCGTAATGAAACTCGTAGAGCAAGGACGGGTTGAGCTCGATGCGTCTGTGGATCGATATCTCACGAGATGGAAGCTGCCACCCTCGAGCTATGATCGAGACGGCGTTACGGTACGTCGGATCCTGAGCCACACCGCTGGCCTGAGCGCGGGCGGGGGATCGCATTTTGAGCCTGACGAGAAGCTTCCCACGCTCGAGGAGGCGCTTGCCGGCACCGCGCCGCGCCGCGAACCCGTCACCATCGTGCGCGAGCCCGGATCGGGATTTGCGTATTCAAACGGTGGATACGGCGTCCTGCAATTGATGATCGAGGAGATCACTGGCACGTCGTTTCCCGAATACATGCGTCGCGAGATCCTGACCCCGCTCGGCATGACGCAGAGCGCGTTCGCTGATCCTCTGCAGTCGGAAATTGCACCGCATATGGCGGCACCGCACGATTGGCGAGACCAGCCCATGGCGCCGGGACGATTCGCCAATCTCGCTGCCGGTGGATTGCTCTCGACGCTGCGCGACCTGGTGCGTCTGGCCGAATGGGAGCTACGGCTCGTGGACTCATCCACGATTCCCGGCCCCGTGTCGTCACAGACGCTCGGGTCGATGCACGTCCCCCAGGAGAATGCGGGGCCGTTTGGGCTAGGACACATCGTACGCCGGTCGGGTACAGTTACCGTGGTCGGCCACACCGGACTCGAAACCGGGTGGAACGCGAGTTGGCAAATCGCACCGCGACAGGGTGACGCGATTGTCGTGCTCACCAATGGTGACAACGGGTACTACATCCATCATGTGTTGGTTTACTTGTGGTCACGTGTGAAGCTCAACGCGCCGCTCGTGAGTGACGGATACGTACCGGTGCAGAAGCGACTCAACCGCACCGCCGGTGTGATCCAACAGCAGATCGAGAGCGGGGAAGGGAACCGCCATGCGCTCACGCCAATCGTCGCGCGGATTGAGGCCGCTGAACACGCACTTACAGGTCGGGGCCCTCACGCCGTCCTTGCCGACATGGTAGAGCTCATGCAGTCACTCGAACACACGCCTGACGGGGACGCGCTACGCATTTATCTCGAGGGAGTCGTGAGCTGGCTGGAAGTGCTCGTGCAGTGACGGTGTCAGAAGAACCGAAGGTCAGGAGCGCGCACCGCGCCTGGTCGGTCGCCGGTGTTCATTGATGTCCGGTCGATTGGGAATCCCATGAATGCTCGGAAGGGGTGCCACCGGTAATGTGGCCGGCTGCTGGGGCGCCGTGGAAACAGCGCCCCAGGAAACGGGCAGTCCGTCTAGAAGGTAGGCGGTACCAGCGGACGTGGTATTCCTAAACGTGTCGGTAACTTCATAGCGAATCCTCCCGCCGTCTCCTACCGCGCGAGCGTACGGTGGAGATGAAGCCGTCGAGCCGTTTGGCCTGGACTTCGGCACCCAGGGAGCGGAAATGTCCCCGAGCCACGCACGCGATTTCGAGAGCAGCCTTCCGCTCTCCTAACTGGTCGAGCACAGGTGCGAGATCGCGTCCGGCTTGGGCCATGAGCAGAGGGCGGCCGTACTCTTCGGCGCGACGGAGCACGCCGCGAAGGATCTGCGCAGCCTCCTCCAGCCGCTGGGAAGCCTCCTCGACCTTACCGAGGACCCGAAGATCTTCTGCCTGACCCACCACGTCGCCCAACTCCTCACGGATACCGAGCGCCCGTTCAACTTCACGGCGGGCAACTTCGACCTCCCCGCAGGCGAGCAGCACTTCCGCGCGTCCGCCGCGCGCCAAAGCTTCCAGCGTAAGGTCGCCGGACGCTTGCGCTTCTTCGATCGCGCGGTCTGCAGCCTGCAACGCGCTCTCGAGGTCGCCCTGCTCTCGATAAGTGAACGCGAGGTTGTGCTGGATCTCGCCGATTCCCTGGTGTAGTCCAGCGCGTTGAAAGGATGCGAGAGCCATCGTGTAGGCACCAATCGCCCGACCGTAGTCACCCCGTAGGGCCGCAATGGTCCCGAGATTGTTGGAGCATCGACCCACCGTCGAGTGGTCACCCTCGAGCTTGGCCTTCGCCAAGGCCTCGTTGATGAAGCCGACGGCGTCGTCGACGCATCCTGCTTCAATCTCCAGCGCACCGCGTACGTTGAGCGCCCGAGCCTCTATCGTTCGGTCACCCCGCTGTCGCGACCGGGTGAGCGCTACCTCAACCCAGTGCCGTCCCTCACCGCGATGACCGCGGCGTCCGTAGGCGATACCGTACACCAACGCTAGCGTCGGTGACCGCTCGACCTCGCTGACCCGCCTGGTACCGAGAAGCTCGATGACCTCACCGTGGCGGCCGGTGTCGGACAGGTTGCGTGCCTGATTCAGAATGGCAAGCGAGTGTTCGATGTTCATGGCGCGCTACCAGGAAATGGCGTAGGTAGAAAAGTGCAACAAGGGGGTGTCGAACCACTTCCCGACGAAGGACTGAGTCGCCTCGATCTCGTCCCAGTTGGTGCTCCCATCCCCTTGATACCAGACCCCAAGGAGGGCGGCGTCGATATAGACGTCGTCCTGATCGACGTCGCCGTCACTATCGAGGTCGCCTTGGGCACCGGTGTACCAGATGCTCAGCAGTGCCGGATCGCTGCTCGAAAAGGTCAGCCCGCTCGGCTGAAACTCGACCAGCAGGAGATCTTCGTCCACGGTTGCCGTGATCAGGACCGAGTCGCCGTCGGCGAACGGTGTTCCGTCGGGTCGGCTCGCGAGGGCGCCGGGCGGAACAGTGAGCTTCAAGAATGGCTCGACCGTGTCGCCGGCGATGCCCGATGCCGGAAACTCGATGTCGAGAGTCCGCGTCTGGCCACGCACCGCCCAGAAGCTGTACACCTCGGTATCAGACGCCGCGTTCATCGATCCGTTCGGTCCAGCCTGCGGTCCTTCCCGAGCGATTTTCGCAGCCCGTGGCCCGGCCATAGGGGCCCAGCGCAGATGATGGGGTGCCGAAATCGGCGCTGGGGCCGTGCTGTCCGCGCACGCCGCCACCGCCATCACCCCGGCCACGAAGAACGCCAACCGTCTTGCCATGAGATCCTCCGCCTAAGGATTCGATCCGGCCGGGGCAGCGTGTCGTGCCGCGCCCGGCGCATTTGGTCACTACGCGTCCGGAGAGGTGCAGGGCCTGTGCCGGGCCTCATATTCTGCAACTCTTTGTCATACAATTGCTTGGTGATATCACGTCCCAATGGGGTTGGTACGATTTCATCCAGTCTTGGTGTCGTTCATACCAGATCGAGCGATGGCAAATAGATACAGAAGAGACGGGCCGACTTGGTGGGACGTGAGGAGTGGTTGATCCCGGAGCAGGGGTGGGAGCGACGACCCAGGTTAGGCTGACAAGCGCTCTGTGTCTAGCAACTTTCGCAGGCGTTGCCGTGAGATTTCGAGTCGGCGGGCCGCCTCGCTCCGATTCCCGCCGCAGTAGTCCAGCGTGGCACGGGCCGCCGCTGCGGAGATCTCGCGCATTGGCGCCGGGAAGGGAATTGGACCCCTGCCGTTGGATTCCTCATCATCTGGTGGGAGCAGCTCGTCCAGCTCTAGCTTTCCTGGAGCAGCCAGCAGGAGAGCTCGCTCGACGGCGTTCTTGAGCTCGCGGACATTACCGGGCCACGCATAGGCTTTGAGTGCGCGCCGCGCTGCTGGATGGAGACGCGGGGCCCGAAGGCCGTGATGGTTGGCGAGCCGATCGATGAGGCTCTCCGCAATCAGAATCACGTCGTCATCACGCGCGCGCAGCGGGGGGAGCGACAGCGTGACGGCACTCAAACGGAAGTAGAGGTCCTCGCGAAAGAGCCCCGCCTGCGCGTCACGCCGGAGGTTTTGGTTGGTCGCAGCGATGATGCGCAGGTCGACCTTGTGGGATGTCGTTCCCCCCACGCGTCGCACCACTTTCGTCTCGAGCGCGCGGAGCAGCTTGGCCTGGAGATTCAATGGTAGGGTGCCGATCTCGTCGAGAAACAGCGTTCCGCCGTCGGCAATCTCGAACAATCCGGGCTTTGCTGCTTGCGCATCCGTAAAGGCACCGCGTTCGTGACCAAACAGCTCCGATTCCACCAGGTGCTCCGGCAGCGCGGAGCAGTTGACCGTAACGAACGGCTCCGATCGGCGTGGTCCGCCATGGTGGATGCCCTGGGCCAACAGCTCTTTCCCAGTGCCGGTCTCGCCGATGATCAACGCATTGGCGTGACGGTGGGGAAGGAGTCGCGCGGCCCTTGCCAGTACGGACTTGAGCGCGGGGCTTTCGCCGATGATCTCGGCAAAGGCTTCGGGACGCGCTTCGTTGATGGCGCGCGCATCGCGCCGCAAGGACTCTCGGCGACGCGAAACCGCCGACCCAAGGGAATTGCGGAGGAGTTCGACGTCTTCGGGAAGCGCGAGATAGTCGCTCGCGCCGGCGCGGACCAACTGGAGACCAATCCGACGGTCCTCGTCCGCACCAACCACGAAAACTGGTGTGGCAATCGCGGCGGCATGCCGCTCCAGCCACGCGAGCGCCTCGAGCTCGGTGCCGCCGGCGGCGATCACAACAGCCACCACGTCGGAAGGCACGCGGTACGGGGCGTCTTCCGCACCCACAACCCCAATGCCGCACTCGACATCCTCCGCCAGCTGGACCCAGAGGCTGTGAAACGACTCTGATAGCTGGACGACCAGGATCTTCATCGGACGTTCATCCTCCCTGTCGCGTGCTAGGGCGCGATCATGAACCTCCGGCGGAACCCGTTGACGGCCCGCTGGTCGACTTTGTACCGGGGAGGCAGGAAGCATACCGCGAGGTAGTTCCGAGGTACGATAACGTAAGCCGTTGTACTGTAGATGATTACGCTGGCTCTGTCGTGGTCCGACAGTTGCACTGGTACGGTGTGGTGTGTTCGCAACAGTGATGTGGGATTGAAACACCTTTGATGGCGCCATGTATTTGTTTCCGGCCGCAGCTACTGCAAAATCCTGCGTTCAAGAGCTCGACGCCGTCCTGATAAGTGAATGCCGTCCGCTCAACAACACCGCGCGTGACCCGCACTGTGGTCTAGGACCCTGGTTGCTCGCCGAGTGTCCGTCGCAGTTCTACCTTCTGTCGATTCATCTACCGTCCTCTACGGCACTCTGGGATATCGAGGAGCACATGGGCAGACTCACCGGCAAGCGCGCAGTGGTTACCGGCGGAAGCAACGGCATCGGGCGCGCCATCGTCCAAGCCTTCGCGCACGAGGGCGCCGCCGTGTTCTTCACACATCGCACGGATCGGGCGGCCGCCGAAGAGGTGGCACTGCATGTGACGTCGCTCGGCGTGCGGAGCGGTCATATGCAACTCGACGCTCGCGAGCAGTCGGCCCCCCAACGGCTGCTGGAGGATTCGGTCGCCTTTCACGGAAGCGTCGACATCGTGGTGAACAATGCGGGGACCTATGCGCGCACCCCATTTCTCGATATCACACCAGATGAGTATGAGACGGTTCTAGACGTCAACCTGCGATTCCCGTTTTTCACGACCCAACTCTTCGCTCGCCATATGCAGGAACGGAATATCAAGGGTACGATCATCAACGTCAGCTCACTCAGCGCAACTCGAGCTGTGAGCAGGATGGCGCACTACCAATGCAGCAAGGCGGCGCTCCACATGCTCACGCGGAGCGCAGCCTTCGAACTCGCGCCTTCGGGGATCCGCGTCAACACGATCTCACCGGGCCTCACCGCCACCAAGGCAAACCGCGATCAGTGGCACGACAACCCGGCGGTCTGGCAGCGTCGCGGAAAGATGATCCCGATGGGTCGCACGGGATTACCGAGCGATCATGCGGGCGCAGCGGTGTTTCTCGCCTCGGATGAGGCTTCGTGGATGACGGGCGCCAACCTCCCCATCGACGGGGGACAGGAGGTTGTATAGCCGCGCGACCCAGCGGCAAGGTGAGATGGTGGACTCTCACCTCACCGCTGAGCGACCGGCTGCGCGCTGTTACAGTGTGAGCTGCAGCCGACCGTAATAGAATCCTCCGTTCATGCCAAACTGGGTCACGCGACGGCTATAGAGAAACCTCCCCATGCCATTACAAGGCGTAGTACCGCAAGAGAGATTCACATCCTTCGTGTGCGGATCCGGGAAGGTGTTGAAGAGGTTGTTCGCGCCAACCGTGAAACGAACGCCGCTCGTGATCTCATAGGACACATCGAGGTCAAACAACGTCTTTGCGCCAAACGTCTCGTCGTCATCCTCGTCGGTCGGACGATAGAAGATCTTACCGTAGTAGTTCGCGCGCCAATTGATCGTGAACCGGTCGACCGCGTAGCGTGCGGATACGGAGCCCTTTGAGCGTGGCAAGGCCGACTCCAACCGGTTCTCCTCCTCACGATTGAACAAGGTCGACGCGACATCAAAACCGCTGCCGGCGAACACCACCTCCATTTCTGGTGGGACATTCGTCGCCGTGACGTCCGTGTCGGTGAAGTTGGCCGCACCCGTCAGGGTCAACGTGCCGGGGCCAGCCAGCGTGGTGTAGTTGGCAACGATGTCCAACCCCATCGTCTCGGTGTCCACGGCATTCGCAAAGAATTGGGCGGTGCTGACACCATCGCGCTGGAAGGGGGCGAGGATCTGAGCGACGGTGGGATCCCCATCGCTGAATCGACTGGTGAGTACGATCCGATCGTCGATGCCCACGAAGTAAAAGTCGGCGGTGATCGAGAAGTTATCGAGGGGTTGGGCGGTAAACCCCGCGCTCAGATTGACGGACGTTTCCTCGGTGAGGTCGGGAACGCCGAACGCTTTGGTCACGCGACTTTGGTTGTTGCTGGTGAGCACCCGGCTCGGCTCGAGCGCACCGGTTCCCGGGTCGATCAGAAACTGAATGCTGACATTGTTGAACCACGCTTGATGCAAAGAAGGTGCGCGGAACCCGGTGCTAACGGCACCACGTAGCGCGAACCCAGGGGTCACCTCGTACCGGGTCGCGAGCTTTCCGGTCAATCGCTCGCCAAAGTCGCTAAAGCTCTCAAACCGACCGCCCACGTCGATCAAAAACTGGTCCGTGGCCTGGATCTCGAACCCGCCATAGAGACTGATACTGTTGCGATAACGATTGACCTCATTGCTGGGCTGAAATCCCGGAAACACCTGCGACCCAGGCGCCTTGGGTGAGCCGGATGAGGTCGTGTCGAAATCCACACCCGGAATGTCACCGCCGTTGCCGAGGATGTACGAGGCTTCCTCGCCGGCATCGATGCGATAGTTCTCGACGCGGAACTCACCGCCTGCCACGAACGAAAGCGACCGCAGGGCGCCCTTGGTATCGATCAATCGCACCGCGTCGAAGTTGCCGACCGTCTGCTGGAAGTTCAGCCGACCCGCGTCGAACGTCGTCGGACTCGACGTCCCCATCGACGCGTTGTTGCTGTTCTCGATGTTGAATTGAAACGAGCTGCGACCATGCGTGACACTCAAGTCGAGATCCCAACCCCGCGTCGTACCGCGAGCGCCGGCGGAGAACGATCCATCGAAGATCTGAGTATGGATCTCCGGTAGGAAGCCGTCGGGAAAGATCTCCGGTACCACGCGGGCCTCGGAGTCGGGAAGTCGATAGAAACCGGTCGCTTCACCGTTCCGATGCGACGCGCCACCAAACGCGTAGAACTCTGAGCTTCCGGTAAGTGGGAACATCGAGTTGAAGAACACCATCCCGGCGGTGGTGAATCCCTGACCGGTTCTCATGCTGAAGTCTTCACGGGTCAGCCCACGGGCGGCCAGCTCCGCATCCGTTGCCGCCGCACCGGAGATGCCCGGAAAGATGTCACCCTGCCAGGGATCGGAGCGATCGGTGCGACCGATATCGAGATACTGCCCTGTCACGTTCAAGAACCCATCGCCGATCGGGAACCCAAAGTTCACGTCGGTCCGGACCTGCTCCCCGTCACCTTCTCCTGTCACGCCCGCCTGCCCATTGATCTGCACCTCGCCCGTCTGCTCTTTGAGCACGATGTTGATCACGCCGGCAATGGCGTCGGATCCGTATTGCGCCGCGGCCCCATCCCGTAGTACCTCGATGCGTTCAATGGCCGAAGGCGGTATGGCATTGAGGTCAACGCCAACCGTTCCCCGGCCAAATGTGCCGTTCACGTGCAGTAGTGCGCTCTGATGGCGCCGCTTGCCGTTCACGAGCACGAGCACCTGATCGGGTCCGAGCCCACGGAGGCTGGCCGGGTTGATGTGATCCGTGCCGTCAGCAATCGTCTGATAGGATGCATTGAACGAGGGTGCCGCCACGTGAAGGATCTGATTCACCTCGGTCTGCCCGATCTCGCGTATCTGAGCGGCTGGGATGACATCCACCGGTACAGGGGTCTCTGTCGCGGTGCGCTCGGTACGGGATCCAACGACCACGATGCGATCGATGAGCAGCGCACCTCGGGCCAACTGGAAGTTCACCGTCGCAGTGGCACCCGCGCCAACCGTCACCTGTTGCTCCTGAGCCTCGTAGCCGATCAGCCGGGCGCGCACAGTGTGGGTGCCAGCCGGAACCGACAACTCGAACGCACCCTGCTCGTCAGTCGTCGCACCACGGGCGGTACCGAGAACAGCCACGGAGGCGCTCCGGAGCGGCGTGCCGTCGACGCTGGTAACGGTTCCGCGGATGGTTGCCTGCTGAGCGGCCGCTGGTCGGGAGCCGACCACCGTGAGCGTGAGGACCAGAGCGATGACAAGCCCCGTGTGTAGGAAAGCCTTCACGATGCACCTCCTCGTCTTGCGATTGGCCAGCCGATAGCTGAGCGGTTGGGAACCAGGACGGCGGCGGGCAATGCGTGGAACCCAGGGGCGGGAAGGCGGTGGCTAGCAGCTACCGGCGGAGTTTTCACGAGTATGGAGCGCGGTACTGGCGAGGGCAAGGTGGCTCCTCCGAGAGAGCAATCCCATGGGATAACTTTCCTCTGCCAGCCAATTGCGCTTTGCGAGCGCCCAGAGGAGGCTGAAATGCACTCAATGGCGCACACCGTTCCACATGCTTGCTCGTCGCGTTGGCCGCGTGCGGTAGCTCGACCCAGTCGGCGTCAGATACCACGCCGCAACGTTCGTCTCGATACGTCCTCGTGGCCGAGGTCATGAGAGCGACCGGTGCCGAGTTCATCTACGATGCCATACAGCAGCTGCACGATCGCGGGGTCCGGAGCCACGCCGAGCCGCGGGGATGGTGAGCGACGCCAAACCTCGGCGTCGACAGGTGTGGCGACGCTCGAGCCGTTCGTGGTGCAGGATGGCATGCGGGTGCGGTTCATCGAGGGCTCCGAAGCTAGCACGACGTTGGGGGCCTCGAGCGGCGCTCGGCGCGATTGAAGTCATCCGGCGACGTACGTGATGGCGGGGACGGCACCGTTGTCGCGACCTGCCGAAGGGATTAAGATTGGCCTTGTTGCGGGTGGTTAGCTCAGCTGGTTAGAGCGCCGGTCTCACATACCGGAGGTCACTGGTTCGAGTCCAGTACCGCCCATGAGGGCGAGGCGCGGGGAGCCTCGCCCTCGCCGTTTCTGCACCGATCCGCGGTGCTACCCACTTACAGCGCACCATAACTGCCACCATCGTGACGGATTTCGGCGGCATATCTGACGATTCTCGAAAGGGACCAGCCGTATGAACGCAGTCCAGTTGCACCTCGCCCTCAACCACTTCCCGATCATCGGGGTGTTGCTCATGATCCCGCTGCTCGCATGGGGGCTCGCACGGCGGTCCCGCGATCTCTTGCGGGCGACGCTCGGACTGACCGTCTTGCTTGCAGTCATGACCTACCCGGTTGTGTTGTCGGGTGAGTCGGCCGAAGAGCTAGTGGAAGACCGCGAGTGGGCGAGTGAAGCGATCATTCACGAGCACGAAGAGCGTGGTGAGAAGACGCTCATCATGATGCTCGTGACAGGTGCCGTTGCGGCATTCGGTCTGTGGCGCCTCCGTGGCGACCGAGCACCCGACCGACTGGTGCCGGGCATCACGCTCGGGATGCTCGTCGTAAGCTCTGCGTTACTCGTGTGGACATCTCTTGAAGGTGGTCAAATCCGTCACGACGAGATTCGTCCTGGCGGCACGTCAATGACAGAAGGGAGCGGTCCGGGTGGAGAAGACCACGGTCGGGAGGACCACGACCGATAGTCTCCGCGCCCGTTGTGGAGCGAGCCTACTGACCTGGCGGTCGCTCCGTGAGCAACGCAACTGACAGATACCCAAGACGCTTGCCGTCCACGTAAACGACCGACCACTGACGATCGGGGTTGATGACGCTCACTGGCTGACCGGGTAATAGAATTTTGACCACCGTGCTGGTTGTGCCCGGTCGCTCCCGCACGTTGACCCAGGTCTGCGTCCACAGCGTCTCGGATTCCCGTGGCGTTGCCGAGTCGACCCGCGCGAGGGGAGAGCTCACCACCGGCCGGGTCGGCTGCCGCTCGGTGATCACAGCGCCGGGCTGCCGGGACTCGCGCGCGGGCGTCATGATCGAGAGGGTATCCGCGCTCGGCGGGTTGGGAAGTGGTGCCTGCAAGAGTGGTTGCGGTGTTGCGGGCGGCGCACCTGCCGAGCTCATCGGTCCGCCGGACTGCACTGCCCACACGCCAATCGCGATGCCGGCCACACCAAGCAGGCCCCCAACCACGATCCAACCGCGTCGCCGACGATCGACCCGGATCGCGTCCCGCTGAGCCGGGTCCAGTGCGCGCCCACACCCAGGACACTTGGAGGCCGCGCTCAGAACGGTATGGCCGCACTTGGAACACTTGATGAGCGCCACGAAGTACCCCTGGGGAAAAAAAGGGGCGGTAATCCGCCCGAAACTGCCCGCTTTGAGACAGTGTCGCTACCCTTTAAACGTCGGCTGAAATGCCCGCCGAGGCAAGGGTTGGGCTAGATCTAACAGGAAAAACGTTGCAAGGAGTGCGCCGTGCGCGGCATCGAGCAGGTTCCCTGGTTGTACGACGCTGTCAATCGAGTCGCTGAAAGCGCGGGACTGCGAGTGTGGCGGCGTTGGCTTGTCGAGGGAGCAAAAGGTCGTACGCTCGAGATAGGCTGTGGCACGGGCCGGAATCTCCCCTTCTTTCACCCTGGCAGCAGCGTGGTGGGCATCGACCGGGATCCTCGCGTGCTCCGGTCGGCGCGACGCCGTGCTCCCGCCGTCAGCCTGCTCCAAGCTCGCGCCGAAGAGCTCCCATTCGCGGCCGGTGCCTTTTCCACGGTGGTTACCGGGTTTGCCATGTGTAGCGTGGACGATCCAGCGGGCGTGCTGACCGAGGTGCTCCGCGTGCTCCGGTCCGATGGAGAGCTCCGCATGATGGAGCATGTCCGAGCGGAAGGAAAGGTGATGGCCGGCTTGCAGGACAAAGTGCAGCCGTTCTGGACATGGTTGACCGGTGGGTGCCGGCCCAATCGGGATACCGAAGCAAGCGTCCGGTCCGCCGGGTTTGTCATCGACGAGAGCCTCCGAAGGGCCGACGGGACCTTGAGGCGACTAGTCGCACGCCGCGCGAGGGCGTAACGCTCGTCCCCACTCGGATTGCGCCTCTGGCAATCCCCTGCGGGGCGCCCTATTGTTTCCCGTCCACCGTTTACCCCCTGACACCGCCGCGGAGGCTCCTAGCCGTGGATACCGTAACCCACGACGTGCTCCTGGTTGGCGGTGGTGGTGCGGGCCTCCGTGCGGCGATCGCAGTTGCCGAAGCCAATCCAAAGCTGAACGTGGGCGTGGTATCCAAGGTGTATCCCATGCGCAGCCACACCGTCTCCGCCGAAGGCGGAGCGGCGGCGGTGATCAAGCAAGACGACAGCCTCGACGCCCACGCGTATGACACCATCAGCGGGGGCGACTGGCTCTGCGATCAGGACGCCGTTGAGGCGTTCGTGCAGGAGGCGCCCGAAGAGATGCTTCGGTTGGAGCACTGGGGGTGCCCATGGAGCCGCGAACCAGACGGTCATATCGCCGTGCGCCCGTTTGGAGGGATGAAGATCCGACGCACATGGTTTGCGGCGGACAAGACCGGCTTCCACATGTTGCATACACTGTTTCAGACCACCCTGAGAGTCTCCTCGATCGTCCGCCACGACGAGTGGTTCGTCACGAGACTGCTGGTCGATGACGGCCGGTGTCATGGCGTTGTAGCGATTGAGCTCAAGACCGGAAAGGTCCACGCGGTCCTTGCGAACGCCGTGATTCTGTGCACAGGCGGTGGTGGGAAGGTGTTCCCGTTTACGACCAATGCCAACATCAAGACTGGCGACGGGATGGCGCTCGCCTACCGAGCGGGAGTCGCGCTCAAGGACATGGAGTTTATCCAGTACCATCCGACCGGGCTTCCATTCACCGGTATTCTGATTACCGAAGCGGCACGCGCCGAGGGCGGATGGCTCCTGAACAAAGACGGTTACCGGTATCTCCAGGACTACGATCTCGGGAGGCCGGAGGCGAAACCGGTCCTGAGAGCCATGGAACTGGGTCCGCGCGATCGTCTCTCGCAAGCGTTCGTAAAGGAGATGGAGCAGGGACGAACCATCGAGACCCAGTATGGACACGTCGTCCATCTCGACTTACGACATCTGGGTGAAAAGCTGATCGACACGAAGATTCCCTTCGTCAGGGAACTCTGCCTCAAGTATCAGCACCTCGACCCCGTGCGTGAGCTGATCCCGGTGCGACCGGTGGTGCATTACATGATGGGGGGAGTGCATACAGATAAGAACGCGCAAACCTCGCTCGAAGGGCTGTACGCGGCCGGTGAGGTCGCCTGCGTGAGCATCAATGGCGCCAATCGACTGGGTTCGAACTCCCTGACGGAGCTGCTGGTATTTGGTGCGCGGGCGGGAGTGGGCGCGGCGGAGTACGCCACCGCCCAACCGCGTGGCACGGCTACCGTTCTCGCGCAGGCACTGGACGAGGAACGCCGCCTACAGCACGATGTCCTTGGCCGGACCAACGGGAAAGAGCGGGTGGCCACCTTGCGGACCGAGATGCAGGAGACGATGGAGCAGGCGGTGGGAATTTACCGTGATGACAAAGGTTTACGAGATGCTGCCGCGGCGATTGCCGATTTACACGAGCGATATGAGCACGTGACGCTGGACGATCGAAGCCGCACGTTCAATACGGAGTTGGTTGCGTACCTCGAGCTCGGTAATCTGCTGGATGTTGCCGAAGCGATCATTCATTCGGGCTTGGCTCGGACCGAGTCGAGAGGCGCCCATCAGCGCACGGACTATCCCGAGCGAGACGACGATCGGTTTCTCGCACATTCGTTGGCGTATCGTGCAACCCGGGGATCGCCGCGAATCGAGTACCTCCCCGTCATGGTCACTAGGTGGCCACCTGCTGAGCGCGTCTATGGAAGGTGAACGTCGATGCCGGACTCGCTAACCCTCGTTGTGCGCCGTTATCGGCCAGAAGAAGAGAGCGAGCCAACGTGGAGCAGCTATGACGTACCGTTCCGCGCCGACTGGATGATTCTAGACGCCTTGAACTACATCAAGGATCATTTGGATGGCACGCTGTCGTTTCGCTGGGCCTGTCGCATGGGTGTGTGCGGCAGTTGCGGGATGATGGTGAACGGCCAGCCGGTACTGACCTGCGCAACCTATCTCGAGAGCTTTCGTCCGGGGCCAATCCGCGTCGAGCCGTTGCGCGGTTTCCCTGTAATTCGGGATCTAGTGGGCGACCTCACCGATTTCCTCGAAAAGCTCCAGAGTGTGAAACCCTGGATCGTGCGGAAGGAGGAGAAGCCCCTGCGCGAGGGTGAGTTCCTCCAGACACCGGGCGAGCTTGCCGAGTACAAGCAGTACAGCATGTGCATCAACTGCATGCTGTGCTATGCGGCGTGTCCGATCTACGAGCTCGAGCCGGAGTTCGTCGGCCCCGCTGCGATTGCATTGGCCCAGCGATACAACTTGGATTCACGGGACGACGGTTTGTCCGATCGGATGGATGTGCTCTCGCAGCACAGCGGGATCTGGGCGTGTACCTTCGTGGGCGAGTGCTCGGCAGTCTGTCCCAAGAACGTCGACCCGGCCGGGGCAATCCAACGCTACAAGGTGGCCGCGACCGTCGACATGATGAAGTCTCTGGTACTCCCGTGGCGCAGAGGTTGAACACCGACTACACGCGGTACCACCCCAAGTGGTACCGGCGGCGGATGCCCATCTTTTGGTGGCTGGGGAAGGGTGCCTACCTGAAGTTCATAGTGCGCGAGCTGACGAGTCTGTCGGTCGCGTACGCCGCGCTGCTCCTCTTGTTACAGGCCTGGTTCGCCACCCATGGTGAAGATCGCTATCTCCAATTTACGGAGTGGCTGCAGTCCGCGCCCATCATCTCGTTGCACGTTGTCGTGCTGCTGGCCTTGCTCTTCCACACGGTCACATGGCTGGGTCTTGCCCCCAAAGCGCTCGTGATCAAGCTGGGGGGTCGACGACTACCCGATCGGTTGGTGTTGGCCGGGCACTACGTAGCCTGGGGTGGGACGACGGTCGTGCTGTTGTGGATTCTTCTCGGAGTAGCTTGATGCCCCGATCTCGAGAGCCGATCTTGTGGGCGCTGTTCAGCGCTGGTGGGATGTTGTCGGCCCTCGTCTTCCCGGCACTTGCGTTTGTCCTGTGGGTCGCCATGCCACTCGGATTGGTGGAGCCGCTTGCCTGGCAGGATATGATCGGACTAGTCCGCCATCCTCTCACTCGGCTTTTTTTGTTTGCGCTGGTGACGCTATCGTTGTTCCACTGGGCGCACCGGTTTCGCTATACCTTATATGACGGTCTGCAGCTCTATCACCTCAATCAGTTGATCGCGGTTGTGACGTACGGGGCAGCGGTCGTCCTGAGTAGTGTAGCGGGGTACGTGTTGCTGGTTGTTCTCTAACTCACCGCGACGCCCCACCGGGGATTTCGCATGGAGCAAGGAGTGCGGTCGTGCATGAGTTCAAGCCACTCTCCCGAGACGGCATCCCGGCTGCTCTCGAAAAGGCCGAGCGATATCGCCTGCTGAACGAGCCATGGGAAGCGCAGAGTATTTGTGAGGATGTTCTCGCGATCGACCGCGAGCATCAGCGCGCACTGGTCATCCTGGTGCTTGCGCTGACCGATCAGTTTGGGAAAGAGATGGGCGTTGACGTGGCGGAGGCCCGAACGGTCTTGCCGCGTTTGAAGAGCGAGTACGATCAGGCCTACTACGCGGGCATCATCGCCGAACGCCGGGCCAAGGCACATATGGCCCGCGGCGGTCCAGGGTCTGGTGCGATGGCGTACGAGATGCTGCGAGAGGCGATGGGGCATTTCGAGCGCGCCGAACAGCTTCGTCCGGCGCACAACGATGACCCGATCCTTCGGTGGAACACGTGCGCACGCATTCTCGCTCGGCACGGACAAAACCTCCGCCCGCTCGAGACTGAACGCACCGAGATACAGCTTGAGTAGTAACGCCAACCGCTAGGCTCCACCGCCACATATCACGAACCAAAATGGTGCGAGCTGTGCCCTAATTTGGTGCATCCTACTGCGTGACAAGCTGACCTTCCGAAGACCACCCGCGCCCGGAACTCTCTCGTACCCTCATGCATCGCTTGTGATTAGGTACCACTCTCACCTGCTCGGCCACGGCCAGTCACGGCCGGGAACGGTTGTTGCGCAAGTGAGAGTCATTCTCACGGTCCCCAAGCCGCGAGTATGCTTCGGGAAGGCAGGCATTCGACGTGGCGCACTGGCCCGGTCGCGTTCCTAACTGGAATTGCAGCCGATGGTCCGTGCGACCGCAACCCGCCAGGGAATGCGCTGTCTTCCCGAAGCTTCGTATGAGCAGCTTAGTCAAGTGCCAACCAGTGTTCTCCTCTTCTTGCGAGAGGTTATCGCTATTCTCGTGTGTCGAGGTCATGACGCCTGATCCCGATTCGCCTAAGGCGGGCGAGGCCGCGGCATCTCGCCTCGCGATTCGCTCCAACCTTCGAAATGCCCTGCAGGTCATCGACCTCTACATTGAGTCGGGCGATCGGGACACGGAGACCATGACACAAACGCTCTCTTCGCTGCGACGACTCATCGCGGGGACGCTGACCATTATCGAGGATAGCGGTGGTTCACAACTGATCGATCCGCTTCCCTGACAACGACATAACCCTTCCAAGCCTCGACAACGAGTGTATACTAGAGAAGAGATGCACTAATGCACGGCGCCGTGGTGCACCGAGGTTGATGAACCAGGCACCGTGTCGATGTCTTTCCAAGTGAGCTCTATGACATCAACCACGGATCTCACCGGTCGCGCTGCCGATCGCTCCGACGTCTTACAAGCTTGGCAGCATTTGGTAAAGGGCATCGCCCGCCAGCCGAGCCTCGATCTGCAATGCCGGTTCATCTGCAGGGAGTTGGCGGAGAGCTTTGGCTTCACTAGAGCGATGATCGCGACGGTCGACAGCGACCGCCGTCAGCTGGTTACGCTCGCTGCCCACGATCCGACCATCACCAAGCCGCTCTACACCGTCCTCTCCAAACTCTTCTCCACCTCGCTCGAACCCGATCCCGACGGACGGCTTAACACCTCGGCTTGGTGCGTCGTGAAGCAGGAGCAGGTCTATGTGGCGGATGCCTCCCGCTACGATTTCCGGCCCGACGTCACGTACCAGCGCACGCTGGTGGTCAAGGCGCTCGGAGGGGAGGAGTATGTCCTAACACCCATCGTCTGGCACCGGGAATCCATCGGCATGTTGGCGGCCGATAAGAAAGGGACCAGCGAGGGGATCTCCACGAGCGATCGAGACACTTTGCAATCGGTTGCCGACCTGATTGCGCTCGTGCTCAAAGGAACGCCGGAGCCGCCTCTGCAAGCACCTTCGGATCCGCTGGAAGATCAGACTTTGGAAGTAGCCGCGGCGGTACACTTCGATCAGGCGTGGCAGATGCAGTCTCTCCTCGACGCACTTCACGAGGGATTGCTGGTCTTGAGCCCCGACGGCACCGTTCGCTACCTCAACCACGCCGCGTGCTCATTGCTGCAAGTGATTGCCTGGGAAGCCATCGGACTGCCGTGGACGGACGTGCTACCCATCGTTGATCGAGTGGGGTTCAAACGCATGCTCGATGAGCATGGAAGCACAGGATGGTCTCCCCCGAAGCGTTGGAAGCTCCGGCGGGGAGATCGCGAGATCGAGCTCAAGATCGACATCGTTCACGTGCCGTCGGACAGGCTGGAAGGTACCCGGGCTCTGGTGATCGAAGATGTGAGTCATCAGGCGGTGGTCGAGCGAATGCGCAACGAGTTCACTTCAATGCTCGTGCACGATCTCAAGGCACCACTGCAGAGCATCGTCGGATTCGCCGAGTTGCTCCGAACGCAACGCCTCGGGGAGCTCAACGACGATCAAAAGCGCTTTGTGGCTTTGATCGAGTCCAGCGGTGAACACATGATGCAGTTGGCAGGCGATATCCTCGAAGTTGCGCAGTTCGAGCTCGGCGGATCGCTGATGCACAAGAAGGCGGTAAGGGCGCACGAGATCATCGGCACCGTGCTGAATCGCATGCAGGGCAAAGCGATGAACGCGTGCGTCGAGATTCGCAACGAAGTCGCTTCCGATCTCCCTCTGTTATACGGCGACCCGACGCGCTTGGCGGAGACGTTTCAGAACTTGCTGGACAATGCGATCAACGCGTCGAGTCCCGGTGGTCGGATGTGGCTCCGCGCCGTGTCCCGCACATGTGACGGAGAGGCCTATGTGCAGTTTGAGGTGGTGGACGAAGGGAAGGGGATCGACCCTGCGGTCATTCCGCATTTGTTCGAGAAGTTCCGAGTCCGCAAGAAAGTCGAGGAGGGGAGCGGCGCGAGCCACGGTTTTGGACTCGTGATCGCAAGACTCATCGTGGAAGGACATCGGGGGCAGATTTGGGCCGAGAGTGAGGCCGGGCGCGGGACGACCATTCGACTGACGCTTCCCATCTACCGTAACCGGGAGTGAGCTCTAGAGTGCGAGAACGATCGCTCCTCGTCGTCGACGACGATCCCAATGTGCTCACCTTTGTGGAAGTCGCGCTGCGGGATCGGGGATATCGGGTGACCGGCGTGTCGAGTGCCGAGGAGGCTCTGGGAATGTTATCCGAGCTGTCCCCGACGGTGTGTCTGCTGGACGTGCGGTTGCCGGGTATGAACGGTCTCGAGGCTTTCCGCGCCCTGCGGCAAGCGGGCGTCGAGGTACCGGTGATTCTCTTCACCTCCCACGCGTCGATGAACATCGCAATCGATGCGATGAAGGAGGGTGCGTACGACTTTCTCACGAAGCCCGTCCGCGCGGAGGCGCTCTGCCATCTGCTCCAGCAGATCGAACGAGCGGACGAGAGTGGGGCGCAGGATCTCGGGATCTCGGGAGCACTTGACGAGGATGATGACGGCGATCTGATCGGCAAGAGCCCCGCCATGGTCGACGTATTCAAGACCGTCGGACGGGTGGCTCCAACCGATGCGACCGTGCTCATCACGGGCGAAAGCGGGAGTGGGAAGGAGCTGGTGGCCCGGGTGATACACCGGAATAGCCTCCGCGGCGAAGGCCCGTTCATCGCGGTGAACTGTGCCGCGATCCCGGAGCACCTTCTCGAAAGTGAGCTGTTTGGCCACGAGAAGGGCGCCTTTACCGGCTCGCTGTACCGCAAGATCGGGACGGTCGAGCGTGCGAACGGGGGAACGCTCTTCTTGGACGAAATTGGAGACATGTCGTTGGTGCTCCAGGCGAAGATCCTCCGTGCATTGCAGGAGCGAGAGATCGAACGGGTAGGCGGGACAGAGCGAATCCCGGTGGACGTGCGGGTGCTCGCGGCGACAAACCGCAACCTCGATACGGCAGTGGCCAAGGGCGAGTTTCGGGAAGAGCTGTACTATCGCCTGGCCGTCGTCACAGTGCATCTCCCGCCGCTCCGGGATCGGGGCGACGACCTGCGGCGGCTCACGAATCACTTCGTGCGGTGCTACTCCCGTAAGCTCGGCGGCAAAGTGAGGCGCGTGAGCGACGACGTGTACGAGGTGCTCGAACGGTATCCCTGGCCAGGGAACGTTCGGGAGTTGCGCAATGTGCTGGCGCGATCACTGATTCTGAGCAATGGGCCGACCCTTCTGGTCGAAGATCTTCCCGAGCTGCGGACCCGGACCGAGAGTTCGGCACCACCGGACGAGGAGTCTCTCAAGAACCTGTGTAAGCAGCGGATGAGTTTGGGCGAGCTCGAGCGGCGGTACATCACCGAGCTCCTGGACGAGACCGAATGGAACTTCAGCCGTGCCGCTGAAATTCTGCAGGTGCACCGAAATACGTTGCGCCGCAAGCTCGACGAATACGGGATCGAGAGGCCCGCCTAGTCCCGCGTAGGACTTCATTCCCCGTGGGCGCTGTCTCCAACGCCTTAGAGCCGTCACGACGAAGGGGTTGAGGCAAATCGGTCAGCGCCGGCTTGAATAGCGGCATCTGTCCGGTTGTGGGACCGGATATCCCACAGGCGGGAGAGCGATCGTGGATGTGATCTTCCGTAAGCTGTTGACGGGTAAATGGTTATGGGCAATGGAGCCATGGCACGGTCCTTCCTTATCCCAGTCGGTAGGGAGACTCGGTATCTATTAATCGGTATCTATTAATAGGAAAGAAGGGGCGAGCTGGAGAGACCGGGAGCATTCGTCCGCCGGGAGAGGGAAACTTTGAACTCCCTCGCCCGTATGGATTTCCGGCGCTCGGCTAAGCCACCAGGCAGATAGCGAAAAGGTGCGGCCAGCATGGCGATGGACATCCCACGCGAGAAAAAGAAGAGTCCCAAAAAGTACGTCTACGGCGGGGTGGCCCTGGCTGCTGTTGCATTTGTCACGGTGACGCTCGGGAATCTCAAGCCGGCTGCGCCATCGGTCGACCGGGCCACCGTGTACATGGACAGCGTACGGCGCGGCACCATGGTGCGGCAGGTCAGAGGTCCCGGAACCCTGGTGCCGGAGCAGATTCGATGGGTTCCGGCGCTGACCGCGGGTCGAGTCGAGCGGAAGCTCGTGGAGCCGGGCACGGAGGTCGAGCCATCGACGATCCTCCTGGAGCTGTCAAATCCTGAGGTGCAGCTCGAGCTACTGGAGGCGGAGCGGCAGCTCTCGGCGGCGCAGTCGGAACTGGTGAATCTCAGGACCAACCTCGAGACCCAGCGGCTGAACCAAGAGTGCGTCGTGGCGACGACCCGTGCGCAGTACCTGGAGGCGAAGCGCAACGCCGAGGCTGGTGTTGAGCTGGCTGAAAAGGGCCTCATCGCGGGCGCTGAGTTGGCCACGCTGCGCGAACGCGCCGAAGAGCTCTCAATTCGGGTAGAGCTCGAACGGA
>JBFGJG010000035.1:0-42065 GCA_041577295.1 Gemmatimonadales bacterium
CGTTAGCGGCTGCGGGGTGCGGTGGGTTGCGTGACTTTTCGGTGAGCTACTGGATGTTCTTGCCGCTTTTGCGTTGACAGTGCGGCAGTCTCATCACATGCCGGGCATCTCCTTTGGGGTCTCCGTGATAGAGGAGGTCGCGTCCTTGCCGTGACCGAGCAGGACCAATTCCTCGCCCTTGTTGCCGACCCATTTTACCATGCCGAAGGGGAAAGCATCTGTCACCCACATCTCGCCGCTATTGTCCGTGGCGCGGAGATGCAGGGCCCGCATTGTCCCGGCGGGAACCGTAACGCTTTCCCAACCAAGCTCCTCAGCGCCCTCGCACTTCTGAGCTAGCTCCATGGCCTGATTGTTGTTCTGCCGTTGCATCATGTTGAGCATCTGGGGGGGCATCTTCATCGCCGGCTGATCGCCCATCTTCATGATCATGCCTTTGACATCGGAGGTTTCGTATGGATAACCGGGAACGAGCAACTGCGAGATGAACGCACCCTGGGTCGTATTCATCTTGATTTCGAACCAGTAGTGGTCTGACCCTGCCGTCTGTTCCGTCCCAACGATCGCGAAACGCATGTCGGCCTTGCCACCGGGAATTTGGTCCGCCTTCATCTCGTACTGGACCCACTGGCCCACTGTGACCTTCCCGAGGGCCTGACAGAGATCGGCGACGCTTTGCGCTTGGAGGGAAACCGGGGTGATCGTGGCGACCGTCAGAGCGGCCGCGAGGACCTTTCGCATGGTGTCTCCTTAGTCAAACGAAATGCCTGACCCAGAAAAGTAACTACAGTCCCTTCCGCCACCTACCACCCCAACCGAGCGGCAGAGGTGTTCTGCTCGCTCCCATTCCCTGGCTCGGGCGGGGCTGGCGACGTAGGATACACAAACGACCTTGCCAATCCCGAGGACCGCATGACCGCAACCGAAGCAACGACGCGCACGGAACGTGACAGCATGGGAACGATTGACGTCCCGTCCGACCGCTACTGGGGTGCGCAGACCGCGCGCTCGCTCATTCACTTTGCGATTGGTCGCGACCGCATGCCACTCGAGATCATCCGGGCCTTTGGGACGCTCAAGAAGGCAGCTGCACTGACCAACCGGGCATTGGGCGTGTTGGATGACAAGCGTGCGCGGCTGATCATACAGGCGGCAGATGAGGTCATCGCGGGAAAGCTGGACGAGCACTTTCCACTGTACGTCTGGCAGACTGGGAGCGGCACCCAGTCCAACATGAACGCCAACGAGGTCATCGCCAACCGGGCCATCGAGTTGGCGGGTGGAGAAAAGGGGAGCAAGGACCCTATCCACCCCAACGATCACGTCAACATGTCGCAGTCGTCGAACGACACGTTTCCCACAGCGATGCACATCGCTGCGGCTCAATTGACAACGGGCCGCGTCCTCCCGGCTGTGCGCCACCTCCGTGACGCGTTGGCGGAAAAGGCCCAGGAGTTTGAACCGATCGTCAAAATCGGGCGTACGCATTTGCAGGACGCCGTGCCGCTTACGCTCGGGCAGGAGTTCTCGGGCTACGTGGCGCAACTCGACGACGACCTCGCGCGCATCGAGTCCATCGTCGGTGGCCTTTACCGGTTGGCGATCGGTGGCACCGCGGTCGGGACCGGGCTCAACGCACCCAAAGGTTTCGCCGAGCAGTGCGCGGCGCACATCGCCAAGCTGACCGCGCTCCCGTTTACATCCGCCCCAAACAAGTTTGCCGAGCTGGCTGCTCATGACGCGCTCGTCATGGCACACAGCGCGCTACGTGTGCTCGCGTGTTCCCTGATGAAAATCGCCAACGATATCCGATGGGCCGGCTCGGGACCTCGCTCGGGGCTCGGAGAGCTCATCCTGCCGGCTAACGAGCCTGGTTCATCCATCATGCCCGGCAAGGTCAACCCCACACAGTGCGAGGCGATGACGATGGTCGCTGCGCAGGTGCTCGGCAACGACGCTGCCATCGGTTTTGGCGGGTCGCAGGGGAACTTCGAGCTCAACGTCTTCAAGCCGATGATGATCTTCAACTTCGTGAATTCGGCTGTCATGCTGAGCGATGCATGCGACTCGTTCCGGAAGTACCTCGTCGAGGGTCTGCGAGCGAACGAGCAACGGATTGCTGAACACGTTGAGAACTCGCTCATGCTGGTCACCGCCCTGACGCCGAAGATTGGCTACGATAAGGCCGCGGAGATCGCAAAGAAGGCGGACAAGGAAGGAACCACGCTCAAGCAGGCCGCACTCGCGCTCGGTTACCTCAGTGAGCGGGAGTTCGACGCCACAGTGAAGCCAAAGGACATGGCGTACCCAACGGACTGAATCTTCGCGCTTCACCACTGGCTGCCAATTTGGCCTGACATTCAGTTTGTGACGAACGTCACTTGCACGAAGCGGACGTGGGTGGTCATTTTTGGGGCGGGAGTTCGGGGTGCGGTTCTGGGGACAACAACGAGCGGAGTCGGTTTGGTTGTTCTGCGGTCCACGTTTATCAGGTGGTGTCGTGTCGTGCGATCGGGTTTCTACGTGTCGACCCGCATCGCTCCCCCTGATGTGTCGCTAGCCCTTCCCTTCCACACCACCGCAGACACTCTCACGAATCAGCCATCTCTTCTAGGAGGATAGGATGAGCAGTATGAAACGCTGGCTCGCGTCCGGACTGGTAGTTCTGTTCGTACTCGGATGCGGGGAGCGAGGCGACGAGACCCAGACCATGCAGTCTGCGCTCGATGCCGTGACCATGATGGTCATGCCTGTGACCACGGGCTCGGACGGCGCGCGCAATCACTTCATGCAAGGGCAACAGGCGATGGATGTCGGGCGGTTCATCGAAGCGAACGCCCACTTTGAGCAGGCGATCACCGCCGATCCGACATTCGCCTACGGGTACTTGCGGACTGCGCAGACGGCGTCATCACTCGACGAGTACCGGACCAACCTCGAGCTGGCCGAGCGCAACGCGGGAACGGCCAGTCAAGCGGAGCAGATCCTGATCCGCATCGAGCGCAAGGGATTCGAGAACGACACTGAAGAGCAGCTCGAGCTGGCCAAACAACTCACCGAGATGCAGGCGTCGAGCCCTCGTGCGTGGCTCACACTGGCCGGCGTTCAGACCAGCATGGACCGAAACCAAGATGCGCGGGCCTCTATTGGCAAGGCGCTGGAGCTGGCGCCGCGGTTGCTGGTGGCGCACACTCAACTCGGCAATTCGTTCCTCTTCACCGAACCGCGCGACTTTGCGCAGGCCGAACGGCACTTCCGGCACGCGGTCGAGATGGCCCCCAACGAACAGGCCATGCACGACTTTTTGGGAGACGCGCTCCGCGCGCAGGGCAAGCTGGAGGAAGCACGCGCCGAGTACACCCGTGCGCACGAGCTGGATCCGGACAACGCTTCACCCCTCCAGCAACGTGGACACGTGAATTCGTTCTTGGGCAACTACTCCGCCGCACGCGCTGACTATGACTCGGCAATCGCACGGGGCAAGGCGAATCAGAAAGCGGCGTTTGCTCAATGGCGCGCGTACGTGCACGTGTACGAGGGCAACCCGCAGGCGGCAGTCACCGAGCTGCGTCAGCTCGTCACCAACATCGACCAGATGGACATTCCCGAGCCACAAGGCTTAAAAATCTCGGCCCTCACCAATGCGGCGATCATCTCCGCGCACACCGGGATGCTCGATCAGGCCGGACAACTCCTGCAGCAACGGCGCCAGTTGATAATGGCACGGGCGGATCAAGTTGGTACCGAGGAGTTTCGCCGCCAGCAAGAGGCAAACATCACGTATTTCGATGCCTGGCTCGCAGCGAAGCGTGGCAACTACCAGCGAGCACGGCAGCTGACCGATCGTTTGACGACGCTGGTGGAGCCCGACATGAACCCCCGCAAGATGGAAGGCGTACACGAGCTGATGGGGTACATCGACCTCTATCAGGGGAAACACGCCTCAGCCGCGACGCATCTCAAGCAGGGCAATCTGAACAACATTTACACGAAATTCGCCCTGGCGCAGGCTGAGGAAGGAGCCGGCAACACGGAAGAGGCCATGCGGCTCTATCGGGACGTGGCGACGAACAACTTCAACAGCGTCGGCTACGCCTTGGTACGCAAAGACGCCATGCAAAAAGCTGGCTAAACCGAACGAGCGGTTCTCGAGGCACCCGCACGGGGGCTCGGATACGATTCCGAGCCCTCGTGTGTTTTTAATGGCGTCGCAAAGTGGAACCGGGTCAGAGTTGCCGGTTGCCAACCGTCGTGATTGACGGAACCTTTGGTATCTCTGGGTGTTGAGGTGCAGGAACACCACGTGAACCGGCGGCAGACAGCAAACCCGGGAGCACAGATGCTCAAGCGGCTCGCCTCCTCGTTGGTCACCGTGCTCATCGCCGGTGCCTGCTCGGCGCCGGTTCCCCAGGATGAACCGGCCGAAGACAGAGATCTGACATTAGCACCTGTTGAACAGACCACGCCGATGTTCAACGATCGGGCGCAAGCACAGCCTGCCCGCATTGGCGACGCACCGCGCGCCACGATTGCCCCACGCATCCCGCTGGCGACGCTCCCCGAGAATCGCGAGACAAATCCGGCAGCCGACCCCGAGTTGGAAGCAGGCGAGCAACCTACCGAGCCGGCCACACTGGCTGAGCCGCCGGCTCCCCCGTCCCTCGGTGGTGGGTACTCGCTCAACCTGGCGATTCTGGAAACCATCGATACGGGTGAGCAAGGCATCGGGTCCCCAGTGGCAGCGACGCTTCGTTCACCTGTCTTCAACGAGCATGGTGATCTCGTGATCCCGGCGGGCGCTGTCTTCCGGGGCACCATCACCGAGGTGTCGCCGTACGAGGGACGTGTCGATCTCGCGTTCACGCGCGTTGAGTTCAATGAGGCCGAGTACCCAGTAGAGACAGTCACCGCATCGGTCACTGACGAGGACGACGAGAGCGACCAGCCGTCCGACGATTTGGCGATCGGCGGCTTGGGCACGGGCATCGCGATCGTCGATACGCGCGGAGAGGGAATAGGCCGGTCACCGGATGGCCCGGTGGTGGTCATCAGCGGAGGGACAGGCGTCACCTGTGACGCGCCGCGTGACTTCTTTCCCTTCGGGGGGTGGACGTTGCGCAGCTTCTGGGCTCGCCCTTAGAACAGCAGCATGTGGTCGCGACTCTCACTCGAGCGGGGCGTGGAATCGCCCCGTTTTGTGTTGGTCACTGCGACGATGCTCCTCACGTGTCTTGGTCAGCACGCCTTCGCGCAGACCAGCCTCCACGATGCCGCAAGCGCTGGCGACACGATTCGGCTCGTCGCCGTGCTCGACAGTGGCGCGGCGCTCGAGGGTCGTGACGAGCGACGGCGCACGGCCCTCCACCTTGCCGCTCAGTTTGGGCGCGTTGACGCAGCGGCGCTGCTGCTGAATTGGGGGGCAGATCCCGCAGCAACCGATGTTCGCCGCCAAACACCGCTTCACCTCGCCGCACTCAACGCACACGCCACGCTGGTCAGTCTGTTGCTCGACCATGGAGCTGACATCGAGGCGTCTCAGAGCGAGCGTGAAACACCGCTGCACTACGCAGCGCGGTCGGGCGACAACAGGGTGTTGGAGCGTCTGCTAGCACGCGGCGCCAACGTGGAAGCTCAGGAGTTTCGCGGTCTCCGCCCGCTTCATCTGGCCGCACAACTCGGACACGACCATCTGGTTGAGGTGCTGCTCGCCGCCGGCGCAACCATCAATCCTGGCGAGACGGGCGCTACCCCCGTCGACTTGGCTCGTCTCAAGGGACACGACGAAGTCGTTCGACTGTTGGAGGCCTACGGTGCTCGGGCGCTGACGACGGCTTCGGGAGTGCTCCCGACGCCGGCCCGCGCAGCACCCACGGCCATCTTGTCGGCGGATCAACTGCACTTCGCCATCGCACAGGGGGATCTCGAACGGGTCGCCGCGCTGGTGCACGCGGGTGCCGATCTCGCGCTCCGGGATGCCGAGGGTGCCGCACCAGTCCACATGGCGGCACGGCACGGACACGCCACCATCACCGAGTTCTTGTTGGAACGAGGAGCGCCAGTCGATGCCGTGGACAGCTCCGGCGCTTCACCGCTCCACCTCGCCGCAGCGGCAGGGCACATCGCGGTCGTCACCGAGCTGCTCGATCATGAGGCCGATCTCACCGCAACGACCCTGGCAGAGCGCACACCTCTTCACTTGGCAGCGGCGGAAGGTCACCTCACCGTGGCGGGAATGCTGGTGGCGAGGGGTGCTGACGTCACGCACTCGGACGCAGGCGGTCGCACGCCGTTACACCTCGCCGCGCTCGAGAATCACCCATCCATCGTTCAGCTGCTGCTCGATGCCGGTGCGGAGGTCGATGCTCGGCGTTTCCGACGGTGGACGGCGCTCCACCTGGCTGTCCGCTATCGGCACCGCGAGGTTGCGGAGTTGTTGCTCACGCGCGGAGCGAGTGTGAATGCGAGGCAAGGGGATGGATTCACACCGCTGCACCTCGCCGCCCTGAACGGCGATCTCTCGATGACCCGGCTTCTGCTCGCATACGGAGCCGATCTCTTCGCGCGGGAAGCCCGCGCACGAACCCCGCGAGATGTTGCCGAGGAGCGAGGCCGGACCGAGATCGTGCGCGTCCTGTCCCAGCGAGCGCTACAGTAGCGTACGCAGCCGCTCTTCCGTTACCACTCTTCCGCGATAACCCGTACCAGGTCGCTGAGCGCAACCAAGTCACGCAGGTCGATCACCTCAACCGGTGAGTGTGAGTACCTGAGCGGCCAGCCGATGGGAACGTCTACCACACCCCACGGGGTGAAGGCGGCGCCGTCGTTCCCGCCGTTGGTGGTTCCAACCTGCAGGGTGACCCCGTGTTTGGCGGCGAGCGAGCGAAGCGTGTCCAGCACCGCCGGTGGTGTCACCGAAGAGTTGTCGACGGCACGGGCCACCGGTCCTTCGCCGATGGGTTGGGCGGCAAAGTTTCTCAGATCGTGCGGACCGTCCGCCGAGACGAAGGTGTCCACCGGATGCACGCGCACCGCTCGGGTGCCGAGCTCCTGAGCCGCACGTGAAGCACCAACGAGCCCGATCTCTTCGCGAGTCACCCACAAAAACACCACTTCGTGATCGAGCTTCGACCGATCGAGCGCCTGTAACGCAAGAACTTGTGCCGCCGATCCTACGCGGTCGTCGAACGAACGCGCCGTCACCCGGGTCCCCCGCAACCGCGTAAACGCCTTGGGATTGGTCACCATCTGACCCGGCTCAATGCCAAGCGCTTGGGTGGCGGCTCGTGAGCGCGTTCCGACGTCGACGCGAAATCCATCCGACGCGTTGCGGCGCGGACTGGGTCCAACGCTGTCGCGCGGCGTGAACACGCCGGGGACCGGACCAGCAGGGGTGTGCACGAACGCCGGCGTCGCTTCCCACAACCACGGGAGAAAACCGCCCTGCCGACTCAGCGACAGGGTGCCGTCTTCCAGTACGGACTCCACCCGGAAGCCGGTCTCGTCGAGGTGGGCGACAAACACGACGACCGGATCACCCTCCCCGACTCGAACCCACAGGTTGCCGGCCGTATCGACCCGCGATTCAGCCCAAGACGGTAGGTGCCGAACAACGACGTCTCGCACGCGACCCTCATCACCGGAGACGCCATACGTTTCGACCAACTCCTGTAAGAGCGAACCTGCGTGCGCGAGTCGTGTTTCTTGCTGTGCGGTCGCTGTGCTGCTGACGGTCAAGCCAATGGCGACGAGAACGGCACCAACACCGTGGATGGTCATTGGCCACCTCCCATCCAAATTCGCAGTGCCGTCGCAAACTGCTCGACCTCAGCGAGACTCACCGTCTCGACCGGTGTGAACGGATACTGCGCGCTCAGAACCCTGGTCTCCAGGTCACCAAACACGTCCGCAGGCATTTCGCGAGGCGACTCGTAGCCGAGAAGCAGGGTCTCTGTGAACGGACCACGTGTGTTCCCTGCTGTCAGGAGTCCGCGGTGTCGGATCCGGCTTTCCACCGCAAAGACCGCGATGACGGTGCCACGCACGCTTCTGGGATTGATGAGCACCGACGCCAGGGCGCCACACGCGGCGCGCTGCGCTGCCCATGGTGCCGCCAGCAAGTCTGATCCGTAACGATGTGGTTGTTTGGTGAGCGCCACCGCATCGAGCGGCGTGATGCCGAGTTCTGTTACTTCTGCAGGAGATGTCGCACCGACCTCCACGTGCGCGTCGTCGACGTGGAAGGGAGTGTCCAGATCGAGCGTTCGACCCCGTGTCAGATGGGTCGACGGGATGGCGACGACACCGGAAAGCGCACCGCCACGAGTCCAGACCGTCACCCGGTGTCCTTCATGCCACTGGTCGAACAGCGGGGACGGGGGTCGCCCCACACGTCGCAGCGTCAAGAACCCTTCCGGCGTGACGTTCCCCACCACATACCCGGCCTCGTCCATGGGACACACGATCAAACGCCGCGGCGCACCGGAGCCGAGCGTGACAACGACATTCCCGGCGCGATCACGTGCACTTCCGGGTATCAGCGCGGCCACCGTATCCGCTGTGCGCTGCTCCAGCCCGGATACGGCGGTCATGCCGGTCATCCGCACCGCTAGCTCCGCGGGGCTCGAGCCACCTTGCATCGCGAAGAGCAGCACGACAGTCGCATGCAGCATCGAAACCTCCCTCTAGTGTTTCTTTGACGCGGCGCTGGCGGTCGCCACGACCCCGTCCCGAACGAGCCGCGTGATTTGGTCGTTACGATATCCAGCCTCTTGCAACACCTCCGCACTGTGTTCTCCGAGGAGTGGCGCGCCACGCCGAATGGAGATGGGAGAGTGTTCCAGCTTGACCGGACAGCCCAGCGTCTGCACGGTCCCCAGGCTTGCGTGGTGCACGTCGGTCACCATCGCACGGGCCAGTGTCTGCGGGTGCGCCAACATATCGCGGATGTCGAGCACCGGTCCTGCGGGAACACCGGCCCTCTCGAGCTGCTCGAGCCATTCACTGGTGCTCCGTGTGCGGAAGGCGCGGCCGAGCAGCCGGGCCAGCTCCGCGCGATGGGCCATTCTCCCGGCGTTGTCGCGGAAGCGAGGATCGTCGAGGAGCTCGGGAAGATCGAGCACGGCGGGGACGCGTTCCCAGGTCGCCTGACTCGACGCACCCAGGTTGATCCAACCATCGGCGGTTTGAAACGCTTCGTACGGCGCGCTCAACGGATGCGCCGACCCCATGGGTCCCGGGGACACACCGGTCGCGAGCGCGATCGCCGACTGCCAGTATGTATGCGTGATGCCCGCTTCGAACAGCGAGGTGTCGACCCGTTGACCGCGTCCCGTGCGGCCCCGGTCGATCAGCGCAGCCAAGACGCCAAGGGCGCCCAAAATGCCCGCCGTCACGTCGGTCAGCGGTGCACCGCATTTCACCGGCGGGCGGTCCGGGCCTTCACCGGTGATGCTCATGATTCCGCTGTACCCCTGCGCCGTGAGATCGAACCCGCCCCTCTCCGCATCTGGGCCGGTGCGGCCGAATCCTGAGATCTCGCAGGAGATGAGTCGAGGGTTCTCAGCCCGCAGCGCGTCGTAACCGAGACCGAGCCGCGCCATCGTGCCCCCGCGAAAGTTTTCGATCATCACGTCGGCATCGATCACGAGACGGCGCGCGACTTCCCGTCCGGCCGTCTGCCTGAGATCGACCGCCACTCCGCGCTTGTTGCGATTCATCATGAGAAATGCGGCCGACTCGCCGTCGAGTGTCGGTGGGACGAATCGCCGCGACGGATCGCCTGCCGGTAGCGACTCCACTTTGATCACATCGGCGCCGAGGTCCGCGAGCATCATCCCGCACACAGGCCCCGCCATGATGCGGCCAAACTCAATCACCCGAATTCCATCGAGCGGCGCGGTCACTAGCGGCCCCGGAAGTCCGGCTTCCGCTTTGCAAGAAATGCGCGGAAGCCAGCCTGGTAATCTTCCGTTGCGAACGCCGCGTATCCCTCGGCCAGCTCCTCGTCGGTCAACGGCGCCGGGTCGGCCAGCCTACGCGCGAACTTCTTGTGCCACCGATTCACCAGTGGTGCCCCCGCAGCGATCCGGCCAGCCACGGCATACGCTTCCCGCTCAACCTCGCCGTCTTCCACCACGCGGCTCACCACGCCAAAGCGCAACGCTCGGTCCGCATCGTATACTGCGCCCTCCAAGAGCATCTCGAGTGCGGCGTTCCTGCCAACCGCCTCAATGAAGAACTGCAGCTCATCATAGGCCATGGTGAGCCCCAGCCGGTTGATAGGGACCCCGAACCGACTCGAGCGTCCACAGACGCGAATGTCACACGCGCACGCAATCTCCAACCCTCCACCCACACAAGCACCTTTGATGAGCGCGACGGTGGGATGCACCGAGTTCGCAACCGCCAGAATGCCCGCCATCTCTGCCACACCGTACGCACGCGCATTCTCGGCCGTGCGCTCACGCTCGAAGGTCGAGATGTCTGCCCCGGCGGCAAACGCACGATCGCCGGCCCCTCGCACGACAACACAGCGGAGCGCCGTGTCACCGTCTAAGCGCCGCATAGTCTTCGCGAGCGCTCGCCACGCCGCGAGGTCGAGCGCATTCATTCGTTCGGGTCGATTGAGAATGACGGTGGCGATCGGACCGTCTCGTTCCAGCAGCACGCGATCGGTCATGGCTATCTCGATTGGGGTCAGCGATAGAAGAGTTCGACGAGCGCCATTGGGACGAACGGAACGTAGGTCACCAGGATGAGCACGGCCAGCAGGACGCCGACGAACGGGATGTTCATCTTGCTGACATCCCAGATGTCCGCCTTCGCCACCGAGCACGCGGTCACCAGCACACTCGCCACTGGCGGGGTCTGTTGTCCGATCCCGAGGTTGAGCGTCACCACGAGACCAAAGTGCACCGGATCGATCCCAACCGCATTGACCAACGGCATGACGATTGGGACCACCAGGATGATCGCCGCCGCCGAATGCAAGAACAGGCCGATGATTAGGAAAAACACATTCAGCAGCGCCAGCACAACCAGGGGATTCTGCGTCAGACCAATAATCCCTTCCGCCACGCGCTGCGGGAGTTGCATCTCGGTGAGATACTCACCGAGCAACGCGGAGGTGGCCACCAGCAGCATCACGATCGCGGTCTGATTCCCTGCATCCACCAACGCCCGGCGCGTGTGGGCCCACGACAGCTCACGATAGATGACCCCACCGATCACCGCCGCAGCGAGCACGGCCAAACCGGCACCCTCAGTGGCGGTCACCCACCCGGTGAAGATGCCACCCAAGATGATCAGCGGCAGCAGCAGGGCCCACCCGGCCGCCTTGAAGGTGGTCCACACGCGACGCAGCGCGAAGATCTCCTCAATGGGAAAGTCGTACCGAACCGCCAGAAGGTACGCCACACCCATCATGGTGAGGCCCCCCAACACGCCCGGAATGATGCCCGCGACGAACAGCTCAACGATCGAGCTGTTTGACATGACGCCGTAGAGAATCATGGGGATGGACGGAGGGATGATGACGGCAAGCGTGGCCGATGACGAGGTCACCGCCGCCGCAAACGCGGTAGAGTACCCTCGCTCTTTCATTGCCGGTATGAGGATCGAGCCGAGGGCGGCGACGTCCGCAACAGCCGAACCCGAGATCTCCGCGAAGAAAAGCGACGCCCCAATGGTGACCATGGAGAGGCCACCGCGAACGAATCCAAACAGCGCCGTGGCAAACGCCACCAACCGCCGGGAGATCCCCGACGTGTTCATAATGGCGCCGGCCAGAATGAACAGCGGAATCGCAATCAGCGGGAAGCTGGTAGAGCCGTCGAACAGCACGATCGCCACGTTGGGGAGGCTCGCCGTGCCGGATGCCAATACCATTGCCACGACGGCGACCACGCCCAATGCGATGGCAATGGGCACATCGATGATCACGAGCACCAGGAGGCCCACTAGCAGCAACGCGAGCGTCACGCGGGTCGCTCCTGACGGAGGCTCAGCAGCTCAGCAATAATGAACAGCACGGCACCGATAGGGATCACCGAGTGCGTGAGGCGCGTGGGGACCCACGGAAGCGTCACGAGCGCATCACCACCCAGCACCCGCAGGACCGTCACACCGGCCCACCCCGCGACCAGGAAAAAGCCGATGACGATCGCCTCGCGAATCACCACAACCCACCGCCGGGCCGACGGCGGGAGCATCTCCACCACTTTGCCAAACCCGATGTGCGCGCGCCGATAGGCCGCAAGGCAAGCGCCGTAAAAAGTGAGCCAGGCGAGCAGCACCGACGCCACCTCGTCGTACCAAGCGAGGGCTGCTCCGGCCTTGCGGAACGCGACGCCGGCGACGACCAACACGGCCAGCGACGCCATCAGCGCGATGACGATGCTTTCGAGGAAGCGTTCGAACGAGCGGCGCAAGGGGTGTCTTATGGACTCATGAGGTCACGGACAGTGGTGATCAGTATGTCGCCACCCGTGACCGAGGCGGCAAACTCCTCGTAGATCCCGCCGCTCGCGGCGAGAAAGCGGGCGGCGTCCGGCTGGTTAACCGCGACACCGGCCGCCTCGATCTGTCCCAACAACTCCGCATCCAAACGGGCGGCGGTCTCGTAGACAAAACTCTGGGTGGCCCGCGCCGTCTCCGTGAGAATCCGCCGCACGTCTTCCGGCAAACGTTGCCACGGTCCGGCGCCGGCCGTTACGAAGGCCGGCGTGTACACATGCCCTGTGAGCGAGAGGTAGCGCTGTACCTCGTGCAATTTGGAAGCGTAGATCTGCGCCAGTGGATTCTCCTGACCATCCATGACACCGGTTTGGAGCGCAATGAACACTTCGGACAGCGGCATGGGTGTCGGGTTGGCTCCGTACGCTTGAAACATCCGCACGCGCCACCGGCCGCGTGGCGTACGCAGTTTGATCCCGCGAAGATCCTCGGGTGCTACAATCGGACGAGCATTGTTGGTGATATGACGAAAGCCATTCTCCCACACGGCGAGAATGTGGTAACCCCGTGCCGCCGCGAGACCGGCGAACGTTGGCCACACAACCGCTTCCTCGATGCGCTGCATGTGCTCGCGGTCTCCTATGAGATACGGCATTTCGAACAGTCCAAATTCGTCGACAACCGACGACATGACCGTCGACGGCAACGAAAAGTCGAGCGTGCCGAGCTTGAGCTTTTGCAGCATCACTTCGTCGCCGCCCAGTTGGCTCGAGCCGTACACAATTACCTGGTATCCGTCGGGGAGGCGTTCGTTCGCCCGGCGTGCAAACTCCTGAGCCGACAACGCGAACAACGACCCCGGGGAACCCACATGGCCGAACTTGAGCTCGCGCGGTCCGTCCTCTCCAACGGTGCACGTCCACAGGAGGAGACAACCCACGAGGCTGGACACTCGTCCACGACCCGTCACGACACTCCTCCCGTGCGCGCGAGGAAGTCGAGAGCCGCTGCCACCCCGCCCTTCTTATGGGGCACCTTCGCGACCGTCAGACCCATGTCGATGCCGCACAATGTGCCGGCGAGCATCAACGCGTTGAAGTCACCGAGATGACCGATCCGGAACACTTTGCCTTTTAGCTTTCCCAATCCCGCACCAAGCGAAAGATCGAATCGATCGAGCGCGACCTGCCGGAACTGGTCGGCGTCGTGTCCCGCCGGCACGAGGACGGTGGTGACCGTATTGCTGTACTCCGCCGCATTGAGAGGGAATAGCTCGAGCCCCCACGCGCTCACCGCGCATCGTGTGGCCTCCGCCAACCGGCGGTGCCGAGCGAATACTCGTTCGAGCCCCTCCTCCTCCAGCATGTGCAGCGCTTCCCGAAGGCCGAACAGCAAGTTCGTGGCGGGCGTGTAGGGGAAGAAGCCGGCCTGGTTGAACGAGAGCATCTCCCCCCAGTTCCAGTACGACCCCGGAAGCTTGGCCGCACGACTCGCGGCGAGCGCCTTTTCGCTCACGGCATTGAACGCGAGCCCCGGCGGGAGCATGAGCCCCTTTTGCGACCCCGCCACCGTGACGTCCACCCCCCAATCACCATGCCGATAATCGATGGAGCCCACCGATGAGACCACGTCCACCATGAGCAGCGCGGGGTGACGCTCCCTGTCCATGGCCGCACGCACCGCTGCAACGTCGGCCGTGACGCCGGTCGACGTCTCGTTGTGCACGATGGCCACTGCCTTGTAATGGTGCTCGCGGTCCGCGGACAGATATTCCTCGACCGTGGCAGGATCAACAGCACGTCGCCAGTCGCCCTCGACGAACCGCACATCCAGACCCAGCCGCTGGGCCACACGGTACCAGTTCGTGGCGAAGACGCCGTGGTCGAACATCAAGACGCCATCTCCCGGCGAAAGGGTGTTGACCAAGGCGGCCTCCCACCCACCACTCCCCGATGCGGGGTAGACGAGCACTGGATCGGAGGTCCGAAAAACGCGTTTGAGACCGTCGAGCACTTCCTTGGCCAGCGAGGCGAACTCGGGACCTCGGTGATCGATCGTCGGGCGATCCATCGCCCGAAGCACGCGGTCGGGCACGTTGGTGGGGCCGGGAATCTGCAGAAAATGCCTACCGCTGCGGTACGCCACGCTGTCCTTTCGACTGGGGAGACGGTCGATAGCTTTCTAGGAATCGTTGCAATGGTACGGGCCCGGCAGACCGGACGAAAGATGGCATTAGCCCACGTGGCCTAACGTGCACGCATCGCATACTCCCCTTGGCGACCCAGGTCTCGCCGCAAAACTGCAGCGGGCGATCCGTGGCGACGTGCGCTTCGATCCGTTCAGCCGCGGCCGCTACAGCACCGACGCTTCCATCTACCAGATTGAACCTATCGGCGTCGTCATACCCCGCACGGTGGATGACGTGATCGCTTCCGTGCAGATCGCCGCCGAGGAGGGAGTTCCGATCTTGCCGCGGGGCGCTGGCACGTCGCAGGCCGGTCAGACGGTCGGAAGAGCACTGGTCATCGACACGAGCAAGCACCTCACGCGGTGGAGCGACCTCGACACCGAGCAACGGACCATCACCGTCGAGCCCGGCGTCGTGCTCGATCATCTCAATACATCCCTGAAACCGCACGGACTGTTCTTTCCCGTCGACGTCGCCACCTCCAGCCAGGCGACGCTCGGCGGCATGGTGGGGAACAACAGTGCCGGCACCCGGTCCATTCAATACGGCCTGATGGTCGACAACGTTCACGAGGTCGAGGCCCTCCTGAGCGACGGCAGACAAATGACCTTCGGACCCGTGCCCGCCGAGCTGTCCGAGATTGGAAGTGTGGCGGATGCCGACGCGTATCGTGAGATCGTCCGCCGGGTGCGCGCGCTGTACCTCGAGACACAGGATGAGCTCGAGACGCGCATACCAAAGGTGCTACGTCATGTGGCCGGGTATAACCTGCACCGACTTTCGCTCGACGGGCACAACATGGCCGCGTTGCTGGTCGGCTCCGAGGGAACGCTTGCGTTTTTCACCAGGATCACCCTCACGCTCGCACCGCTCCCCCCTCACAAGGTCCTGGGCGTCTGCCACTTTCCGTCCCTGGCGTTCGCGATGGATGCGGTGCGCTACATCGTCGAGCTCAAACCATCGGCTGTCGAGCTGGTGGACCGAACACTGCTGGACCTGGCAAACCGGAACCCGTCGTATCAAGCCGCACTCAGCCGTTTCGTTCGAGGAGATCCCGAGGCGTTGCTGCTCGTAGAGCTGACCGGAGATGATCCCGACGTATTGAAGAAACGGCTCGCCGACCTCGACGAGGTGATGACGGGACTCGGCTTTCCAGATCGAGTGGTCACCGCCGTCGAGCCCGCGCTGCAATCCGAGATCTGGTCTGTCCGCAAGGCCGGCCTCAACATCGTCATGTCGATGCGGGGAGACCAAAAACCCGTGTCGTTCATCGAGGATTGCGCGGTTCCCCTGGAACGTCTCGCCGAATATACCGACCGGCTCTCGGAGATCTTTCGCAAGCACGGCACCTCGGGCACGTGGTACGCCCACGCGTCGGTGGGCTGTTTGCACGTGCGCCCTATCCTGAATCTGAAGGATGGTGCTGACGTGAAGCGAATGCGCGAGATCGCGGAGGAAGCGCACGAGCTTGTGCGCAACTTCAAGGGGTCACACTCCGGCGAGCACGGCGACGGCATCGTGCGCTCCGAGTTTCTCGGCGGCATGCTCGGCCCGAAGATCGTGCACGCGTTTGAAGAGATCAAACGGTGCTTCGATCCAACCGGGCTCTTCAATCCGGGCAAGATCGTGAACTCGCAGCGGATGGATGACCGCCAGCTCCTCCGGTATGGCCCGGATTACACGCCGCTGGCGTTGACGCCTGCGCTCGACTGGAGACCGTGGAACGGACTCGCCGGCGCCGCGGAGATGTGCAACAACAACGGCGTGTGCCGCAAAGCAGCGCCGGCGGTCATGTGCCCGTCATTCCGCGTCACCCATGACGAAACGCACGTCACGCGGGGACGGGCCAACACGCTCCGGTTGGCGCTCACCGGACAGCTCGGACCGGATGCCTTTACCTCGCCCGCGATGTACGAGACGCTCGACTTGTGCATCAGCTGCAAGGCCTGTCGACGGGAATGCCCTACCGGTGTCGACATGGCAAAAATGAAGATCGAGTTCTTACATCACTACTACGCACAACACGGCATTCCGCGTCGGAAGCGGCTCATCGCCTATCTGCCCCGATATGCCCCGACACTTTCCCGGACGCCGGCACTTCTCAACCTGCGTGACCGGGTTCCCGGGCTCGCCCGGGTTACCGGTCACTTGCTCGGCATCACACCACGTCGTGAGCTTCCGCCGTGGCGTCGGGATGCATTTCGCGACCCAGCGACAGCCGTCCCGCCTGAAGAGGCGGACGTCGTGCTGTTCGTCGACACGTTCAATCGGTACTTCGAGCCCGACAATGTCCGGTCGGCGTTGACGGTGCTCGAGGCTATCGGTTGCCGAGTCGCACTGCCGTCTCCGAAGGACCGCGAGCGCCCTCTCTGTTGTGGCAGGACATTTCTCAACGCCGGACTAGTGGAGGACGCACGGCTCGAGGCTCGTCGTGTGATCGATACGCTCATTCCGTACGCGGAGCATGGGGTCCCCATTGTCGGTTTGGAACCGTCGTGTTTGCTCACCTTCCGCGATGAGCTCACGGCGATGGTACCGGATGAGGCTGCGGCTACCGTGGCAGACCATGCACTACTGCTGGAGGAGTTTCTGGTGCGTGACGGTGGGCGTGCGCAGCTCGCAAAGATGCTCGGTACGCCGAGGACAAGCGAGATCCTCGTGCACGGCCATTGTCACCAAAAGGCGTTTGGCACCATGGAGAGCATGATGGAGGTGCTACGATGGCTTCCAGGTGTCGACGTGCAGCCCATCGCGGCCGGATGCTGTGGCATGGCAGGTTCGTTTGGCTACGAGAGTGAACACTATGATATGTCGATGGCCATGGGTGAACTCGAGCTCCTTCCTGTCGTGCGATCGGCCGGACCCGACACGTGGATCGCCGCAAACGGTACGAGCTGTCGGCGACAGATCTACGATGGTGCGGGGCGTCGCGCCGTGCACGCGGTCCACATTCTCGCGGGTGCACTCACGCGGGCTGGCGGAGGTAAGTGAATGTTCGCGACACTGATCCTAATCCTCTCGTGTGTGGCGCTCCAGGGCCTTGGTGCGCAGGAACGGTCGACGGAGTCGTTCGACGTGGTCGAGGCGACGATTGCGGATATCCACCGGGCGATGACCGCCGGAGAGTTGACAGCCCAGGAGTTGGTCCAGCGGTACCTCGACCGCATCGCCGCGTACGACAAGGAAGGACCTGCGATCAATGCCATCATTCTCGTGAACCCAAACGCGCTCCAGCGAGCTGCGGAGTTGGATCGCGCATTGGCAGAGTCCGGAATGGTCGGTCCGCTCCACGGCATCCCCGTGATCGTCAAAGACAACTACGACACGTACGACCTTGCGACGACCGCAGGCTCGCTCGCGCTCGCCGGATCGGTCCCACCCGACGATGCCTACCAGGTACGGCGCCTGCGTGAAGCGGGTGCCATCATCCTGGCGAAATCCAACATGGCGGAGTTTGCGTTCTCGCCGTATGAAACGGTGGGCTCGATGCTTCCCGGTCACACGCGCAACCCCTATGCACTCAACCGAGTCCCCGCGGGATCCAGCGGAGGCACGGCGGCCGGGGTCGCTGCGAGCTTTGGCGCCGTTGGGCTGGGAACCGATACCGGCAACTCCATCCGTGGCCCCTCGGCACACAATGCCCTCGTCGGGATTCGCTCGACCATGGGTCTAACGAGTCGCGACGGTATCGTGCCGCTCTATCTCGACCGAGACATCGGCGGACCGATGGCGCGAACGGTGGCCGACGCGGCGCTCGTGCTGGATGTCATCGTGGGATACGATCCGGCGGACCCGGTTACCGCGCCCAGCCGGGACCATCGGCCGGCGAGACGCTACAGCGATTCTCTCGATCCAACGGCACTCACCGGTGCGCGCATTGGGGTGCTGCGGCAGTGGTCGGACCGCGAGGGAGCCGATTCCGAGGTGTTAGCGCGATTCGGGGAGGCGCTGGACGTGTTACGACAGCAGGGTGCGACGGTGGTCGATCCGGTGATCATTCCGGAGATCGACACGCTGCGGCAAAGCGGGCTGTGGTGTCGCCGATTCCAGGCGGATCTGAACGCGTATCTCGCGACCCTCGGAGCGGCCGCACCGGTCCACTCCCTTGCGGAGGTCCTCGAGTCCCGCCGTTTCCACCCGGGGATTCAGTCGCGGCTCGAGTTCTTTCGTGACATCACAGAGCCGCCAGACGTGGAGCCAGGTTGTGTGCGAGCCCGGGAGAACCAGGAGCGATTGCGCGCGGCGGTACATCGACAGTTGCGCGCGCACGACGTCGACGCGTTCGTCTTCCCAACCTGGAGCAACCCGCCCCGATTGATCGGAGACCTCAACACCCCTCACGGCGACAACAGTCAGGACCTCGCCCCGCACACGGGGTTCCCCGCGATCACGGTACCGATGGGATATGTTCGCGGCACCTTGCCCGTGGGATTGCAGATCCTCGGAGACGCGTGGTCGGAACCGGTCCTCATCGGGTTGGCGTTCGCATTCGAGCAAGCCACCAAGCACCGGCGAGCACCACCGAGCACGCCCCCGCTGTGACAGCTGCAACCATGCGGAACATCTTCGTATCTACTTTTTATACAGCATTCTGATGTCATCCCCGCCAGCCCAGAGGAGATTTCCGATGGCTACTCGCGTTCGGTTCACGCGGCGTGTGCTCTCCGCGATCGCTTGGCTACTCCCCATGAGCGCGCTCGGTGTCACGGTTGGCGCCGCACAGGAGCCGCCACCGGCGGACACCACGGCCGAGGAGAAGGAGCAAAAGAATCCGCGACAGGAAGGTCTCCAACTCAAACCCGAGCGAAAGTTGCAGTACCTCGCAACGGAAGGCTCGTGGATCTCGCTCGATGTTTCACCCGATGGCCGGTCGATCGTTTTCGATCTCCTCGGCGATCTCTATACGCTGCCCTTCGAGGGTGGACAAGCCACTCCGTTGACGCAGGGGATGGCGTTCGACGCACAGCCGCGATTCAGCCCAGACGGACAGCGGGTCGTGTTCGTATCTGATCGGAGTGGCGGCTGGGGAGTGTGGACGATCTCGCTCGACATGCGTGACACCGTACAGGTTACCAAAGGCAAGACGCAGAACTACCAGTCACCCGAATGGACACCAGATGGGGAGTATATCGTCGTCACGCGGGACGCCCGTGGTCCGGGACGGTTACACCTCTTCCACGCCGAGGGGGGCTCCGGCGCCACGCTCATCGACGAGCCCGAAAACCTCCGCTCCGTTGGCGCAGCGTTCGGACCGGACGGGCGGTACATCTGGTTTGCTCGCCGTCGAAATACGTGGACGTACAACTCACCGATGCGAGAGTGGCAGCTCGCGGTCTACGATCGCGAGACCGGGGATTGGACGACCCGATCGTTCCGGTATGGCGGCGCGGTCCGCCCCACGCTTTCTCCAGACGGGCACTGGCTCGTGTATGGAACGAGACACGTCGACGAAACCGGCTTGCGCATCCGCGATCTCCGCACTGGCGCGGAGCGTTGGCTGGCGCTTCCCGTGCAACGAGATGAGCAGGAAGCTGTGGCGTCCCGGGACGTGCTTCCGGGCATGTCCTTCACGCCGAACTCACGGGAAGTTGTCGCATCCTACGGCGGCAAGCTCTGGCGCATTCCCATCGATGGCAGCCCGCAACGGGAGATTCCGTTTCGGGTCGATGTCGATCTCGACCTCGGGCCGAGGGTGGCGTTTGACTACGCTATCTCGGATTCCGCCACGTTCGTCGCCCGCCAGATACGCGATGCGGTCCCGTCACCCGATGGCTCGCGGCTGGCGTTCACGGTGCTCGACCGACTCTACGTGATGGAAGAGGGTCGCGAGCCCCGGCCGCTGACCCAAGGGGAGGTCCCGGAACATCATCCGGCGTGGTCGCCTGGCGGAGAGTGGATCGCGTTCGTGACCGCCCCCTCACCGAACGGCGGTCATGTGCTCAAGGTCCGAGCTGACGGTCGGGGCCGTCCCGAGCGGCTCACCGCTGAACCCGCCCTGTTCAAGCAACCGGTGTGGTCTCCGCGAGGCGACCGAATCGTTGTGATCCGCGGCCCGACTCGGGCATTCGACGAGGCACTGCAACGTGGTGTTCCCGGTGGCGCGCAAGATCTCGTGTGGGTTCCCGCCGCTGGTGGCGCCGTCTCAGTCATTCGACCAGTCGATGACTTCGAGAAACCACACTTCACCAGCGATCCGGATCGCATTTACGCCTATAGCCATGAGGACGGATTGATCTCGTTCCGGTGGGACGGCACGGATACCAAGGCCCACGTGAAGGTCACCGGCGTGACCCTCCCGAACGCCAGTCAGCCGATTCACGCATCTCTCGTGATGATGGCCCCCAGGGGTGATCAAGCACTCGCACAGGTGGTCAACGATCTCTACGTGGTCACCGTACCCTACGTGGGTGGCGACACGCCTACCATCTCGGTGTCGAATCCTGATGACGCCGCCTTCCCTGCGAAACGGCTGACCACCATCGGCGGTCAGTTTCCAGCGTGGGGCGCCACCGGCCGACAGATCCACTGGTCAATCGGTAACGCGCACTTTGTGTACGATCTCGACACGGCGCGTGCGTTTGCCGACAGCGTGAACGCGGCAAAGCGGAGTAAAGACGTAGAAGAGGCAGAAGACGAAGAAGAGGAAGAAGACGAGGACGACGGCGATCGAACGTACGAACCGACCGAGACACGGATCGAGGTTCGGGTGGCGCGTGACATCCCCGAGGGAACCGTCGTGCTCCGGGGGGCTCGGGTCATCACGATGCGAGACGATGAAGTCATCGAGAACGCTGACGTGATCGTCGAGAACAACCGGATCGCGACTGTCGGTCCTGCGGGAGCCGTTCCGCTACCGGCCGAAGCACGTGTCATCGACGTCGAGGGTAAGACGATCGTTCCGGGTTTCGTCGACACCCACGCACACCTGCGGGCGGCCGCTGATATCCATCGGCGTGACGTGTGGTCCTACCTGGCAAACCTCGCGTTCGGCGTTACGACCACGCGGGATCCGCAAACCGCGACGACCGACGTGTTGACGTATGAAGATCTGGCGCGTGCTGGAAAGATTGTGGCGCCGCGCATGTACTCGACCGGTCCCGGTGTGTTCGTCAGCGAAAACGTGAAGACTGCCAAACAGGCACGAGACGTCCTCCGCCGGTATGCAAAGTACTACGACACCAAGACGATCAAGATGTACGTGGCGGGTAATCGCGAGCAGCGACAATGGATCATCGACGCAGCGCGCGAGGTCGAGATCATGCCCACCACCGAGGGCGCTCTCGACTACATGATGGATTTGACGATGGCGATCGACGGTTATCCCGGGCAGGAGCACAACACACCCGGATTTCCCTTTTACGACGACGTTGTCCGCCTGTACGCTGCCGCGGGCACCGCCTACACCCCCACGATCCTTGTGACGTACGGTGGCCCGTGGGCAGAGAACTACTTCTACGCCACCGCAAATCCGTTCGACGACTCCAAACTCCGTCGCTTCACGCCGTTTGAAGAGCTGCAATCGCGGGCGTTACGCCGCACCGCGGGCTGGTTCCATCCCAAAGTCCACACCATGGACCGGGTTGCCAAACTCGTGGCCGATATCGTGCGAGCCGGTGGACTCGCTGGGGTTGGCAGCCACGGACAACTCCAAGGGCTCGGGTATCATTGGGAGCTGTGGGCGATGCAGTCCGGCGGCCTCACCGAGCACGAAGCGCTCCGCGTCGCGACAGTCCTCGGTGCTCGCGCCATCGGTCTGTCACAGGATGTCGGATCGTTGGAAGCGGGAAAGCTCGCCGACTTGGTGATCCTCGATCGCAACCCACTCGAGGACATTCGCAACACCAACTCGGTGCGCATGGTCATGAAGAACGGACGTCTGTACGACGGGGATACGCTCGACGAACTCTGGCCACGCGAGAGGACGATGGGTCCCCTATACTGGCACGCGGAGGCCGAGCCGGTGACGGCCGCCGGAATCCGCTAAGGCCACGGGCGCCGCTGGCTACGCTTCGCGCGCGACTCGCCGGCAGGCACGCGTGAGGCGTTCGACCACGTCCGCCATCTCCGCTTCGGTAATCAAGAGCGACGGCGCGATCCGCATCACGTTGCCGTAGAGACCCGCGACGCCGATGAGCAGGCCTTCCTCCTTGGCGGACTCGAGGAGGGCTTTTGCTCGCTTGGCATCCGGTTGCTTGGATTCCCGATCGGTCACGAGCTCCAGTGCCTGCATGAGCCCCATGCCGCGTACTTCGCCAATCCATTCGTGCTCTGCAAAACACGCCTCCAGACCCGCCCGGAGCTGTTGACCACGCGTGGCCGCACGCGCGGGGACGTTCTCTCGCACCATCACGTCCAGTGTCTGCGCGGTTGCGGCCATCGCGACGGGATTTCCGCCAAACGTCGAAATCGTCTTCCCCCGCCACGCATCGGCGATCTCCGGCCGGGCGATGGTCACACCAACGGGAAAGCCGTTGGCGACCCCTTTGGCGGTGAACATGATGTCGGGCTCGACGTTCCAGTGCTCGATGCCGAACCATTTGTCACCCGTCCGCCCAAATCCCGCCTGCACCTCGTCGCAGATGAAGAGACCGCCGTACTTGTGAATGATCTCAACTGCGCGCTGGAAGTAGCCCGGTGGCGGAACCACATACCCACCGACCCCCAGAATTGTCTCCGCCACTAGCGCCGCGGGTTGCCCGTTTGTCGTCGTGACGATCACCTCTTCGATGTCGCGGGCAAACGCCTCCGCCGCCTCTTCGTCACACCGGCCCGCGAACTCCGAGCGGTAACAGTAGGGCGCCCGCGCGTGACGGATCCCCGCAATCTGACTCGCCAGGGGACGCCATCCGGAGTGCGCCGTCACCTCGGTGGCAAGATGCGAGCGCCCGTGATAGGCGTGCCGTAAGGCGACGATCTCCATCCGACCCGTGTACATCCGCGCCGCCATGATGGCCGTCTCGAGCGCTTCGGTTCCGCTGTTGGTGAAAAAGCACTTTGTCAGCTGGCCCGGCGCAAGCCGCGCGAGCCGCCGAGCCGCCTCCACCTGATTCTCGCTGAGATAGAGCGTCGACGTGTGGCCCAGTGTGCTGAGCTGGTCGCGGATTCTTGCTACGACCTCCGGATGACAATGCCCGAGCGAAGTAGTGAGAATGCCGCTAAAGCCATCGAGGTATTCGCGCCCGTCGGCGTCTTCGACAAACACACCCTCACCCCGTACGAGCACCAGCGGCTCGCGGTAGTAGGGAGCACAACACGGGAAGATGAACTCCTCGTGCCCCTGCCTGACGGTGTGTGTAAGTGGTGACCCGTCCACAGTGCTCAGCTTATTCATCAGTCACTCCGAGGTAATGCCAATCGATACGCTTCGGGAAATAGCAACGTGACGGCTGTGGGGGAAGGGGAGGCCTGACGTGGAATGGGAAAGGGACAGGGGAGACGCGCGGCGTCTCCCCTGTCCCCTTTTCAAATGGGGCGCCGGTTTATTCGCTGGCCAGGCGCTTGAGCGCCGCGTCGATTTGTGCCGCCGCCACTTTTCCTTCGGCCAGCCGCACAGAGCGGAACGCCAAGACTTTGGTTCGCATGCCGTAGTACTCCACGTCCTCGACACCGCCGCCCGCGGCCAATTCCACCAGCAGCGAGGGTGTACTCTGACCGGCATTGATCGACAAATTCAGGATCCACTGGCCCTGGGACGGCCACTGCTGCTTCAGGGCGTAGACACCGGCGCGAGATGTCTCCGTGAACTCGAGGGGAATCGAGCGCCGCTGTCCATCCACCAGACCCTCCGCCGTTCCCGAGGCGTGAAAGCGCGCAGGTCGCTCGTGCATGTAGGCATGCACGAGTAGCGCGGCCCCATTGGCCGTCTGATCCATCGGGTTGGCGGGAATCTCCAGGGACATCCAGGGCGCTCCAACAACGGCGGGCTCGGTGCTGGGCGCCGACCCCATGGCGACTAACGCGAGTGGGGCAGCTAGCAACAAGACTTTGCGCGACATGTGTGACCTCCTAGCGGTGCTTGCTTCAGCGCTTCGTGGACATGGATAGGACGCCGCCGCTGCCAATTTGGTTTGAACTGCGGCTACGAACCCCGAAGCTCGAGAAGTCGGACCTGACCCTTGAAGCTCGTCACTCGAATGCGGGGACCGCCTCTTCCCATGTTGAAGGTGCCACTCGTCGACGGGCCGAGCTCATTCTCGAAGCGACCCTTGAGCGTGCGCACGTCGAAGTCGGCGACGAGGTCGGACGGGACCCGCAGCTCGATGAGTCCACCGTGCGTCTCAAACGCAAACGACCACGCTCCACGGTCAAACGAGCCTGCGAACAGGATGTCGCCGGAGACCGAGCGCACTTCTCCCTGCGACAGCCATTGGCCGTGCAGTGCGATGTCGCCGCTCACGGTCGACACCTCGACAAAGCCCCGCGCGCGCCGGATATCGATGTCGCCATCCACGGACTTTGCGCGAATCATCTTGGCCGCGAGGTCGATTTCGATCCGCCCGCCCGCCGTTTCTGCGTAGACACTCCGAGTGGCCCCACCCGTGACGCGAATGGTGCCCAACTCCGATTCGGCATCGACGCCTCCCTCAACCCCCGTGACGTCGATCGTGGCGTCCACCGTGCGGATCCCCACGTACGTTCCCCGGGGGACGCGGATCTCGAGATCCGCCGTCGCGGTCACCGTCCCTTGCGTCGCTGACCGGCTCGGGATCACGCGGACCATCCCCGCCGGACCGTCTACCACCACCTCGACCCGTTCCACCCCCGGGCCGCGCGTCCCCGTCACGGCTATCGAGTCGCGCTCCCACGCAACGACGCGGAGTGACCCGCCGACCGCCATGATCTTCATGGTTCCGTCGGATGTGGACCGATGACCGACCGAAACGCGGGCTTGCGCGCTACCGTCAGCGGCGGTGAGACCGACCATCACGATGACTGCCACGATGACTCTGAACATGCGCACTCCTATCAACTGCGGGCCGCCAGCCGGGTGACCTGTCGCAGCAACTCGAGCTTGTCTTCGTAACGACTCGACAACGCATCCGCGATCTCACGACTCCCAGGATCGTCCTCGAGCGCCCGTTGTGCCTCGAGGATCGCGGCATCGATGATCCGCAGGTTCCGCTCGACCACCGCTACCGTCTCTGGCGCGAGCGAGTCGCGCACCACTTCCAACACTTCCTCCAGCTCGGCCACGGCCCGTGCGTACTCGCCGTCTACACGTTGAAACTCGGCGACGAGCTTGGGACTCCAGGGCGCGTCCGCGAAACTCGGACGTGCTGTGGCGCGGAAGGACCACAGCAGGACGCTCGCGCCAATGGCAAGCGCGAGCAGTGCTGCGGCAGCCAGCCAACTCGGCCGCATCCATCGGCGCGGTGATATCACAGGTGGATCGAGCGACGCATCGATCGCCGGCCAGAGATCGTGAGGTGGCTCGAGCGCACGCGGCAGGGCGTCGACACGTTGGAGCAGCTCCCGGAGACGGTGTACTTCTTCTCGACACGTAACGCACTCGGCCAGGTGAGCTTCCATGGCGGTTACCTGCGCCGCATCGAGCGTCCCATCGACATACTCGTTGAGCTGGCTTGCGTGGTCGTGTGTCTTCACCGTTCGAGTGCCTCGCGCAGGAGCTTGCGAGCACGATGCAGTTGAGCCTTCGCGGTCCCCGGTGCGATGCCCACCATGTTCGCAATCTCCTCGTGCTTGTATCCCTCGATATCGTGCAGCACGAACACCGTGCGTGCACCGGCCGGTAGCTCGTGAATCGCCGCCTCGAGATCGACTCGGGCCTCTGTCGAGGCGCGCCCTCGTGACGCCAGCCCTATGCTGCCTTCCACACCGGAACGCTCACGCTCCGTGCGCCGCCGCTCGGATCGAAATGCGCCCAATACGACGTTAGTCGCCAGACGGTACAGCCAGGACGAGAACGCGCACTCTCCCCGGAACGAGCCCAGTCGGCGCCAGGTTCGGATGAACACGTCCTGGGTCAGCTCTTCCGCACGCACGGGATCCCCCGAGAGTCGCAGACACAGGGCGTAGATGCGGCCCACGTGAGCGCGATAGAGCTGCTCGAACGCGGAGCGGTCGCCGTCCTGCGCACGGCGCACCAGATCAGGCTCATGCTGCGCGTTCACCTCACGGCCATGTTGGGCAACTCCATCCGCATCCACGCGTCACTGGGCAGGGATATGATGCCACCCAGGCTAAAATGGTTTGAAAAGGCCACCTGGGGGGCTTCTGGACAAACCCGGTACCGGGTGCACCTTTGAGGGAGTGGCGCCGCATGCGTTGTTGCACCGGCGCGGTGCTCGGTGAAGATGTCGAGCCACTGCGACAGCACCAACCCGGCGGGGCCGCAAGGGGCTCGTAGCGCCCCATCCACATCGTGACGTGTGGCCGGACACCCCAAACTCCCTCGGTACGGGGCACCGTCTAGCCACTGTAGGGTCTGAGAGGCTCTCGGGAGCCCTCGTTGTACCCGTTTGTGCCCGAGATCCTCACTCCGGCCCCCGGCGGACGTCATAACCGCCTCGGACCTGCTGCTTCGATGCTACCCTGTTGTAGGAAGGGGACTTGGCGTGTCTCTTGCAAAGAAAACACGTGCAGCGCCTGGTTGGGACCTTGGCTCCGAGTCGACAGAACACCTCGAGATCGACCCCGTCGGCCCGCGAATTGCCTCCTACGTCCCTCGAACATCTACGTCTCTGGTCACAGGACGGCGAATGACGCGCCCGTATTCGCTCGACAAGAGCGATAATCAGGGAGTCCACCCGCCTCTCCCTCGGGATGGGTCGGGTAGTTGGTTGCCGTCCCTCAAGCGCCTCGTCGGAGCCGAAAACGCCGACGGGCCTGCTGAAGGGGCGGCTGGCCGACGTACGTCCGCGTGGAACCAGGCCTATCTCTCCGGGCTGCGGGAGGGTCAACCGGCCCCCACCGCGGGCCCAGCTCCAGAGGCTCCCGATCGCCGGACCGTCGTCGAGAGTCCTGCCCCCGCGCCACCGGAACCGATAGCGAAGCCGCCGACGCCCAGGGCAACGACCGCTCCGGCGCCCGAGGCCACCGCGCCACCGGAACCGATCGACACCACAGGCAACACAGAGGAGGCTTCGTCCAAGCGCCAAACTTCGTCTACTCGCGTAGCCAGCCTTCGCGCGCTGAAAACGCTATCGACGCGCACAGGCATCCCGGTCGCCGATCTCTCAGACGACCCCACCCCGGAAGCCATCACCCTGGTCCCAGAGCAGGTCGCTAGGCGCTACAAGATCGTCCCGCTCCAGGTGACGGATACTTTCCTCGAGATCGCGACGGCCAACCCGTACGACATCGACTGCGAGAACACCCTTGCGTTCGCCACGAGCCGGGAGATTCGACTGGCACTGGCGACGCCGCAGCAGATCGCCGAGAAGCTCGACGAGGTCTACCGGCCCGAGAGCGTCATCGATCAGCTGCTCCAGGGTATGGACGCCGGCCCCGCGGTCACCCAGATCAAGGAGCGCGACGACGCGCAGGAGCTGACCGCGATCGCTCGCGAGGCGACGCTCGCTCCCGTGGTGAAGCTGGTCGACCACCTGCTCGCCGAGGGGATCAAGTCGCGCGCGAGCGATATCCACATCGAGCCGGAACAGCACGGCATCGCGGTCCGACTGCGGATCGATGGCGTGTTGCGTCAGGTCATGAACCTGCCGCGGCGCGTGGGTCTGCCACTGATCTCGCGCATCAAGATCATGTCGCGGCTCGACATCGCCGACCGACTCCGCCCGCAGGACGGTCGCGCCCGTGTGGCGGTGAACGGCAAGCCAGTGGACCTCCGCGTGTCGACCCTGCCAGCCGCGCTCGGCGAAAAGGTCGTCATCCGGATTCTCGACTCCTCGAAGACGATCCTCGAACTCGACAGGATCGGGTTCAATCCCGAAGAGGCAGAGGCGGTCAAGGACCTCCTGAGCAACCGAGACGGCGTCATCCTCGTGACGGGGCCGACCGGATCCGGGAAGACCACGACGTTGTACTCCGCCATCGGGCACATCAAGAACGAAGGCGTGAACATCATCACGGTCGAGGACCCGGTCGAGTACCGCCTCAAGGGAATCGTCCAGGTCCAAGTCCACGAGAAGGCCGGTCTCACGTTCGCCTCTGCACTGCGCTCGATCTTGCGACAAGATCCAGACGTGGTCCTGGTGGGCGAGATCCGCGACCGAGAGACGGCGCAGATCGCCGTGCAAGCGTCGCTTACGGGCCACTTAGTGTTGTCCACGTTGCACACCAACGATGCCCCGAGCGCGGTGGCGCGGCTGCTCGACATCGGTGTGGAGGGTTACAAGATCGCGACGGCGCTGCGAGGTGTCTTGGCGCAGCGGCTGATGCGCCGGCTCTGCTCCGCGTGCAAAGACATCGCCTTGGAGCCGGTGCCACGAAAATTGCAACAGTGGGTTCCCGCCGAGGCAACCCACTACCGCGCCGTCGGGTGCCCGAAGTGCGCCATGACAGGGTATCGCGGTCGGTTTGGCATCCTCGAGGTCCTGCGCGTCACTCCCGACGTCGAGCACTGCATCGCCACGGGTCAGACGGCCGATCGCATTGCAGCAGCGGCGCGCGAGACCGGGATGCTCTCGCTGTTCGAGAGCGGCCTGTCGCACGTGATGCGTGGTGAGTCCACCATCGACGAGCTCTTGCGGGTCGTAGACGTGCCGGATGTGAAGCCGCGCCGTGAACGGAAGCCCAAACCGGCTCCGGTTGAGGAGCCCGTGGAGCTACCGCCTGCGGCGGAAGCGCCAGTGGTCACCGCGCCCGCAGCCAGCGCCCCGGCCGCCCGAACCACCGGACCGAGAGCTGCTGCCGCGGCGCCGCGGGTCCAGTACCAGAGTCCGGCCGCCGAAGCCGCCGCGCCGGCACCCGAGCCGCCGCGAGCGACGTACCAGACTCCGGAGCCACCGACGCCTGAGATGCGATTCGCACACGAAGACAGCAACGGACATCAGCACCGCGATTCGCAGGGATCCGGTCAGCAGCACCACGGGAACATCCACATCGGTCCCTCGGGCCGCGACCCGGGGACGATGGAAGTACGCCTGGATTCCGGACACGGGGTCAAGAGCGTACAGGTGCCCTCCGACGTGCGCGTCATGGTCGTGGTAGTCGAGTCGCCGCATCAGACAGCCACGGGCGCTGCTCCACAGATCATCCAGCCGGGTGCATCGTATCAGGCGCCGCCGCAGCCGCAGCCGTTCTTCCAGCCCCAGCCGATGATCCAGCCGTGGCCGCAGATGCCGCCGCAAATGGCTGCGCAGTACAGCCATGCGATCTTCTATCAGCCCACGCCCATGCCGGGTCACTATCCCGGTGTATTCCAGTACGCTCCGTACGCGTGGGGTCCGGTGGGAATGGGACCGCTCTATCAGCCCACCCCCGGTTGGGGTCCGGCGGGCTACGGTCCACCGCCGCCGGCGCCCGGCTATCAGCAACCGGGTGTACAGTGGGTTTACAGCACCAATCAAGCACCACCGCCACCGCAAAACCCGGGTCCGGCACCACTGTATCAGCAGTCGACGTCGCCGCACCCGCCGCAGTACGCGCCGCCGCAGCAACCGGTGGGTGCGAGCGCGCGGTATGGCAACGGTCATGACGCGGGCAACTGGGCCCCGCCCCACGCCAACGGCGCGGCGAACGGTTATGCGAACGGGGCGGCCAATGGCTGGAAACCCAATGGCGCTCCGCCACAGGCGAATGGGCATGTCAACGGTTACGCCAACGGGCATGCGAATGGACACGCCAACGGCCACGCCAATGGGTATGCGAACGGACACGCCAACGGCGCGGTTGGGCAGCCGCCGAACTGGTCCAAGCCCAACGGGACCTACCCACACGCCAACGGCGCGACGCAGCAATCACCGTCCGGCTGGGTAGCAAAACCCAACGGAGCCGTGCCCCACGCCAATGGTGCGGTGCACAAGCCGCCACCGGTGAACGGCCATGCCAACGGCACCACCAAACGTCCACCAAAAGCGAACGGCGCGGCGAATGGCGCGGCGCACAAAGCCCCGCCAAAGCAGCCGATCGATCCCGGTCACAACCGCCTGCCACCCAACGAGCTGTTGGAGCCCAACCAGCGTGACCGCCGCATGGCACAGCGCCGAAAGCTCTCCAGCTGGGGAGTGCGGGTGGACCGCCGGACCGGAACCGAGCGGCGCGCGTCATACGAGCGGCGTATCGCAGACCGACGGCGTCTCGCCAAACCCGTGGCGTTCGAGCGGCGTGGCCCCGCCGATCGTCGCGATGGCGAGCGCCGGACGGGTATCAGTCGGCGGAGTGGTCTCGAGCGCCGGACGGATTTCGACCGCCGCAGCAGCCACTAACACCGGACACCATCTCGCTCAGTAACCAGAAGCGCCGGAGTGATCCGGCGCTTCTGTCTAGCTAGCCTATTGTCTCCTCGAACAATCGATAGAAGTTCCCACCCAGGATTTTCTCGATCTCTCGAGCAGTTCTGCCGCGTTGCTCGAGCGCCCGACGAATCGTCTCCATCCGTCGCGGGTGGTTGAGCTCGGCAATGAAGAACGGCCAGCGAAAGGTCGCGGCCGTGACCGGACGGAGCGCCGACAGCTCGTCGATGAGCTTTTGCTTCTCCTCGTCCGTGTCGGGGATCCGGCGGTGCTCCCGGTCGCTGCCGATGCCAACGTGGTCGATCCCCGCCACATTGATCGCGTGATCGACGTGGTTCAGATAATCGTCGAGTGAGTTGCGCTCCTTGGGACCGAGATACGGGTTGATCTGATAGATCCCAATCACACCACCCTTGTTGGCCATTTTCCGAAGTGCGTCGTCGGTCTTGTTGCGCGGGTGATCGTACACGGCCTTACAACCAGCATGCGTGATGACCGGTGGTTTCGACGAAAAGGCAATTCCCTCCAGCGTCGTTGCCTCACCACAGTGCGAAACGTCGACCAGCATACGTAGCTCGTTCAATCGTTCGACGACCTCGATGCCAAACTTGCTCAATCCCGCATTGGTGCGTTCGAGACACCCATCACCCACGAGATTTCGCGTGTTGTAGGTGAGCTGCACGAGCCGGACTCCCAGCGCGTGCAGCACCTCGAGTCGGCTCAGGTCGTCCTCGATGGGGGTGGCGTTCTGCGTGTAATAGATGAGGCCGATCACGCCTCGTTGGGCGGCGCGGTCGAGGTCCTGGGTAGACACCGCCCGCGAAAGCCGGTCGGGATTGGCCGCGATATGTCGATCGTACGCCTCGATCTCCCGCCGCAGGTCGAGAAACGCCTCCGCGCCGTGGAGCGCGGGATTGCCTACCGTCACCACGCAACCGCGCATCCCGGTGGCGCGCACCTCGTCGAGCAACGCCATCTCGTAGTCGATCCGGATTTCGCCGAGACCGTCGATGACCAGTGCTCGATCCTGCAATCGTGGTTGCACTCTCCAGGTACCCATCACGGCCGCTGCTGTTGTGGCCTGAACAAACTCCCGTCGACTCACCATGGCGCTACGGAAGCGCCTGGCGGTTGCGACCAAAGGTCTCACCGAAGAAGTCGCCGGGATTCCACCGTGGGCGTTGAGGATCGTTTGCCACCTCGTAGCCGATGAGAAAGACCGCCCGACTGAACACCGCACCCGACTCGAAGTGCATCGGTTGGCTCATGTCGTCCTTTGGCGAGTGATAGATCGTGCCGAGCCAGCGCTGCACAGCCGCGAGGCCATCGACGCCCGGGTCGGTACTACCGAAACCGTTGATGAAGAACAAGGCCGGCACGCCGCGTTTGACGAATGGGTACTGGTCGCTTCTGATGAACAGCGTCTGCTCAGGCATGGGATCCGCGCTCACGGTTCTCCCAACCCGTGCGGCTCCCCGCTTGGCCGCAACGCCGAGCGTTGAGTGTTGATCGCCCAACGCGAGGATATCGTCCGTTGGGAACAGCATCATATTGCCGTCGATGTTGAGGTTGGCCACGACGTGCTCACGTGGTACCGGAGGATATTCCGCGAAATAGTCGGCGCCCAAGAGCCCATGTTCCTCTGCGGCGGTCGCCACAAAGATCACGGAACGCTTGGGTCGCTTCGCGAGGGCGGCAAAGGCCTTCGCCGCCTCGAGGAGGGCGGCAACGCCGGACGCGTTGTCGAAGGCGCCGTTGTAGATCGAGTCCCCGTCCATCGGCTCGCCGATCCCTTCGTGATCGAGATGGGCGGTATAGACGACGTACTCATCCCGAAGTGTCGCATCGGAGCCCTCGAGCATGGCCACGACGTTCGGGCTCGAAATCGCTTCATGACGGCTCATCACACGCAGCGCCACCCGCCCGGACAGATCGAAAGACCCGGGCCGGCCTGCTCGAGCCGCCTCGAGAACCCCGCGCAATGGCCTTGGGGCTCCGTTGAACAGGATCTCCGCACCCGCCATGTTCACGATGGCCCCGGCGCGCAGCGCGCGCGGCGAGCCCGCCGGAGAGCCGTCTTCTTCGAGCCACCGCAACGAACCGGTTCGCAAGAACCGCTGCAGGACGGGCCACGGAAGGCGCCGCTCGTACGCCGGGGTCCAGATGGCGATGAGACCAACCGCACCGTGAGACGCTGCAACTTCTGCTTTGGTGCTTCCGGCCGAATAGTGCGCGGCCGGATTCGTGCCGAATGCCAAGGGGGCGCCGCCTATAACCACGACCACCTTACCGGACGCATCGATATCGGCGTAATCGTCGTATCCAAATTCGGGCGCGGTGACGCCGTAGCCGGCGAACACGGCGGGCGCTGTAATGGCGCTCTCCTCATCCCAAAACCCTGCAGCGCCCAGATAGTGCTCCCCATGCAAAAGCGTCGTCACAACCACCCCGCTAGCCCACGTAAACGACGTGCTCTCCGGTATCACCGTCGACTTTCGTAACGGCACGTCCTGGAAGAAGCTCCCCAAGGTGCTCATGGGTTCCAGTCCCACGGCCATGAACCGTGATGCGACGTAGTTGGCAGCAATGCGATACCCTCGGCTGCCCGTGCCCCGCCCCTCCAACTCATCGCTGGCAAGAAACTCCATGTGCGCCCGAACGCCGTCCGCGCCAATGACCTCGGCGGCACGCAGTTCGGGTGATGGCGTTTGCGCGACGAGCGCCGACGCGGTCAACGTGACGGCGACGATGGACGCAAGGACCCGAAACGTCATCTGAACCACCTCATCTCGATGGAAAGCACCACCACACGCTCGTCATTGGGGAAAGAGGCTGTCATCGATCCCCGGGATGAGACGCACCGCGTTTCCGTAGTACAGCTTGCGAAGGACCTCGTCGGGGAGGTTTAGACCGTAGAGCTGCCAGAAGGCATGACGGCGCCGGTAGTAGTCGAAGTACTCGTCGGCGGTTTCGAGCATCCGGAAGTACACGTGGTACTCTGTCGGCTCCCACGCATCTTTGCCAAACAGCACGCGGTCTTGATAACGAATCAAGAACTCGCGGGCGAATCGTGGTTGGCGACCCAGCTCCGCCAGCACCGCGCCAATCTCCACGTACATGTTGGGGAGTGAGTCGAGCAGCGCTCCGAGCCGGCCGAGGTCGTGGCCGAGCCAAGAGAGGTGCGCCGAGATGAACGTGGTCCGCGGATGCCGGCGAATCACGTTCCACTGCTCCTGCATGATCGTTTCCCAACTTGGCTCTGGAGGGCGCTTTCGGTTGGGCCGCTCAGTCAGCTCGAGCCACCGCTCGTTGAACCGATCGTACGGTTCCCAGAAGGGGGCGGGATCGCCGGTATGGATCAGCACGGGAATGCCAAGCTGTCCGGCTTTCGCCCAGATCGGATCGAGCCTGGGATCGTCCGTTTGCAACCGGTTGCCGGACTCGTCCGTGATCCACATGCCGAGGCTCTTGAAGATCTTGAGCCCTGCGGCGCCGTTGCGTACGTCATCCGCGAGCTGGGCAGCCGCGCGTTTTCCAAAGTCGGGATCGTCGATGTCATCGAAGTTCACGTTGGCAAACACGACGAATCGCCGGGGATGCTGCCCTTTCATGTTCGCCACGATCTCTTGGAGTCGTGCTCCTGTCCTGCCGCTCAAGTTGACCATGACCGCCATGTTCATCGCATCCATTTCGCTGACGAGCATCGCCAGCGAGTCGGGCGGCATGAGGCCGTTCGGATGCGCGTGCACGTCCACGAAGGGGTACGCGGCGCGCGTGACCAGGTGCTCCGGCACCACGAGCGTGGAGCGCGGCTCGTACTCCCGAAAGGAAATGTCCTGAGAGAGCACAGTCGCGGGTAGGAACATGACGATCGGTGCGACGCAGCAAATCTTCCTGAACACGCGGCATTCCTTTCTTTCGTGGGCAACGATGACCGGTCCAAAGATGGCATGGAGGAGCGATGGTCGCGAGGCGCACCCTGGTACCGACTTGACGCCACGACGTTCCCGGCAACACCATCACGGACCGTGAGTTCCCCCTCCGTCGAACTACGCCGTTCGCTCGGCGTGATCCGAGCCACTGCCATGGTCGTCGGGACGATCATTGGTGCATCAATCTTCGTCCAGCCCTCCGAGATCACGGGACAGGTTCCCTCTGCAGGCGGGATGTTTCTCGTCTGGGGTGCCGCCGGTGTTCTCACACTATTCGGCACGCTCGTGACGGCCGAGCTCGCTTCCGTGTTCCCCCGGGCCGGCGGCGTGTACGCATTCCTGAAAGAGGCCTTTTCACGGGAGGTCGGGTTTCTCTGGGGCTGGGCGATGTTTTGGAGCATGCACTCGGGAATCATAGCTGCAATCGCGATGGTGTTTGGACGGTACGCGGCTTTCTTCGTTCCGCTGAACGACATCGGCGTCCGAGCGTTCGCTATCGTGGCCATCATTGCACTGTCGGCTGTCAACTACATGGGCGTCAAACACGGAAGCACCCTCCAGACAGCCTTCACCTTCGGCAAAGTTGGTGCGATCGCAGTGATCATCATTGTCGGGTTCGCGTTCGGCCCTCGTGCACCCCCACCACCGGGCGACCTTATCACCCAGACGACCACCGCTCACGCCTTTGGCCTCGCGCTCATCGCTGGCTTGTTTGCGTTCGGCGGATGGCACATGGTCACCTACACCGCAGAGGAGACCATCGATCCCGAGCGCACACTGCCGCGGGCTCTCCTCGCAGGAATCGGGATCGTGACCGTCTGCTACATGCTCCTCAATGCGGTCTATCTCTATGTGCTTCCCCTGCCGATGGTAATCTCGTCAAGCCGCGTAGCAGCGGACGCGGCGGACGCAGTTCTCGGCACGGGCGGCGCGGCGTTTCTATCCGCTCTAGTGGTTTTTTCCACGTTTGGTGCGCTCAGCGGCATCGTCTTGGCTGGACCACGCGTCTACTTTTCGATGGCGCGCGACGGACTCCTCTTCGAGTACTTCGGCAAGGTTCACGGCCGTTTCCACACACCGCACCGTGCCATTGTGCTGCAGGCGGTATGGGCATCGGTCTTGGTTGCGACGGGTACGTATCGGGCGCTGTTTACCCGGGTGATCTACACGGAGTGGATGTTCTTCGCGGCGATGGCGGTTGGCCTGCTGCTTCTGCGTCGTCGCACAGGTTATGCGCCCGCGTTTCGGGCTTGGGGGGGCGCGATCATTCCCGTGGTTTTCGTGATCGCCTCCGTCGCGATCGTCGTGAATCAGATGATCTCAGACCCCGCCGAGAGTGCCGTAGGGCTTGCCCTCGTGGCCGTGGGGCTCCCGGTTTATTTCGTATGGACTCGATTGACGACAAACCCGGAGCGCGCCCGTGAGAATCATTGATTTCCACAATCACTTCTATCCGCCGTCGTACATCGAAGCGCTGCGATCGGACGACGGTCCAGTCACCGTCTCGCAGGATGCGGACGGCAACCCGGTGCTCCACTCACCCGGAGATGCCAACATCGCTGTGCCGGGGCATAGAGATATCGAGTATCGGCAACGTGTGCTCGACGATGAGGGGGTGGACGTGCAAGTACTGACCTTCACCGCACCAGGCGTACAGCTGCACCCGCCGGAACGGGCCGCAATATACGCTCGACTCGTGAACGACACGCTGGCAACCATCGTGCGCGCCAGAGGCGATCGTTTCACCGCACTCGGCACACTGCCTATGCAAGACCTGACGAGTGCTACAGACGAACTCGATCACGTGATGGACGATTTGGGTTTTCCAGGCGTCATGCTCTTCAGCAACGTGAACGGTACGGCCTTGTGGGACGACTGCTTCACTCCGCTGTATGAGCGCGCGAACGAGCGAAAGGCGGTCGTGTACATCCATCCCACCTATCCCGTCGGCGTGGAGGCAATGACACAGTATTGGCTCATGCCGCTGGTGGGCTTCACGTTCGACACGACCTTGGCGGCCGCCGGCCTGGTTTTTCACGGCGTCCCACGACGTTTCCCCAACATCCGGTGGGTGCTCGCCCATCTCGGCGGTGCGATTCCTTATTTGGCGGAGCGTCTCGATCGAGGATTTCACGCGTTCGAGGAATGCCGGAAGAACATCGACCGGCCTCCAAGCGAGTACCTCAAGGAGTTTTACTACGACACCGTAAACTTCGACCGAACTGCTCTCGGAATGGCCATCGAGTTTGCCGGTGCCGATCACCTGCTAGCGGGTAGCGACTACCCGCACCAGATCGGCAGCTTGCGTTCGATGAAAGAGAGTATCTCGGCGCTGGACGTCACGGCTGAGGAACGAGCGGGAATATTCGGGAAGAACGCAGCGCAGTTGCTTGGGATGTCAGACTCCGAGTAATCGGCGGCGTCAGCTGCCGCGCCTAAGGCACCTTTCGTAGACCTTCGGCCGCGCGTGTCAGGTCCCGTACCCGGGACACGCTCACCGGGTTCGTCACGACTCCGTTCTCCTTGAAGGCCGTGCCCACGATGAGCCCATCGGCCAGCGGAGCGAGGTCGCTGATGCTTTCGAGCGAGACACCGCTTCCGACAAATACTGGTGCGGGTCCGGCAGCCTGCTTTACCTCCCGCAACGTGCTCACCGCCGTGGGCTTCCCAGTGCCCGCTCCGGAGACGATGATCGCATCCGCTCTCCCACGGCTAACGGTGTCCTCCACCTCGTCCGGAAGCGAGCGATCGGACAGCGCACTCGAGTGCTTCACCGCGACGTCGGCAAAGATCCGGACGGTTGACCCGAGCGCTCGCCGATAGCGCTGCAGCTGATGCGCTTCTCCCTCCACGATTCCCTGATCGGTGAGCCGTGCTCCGGTGTAAACGTTCACCCGCACAAACGCGGCACCCACGGCAGTTGCGATGGCCAGCGCCGAGTATCCGTCGTTTCGCAGAACATTGATGCCAAGCGGAAGGTCCGTGGTGCTACGGACGCGCGCGGCGAGGAGCGTCATGGCGGCGACAGTCTCTGGCGGTACACGAGCCGGGTAATAGGGTGCATCGCCAAAGTTCTCCACAATGAGCCCGTCGACGCCGCCGTCCACCAGCGCTTGCACGTCGCGCAGCACCCACGCTTCCAATGCCATCTGGTCCAGACAATGGCCCGGCGACCCGGGTAGCGGTGGAAGATGGACCAGACCGATGATGGGAAGTGACGTTACGAAGATGTCGATGGACATCGGGTGCTCAGGACGTGGTGGCTGGCCTACGGCTCGCCCGTCCGTCCAGCAGCACACGCGTGAGCGCTGGCAATACCTCACCCACCCGCTCTTCGATCTTTAGTGCGGCATGCTCGTCACCACGGGTGGGACCCACGTTCAGAATCACCACGATCCGTCCGTCGCGTGCCGCTCGCTCGACAAACCGAAAGCCCGAGAACACTGCGAGTGAGGAACCCACGACGAGCAGCACCTCACCGTCCTCGTAAACGCTCCACGCATCCTGCACGCGGGGCTTGGGCACGTTCTCGCCGAAGAACACCACGTCGGGTTTGAGCATCCCGCCACAGCGAACGCACTCCGGTACCCGAAACGTGCGGATCCGCTCGTCGGCGACCTCGGCGTCACCGTCCGGCGCGAAGGGTACCTGTTCATTGACAAAGGCTGGATTGAGTCCCAGCATGCGCTCTTGCAATGACGCCCGGGCCTCGATCGCGCCGCATGAGAGGCAGCGCACCCGCGCAAGCGAACCGTGGAGCTCCACGACGCGCCGGCTTCCCGCGCGGTGGTGCAGCCCGTCGACGTTTTGTGTGATGACCCCGGAAACGACGCCCTCCCTCTCCAGGGCGGCGAGCGCATCATGTGCGGGATTCGGCCGTGCGCCCGCGACCTTGGACCACCCCATGGTGCTGCGTGCCCAGTATCGTTGCCGGATGGATGGGTCGGAGACGAAGGCGCGGTACTGTACCAGCGAACGGCGCCGGTTGGCGTCGAGACCCCCGTAGTCGGGGATCCCGGATTCGGTCGAACAACCGGCGCCAGCGAGCACGGTTAGTCGGCGCCCCGTGATGAGCGTCGTCAGAGCGTCGAGGGATGGGACGGCGGCGTCGACCACGAACTCTTACGACGCCTTCTTGGACTTCCGTGCCTTCTTCTTTTGCTTGTCCCTTTTGGCGGAGGAGTCGATCTGCTCGTGGATCGTGCGGAGCTTCTCGAGCTTGAGCCGCCGACTGCCAACCGGCAGAAGCACCGTGGCTTCCTCGCCAACGGTGAGTTCCATGAGCGCCCGTCCCAGCGGGGAAGAAACCGAGATGTGGCCCGCGTCGATGTCCATCGCATCGGGGATCACGAGCTCGAAAACCTCGCGATCCTTGGTGTCGAGGTCGACGACGGTCACGATCGATCCGAGACCCACTCGGTCCCGCGGGATCTTGGTCGTATCGACGGAGGACAGTCGGGACAGCCGATCGCGAAGCTGGTTCAGCCTCGCCTGTACGAAGCCCTGCCGCTCGACCGCCGCCTGGTAATCGCCGTTTTCCCGCAGGTCCCCCATCTCCCTGGCCCTCTCAAGGGTCTCGGGGAGGGTGACGTGCAGCTCGTGGTTGAGCTGCTCGATCTCCTTCTGCAGGCGCTCGCGGATTTCCTCTATCATATACGGTACCGCTCCTTCGATTTCTCCGACGGCTCACCCGTCCCCTTTCGTCGAGGGGGGCAAAACCGGTTAACACGCGACAGGCCGTCGCGGTGCCATCCTCTCGCTTCGATGTGCGGGGTGGCGCGCAGCGCTCCGCCGGAGCTCCCTTTGGTGGGGCTACCTGTAAGATGTACCCTGAGCGGCATTTGCGCGAGTCTTAGGCCGAAAACGGGGTTCGGCCGGGGGGGTAGCGGGGCCTGGGCGCCGGTGGGACCATTGAGCTCGCGAAACCCGTCCGGCTTTCGCTGATTCCGCGCTAGGCTTGCAGGTGGATTGCTGCTAGTACTGATATCCCAGCTCGTCCAAAGCCGCCCCGATTTCCGGCGATGACATGAACAGGTCCCAGAGCAGCGCGGACCGGTGATTCTCGATCATGACCACGATGGGGCCCTGGTCGATGGCGAGGTACTTCTTCGGATACCAACTGTCGTGGATGCTGAAGGCATCATAGAAACCGAACTCACCCCAGATCTGATCCCCCAGTTCGTAGTAGAAGTGTTCCAACGCCTGCATCGAGTATTCCGGGGTGTACGGGAACGATGACAGGGCGGCCGTAGGAGCGATCACTCCGAGATCGAGACCGGGACTGTGGGCCGCGTAGAAATCCAGCGAATAGCTCGCGGTGAGCCCCCAGCACCGGTCACTGTATCCGCGAAACTGCTTTGGGTTTTCGATCACGTACTGCCGGTTGATCAGGGTGTGGTTGGTATTGTGCTCCCAGTAATCGGCGTAGGGGCTCTTGAGATTTCTAGGGTCGAGGCCGAGAAACGAGTAGTGTGACCAAAAGAGCGGCCCAGTGGTCTCTTCGGCAGCGTTGTGTTTGAGTGCGATGGTGTAGCCGTACATCTCCTTGCCGTACACAATCTCGCCGTTCTGCGCCCAGCCTTCGTGGTAGACCTCAGGCGGCACACCGTGCGTCGGTGAAGCCGCCGCGAGTATGTACACAATCAACGTTTCGTTGAACCCATCGAAGGGAAACGAGAAGCCGTGATTGGGAGACCAATGCCAGTAGAGGTGGTTCTCCCCACCGTTCGTGAACCAATCCCACTCCACTTCCCGCCAGAGTGTGTCGATCGTTGCCGCAAGCGCACGTTCCTCTGAGCTGCCGTTGGCGAAGTACTGTCGGACGGTCAGCAAGCCCTGCATCAGGAACCCCGTCTCGACGATGTCCGCCCCGTCGTCACGTTCGCTGAAGGGTTTCACGGTGCCCGTCTTGCCGTTCAGCCAATGGGGCCAGGCACCGTGGAAGCGATCGGCCTGCTCGAGATACTCGACGATGTGACGGAGACGCTCGAACCCTTCTTGTCGCGTAATGAACCCTCGTTCGATGCCGACCAGGATGGCCATCACGCCAAAGCCCGAGCCGCCGGTGGTCACGACATCGAAGTCGTCCGGCACCTCACCCTCGAAATGGTAGCGTTCCCTTGCCATTCCTGACACGGGTTCCGCACCGTCCCAGAAGTATCTGAACGTTTGGCTCTGGACTAACGTGAGCAACGAATCCTGGGATATCCTGGTGCGTTCGTTCGCAGGCCCTTGTGGCGGCGATTGACTGGAGCAGCCTACCAGGAGGGCGGCGGTTAGGACGCAAAGGCATACTCTCATCGGTAGCTCCGCGGAGCGTCGAGGTTTGGAAGGGGGGTGCCGAGTGACGTAGTGCACGATACCAAGGTATCCTACTGTAGGCCTTCTTCCACGAGGCTTCTCCTGGTGAAACCGACACCATCTTTTTTGAAGCACGCCACGCGGGGCGTCGGCCTTTCGGCCCTCCTCCTCTCGTGCGCAGGCTGCTCGGACCAGGCTCCGTCCGCTGGGGTGGTGGTCGACGTGAGCACCGGCACGAGCCCTGTTTTCAGCTGGACCCCGGCGCTCAACATCGCGAGCCTTACGGTGGCTCGTGCCGGCTCCGACGGCATCGTGTGGACGACGATCAGTTTGGGTCAGGCGAATGCGATCGCCCCTCCGGTAACCTATGGTATCGCGCCGCCCGGAGCGGCTCAGACCGCCAACAGGCTCGAGTTTCTCGTCGCGGGAACGGCCTACGAGGTTACTCTGCTCCGTGTCGACGATCCCGATAGCGCTCCGCTGCTGGTGGGATCGGCGACGTTCGTCCCATGAACCCAACCCTGAACGTGGCTCGCGCGCTGGCGGCCGCCACGCTTCTAGCCGCGCTGGGCTGTGCCGGCAACGTCGTCGATGCCGTCGATCAACCATCGAGCTCGGTCAACTCCCTTCCGACGGAGATCACCCTCCGATACGGAGAGGAACGAACGATCGACGGCGTCCTCCACGTGAGCTTCAACGAGGTCCTCGAAGACTCCCGCTGCCCCATAGATGTCACTTGCGTTTGGGCCGGAAACGCGCGGGTGCAAATTGGGATGGCGATGGGCACGGGTCCCACCGTGCCCCTAGCGCTCAATACCA
>JBFGJG010000036.1:0-40500 GCA_041577295.1 Gemmatimonadales bacterium
AAAAGCCACGCCCTGCCACCACCCTGCGTCCACCGCCGCCGTGACACGTGAAAACCCCACCGACTCCGGAGCGTACAACACACCAAACGCGAGCCCCGCACGAATCGCGACAGCTGCCAACACGATTATGGCCAGATTGGCCGCGGGGCCGGCCAGTGCCATCCACGCTGCACGCTTCGGAAACCGCATCGCCCAACGGGGATCGTACGGCGCACTGGCAAAACCAAATGGCCAACCGGAAATCAAGACGGAGATGATGGGCAGAACCACCATCCCAAACGGCTCACGACGAATGTGTGGCCGAGGATCGAGCGAGACCTGACCGCCGTGGTACGCGGTGAGATCGCCACCCAACTTCGCTGCCCACGCGTGAGCGGCCTCGTGCACCGTCGTCGAGAAGAGAAAGACGACGTAGAAGATGAGACCACTGGAAAGATCCGGCATATGGAGGGTGAATTGTAACCCAAGGGCGCGCCCCGTCTACTCGTGCTGCACCCCGGAGCTCCTGCGCCGCAGTCTTCCCACCAAGACGGTCACGTTGTCGGTGCCGCCCCGATCGAGCGCCATTTGCACGAGGTGGCGACAGGCCTCGTTTGCCGTGTCGCGTTCCCGTAACTCCGCTTCGATCTCGGCATCGGTCACGTGCTTGGTGAGCCCGTCCGTGCAGAGCAGGAGTATGTCGTTCCACTGACAATCGGTGCTCGCCGTCATCGGCGTAGCCTCCGGTCCTCCAACAGAGCTCGAAAGCACGTTGCGGAGCGGCGAGCGTTCCGCCTCTTCGAGAGACAGAGCACCAGCGTCCACCAGCTCTTGCGCTAACGTCTGGTCCTTGGACATGCGCTCGAGCTTGTCGTTACGCAGGCGGTAACACCGGCTGTCCCCAACTTGCACGAGATAGGCACGGGGCCACAACACCGTGACCATCGTTACGGTTGTCGCCCGGGCCGTGCGTCGGTCGCCGGGATCCGCCTTCGCAACGAGATCACGATGCGCACGACGAACGGTGCGTTCCAGTTCGTGGAGAAAGTCAGCATCTTCACGGGGATCCATTCGCCGATACAGCGTCATGAGACGGGTGACGTACTCCGCAATGGCTTGGACCGCCTCGCCGCTAGCGTCACGACCGTGTGCCGCTCCGCCCACACCATCGGCCACCAGAAAGAGAAACCCCCGGGTCTCGCTCACTACCTGCGAGAGATCATCCTGTGCCAAGCTGGTCTGCTGCACCCGGAGAAGCTTGTGAAGGCTTGCGATGAGGAACTGATCTTCGTTCTCGGCCCGCACACGCCCGCGATCGGTGAGTCCGAACACGTCGATGTCGCTTGCGAGTGGGCGCGAGCGGCGATGATGTTCGCCGACAGGCAACGTCATGATGCTCCTTCCAATCGACGTTCGTGGAAAACATGGGACCAAATACGCCGAGAGACCAGGACGGCACCGCAACGCCGTTTCGCTGGACCCGCACTGGCCCCCGCGATACATTCGCGCGGTGCAGCTCGTAAGTTCTTGGGGCACGAAGGATTGATGCTGGATTGAGACGCGGGATTCATATTGGTGCAGATACCTAGCCCGACGGTTGAGAACCATGACGCACCCTCGAGGACTCCTCGTCACCGAAACCCTGCTCCTCATCGTCCCGCTAGCGGTGGCGCTGCTACAGCTGTTCGTGGCCGGTCTCGCGGAAGTGGTTGCCCTGGGAAGCGAGCGGCTGGCCCACATCGAAGGCCTGCTCCATCACCACCTCGCCCGCGCCCACTAGACAGAACTCCCGCCGCTCATTTCGCCGCCCACAAGACAGCTCGAAATACCACTTCTTTCTTCAACGACGGAGGCGCAATGCGCGTATCTACGCTCCTGACCCTGGCCATCGGGGCCACCTTCCTCACCGCCCCGGCCCTGGCCCAGAATGGCAACGTCGCGATGGGGTACTTCGTCACCGTTGAGTCACGTGACGTACCCGCTTTCGAGGCAGCGGCCAAGCGCCACGTGGAGTTTCACCGGCGGCAGAACGACAGCTGGAGATGGGACGCGTGGGCCGCGGTTACCGGCCCGGCCGGAACGTACGCGTACATCTCCGATGGCCACTCGTGGGCCGACTTCGACAATCCGGGCGTCGCGCCAGCGGCCGACGGAGCCGACTGGGCCAACACGGCCGGCAAGTTCACGGTCACCGAGGAAGCCATGATGTGGGAAATGCTTCCTTGGGGAAGCCGTCCGCCGGCGGAAAGCGGCCCGGCCATGGTCCAGGTATTTGACTACCAGGTGAAGCCCGGCAAAGCCCAGGACCTGGAGCACGTGATTCGCAAGTTCACGGAAGCGGCAACGGCCCAGAACTGGCCAGGCCGCTACTTGTGGGAGCGCACCGTGAGTACGGGTGAGCCCCAGGCGTACTTCGTGGTAGTGCCGCATGAGAGTTGGGCGTCTTTTGAGCCGCTCGAAACCAGCGGGCTTGAGGTCTTGATAGCGGCCTACGGTCAGGCCGAAGCGCAACGGCTCCTCGACATGTTCTACGCGTCTGCCGAGCCGATTGGCTCACGCATCTGGGCGTATCGCGCGGACCTCTCCTACAGTCCGTGAGCTGAACCCGGCAGCACGAAAGCACCCCCGCCATCGGTCTTGACAATATCCGTGATAACGACTATTGTTGCAAGCGATGCCTGGACGACTGCAGGAGGAGCTCAAGCAACGGCGGCCTTTCGAGCTGCCTGAGGAAGCGCTGCTCAACGTGGTGCGGACGGCGGATGCCCTCCACCAACGGGTGGCACAAGTCCTCAAGCCATTTGGACTCACGGAGGCGCAGTACAACGCGCTGCGCATTCTCCGGGGCGCCGGCGAGGAGGGCCGGACCTGCAAGGAGATCAGCGACCGGATGATCAAGCGCGACCCAGACGTCACCCGAATGCTGGACCGACTTGTCACCCGCAAACTGGTGCGTCGCGAGCGCGACTCCTCCGATCGGCGAGTCGTGCGGAGTCACATTACGACTGACGGAAAAGCACTTCTACACAGGGCCGACCCAGCGATTCGCAACATGCACAAGGAGCTGACCGAAGCGGTGAACCCGGCATCATTGCGAAGCCTCATCGAGACACTGGAGGCGCTCCGACAGTAGCGGGCTTTTTGATGGGAATGTATTCGTTATCACGACAACCGTCATGACGACATAGGAGGCTACCATGAAATGGCAGATCGACCCCCAGCACTCGAGCATCGAATTCGGGGTGAAGCACATGGGTATCGCAACCGTGCGCGGCCGCTTCACAGATTTTGACGCTCAGGCAGAGCTCGATGAAGACGGCGCGCCCAACGCCATCAATGCCACCATTCGTGCGAACAGCATCGATACCGGCGTCGCCGACCGAGACGCGCACCTTCGCTCGCCCGATTTCTTCGATGTCGACCAGTTCCCGACCCTCGATTTTCGATCGACGGCGATCGAGCGCGTGGGAGAGAACCGCTATCTGGTTGCCGGTGAGCTGACAATGCGTGGGGCCACGCATCCGGTGAGCCTCGAGCTCGAGCGCACCGAGGAGATCGCCGATCCGTTCGGCAATCGGCGCATCGCGGGTACGCTGAGCGGAAAGATCAACCGAAAAACCTGGGGGCTCACCTGGAATCAGGTGCTGGAGTTTGGTGCGCTCCTGGTGGGTGAAGACGTCAAGCTCACCCTAGACGTGCAGGTGGTGGCACCACAAGCCCAAACCGTGGCGGCGTAAGCCACTCACCATTCACCTCGGGAGGGTGTGACGGTACCCCGTCACACCCTCATGGGCTCGTGCGAAGATACTCCTGCGCCTCAACGACCGGCCCCACATCCCCATCGGCATCACCCCACTGAACGAGCAACTGCTGGTAGAAGTCGCGTGCGACCGTATGGTCGCCCAGCCGAGCCGCCGCGCGCGCCCGACCGAGCAACGCCGGCGCCCGGTTGGGATGAACCTGAAGCGCCAGATCGTACTGCGCCGCCGCTCGAGCGACACGGCCAAGGTGAAGCAGGACGTCGCCGTACAATTCGTGCACAGGGTGAATGGGATTGGGCAGCTCGTTTGGCGGACTGAGCTGGCCTGTGAGTATCACGGCGCGGGTGGCCGCGTGCTCGGCATCCTCTTCGCGACCGTCTACCGCTGCGATCAAGGCCTCGAGCTCGAGGCTGGCGATCCGCCGCCGGATATGATCGGCGGATCCCTCCGAGGCTTCACCGACCGCCACACGCAGCCGATCCAACCAGCTGCGAGCGGTGATGAGATCACCTTTCCTCGCGCTGTGTACTCCGAGTGCGTACCAAACGCGCGGATCTTCTGCCTCCGCGGGAAGTGGCTCGGGGAAGACTTCCCAGTCACCCGTCTCGAGGGCGTAGCTTGCCAATCGTGTGTAGTACCAGGGTCCCGCCCATTGCCAATCGTCAGTCCCTTCGAACGCGCGCTGCAGTAAGCGCAACGTGTCGAGTGCCGCGGTGTGTCTGCCACGTTGCAGATGCGCATAGAACAGGAACTCGATGGCGTGATAATCGAGGTGGCCGTCGCCCAACCCCCGCCGTCTTACCCAATCGTTCGACACCTGAAACGCACGCCGGTTCGTGGTCGCAGCTTCATCCCACATCCCCAATTGAAAGAAGATGTGTGACGGCATGTGGACCGCGTGTGAGGACGCGGGCGCAATCTCGGCATACGTACGAGCAGCCTCCAATGCACGAAGGGCCTGTTGGGGACTGTCGAACGCGTGGATCACGTAGTGCGCCGCACCGGGATGCCGCGGGTTGAGATCGAGGACCTCTTTCGCCACCGCACCGGCTTTGAGGAGCGTCGCCTGGTCCTTATATCGCCACACATCGACCGACGCCAGCAGCGCTCGTGCGAGGAGCACCTTGGCCTCGGTATCCTCGGGAAACCATCGCACGAGGTGAGCCATTGCCTCGGCATAGGCACGCGCGCGGTCGAGCTCGTCGTTCGCTCCTCGGTACAGGCGCTCGATGGCGGCAAGGTATGCCCTCTCTCGCTCGGTGGGCGCTTTCGCCAGCCGCGCTTCCGGCGTCGCTGCCAATCGGTTGAGTGCCGCGACCGCCGCCGCGGAATCGTGCCCGGTCCCCCACACGCCGTCATACGCCAGCGCCTCACCCCAGTACGCCATCGCAAAGTCCGGTGCGATCCGTTGGGCCTCCCGAAACGCCTCCACCGCTTCCGGTCGCCAGAAGCTGTGCAACGCTGCCAGACCTCGTAGCAGATGAGGTTGGGCGTCCGGTGGACCAGACGTCGGGAAGTCGATGGACCCCAATCGGTCGGACTGAGCCGGCACGGGGGAAGCGGTCGTGATGGCGACGAGCAGAATGAGAGGGATTCGCAGCATGGAGAAGGACCTCCGCAGGTGGTCTATTGTACTACGATGCTGAGGCACGGGTGTACGCCCGGCGCCGCGAGGATGAAGCTGCAACGTTGCCATGCGTATACTCCGATAACAAACGACCGTTGCACCCGTTCCCCAGCACTCGTATCAGCGGTTTCCCGGTGCGAATGTCGACCGAATGAAGCGAAACCGAACGTCACGCCGGATACTGATCTGTCTCTCACTGGCAAGCGTGTTGGTGGGATGCGTTGGGGATGATCCCTTTCGTCCGCCAACGCCATCGCCACCCATTGTGCCACGGCCCGAGGGACCGGGGACGTGGAACGAAGCGGCTCCGATACCCGCACGCGTCTACGATAGCGGCGTCGTGGTTTTTCGGGATCATGTCTACGTGCTCGGCGGATGGATTGGTGATGGCGTCGAGGGCACCGAGGCCGTCTATCGCTTCGATCCAGCGACGGGCTGGGAGCGTCTCACCGATCTCCCTCTCAAGGTGGCAAAGCCGCAGCCGGTTGTGGTGGGAGATTCGCTCTACGTTGCTGCCGGTCTGAACGGATTCGCGTTCTCGGCCCGTGAGCCCGTGCTCATCTTATGGGTCTACGATCCCGACCGTGACGCCTGGGCCAGTCGGGCTGGACTCCCGGATTCGCGGCGCCTGTATCGGGCAGTTGGCATCGACGGGAAGATCCTCCTCATCGGTGGAACGCGGAGTGAGAGCGCTTCAGGCGATCTCGTGGCAGTCTTCGATCTTGCCACCAGCACGTGGAGTTATGGGGCGCCAATTCCCTCCCCTCGGGTGAGCCCCGGAGTGCACGTCATCGACGGCGAGGTTTGGGTTCTGGGCGGCGCGGCAGACGAGGCGTTCGCCGTGCCCATGAATGACGTGCTCGCGTACGACCCAGTGATGGATTCCTGGCGGACGGTGCCGGTGACGATTCCCACCGCGACCTTCGAGTTCGCCTCCGCGGTGCGCGATGGCGAGATCCACCTCGTGGGCGGAGCCGTAAACGACGGCAGCCGCGACGAGGATCTCCATCACGCCTATGGACTCGCTGCCGACGAATGGGCCACCTACCACCAACTCCCCGCACAACGGCGACAGTTGGGCGCGGTAGAGATTGACGGCCGGATCTACGCGTTGGGAGGCTTCAAACGCTCGGAAGGTGCGAAGAGTGAGGTGTGGTGGTTCGATCCCTGACGATCGCCATCAGCCGCGCATCATGGCAAACACTCCCATCACGCCGATCACCAACGCGAACCCGATCTTCGCCGCCGCAGCCACCGCTCTACCCAACACAGCTCCCCACCCGGCCCCTGCCGCGACGTCGGCACGGCGACTGTGGGAGTATTCGAATACGGCGGCTCCCACGAAGGCGCCCACCAGGGCACCCACCACGCTCCCGATGATCGGCACGGGCACTCCCACCACGGCGCCTATGAGCCCACCCGCAAGCGCACCCCACCCAGCACGTTTCGACCCGCCGTAACGCCGCGTCATCCGGAAGCCAATCCAGGCTTCGACGATCTCTCCCGTGAACGCCAACCCAATGGCGACGAAAATCATCGCGACCCCGACCGATGCGAAGTCGGTGAGCCAACCGTATGCGAGTAGGCCAAGCACGATCAGCCACAGCCCTGGGAGGCCGATGGGGATGAGCAGCAGACCGATCAGAAAACACGCGAAAAAAACGAGAGCGGCGATCAGCGCGTTGGCTCCACTCGCAGGATCCTGCCGTTCGACTCGTCGGTCAGCAGATAGACGTATCCGTCTGGCCCTTGCCGCACGTCGCGAATCCTATCACCGAGTCCTTGCAACATGCGCTCTTCGTACGTGACGCGCTCACCGCTCAACTCGAGGCGGACCAGCAGCCCGAACTTGAGCGAGCCGACGAGCAGATTCCCTTTCCACGCGGGAAACTTGTCGCCGGTATAAAACGTCAATCCGCTCGGCGCGATCGACGGGTCCCAGTAATGAATGGGCTGCTCCATGCCCGCGTTGGACGTGCCAATCCCGATCTTGGCGCCGGAGTAATCACGGCCATACGATATGACCGGCCAGCCGTAGTTCCTCCCTGCTTTCGGCGCGTTCACTTCGTCACCACCGGCCGCGCCATGCTCGACGGTCCAGAGTTGACCCGTTTCTGGATGGAGTGCTGCACCCTGGAGGTTCCGGTGACCGTACGACCAGATCTCCGGTTGCGCGCTGCCGCGCCGCACGAACGGGTTGTCCGGTGGAACCGTCCCGTCTGGTCGAACGCGAATGACCTTGCCGAGGTGGCGAGAGAGATCTTGCGAATCCGCTTTGCGGTTGCGGTCTCCCGTTGTGATGAAGAGGAATCCGTCAGGGGTGAACACCAACCGGGAACCAAAGTGTGCACCGCCGGAGACCTTCGGTTCCTGACGGAATATCACTTGGAGGTTTCCGAGCCCGCGGTCACCCAGCCGGGCGCGGGCGACCGCCGTCCCCGCAACCCTCCCCTCCGGTTCGGCGTAGCTCAAGTAGATGGTTCGCGACCGTTCGAAGTCCGGTGCAAGCGCGACATCCAGCAGTCCACCCTGCCCACCAGCGGCCACGTCGGGCACGCCCGCCAACGGCGGTGACAACCGACCGTCTCGTTCGACGATGCGCAATCGTCCGGGCCGCTCCGTTACCAGCATCCGGCCATCGGGAAGAAACGCGAGCCCCCACGGATGGTTGAGTCCCTCCGCGACGGTGACCACGCGAACCCGACCGTGGCGCGTCGAAAAATCCTGGGCCGTCGCAGGACCACCGCAGCTGACTGTGAAGAGCAAGCTCAGAACCAGAGACCATCGTAGGCGTAACATGTACCCTCAGGCTGGAGAACGAATAAATCCCGCCCAAAGATACACGCGAACCAATCCCGCTGTTTCGTATCTCCGTCAGCAACCAAACACGTGATCTCCACTGCTCATCAACGCTCGTCTAATGCTCGACGCCGTCGCCACGATCTCTGTCGAAGGGCACCCGGTTCACTCACCCATGCTTCACGTCACCGATTGACTTGCGCGCGAGCACCGAACGGTCTTGCCAACTCGCCCACAGAACGCCCGCCACGCGCGAGATTGGTCAGGATGGCCCGACGGGTGGAGTCGGCCAGGGCAGCAAAGACGAGATTGAGAGTGTGTGAATTGGTAACCATCTGGTGACTAATTAAGCCGAAGATGGCCCTTGTCGACGTTCACCAGAGCGTCCGTCTTCGAACGACCCTTCCCACGACCGCACACTGACACCCTGACTCAGCACCGACACGGAGAGCCTAAGCCTCAGAAATACAAAGCCTTATACGACAAAATCAGAGGCACGCCACTTGCCTATTCACTGCGTCGTGCGCGACCGCCAAAACCCGTCACGCATCCAAGGACCGTCTATGAACACGCTGCAACAGGACATCCGCTACGCACTCCGGTCGCTGCGAAAAAACCTGGGGTTCACCACCGTGGCCCTTATGACACTGGCACTCGGAATCGGGATCAACACCGCCATCTTCAGCGTGGTGTATGGCGTGCTGCTCCAGGGTCTCCCCTACCCGGAACCCGAGCGGCTCCTGACGGTGTGGGAAAACCGTGAGAGACGGAATGGGCCGCCGACCGAGTGGACCGGCCGATCGACCTTCAGCGATTGGCGGGCACAGAACCGCGTGTTTTCCGGCATGGCAGCCGTTTCCGGTTGGGGGCCCAACCTCACCGGTATCGATCGACCGGAGGTGTTGAACGGGGCCCTCGTCAGCCCCGATTACTTCTCGGTTGTCGGGATCGCGCCGGTTCGGGGACGCGCGTTTCTCCCCGAGGAGGAGATACCGGACCGCAGCGACGTCGTCGTGCTCAGCCACGAGTTGTGGCAGCAGCGGTTTGGCGGAGACCCGGAGATCGTGGGCAAGAGTCTCATGCTCAACGGTCGGCCAAACGTCGTGATTGGCGTGCTGCCACCCGGTTTCACAGGTCCGATCGTCAGCGGCGCACAGCTGTGGTCGGTGCTGCCGATCGATCCAACGCGGGACGATCGTGGCAATCATTTCCTCCAGGTTGTTGCGCGATTGAATCCGGGCGTGACCGCTGAGGCGGCGCTGGCCGACATGAACCGTGTTGCCGCGAACATCGCACAAGAAAATCCGATCGATTACGGTGACGTCGGCGTCAGCTTGGTCCCGTTGCGGGACCAAATGGTGGGTCCGGTCCGCACGCCGCTGCTCGTCTTGATGGGTGCGGTGGGTCTCATTCTGCTCATCGCCTGCGCCAACGTGGCGAATTTGTTGCTCGCGCGGGCGTCGGTACGTGAGCGGGAACTGGCGGTGCGCACGGCCTTAGGGGCCGGACGATCCCGCCTCATTCGGCAGCTCATGACGGAGAGCGTTGTGCTCGCCCTGGGTGGGGGGCTGATTGGGCTGGCGCTTGGAGTGTGGGGAACGGAAGTGCTCGTGCGGATGGCACCGGCCGGATTGCCCCGCGTCGCGGAGATCGGGCTTCACCCGGCGGTGGTGGTATTCGCGCTTATAGCGTCGGTGCTCACGGGCGTGGTGTTTGGACTGGCACCGGCGTTTGGCCTGTCGCGGCCGGGTACCGTGCAGGCGTTGCGCGAGCGCTCGAGCGGGACGTCCTCGGAAGCGGGGGGTCGGGTGCGAGCGGCGTTGGTCGTGATCGAGCTCGCCATGGGAATGGCAGTCCTCGCCGCGGCGGGACTCTTGCTCCGGAGCTTTGCGGAGCTCCGAGCGGTGGACCCAGGCTTTCACGTCGAGAACGCGCTCAGTGCACGGATGGCTCTTCCGTCGGCCCGTTACCCGGACGCAGCGGCAATCGCCAGTTTTCTTCCCCAACTCGAGGAGCGGTTGCGTGCCGTCCCGGGCGTGCGCGACGTAGGCGCCGTCACGGTGCTCCCGCTCACCGGCCTGGTGAACGACATCAGCTTTGGCATCGAAGGTCGTCTTCCGGCTCCCGGTGAGGAGCCCGTGGCCGACGAGCGCCGCGCCACACCCGGGTTCTTCACCACGATGGGCATCCCGTTGCTCCAAGGCCGGCTCTTCGAAGCAAGCGATCGCCAGGAAACACTCCCAGTCGCCATCATCAGTGAGTCGCTCGCACGGCGGTTCTTTGCCGATCGCGACCCCATCGGTCAGCGGATCCGGGTGGGCAACGTGCGCGACCCAGAGGCGCCCTGGTGGACGATCGTGGGCGTGGTGGGCAGTGTCCGGTCGCGGGCGCTCGATCAGATTCCCGAGCCGGAGATCTACGTACCCCTTGCGCAGCGGCCCTCTCGCGGCATCAGCCTCGTGATTCGGGCCAACGGCGAGCCGACGGGTTTGGCTCCGGCATTCCGTGAGACAGTCTGGGCGCTCGATCCCGACATGGCGCTCTCCGGGCTCGCCACCCTCGAAGACGTCTTCAGTTCGAGCATCGCCCCCCAGCGATTCATCAGTTGGCTCCTCAGCGCCTTCGCTGGTCTGGCGGTTTTGCTCGGAGCGGTGGGGATCTATGGGGTGATGGGATTCATGGTCTCCCGGCGCACCCGCGAAATAGGAATCCGCATGGCTTTGGGAGCGCGACCCGCCGATGTACTGCGCTCTGTGATGGGACGTGGGCTCTGGCTCACCATTGGCGGATTGGCGTTGGGCCTCGTCGGCGCGCTCGCGGCAAGCCGCGCCCTATCTGGGCTGCTGTTTGATGTGAGCCCTACCGATCCCCTCACGCTCGCCGGTGTGGCAGTCCTGCTGGGCGCAACGGCGTTGTTTGCCTGCTACTGGCCCGCTCGGCGTGCGACACGGGTCGATCCCATGGTCACATTGCGTAGCGAGTAATTACCGCACTTTGGTTGACCGGTCTCACCCCTTGCGTTACTTTGAAAATCAAAGTACTTCTATAACGAGAGCTAAGGTCAGAAAGGAATATCGTGAACACCAGCGACGTACATCGCGAGCTCGCACTCATCCGCGGGCTCATGGAAGGCAGTCAACGTCTGCTCGCGGAGACCTGGAAACACCAGGTCACCTGGGGTTTGCTCATCGCCGTCGGGCTGGTGACGACGTGGTGGGGTCAGGCCACGGGCAACCGCACCCTGCTCGTGTGGATCTGGCCAGCTGTGCTCGCCGTTGGCTGGCTCTTCTCCCTGACGATCGGCTATCGCGACGCCCGGCGTGCTCCCGTGAGCAACGCGGCCGGCCGAGCATTCGCCGGGATCTGGATTGGAGCCGGTGTGAGCCTCTCGCTGCTCGGCTTGCTCGGTCCGCTGGTCGGAGCCTACACCCCCATGGCATTACCCGGCGTCGTGGCGGTCATCCTGGGCCTTGGCTACTTCGCGAGCGGCGTCGTCGCCGGGCTCGGTTGGCTCCGGGGAGTCGGTCTCGCCTGGTGGGCGTCCGGAACGGCGCTGCTCATCTGGCGGGACACGTGGGCGCTGTCGGCCCTCGCCGCCCTGGTGCTCCTGCTCCAAGTGGGGCCCGCGCTCGTCCTAAGGCGTCAGTCGGCCACCAAACTGGAGACGACTGTCATCGCATGACGGACTTCGACTATCGGGTGCTGGATGACGCGATCCATTCACGCATCCGACTCTCGGTCATGGCGATCCTGGCCTCTGTCGACGACGCTGAGTTCACCTACTTACGCGACGCGGTGGGAGCGAGCGACGGCAACTTGAGTACCCACCTCTCCCGCCTGATCGACAGTGGCTACGTAGCCGTTCGCAAAGGGTTCGAGCACAATCGCCCAACCAGCCGGTACCGACTCACCCCTGCCGGCAAGCGGGCTTTCCGATCGTACCTCGATCGGCTCGAGCGTCTGCTGAAAGGCGTAGAGCTATGAACCTGCTGGGAGTGGTCCACACCGTCTTCGCCGTCGTGGCGATCGTCGCGGGGGGTACCGTCGTGCTGCTACCCAAGGGCACCCGCTGGCACCGGACCCTGGGTCATTTGTACGCGACCGCCATGATAGGCCTGATCGTCACCGCGTTCTCTATCTACCGGCTGTTCGGCGGTCTGGGACCCTTTCACTTCGCTGCGCTGGTCAGCCTCGTGACGCTCGTCGCCGGTATGGGATCCGCGCTGTTTCGCCGTCCACGCGGCCGGTGGATCGAGTTTCACGCAGCGTGGATGAGCTGGTCCTACATCGGCCTCATGGCCGCGTTCGCGGCCGAGCTTCTCACCCGTGTGGTCATCCCAGCAGTGGTTCCGCTGCTCTCACGGCGCGCTGTCGTCATCCTCTTTTGGGTGCTGGTCCTCGTCGGGGGTGGAGCCATGACGGCGGTCGGCGCCTGGCTCCAAAAGCGTCAACTCCCCGCCACGCTCGCCCAGCTTCCCGAGACGATGCGTCGTGACCGAGCGGCCCTGCGGCGTTTGGACGGTGGCCGAGACGACGGTCCCATAGGGCCTGAGACCACATCGCTCGAAGCCTCCTGAGATCATCAAACTCGTAATCTCCAATTATGGCAATGACTTAAAAGGAATCTGCTGCGCTTGTTGGATACTATAATTGTCAAAACACGACTATAGCCCTAATTTCGCAGCTATTATTTCACCCTATCCGCGGGGTCCTTATTCGCCCACCCAAGCAGCGTCAAAGCGCATTTCGGTCTCCTTTGAATTCTCTCCTAGGGACCGAGGCTGCCGTGCGGATGCTGCGTGTTCTCAATGAGATCCCTGAGCCGCATGGGGCTGGTGAAATCGCTCGAAGGGCGCAGCTCACCGCTGCCGGGGTCCGGCGTACGCTTGGAGATCTGGTCCTGGCCGGGATAGTGGAGGCCGTGGGTGTGGGACCTCGCAAGCTCTATCAGATCCGAAGAGCGCATCCGCTCGCGGGGCTCCTCGCGGGATTGTTCGCCGCGGAGCGCGAACGGGTGGATGCCGTTTTCGAGGCGGTGCGGGTGGCTGCCAAGGGGTTGCGACCGCCCCCGCACGCCGTGTGGATTCAGGGCCCCGTGGCGACCGAAGAGGACAAAATTGGTGAGCCCATTGTCGTGGGGGTGCTCGTCGAGTCGGCCGAGCTACCCAACCCCAGCAAGGTGCTCAAGGCGGCGCTCGACGAGCTAGCGGTTCGGCATGACGTCGCGTTTCAAGTAATCCGGTGGACCCCGGCCGAGCTCGAGGCGGCCACTGCGGCGGAGCGCGCGGTGCTCGCATCGGCGACGAGTCTCATGGGCTCGGCGCCCTCGGAGGGTGTGCCTGCTAAAGCGGCGACGGCCGTTGCGGGTCGTCCCGAAAAGCTGCCCGAGACCTACCAGGAAGCGAGGGCGTTGGCGCTGGCCGCAGCCGTGGCCGAGCAGCTCGAGACGGATCCTTCTCTCATCGATCGTGCGCGCAAGCATGTGGCGCGGCGACTCAAGACCGCTTCGCCACGAGACGCAATGGATCTCGAGGAGTGGGATCTATTGCTGCGCACCATGCCGGTCCCGCGTCTCAGGCGGTTTCTCGTGGACACCGGTCCGAAGGCGACCCGTCTGCGTCAGACTCTGCCGTTCGCGGAGATACTAACTCCCAAGGAACGCGAGGCGGTGTTGGCGGGCTAGCTCTCTCCGCTAGCCAGCACACACCGACTCTGCATCAGCCATCGCAACGCGTTCGTCCTCTGGCTAGCGCTCGAGCAGCTCTTCAATCCACCGCACCTGACCGTGCATGCCTAGCACCCACCCCGTGGACCTTGCTTCGTACTCTTGGTTTACCAACCTTCTGTACGGACAATCATCATCGTGGCGCGATTCGTGATGGAGGAGGACGGGGTAGAAGCCACCGAGGTTTCGCATGGCAGTGTTGTTCCTGAGTTCCCTCAACCTGCTGCTCGCCATGCAGGCGCCCCCCGTAACCATCACGGGAACGGTGCGGGACGCCGCCACCGGTGAGCCGATCGTCCAAGCGGCCGTCCACCTGACCGATCTCCACCGTACCACCACGACCGATGGCAGCGGCCGCTATGTGCTCCGCGACGTTCCCCCAGGTCCTCAACACATCTCCGTCCGCGTCATTGGGTACGAGCAACGCACGCTGCACGCGCTCGTTCCCCGAGAGGGTATGCTCGAGATCAACATCGCCCTCGAGCCAAAGCCCGTCATGTTGCCAGCAGTCGAAGTACGCTCGCAGGTCCCCGTACGAGGTGTGGAGTCGCGCAGCAGCGAGGCGTTTCCGGAACGGGAAATGTCGATTGCCGCCGTGCGGGATCATCCGCTGCTTGCGGAGCCCGACGTGTTCCAAGCACTGAGCGGTGGCCCGATCTTCCTCCGGCCGGAATCACCCAGCGGATTGAACATCCGCGGTGGCACTTCGGATCAGACGGCCTATCTGCTGGACGGGATTCCGGTCTTCAGCCCGTACCACGCAGCAGGAGTCTTCAGCGCGTGGAACCCGGACGCGTTATCGGACATCCGACTGTTATCCGTCTCACCGTCCCCGTCCCTGCCGCATAGTCTGTCAGGCACGGTCGAGGGAATCACGCTTGCGCCCGGACGACGATTCCGTGCCCAGGGCGGCGCCAGCACCACGCAGGCACGAGTCACCGTGGACGGACCACTAGGCCCCGCCGGATACCTGGTAAGTCTTCGTTGGGGGCTACCGAATACCTTCGCCCCAAAAAGGGAGGCGTCTTACCCAAGCGGCGAATCGGGCGACCGTCTCGCGAAGGTCACCGCACCACTCTTGGGTGGGCGCATCAACGTGCTGGGATACGAGAGCACCAACGAGATCGAGGCGGCGGCGGCGATCGCGCCAGATCCCTCTCCGCCCGAGCGCCTCGAGAACACGTTTTCGTGGAACAGTCGTTCACTCGGTGCGTCGTGGACACGGGACTTCAGCGATCTCACCGTCGAGATTCGTGGTTGGAGTGCCTTGAGCGATGCGGGCGCGGTATGGCATGACACGAGCACGAGGGGTGCAGAGCACCTCGAGGCGGACCGAAGGGATGAGGGCCTGCTCGCTACGCTCGAACGTCGAGGTGGGACTGGGATAACGACCGTCGGCGTCCGGGTGGAGCGCAGCGGCACGTCGTATTGGCTCGCGTCAGACACCGCCGCGATCCCCACAATCGACATCGACGCCAGCACACCGGTGGCAGCTGTCTTCGTCGAACACGCGACACCCGTCGGCCGACACGTCGATGTAACGCTGGGTGTGGTGCTCGCTCATGCCGACGGGAGCCTCCATCTGGGACCGCGCACTCACGTGCAATGGAATCCCATCGAGCCCCTGACGCTGTCAGGGAGCTACGCGCGCACACATCAGTTTTCCCAATCGCTGCGCAACGCCGAGTCGGTCGTGTCGAACGTCTTTCCCGCCGACCTGTACGTTGGGGCAGGCGCGCCAGGCATCCCCGTTGGTACGAGCGATCAAGGCGTGATTGCTGCTGACTATCGAGTGGCTCCTGGCATCACGCTCGGCGCGCAGGCATACACGCGGTCTTCACGAGGGCTTGTCTTGGTCGCGCCGCGCAACGAAGGGCCGTTCGCGACGAACGCCGTCGCAACCGGGACCGGCCGCGCACGGGGGGTCTCGCTCGACGCGGCCATGAGCACCGCGCGGTACGGCCTCGTGGCGAGCTATGGCTTGCAGAACACACAGTTCGAGTACGGCGACTCGACCTATGTGCCGGAGCACGGAGTCACATACATGGCGGAGGCGGGAGTGATCGTCTTCCCCTCGGCCACGCTCTCGGTACGATTGGGTGCCACGGGCCTCTTCGGGAGACGCACGACACCGTCCGCTGGCGGCTTCGAATGGGAGTCGTGCAACTTGCTGGACCTGGGGTGCGAGTTTCAGGGGAGCCCCCGCCTGAGACCAGGATCGCTCGGCGTCACCACCCTTCCTCCGTACCTCCGTGTCGACCTGGGCCTCCGCAAACACTGGCACCTCCAGATCGCTGGACGAGATGCCTCGCTGGCCCTCTTTGGCACCGTCTCGAACGTCTTTGGTCTCAACAACATCCTCACCTACGCCACGGATCCAGCCACAGGCGAACGCTCGGCGATCGAGATGCGCCCGCTGGCGCCGCTGGTCATCGGGCTCGACTGGCAATTCTGATCGGACATTTCACGCTGTCACAAATGATCGGCCGGCCCTGTTCCTTTTATAGGAGGCCGCCATGGACGGTCTGGGTTTGTCGCTGGGGAACCTCACGAGCATCACGTCGGCGCATGTGAAGCGCCGCGAAGGGGATCGTTCGCTGCCCGACATCGACGCGTCCTTCCACCACCGATTCGCGGAGCTGTTCGATGCCCAGTTCCGCCGGATCTTCCGCTATCTGGATCGCTTGTCCGGTGACGGGGAGCTCGCCGCTGACCTCACACAGGAGGCGTTCGTCAGGCTGTACCGGAGAGGAGCGATGCCTGATACACCCGTGGCGTGGCTGATCACGGTCGCGACAAACCTGTTTCGCAACGAAAAGTCGACGCGCGCCCGCCGGCGCAAGCTGCTGACGGTGGCTCGCGGTGAAGGAGTGCTAGGGGATCCACCCAGGTCTCCGGACGAGGACGTCCAGGGCGAGGAGTCTCGCCGACGTGTGCGGCTCGCGATCGACCAGCTCCCCGAGCGGGACCGCAGTCTGCTGCTCCTCCGCGCTGAGGGTTACAGCTATCGCGATCTCGCAGCGGCTCTCGGACTCAACGAAGCAAGCATCGGGACGCTACTGGCCCGCGCGAAAGCGGCATTCCGCAGCAGTTACGAGGGGACGTTCGATGCACCTTGACGACGAACTGATCCAGCGACGTCTGCACGACGAGCTTTCGGCCGCCATGGCGACTTCCGTCGGTGAGCATCTCACGACGTGCGCCGACTGTCGCGAACGTCTCGAGCGAGCGAGACGTGAAGAGCTCGAGCTCTTCGAGTTGCTCGGGCGTGTTGACCATTGCTCGCCTACCGTAACCGCCCGCTCGATCGCTCAGCGAGCAAGCGCTCGCCGTGCCGGTTGGACCCGGTGGGCCGCCGCCATTGTTCTGACGTTCGGAGTGGGTGGTATCGCTTATGCACTGCCGGGCTCACCCGTCCCCGATTGGACACGAGCGATCGTGGAGCGGGTTGTCAGCCAACCTGATCGACCGACACCTGTATCGACACCGGAAATCGAGGAGGGCCCGACATCGGGAATCGCGGTTCCGGTGGGGCGCAACCTGGTCATCGCGTTTTCGGCTCAGCAAAGCGAGGGATCGATGCGAGTGACGTTGACCGATGGCCGCGACGTGGTGGTGAGTACTCGAGACGGCGTCGCGAGTTACACGTCCGACATCGACCGCCTGTTGATCGGAAATGAAGGCGCGAGAGCCACCTTCGACGTACAGATTCCGCGTGAGGCCCGCCGCGTCGAGATCCGGCTGGGATCGTCCCAAATCTTGCTGAAGGAGGGTGCCCGCATCACTGCACCGTCCGGTGTGGACTCCGGAGGCGCGTTGGTGCTTCCGTTACGGACGCCGCCTAATTGACGAAAGCGCCAGTGTTCTCGCCAGGGGCCACGGCTATGCTGCTTGCGCTGTGGCTCGCTGCGCCCGTTACGCCGGCGCTCGGTCAACACGAGTCGGAGGCGTCGATCGGGGCGTTCCCACGAAAGTTCCTGAGCAACTCCGTGGGGCTCGTGGCGTGGGACAACCTCGTTCCGTTGTTTGTGGGCTCGTCACTCACGCTGACAGCGCGTGCCGCGGATCACGACGTCCAGGCCGCACTCGCCGACAAAGCAACCGGTATCGGTGACGTGGGTGATGCGGTGGGGAGCCGGTTCGTGGTCCTTGGCGCGATCACCACGGTGTTTGCTGTTGGTCAACTCACCCCCAACGACAAGTTCCGCGCGGTGACGTTCGATCTCGCGCAGGGCTTCGTGATCAACGGAATCATCACGACTGCATTGAAGCGCTCGTTCTCGCGCATGCGGCCGGATAGCACGAACCACCACTCGTTTCCATCGGGTCACACCTCGGCCGGTTTCACCATCGCCACGATTCTTGCGCGGCACATCGGCCCTGAAGCTGCCGTGCCCGCCGTATTGGCCGCCACGTTTATCGGCATCAGTCGCATCGAGGACAACGAGCACTACCTGGCGGATGTTTTGGCAGGTGCGACACTCGGATACATCGTGGGCCGGACGGTGACGCAACATCTCGTCGCAGATGATGCTCATGAGCCTGCCACGCTCAGCATCTCGCCATTCGTCGTGACACGCGGAGGCGGCCTGATGCTCGCCGTGCGCTTCTAGTACCTCCTGCGAAAGAGGCGGTGAAAGGCCGGATCGGCGGGACAGGTAGGAAAACCAGCTAGGAACGGGAGATCGCGCAGCAGTTCCAGCAACTCTAGACTCTTTCCCTCACTTTTTTCGCGGTCACCACTTGCCACGTTCACTCGCGGAACGTGGACGAATGGGCGATTCGCGTCCGGCCTTCCCGACCTGCATATTCAAGCGTTTCCCAAGGAGACTTCCATGCCAGCGGACTTCCCGCTCGGACGTATCGTGTGGCACGAGCTGATGACGACCGACACCCAGGCCGCGATCGACTTCTACCAGGCGGTCGTGGGGTGGGACACGATGAACTGGGGCCAGGACCCTGGTTACCGCTTGTGGACCAACGGCGATACGCCGGTGGGGGGGCTGATGATCCTCCCGGTGGAAGCTCGGCAGATGGGGGCACCACCGCACTGGCTGATGTACGTCGGGGTGCCGGATTGTGGCGCCACCATCGACCAGGCGTCGGGGCTGGGCGCCCAGGTCCTCGTGCCCCCGCAGACCATTCCGACGGTGGGTACCTTCGCCGTGCTGTCCGATCCGCAAGCCGCGGTGTTTGCCGTACTCCAACCGGAGGGCGACGTTCCCGGTCACGATGGGGAGCCCAAACGCGGTGAGTTTTCTTGGCACGAGCTAGCCACCACCGACTGGGAGGCCGCTTGGGCCTTTTACTCCAGGCTCTTCGGTTGGGAGACGACCGAGGACATGGACATGGGCCCCATGGGCGTTTACCACATGTTTGGCCGCAACGGGCAATCCATGGGTGGAATGTTCAACAAGCCACCCGAGATGCCTCAGCCACCCAACTGGCTGTGCTACGCGAAGGTGAAGAACGTCGATCACGCCACGGAGAAGATCACACTGCGCGGTGGCACTGTCGTGAACGCCCCAATGGATGTTCCGGGTGGCGATCGCATCGTGCAGTGCCTCGATCCGCAAGGGGTCGCCTTCGCGCTACACTCGGTCGCCCCCAAACAGGCGAAGCGTGCGAAGCCTGCGAAGCGTGCCAAGAGCAAGTCGGCCAAGGCGTCCAGGGCGACGGGTCGCAAGACCGCGAAGACGCGGCGGTCCAAGCGGGCCGCGAAGACGGTTCGCAAGAAGCGGCGGTGAGCAGCGACGGTAAAGAGACGCGCCCATGAGTTTCGCACGCACGCTCGACGGGTCGGCGCTGATATCGACCAAACACACCCGCATCACCCCCGGTGACCCACCGTCTCGTATTGGAGACGAGGAGAGTCTCGACGTTTGGGGCTTCCGTGATTCGGCCTTCACGGTGCTCGAGAACGGAAGCGTCAAGCTCCTCGGATCCCGGTACCCATTGAGCGGCGCCGAACTCCCCGACTTGCTCCCGTGGACCAGCGGTGTGCTGGGTGTCACGATCGATCCAAAGGACATCCATGAGATGTCACACACCGCGAAAGTCCCAGAACCGGTGGAACATCCGGTCTTTCTTTCGACTATTCGTAAGTTCCTGTCCGAGGAATCGATCTCGAGTGACCCGGACCTCCGGCGCCGCCACGGTCACGGTCACACCCTCGAGGACATGTACGCCATCAAATGCGAAGGGCTCGCTCGGGTGCCGGATCTGGTGGTTTTCCCCACCGACGAACGCCAGGTCATAGCGCTCGTGCAGGCTGCCGCGAGTCACGACGTGTGTCTCGTGCCGTACGGCGGGGGCACCAACGTTACCGATGCCCTGCGATGTCCCGCCGACGAGGAGCGCCTGATCGTCTCCGTGGATATGAGCAGGCTCAACCGCATCCTGTGGATCGACCCGGTAAACCAGACCGCGTGCATTCAGGCAGGCGCCGTGGGACGACACATCGAGGAACAACTGGCCGAGCACGGCTACACGCTGGGCCACGAACCGGACAGCATCGAGTTCTCGACGCTCGGCGGTTGGATTGCGACGAATGCCAGCGGCATGAAGAAGAATCGCTATGGCAATATCGAAGACCTCGTCCTCGACGTGCACGTCGTAACCCCCAGGGGCGTGCTTACTCGCGAGGCGGTTGGTCCTCGCGAATCTGTAGGGGTCGATCCACGGCAATTGGTGTTTGGATCTGAAGGCACGCTTGGCATCGTCACCCAGGCCGTGGTCAAAGTCTTCCCCCTCCCAGAAGTGAAGCGATACGACTCCCTGATCTTCCCGAGCTTCGAGCAGGGCGTGGCCTTCGCGTACGATCTCACCCGCGAAGGAACGCCTCCGGCAAGCGTGCGGCTGGTGGACAACCTCCAGTTCCAGCTGAGCCAAACCCTCAAGCCGAAGGCCGTGGGGCTCAAGCGCATGAAGCGGCGCGCAGAAAAGTTCTTCGTTACGAAGCTCAAAGGCTTCGATCCCGTGCGAATGGTGGCGTGCACGCTCGTCTACGAGGGCGATCGCGCAACCGTCCGTGACCAGGAGCGGGTGGTGCGCCGCATAGCACGTCGATATGGCGGGATGCGTGCCGGACCAGAGAACGGGAAACGTGGCTACCAACTCACGTTTAGCATCGCGTACATTCGCGACTTCGTGATGAAGCACTACATTCTCGGCGAGTCCTTGGAAACCTCAGTGCCGTGGAGCAGAGTGCTCGAACTCTGTGCGAACGTAAAGCGAAGGGTCGCGGAGGAGCATCGCAAACACCACCTCCCGGGGAAGCCATTCATATCTGCGCGAGTCACCCAACTCTATCAAACTGGGGTGTGCATCTACTTCTACCTCGCTTTTTATCACAGGGGCGCGGAGCAGCCGATGCGGGCCTTTACCGAAATCGAACAAAGTGCGCGGGACGAAATTCTCGAGTCTGGTGGAACCCTCTCCCACCACCATGGAGTGGGTAAGCTGCGGCAGACGTTCCTCCCGCGGATCATGTCGTCAACGGCACTCGAGTGGAACAGTGAGATCAAGCGAGCGATCGATCCTGGGAACGTTTTCGGCGCCGCCAATCAGTTGATGGGAACGGGAGCGGCACCACACATCCGGAGATAGCTCAGAGAGCATCAACATCCAGCGGAGCGTCGGGACGATGCGATCATACCTGCTGACCGGTGTCACAGGTTTTCTCGGAAAAGTGCTGCTGGCGGAAATGTTGCGCCGTCGGGATGAGCTTCGCCTCGACAAGGTGTGGGTCTTAATACGTCCGAAAGCGCGTGCCGCCGACGAGCGGTTCCGCGAGGAAGTGGCATCGTCCGACTGTTTTCAGCTGCTGCCGCCAAATTGGACTCGGTGTGTCGAAGTGGTGAGCGGGACACTCGCAGAGCCCGGTTTGGGCCTCGACCCCTCCAACCGCGATGTAATCACCGGACAAGCAACACACGTCCTGCACGCGGCCGCGGCGGTGGAATTCGACCTACCGCTCGTGCGCGCCGCGGATCAAAACGTGACCACCAGCCTCAACCTGCTGGAGCTGACAAGATCGTGTCCACAGTTAGAAAAACTGGTATGCGTGTCGACGGCCTATGTGACACCGCATCCAGGCAACGGCACCCCTATCGAGGAGACCCTCGCCCCACTCCCCCAACCCGCTGAAGAGATCTACCGATCGATTCTGGACGGATCCGTCAACGAACGGGCGCTTCTCGCGGCTTCGAGCCATCCCAACACCTACACCTTGACCAAGTCGCTGGCGGAGCATCTGCTCGTTGCGCGGCGCGGCACGGTACCCCTCGCCATCGTACGCCCGAGCATCATCTCAGCAAGTTGGCAACATCCGTTTCCCGGATGGATCGACAGTACCGCCGGTTTTGCTGCGTTCACGATCTTGCTCGGGCTCGGGTACATGCGCTCGGTGATCGCCGATCCGAATGCGCGGCTCGACGTCATCCCGGTCGACGAGGTCGCAACTCGCATCCTGCTTGCGTGCGAGGATCGACCCGAGACTGACGACGCCGTGACCATCCACCACGCGGTGGCAGGACTGGAACGCAGCGCGACGGTGCGGGAGTGTTGGGAGCGGATCCGAGACTTCTTCACCGTTCATCGGCTGGACCGCCGGCCAACCATGCGATACCTCGGGCCACCGGGAATACGGTTTGCCCTTACCGATACGCTGCACCACCGATTAGCGATCGCCATGGCTCGGCTGCGATCGGAGCGTGCCCGCCGGTCGGGGAATCAGCTGGCGGATCGCATCACATACCTGAACCGCGTGTTTCCGTATTTCACTCGCCGCTCCTTCGACTTTCGTTCGCGCAAGCCGCTGACGGATCAGTTCGATCCGCACGGCTACATGACCACGGTGAGCCGGGGTGTCTATCGTCACCTCATGGGCGGTGATGACACACAATGGGTGTTGGCAGGCCGGCGCCACCCTGGGCACGGTGGCGACCTGCGATGGGTCATCAGCCGACCTCGGGGGAAACCCATGGTCCGACTTGCCGCGTGGGCCGTTGGCAAAGTGCTGCGCCGCTGCTTCCGACAAGTGAGCGTGGACATCCCATCGTTCGAGGCGGCGGTGCGGGAAGCACCGAGCGGCGCCTCACTCGTGATCGTGCCCTCCCACCGGAGTTACTTCGATTTCGTACTGTGCTCATACCTCTTCTTCGCACGACCCGACCTGAAGATCCCCATTCCATACATTGCGGCCACGTCCGAGTTTGGTCGGATACCGCTGCTCGGACGCGTGCTTCGCTCTCTTCACGCCTTCTACATCAATCGGGGCGAAGGACGAGAAGACCCGCGGGTCACCCGCACCGTCCACGAGCTGTTACGAGAGGGAAGGAGCATCGAATTCTTCATCGAGGGAACACGCAGCCGCTCGCGTGCCTTTCTCCCGCCTAAACGTGGTCTGTTGCGCTGCCTCCAGGCTTCGGACAAAACCTGTGTCGTGCTGCCTGTGGCGTTCTCATTTGACCGGATACCGGAAGAGCGGGCCTTCGCCCGAGAGCTCGCAGGTGCCCCAAAACCTCCGATGCGTCTCCGTCCACTTCTCAGCTGGACGCTTCGCTGCCTCCGGGGTCGGATCAACCTCGGCAGAGTGCACATCGCCTGCGGGAAGCCCGTTCAGCTGGATGCCGAGAGCGACGTCCACCAGGTGAGCCAAGAGATTCTCGAGCAGATCAAGCGTGCGACCGTGTCGACCACGTTCCACCTGCGTGCTTTCCTCCAGCAACATCCCGTGGAGGGTGCTGACGTGGCGTGGCTCGGAGACGCCATCGAGCGACGTGGCGGTCGAATACTCGAAAGCGACCTCGACGTACCGGAAGATCTCGACCCCCTCATCGCGGCAACGCTCGCAAACCAGTTTGCGCACCTCTTCGATACAGATTCACCGCGCGAGGAACATTTGGGACGCGTGATCGATGAGTTACTGGCACAAACCCGTCGCGATCGGGAACCGGAGCCGGTGATCTGAAAGGGCCGGTTCTGATCACGGGCGCCAGCGGTTTCCTCGGGCGTCACCTGCTGCATACCCTGTTGGAAGAGCCCGAACACCCAGAAACGGTCGTTCTCGTTCGCGACCGCAAATCGTGGGAACGGATGGTCTGGACCCACGATCTGAACGTGCATCCGTTGGTGGGATCGGTGACGGATCACGGGTTGTGGTCGCGTGACCGGACACTCGATGACGTGCGTGGCATCTTTCATCTCGCCGCGCTTGTGCGACATACGCGCCGGCGTGCGGCCGATATCTACCGAACCAATGTCGATGGCACGCTCGACATGGTGCGTGTGGCCGCGCAACGCGAGTGCCGAATGGTGTTCGCCTCGACCTCAGGTACGGTCGGCTGTTTCCGCCGCCCCGGCCAGGTAGCAGACGAGCACGCGCCGCACTGTGTGCCCGAGGTGCGCCGCTGGCCGTACTACCATTCGAAAGTCATCGCGGAACAACAGGCGCAGCACCTGGCACAGGAGTTAGGGGTCGATCTCGTCATCGTTCGGCCGCCGGTCCTGCTCGGTCCGGGGGATCATCGATTCCGATCCACCGCGCACCTGGTGCGGTACCTTCGCGGCAAGCTCCCCTTTGTGATTCGTGGTGGGGTGCACTTCGCCGACATACGGGACGTCGCTGCCGCGCTGGTGCGATTGATGGCCCGCCCGCAGACACAACCCGTCTACCACTTCCCCGGAACCGAGTGCACCGTGCAGGAGTTTTTCGCGCTGGCGGAGCGCGTGTCAGGAGTTCCGGCGCCAAACGCGGTGGTGCCGTTTCGGCTCGCGTGGTGTCTTGCGACGATCGGACAATGGTTACGTCTGGATGTGCTCCCGGACCCAGTGGTCGTTGAGATGGCGTCCCATTACTGGGGAATCTCGTCCAGGTACTCGGAACAGGAACTGGGTTACGTCAGTCGTCCGGGTGAGGTGACGATGAAGGACACGATTGACTGGCTGCGGAACCATCACCCTGAGCTGGGGAACGGATCCCAGTGAGATGAATCAGCCGACGTATGGGTTAGGTGCACGCGTGGGGAGGTGTTTGTCGGCGCCGGGCGGCGTGGACTCGACGCGCCGGTCAGCCATGATGCTCCGATTTCACCGCGCCGGCCCGCCGTGACCACACCGCCCCCAGGCGCTCTCCAGCACCTCCCCACGCGTGCAACACGGCGCCACGACCCGGCCCGAGCGTGCGCCCGGCCATTCAAGTCCTGGCGCACCCTTGCCCTCGTGGCCTTCGCCGTGGGCCTCGGCTGCGCGAATGGTCGACCCAACGATGCAGAACAGCTGGTGGTGCAAGCTGCCGTAGCCGCGAACTTTGCTGCCGCACATACGGAGCTTGTGAACCGGTTCGAGGCTGCGACGGAATTCCGTGTCCAGACCAGCCTCGGTTCGACCGGCCAGCTCTACGCACAGATCCTCAACGGCGCGCCGTACGACGTATTCCTCGCGGCCGATACGACACGGCCCCACTTACTCCAAACTAGGGGCGCTGCCGTTCCCAACAGCCGCTTCACCTACGCCATCGGCCAGCTCGCGTTGTACGCGCCGGGCCGCGACCCCCGCACCGTCCGTGAGGCCATCTTGCGGAACGATGACTTCGTGTACCTCGCGATCGCGAACCCAGAGACGGCACCGTACGGCGCCGCAGCACGAGAGGTGTTGCAGCGGTGGGGACTGTGGGAAAGCTTGGAGAGTCGAGCCGTGCGTGGTGAGGACGTAGGACAGGCACTGCAGTTCGTCGAATCGGACGCAGCCGAGGTGGGCCTCCTCGCGTACGCGCAACTTCGGAACAAACGCGAAGAGGATTACTGGTTGATTCCTGACGACCTGTACGAACCGATCCGGCAGGGTGCCGTGCTGCTGAGCCGTAGTGCTGAGCACGCGGGAGCGCTGGCATTCCTCGCGTTTCTCCAGAGTTCAGAGGGTCGCGCGGTGATCGCGGACTCCGGATATCGCACCCCGTAACGATGTCGTTCGATTGGCGTATTGTCATCCTCACCGCCGAGCTGGCCGGTGTCACCACGCTCATCCTGCTCATTGGTGGCACACCGTTGGCGTGGTGGCTCACTCGAACGCGGTCACGCATCAGGCCTGCGGTCGAAGCGTTGGTCGCCCTCCCACTCGTTCTACCCCCAACGGTACTCGGCTTTTACCTGCTGGTCCTCTTGGGACCGGTGGGCGCTGTTGGTCGGGTATGGGAAGGGATCGGTGGACCACGGCTCGTCTTTTCGTTCCCAGGACTCGTCGTGGGCTCGGTCCTCTATTCGCTGCCGTTCGTGGTGCAGCCGTTACACAACGCGTTTCGTACAATACCAGAACGTCTCTTCGATGCGGCCGCGACATTGCGCGCGACACCCTTCGATCGATTCCGCTCGGTGGCGCTGCCGCTCGCGAGGCCAGGCTTTCTCACCGCGGCCACGCTCGGCTTTGCCCACACCGTGGGCGAGTTTGGTGTGGTGTTGCTCATCGGTGGCAACATTCCCGGCCGCACCGAAGTGCTCTCGATTGCGCTGTACAATCGGATCGAGGCCCTGCAGTACCCACAAGCGCACCTGATCGCGGCGAGCCTCTTGGCATTCAGCTTCCTCGTGCTGCTCACCGTGTATGCGCTCAATCGCCGGTTCGAGACGCCGCGCCTGTGAGTGGAATAGCCGTGCGACTCCGCATGAGCCGCGAAGCATTCACGCTTGACACGGCGTTCGAAGCACCGGGTCGCGGTGTCATTGGTCTCTTCGGTGCCTCGGGAAGCGGAAAGAGCACGTTGCTGCGTGGCATCGCCGGTCTCGAAGCCGATGCGCACGGCCTGGTACGCGTGAACGACGCGACATGGCAGGATGAATCGACCGGAGTGTCTCTCGCGCCGCACGAGCGCGGTGTGGGCTACGTGTCCCAAGAAGCGGACCTCTTTCCCCACCTCACGGTTCGCGAGAATCTGACCTACGGCTTCAGCCGTGTGGCCCCAAGTGAGCGTCGACTCGAGTGGAACGATGTGGTCGAGTGGCTCTCCGTGACGCCGCTGCTCGATCGTACGATCGACAAACTGTCCGGTGGCGAGCGTCAACGCGTGGCCATCGCGCGTGCGCTCCTCGCGAGCCCCAAGCTCTTGCTCATGGATGAACCGGTATCGGCACTGGACGAGCCAAGTCGCCGAGAAGTGTTAGACCACCTGGACCGCGTGCTCGCGCGGCTGGCGCTACCGGTGATCTACGTGAGCCACTCGCTCTCCGAGGTCGCGCGAATGGCCGCGCACCTCGTCTGGCTCACCGGCGGAACCGTTGGTGATGCGGGTGCGGTATCACAGGTGCTGGGCAGGCTCGACTTTGCCCGCTGGCGTGGAGAAGAGATGGGTGTCGTGCTCGATGGGGAGATCCGGTCGCACGACGACACCTATCAGCTCACCGGCGTGACCACGCCACTGGGCGAGCTGACCATTCACCGCCGAGCCGAAGCACCCGGAACATCCGTTCGAGTCCAGATTCTCGCCCGTGACGTCAGCCTCGGCCTCACGACCCAAGAGCGAAGCAGCATTCTCAACGAGCTGCAACTAAGCGTCATTGATCTCGTCGACCTCTCTCCCTCTGACAGCCTCGTCCGGCTCGGGCGCGTAGGCACGAACCTTGTGCTGCTAGCACGTGTCACCCGTAAGTCCCGCTCGATCCTCGGGCTCGAGCCCGGCCGGGTGGTCTTTGCTCGGGTCAAATCGGTGGCGGTCTTGGATTAGGGGTTTTTTTTGGCGCAGAATTCGGGGGCTGTTCGCCCGTTGCTTCAGAAAAAAATCATTGGACGATCAGGCCGACTGTTGTACTATGTATTGTCGAGGTTTCCCCAGTGGTTTCGAGGTAGGCCTGCATGCCCCGACCTCGAAGGGAGACCCGGGTGGCTCGCTTCACCGGCGTGAGGCGAGCCACTGATTTTTTTGGGCCTCTCTCCCCGTCTCCCGACGTCACCGGCCTAGTTCTTGCCACTCCCCCCGTCGCGACTTGAGAATCGGGACCCGGCCGCCGGTTGGGCATCGGGCTCGCCGATCATCGGTACGGAGGCCTAGGATGAGACTGAAGCAAATTGCACTGTCGTTGATGCCACTGGCTCTGGTTGCGTGCGAGACCGCGACGCAGCCCGGCGGAATCCCGACGGGAACCGAGCCATTTCTCCAACTTCAGCTATCGACCCAGGCTCCCGAGCAGATGGTGCCCGGCATGGTGGTCGTAAAGCTGCAAAGCACCGCGGCTGCCGAGGAGGTCGCGGCCGCCCATGGCATGAGCGTGGCCCGGCGGGGCCCCCGCAACGCCTTCGTGCTGCTGCGAGGCGCCGCCGGGAACGAGCGCGCGCTCGCCGCCCGGCTCGGCGACGATCCGCGCGTGGTGTATGCGGAGCCCGACTTCCTCCGCCAACCCACCGCCATCGACCCCAGAATGTGGGCCTTTCACAATCCCGGCGGGCTGACCGTCGACTACACGCGGGGCCGGAGGAAAGGATCGCCGGTCACGTCATACAAGTCGGTGGCCGACGCGGATGAGGACAACATCGAGGCGTACGCCGCCGGCGGCAGCCCGGTCGTCATCGGCAGCATCGACACCGGTGTGGAGTTCGGTCACCCCGAGTTCCTCCCGGGCCAGCTCGTCGCGGGAAGCGACTGGTACAGCAACGACGGAGATCCCAGCGATGAGGACGGCCACGGGACACACACCACGGGCACGATGGCGGGACAGTCCGTAGGCGTTGCCGGTGTGTCCGGCGCCGGCGGGAACGTCACCGTCTACGTTCAGCGCGTCTGCGGCCCACTGGGATGCCCCTTGTCGGCTATCGCAAGCGCGATCATCGAAGCGGCGGACGTCCCCGGCATGGTCGCGATGAACCTGAGCCTCGGCGGCGCGTCTCAATCCCAGGCGGAGAAGGATGCCATCGACTACGCTGTGAACACCAGAGGCATCCTCGTCATCGCATCGGCGGGAAACGACGGTACGAGCACCGTGAGCTGCCCGGCCTGCGATCCACTGACCATCTCGGTCGCCGCGAGCAATTGGCTGGACACGCGATCTTACTACTCGAACTGGGGACCGGGACTCGACCTCACCGCCCCGGGTGGTGAGCTCTACTCGAACACGACGGATGAGGCGGGGATCTTCAGCGCCTACGTTGGCGGCGGATATGCGTACGCGCAGGGCACGTCCATGGCGGCACCGCAGGTCACCGGCACGGCCGGCATCGTGGCCTCGGTGACGGGTCTCACGGGATCGGCGCTCCGCAGCCGGCTCGAAAGCGCAGCGGACGATCTGGGCCCGAGCGGATACGACACGGGGTACGGCCACGGACGCATCAACAGCTACCGCGCCGTCACCAACACCACGCTCGACGAAGGCGGCGGGGGAACGGGCGGTGGGACACTGACCGCGTCGTTCAGCTACTCATGCGGTGGAAGCTCGACCTGCGATTTCGACGGCAGCTCCTCGACCGGCGCCACGTCATACGACTGGGATTTCGCAGGTTTGGCACCCGCAAACGGCGTGACCGCCACCCATACCTTCCCGGACGCGGGCGACTACCTGGTAACGCTTACCGTTGGAGACGGCAGCGGAACAGATACCACCAGCCAAACGGTCAGTTGCAGCTTCAAAGGGCGAAAGCTGCGGTGTAACTAGCGGGAAGCGCCGGGCATGAGTCGCTTCCAAACAATCATGCCCGGCGATCACCCAACCCTCTGACAGTCTCTGAGCGCCTGACTCAAGGCACGTTGTTGCTGAACATATCCACTGCGATTTTCCATTCCCCACCCTCACGCACCCAAACCACTAGGTACTTCGCGGGAATGGGACCGTCCGGCGTGTTGATCGTTGCCGTGCCAAAATCGTAGGCCATGTCACCGGACGACGACACGTGCGCTTCGGTGGGCTCCCATGAAGCATCGAGCTCGAACATCGCCTGCCACTGAGCTCGCAGCGCTTCGTGACCAACGACCGGCTCGGCATCGGGCGGCATCTGCCGAGCATCGGTCGCATGCAGGTTCACGATCCACTCCAAATCCTTCTCCTGAAACTTCTGTGACCATTGGCGCTCGAGTGCCATGATCGCGGCCGCTTCCGCAGCTGAATCGATCGCCATCTCCGTTCCTGCGTCCGGTCGTGTCCCTTGGCAGGCGACCAACGCGACGACGGCGAGTGCGGCCAAAGCTCCCCTCATCTGGGTATGCATGAAAACTCCCTGAAGTAGTGTCTTGCAGAACGAGACATAAGATGGGGCCAATGCACACCGTCGGCTAGCTAAACAGCAGATCACATTGCGCGTGCTGCGGCGAGGGCAGACGTGACTTGGCCATGCCAGAAAGTTCTCCTGCCGCCGATCCCGCTGTTCCCGCCACTCCGGCGGTAGTTGAAACACACCCAACGTTTTACACGTAGATTCACCATACGATGACAACTCCAATCAGCGCTGAATTCCTGGCACTCCAGGAGTACCTGGCTGGCCGCTACTCGATTGAGGCGGAGCTGGGACGTGGAGGCATGGGGATCGTGCTGCTGGCTCGTGACGTAGCGCTCGACCGGCTCGTGGCCATCAAGCTCCTTCCGCCGGCGCTCGCGGCGAACGCCGAGTATCGCGACCGGTTTCTCCGCGAGGCGCGGACTGCGGCTGGCCTTTCGCATCCCAACATCGTGCCGATTCATACCGTCGAGGAGCACGACGAGTTGGTGTTTTTCGTCATGGGGTTCGTGGATGGTGAGACGTTGCGCGAGCGGGTCGAGCGTCTCGGCCCACTGACGCCACGGCTCACGATGAAGCTCATGCAGGACGTGGCCTGGGCACTCGCCTATGCCCATCAGCGCGGAGTCATCCACCGTGACATCAAGCCAGACAACATCATGATCGAGCAGGCCACCGATCGCGCCATGGTCACCGACTTCGGCATCGCGCTCGGCCGGCGTGATACGGTGCGCGGCGGGGAGGTGATCGGGACAGCGCGGTACATGAGTCCCGAGCAGGCGTGCGGCGAATCGGTGGACGCGAGAAGCGACCTCTACTCATTGGGTGGGACGGCTTTCTTCGCGCTCACGGGTCGGGCACCGGTGGAAGGGAAGAACCTTCCGGCAATCCTGGCGAAGCAGGCAACCCAACCGGTGCCAGCCATTCGAACAGTACGATCCGACGTTCCCACGAAGCTGGCGGACGTGGTGGATCGGTGTCTTGCCAAGAAGCCCGAGGACCGCCTACAGACGGGTGACGATGTCGCGCGCGCCGTCGGTGAGGCACGCGGGCGCGAGCTGCGCGCGCCACCCGTCGTGCGGAGCTTTGTCCGCAATGCGCAAGTCACCACCATGGTCATCATCGCGGTCGTCGTCGCTGGGCAAGGCGTCTCAGTCAACGAATCTGGTATCCAGAACATCTCGCTCGGTCCCGGGTTGATCGGGATGATCCTGCTGATACAGCTCATGGCGACGGCGCGGCGTCTTCTGCGCGACGGTTATGCCTTCGTCGACATTCGGGAGGCGTTGCTAGCGGAGGCGCAAGTCCAAGAGGAGGAAGCCGAAGAGCTGCAACAACGCCGTTGGCTGCGGTGGCTCAACAGCCGGTGGCATCGGATGTGGGCAGGCAGGTTTGGTCGCTGGTTTTTCCGCGTCGCCGGTTGGCGGCTCAAAGCGCCTAAACGCCATGCGCTTCCGTCAGCAGACGCGACCGAGTTCGTGCTCGGTCGCTCGACGATCGCCGCGTACGAGGCACTCTCCGATGAGGTGCGCCGTGAAGCTCGTGAGGTTCCAGACGTCGTAGAGCATCTCGAGGAGCGGGCTGAGCACATGCGCGCACGGGGTGAGACTGGAAAAGCGCTCAATGATACGATGGCGGCGTTGGAGAATCTTCGCGTCGCGATGCTCAAGTTGCAGGCCGGGATGGGTTCGGTGAACGACCTGACACTTCAGCTCGAGCGAGCGAAAGCCATCGGGGAGGCGGTGGATCGCCGTCTCGCGGCGGTGCAGGAAGTGGAGGAGGTGGTGAGGGAATGAGCTCGGTTAATTCACCGGCCCCAGGTATCGATCGAGCCAGTCCAGCGTCTCGCTGATCAGCTGGGTTCGTGGCACGAAATGTCCGCCGTCAGAAATCACGTGACGTTTGTGCTCGGGCGGTGTTCCGAACAACTCGAACATCGGCCTGGCGGACGTCTCGAGCGGAAAGACGACGTCGAGCCGCCCGCTCAGCATGAGCAAGGGGGTGGTCGCACGCGGGAGAAAGTTGATCGGGTCAACCTCCGGGTGTGACGGATCGATATCGACCCCGGCCACATACAGCACAGCCGCGTCAAAGCGCGGTTCGAGCGCAAGCATGATCGGGGCAAGCCTCCCACCCCAGCTATAGCCATAGTAGGCAAGGCGCCCCGCATCGATGTCACCGCGCGTTTCGAGGTAATCGACTGACCGCCGCAGATCTTTGGCCCACTGGATGACGTGCTCTCGGTAGAGGTTGCTCCGGTCGGCCGCGGTCGACGCCAACTCGCTGTCCCGTTCGAACGTCCCTTTGTAAACCGGGAACGCAACGGCCCGACCGCTCTTCACTGCGAAGTCCAGATGAATCGTCCGCCACTCGTCGATGGACCGCTGATGGAGGGCGGCGGTTCCGGGAAAGTACACCACCGTATGAAAGGGTCCTCGTTTGTTGATTGGAAGATGGAGGTATAGAATCAGGCGCTCGCCGCCGTATGACGCGTCGAACGAAATCCGTTCTCGAGTCCAATGCCGTGTGGTGTCGATCGTCTCGACAACCGCATTGAGTGGATTCGGGTCGTACGCATACATCCGGCGATAGATGTCGAACAAGTCATCGGAAACACGTTGCCTACGCGCGACATCCGGGACACGGCTCACCGGCACCGGCAGACGTGCTCGGAGCAGCGCTGCTTCCGCATCGCGATACGTCGCCAGCCGGAACCCGTTCGTGGCAGAACGATCGAACGGCAGCTGTGAATAGGAGACGTTCATCGCGAGAAAGTACGGATCGTTCCAACCCGCACCTAAGATGAACCGCGTTTCACCCGCCGAGTTGTAGCACCATTCCCGAACGTTCCCAGCCATGTCGTAGGCTCCGACGTAGCTGATCCCCTGGTGTTCGCCAACCGGAGCCGGCCCGCCACTGTCCAGATTACTGAGAGGAGCCATCCATGAGGTGGCACGCACCCCATACGCGCGCCGCCAGTGATGAACCGTCGGGAGCTCCTTATCGACGAACCGCGCGTACGCCGCCGCCTCGTACCAGCTCACTCCCGTGACCGGGTAGTCGTCCTGGCCCGCTGGGTAGTCTCCCACCTCCCAGGTGCTCGGCCCGGGACGCCCTGTCTTGTCCACGAAGTGGGCGATCGCGGCGTCCCAACTGAGCGTGCGTCCGTCCCTCTCGAAGGGATGCTCCCATAACTCCCGCCGCCCGTATCCGCCAGCGTCCACAAACTCCTTGAACTCACGGTTGGTCACCTCAAAGCGGTCGATAAAAAAGTCTGCGAGCGCTAGCCTCTCTCCCTGCACCTCGGGAGTCCAGCCGCGAACACGCACCATACCCTCCGGCAGCGTTCCAGCCGTGTCGAGTGTGAAGGGGCCGATCGAGGAACCGCCATCGGCTGCGAGCAGGGTCGCAAACCCTTCCCGCTCCAGCCGAAACCTGGAGTAGCCGTACGGGATTCTGATGCTGTCAAGCGGTGTTCTACCCAATTCCTCCCACTCGGCACTCGGCACCGAATACTCCTGCCGAAACACCATGGCCCCTGCCGGCTCGGATTCGATGCTGACAACCCGCGTGAAGGTAGACCACAAATCACGGAGGATGGGATCATCGGGCAGGATGGCACTCGCTTCGTTCGCAAGCCGATAGGCTGCCTCCCACCCCCCCGCCTCGACGTGCTGCTCGATCTGCGGGATGGCTTGCTCCCGTACCCATCGTGCGCGATCTCCGGCAAACAGCTTCGGCAACCCGGCAGCAATGAGCACGACCGCAAGCACCGCCACCGCGACGAGTGTGGCGAGCCGCCGATTCACGCCGAGGACGGTCGGGCGGGTCCCGACCGGTGTCAGCCCACCCGTCGGCGTCGTGATGAGCGTCTCCAACACGCCGAGCAACTCACCCGCACTCCCCCACCGGTCCTGCGGATCTTTCGCGAGACACCGCATGATGGCATCGTTGAGGATGGGCGGGACGTCCGTGCGCAGCGCTGCCACGGGCTCGGGAATTTCGCTGACGTGCGCGGCGAGAATCGCTTGGGCTGTCGATCCCCCGATCGGGGTTCGCCCAGTGAGCATCTCATAGCCGATGACACCCACGGCATAGATGTCGGCACGGTGGTCGGTGCTGGGGTCGGCAGTGGCCTGCTCAGGTGCCATGTAGTGCGGTGTGCCGAGTGCCAAACCCGCCGTCGTGAGCTTGTACTGCGTGGTGGCGTCGGTCACAGCCTTGGCCACACCAAAATCCGTCACTAGAGCGTGGCGTCCCGAAAGCAACACATTCTCTGGCTTGATATCGCGGTGCACCACGCCCTTGGCGTGCGCTTCGGCGAGCGCATCGGTCACCTCTTTGAGAATTCGCGTGGCTTCGGAAATCCCGAGCTGGCCCTCCGCGCTCAGCTTCTGCCGCAGCGACTCGCCCTCTATGAACGGCATCACGTAATAGAGAAAGCCGTCGGTCTCACCCGAGTCGTGCAGTGGAAGGATGTGGGGATGTGTGAGGGCTGCCGCGATCTCGATCTCACGGAGAAACCGCTCAGCACCAAGCGTTGCGGCCAACTCCGGGCGCAACACCTTCAATGCTACCTTGCGGTGATGCCGCAGGTCTTCAGCGAGGTAGACAGTCGCCATCCCTCCCGCACCGATCTCCCGTTCGACGGCATACCGATCGGCAACGGCTGCCTTGACGCGGTCGAGTAGCTCAGCCATTGGGCCCACCTCGGTGCATCTCACCAACAATAGGGCGCAGCCACACGATCAGCCAGTTGACGGGCATCATCTGCGCCTTCCCAGGCCTGAAAAACGGCCGTACTCTATCTACCACACATTCCGCGTTGAGCACTGGATGGTACCGTCACTTCGATGCCAATCTGGGCTTGCGCAAATCTCTAGAGGGCGAAGGAGGCGAAACATGGGTGTCTGTCGATCGTACTTTCACGCTTTGACCATGGGTGCTTTGCTCATCGGACTCGCAGCCTGTAGCGGAAAAGAGGTCGTCCAGGGTGAGTGTCAGCGTGCGTATGATGGCGAAATCTGTACGTGGGGAACCATGACCGGGGACAATGTCACCGAGTTCGGCGCCACCGTTCCGCTCGCGATGGTCGAGAGTGCCCCGATGCAAGGCGAGTTGGTATTCCCGCCTCCCTTTGCAGCAGTCGTGCCGCTCCCACAGGAGGTTGCCCGCCAAACCGGGTTCAACCACCTCGCCGTCAACTGGGAGTTACACGGTCATCCACCGGCATTGTTCCTGACACCGCATTTTGACTTCCACTTCTACACGATCGCCCCCGAGCGAGTGCGTGCGATCGATTGCAGCGACTTGACCAAACCGGCAGCGCTACCGGCCGGGTACACGCTCCCCGATATCGAGATACCGGGAATCGGAATGCTGGTAGGCCTTTGCGTGCCCACCATGGGAATGCACAGCCTCTTGGAAACGGACCTCAACAAGACCGAGCCGTTTGGTGCGTCGATGGTGGTGGGATACTCAGACCAGAGCCTCATTTTCCTCGAGCCGATGATCGCCAAAGCGAAGCTCACGGCTGCCGAGTCATTCACGGTGGACGTCCCGGCCGTGCCCAACGCAGGGGCGGGCGTGCGGTGGCCAACCCACTTCGAGGCGGTCTACGACCCAGAGACGCGTGCCTACCGATTCGTGTTCTCGGGGTTGCCGGCCGGTTAGGCGCCGGGGAGGTAGGAGAGGCAGAAGAGAAAGGAATAGGTTGGCTCGGGGCGATTCCCTATCTAGATTGCAAGCCCCTGGGGCCTGTAGCTCAGGTGGTTAGAGCGCACGCCTGATAAGCGTGAGGTCGGTGGTTCAACTCCACCCAGGCCCATGAGAAGGAGTAGGAAGTACGTAACGCCCCGCGAGGCTCGTATGCTACGCGTGGCATTGTCGGCGTCGATCCGATCGCTCTGGAACATCACACCTGTTTGGCTCTGAATCCACCGTTGGAGCTGAGCGCTGCACCACCGAAGTGCGAATCCACGCTCACTGTTTTGCAGCCCACCGCACTATCGCCCCTTCGCATCTGCCTGCAATTTCGGAGAAGTCGACAGTCATCGAAACTTAAAGATGAACAACGGTCTCAAAGACCAACTCCAGGCCTCGCTCGGCGACGACTTCGTCGTGGAGCGCGAACTACGGGGCGGCGGAATGTCACGACTGTTCGTGGCACTCGACCGCGCGCTCGACCGCCGGATTGCTGTCAAAGTCCTCTCTCCCGAGCTCGGCGAGGGCGTGAACATCGAGCGCTTCCAGCGAGAGATAACCATTACCGCCGGCCTGCAGCATCCCCACATCGTACCCGTGTTCGCGGCCGGTGAGACCGGTGGGCTGCCGTACTACACCATGCCGCTCATCGACGGGGAGTCGCTGGCCGATCGGCTCACGCGCGAGAATGCACTCCCGGTGGAGCAGGTCGTGGGAATCCTTCGGGAAGTCGCGCGGGCCCTCGCCTACGCACACGGACGCGGTGTGATCCACCGCGACATCAAACCCCACAACGTGCTTCTCACAGGCAACAGCGCTACCGTGGCGGACTTTGGACTCGCAAAGGCCCTCGCTAGCGCGCGCGACGTCACCGACGACGATCTCACGAGCCCCGGGTTTTCGATGGGCACTCCCGCCTACATGGCGCCCGAGCAAGCCACCGGCGATCACACGGTCGATCACCGCGCCGATCTCTACTCGTTCGGCTGTCTGGCCTACGAGATGCTCATCCAGGAGCCGCCTTTTGAGCGCCCGTCGGCGCGAGCCGTCTTGGCCGCCCACATCGTCGACGAACCGACGCCGATCTCTGCACGGCGCCCCGATCTTCCTGCCGCACTCACCGACCTTATCATGCGGTGCCTGGCCAAGGAACCGGACGACCGACCAGGATCGGCTGAGGAAGTGGTGCAGGCACTGAGCGCGGCCACGGTCGGGCCATCGCAGCCTGGCCAAGTGGTCGTGACCGGAACAACGCCCTCGGTCGCTGTGCTCGCCTTTGCCAACATGAGCGAGGAAACTGGCAGCGAGTTCTTCTCGGACGGCGTGACGGAGGAGATCCTCAATCGGCTGGCGCGGGTGCGCTCGCTCCGGGTCGCCGCACGGACGTCGTCGTTCGCGTTCAAGGGCCAGCAAATCGACGTTCCCGAGATCGCGCGGCGGCTCAAGGTGGACACCGTGCTGGAAGGGAGTGTCCGACGCGCAGGGAACCAGGTGCGGATTGCGGCCCGATTGGTGAATGCCTCGGACGGCTGCCAGATCTGGGCCGATGATTACGACCGCGAGCTCCAGGATGTGTTCGCCATTCAGGACGAGATCGCCTCTTCGATCGCCACCGCGCTCACGAGTGCGCTCGCAGAGTGGCTGCATCCGACCGTCAGCCGGGCACGACCAGCGACGACCTCCGTCGACGCGTATGAGCTGTACCTGAAGGGCCGCTACTTCCTCAACCAGCGGCTCGAGGGCATGTGGAAGGCGATGGAGTATCAGCGTCGCGCGCTCGACAAAGACCCCGAGTTCGCGTTGGCGCACGCGGGGGTCGCCGAGGCGCAATTTCTCCTGACGATGTACGCGGCCGTTCCCCCCAAGGAGGGGGTTCCGCAAGCCCGAGACGCAGCCCGACGGGCCTTGGCCCTCGATCCGACGCTCGCCGAGCCGCACACGGTGCTCGCGAACGCGGCGCTGTGGTATGACTGGAACGCGGACGAGACCCTCAGGCAGTTGAACCGCGCAGTCGAGCTCAAGCCGAGTGACCCGCTCGCCCAGTCGTGTTACGGCTACTACTTCGGGGCACTCGGGCAGTTCGACCAGGCGATCGCTCGGGTCCAAGCCGCCGTGGAGCTCGACCCACTTTCGATGTGGGCACAGAGCAACCTGGCGGTCATCTGCTACCTCGCCCGCCGATTCGATGAGGCGATCGACCATTGCCGCGCGATTATCGAGCTCTCACCGGGATACAGCGAGGCCCACCGCTGGATGGCACTCGCGCAGCTTCAAAAGAAGCGCGTCAAGGAGGCCTTCGAAGCGATCCACACCGCAGTCTCACTCTCGCATCGGCATTTCTGGCCGCTCGCGAACCTCGGCGGGATGCTTGGCCGCGCCGGGCGCGAGAGTGACGCCCGGGCCATTCTGGCGGAGTTGGAGGAGCGAGCCAAAGGCGAATACGTGCCGCCGTTGGCAATCGCCACGGTGCATTACGGGCTCAGCGATCTCGACGCCACCTTTGCGTGGCTCGAGCGGTCGCTCGAGGAGCGAGACTTCTGGCTTCCCATGCTCGCCCACGATCCGGGGTTCGACTTTCTGAGAAAGGATCCACGCTTCACCCGGATCGTCGAGCGCGTTGCGGTGCGGTGATCACCAATCCTTGTGCTCACGCGCCCCGCTGTAGCCGCGGGGCGCGTGCCCAGCCGATTCCAACTACGTACCGTCGTCGGGCTCAATCTCCACGACGCCTCCATCAGAGGCACGGATTTCGACCTCGAGCCGCCCCGCGGGCGCGTTCACCTTCACTTCGTACAGCAGCTCACCACCCTCCATCTCCTCGGTGACCCCAGTCGCCGTACCGCCGGTGGCTTCTTCGGCGATGGCCATGGCCTGATCGGAGGTGACCGGTGGCGTGATGTTGAGCGCCGCCGCGAAGCTCGTGTTGGGGGGTTCGAACCGGATCGGGTTGTTTTGATTCGGTCCGGAGCTGCCCTGGCACGCAAACGCCGCGAGGGGCAGGAGCAGAACGGCAGGTATGGCACTGACCTTCATGCGTACGCCTCCTGGTCAATAGCGAGCCAGCGGCCTGTTCCCCCAGCTCTACCCAGGGAGCATCTGGCACCGGAGAATGTGACAAGGAGGCCGAACGCGCTGACGCTCCCAGCGCGAGCCGATGGAACGGCGTCCGGACAGGACGTGATTCGACCGGCAGTACGCTATCTTGGACAGGACATGCCTCGTCCAACATTCCGTGGTTCCGTTTTTCCGTCGTTCCGGCAGTCCATCGTCCTTCTGGCCGCACTGGGCGGGAGCGTCACAACAACAGTGGCCGGGGCCCAGGAAAACGCCCAACCGGGGTACGATGCCCGACTGACCGCGTACGCCTACCCCTACCCCGTTCGCTTTTTTGAATTACAGACGCAGCAGCAGACACTCGAGATGGCCTACATGGACGTCGAGCCGGCGGCGCCAAATGGCCACACGGTGCTGCTGCTTCACGGGAAGAACTTTTCAGGCGCCTACTGGGCACGCACCATCCAAGCGCTCGAGGCAGAGGGCTACCGCGTGATCGCGCCGGATCAGATCGGTTTTGGGAAGTCCAGCAAACCCGATCGTTTCCAGTACACCTTTCACGCACTGGCCTCGCACACCCGGGCGCTGCTCGAGTCCCGCGGAGTGAAACAGGTGACGGTGGTGGGTCACTCCATGGGTGGCATGCTCGCCACGCGCTTCGCCCTCATGTTCCCCGATCTCGCACGGCAGCTCGTGCTGGTGAACCCGCTAGGCCTCGAGGACTGGAAACGGCTCGTACCGTACCAAACCATCGAGGACCGTTACCGGCGCGCACTGACGAGCACGCCCGAGTTGATCCGGCGCTACATGCAGTCGAGCTACTTCGGTGGGGAGTGGAAGCCCGCTTACGACGCACTGGTCGCAATCCAGGCCGGCTGGACCCAGGGCCCCGACCACGACAAGCTCGCCTGGATCTCCGCACTGGCGTCTGACATGATCTTCACCCAACCGGTGGTGCACGAGTTTCCCGACATCACACAGCCCACTCTGCTCATCGTCGGCACTCGCGACCGCACCGCGCTCGGCAAGGATCAGGTCCCCGCAGAGGTGGCGGAGACCATGGGACGGTACGATCGCTTGGGCGCGCAAGCCGCGCGCGCCATTCCGAACGCCACCCTCGTCGAGCTCGACGACGTGGGCCACGTGCCACACTGGGAGGCGTTCGACCGCTATATACGCGCGTTGAGGAGCTTTCTGGATACAGCAGATATCGAAGCTTCGCGGTGACGACGTGGCACTCCCAAGTGCGGCTGACCTAGCCGGTGCACCGCCCCACCGAGTTGCTCCGACGCATGTCGTAAGGCCGAACGTCCACCTCGATGCAGATTCCCGGTGAAATCCAGTAGAGCGATTCAGAACGCCAAAGGCCTGGGTCCCGTGCCACATACTGGACCTCGAGGACGAGATTCACGTCGGTATCGTACGTGAAGCTGCCGCGCTCCTGTTTTCCGGCCACGGCGAATGCCACCCGACGGCAAGTCGGACTCGGGCACACGCGGACGATGACGTTCTCGAGCGCGCGATTGATGACCAAAACCTCCACCTCGTTGGGGACTTCGGCCGCTACCTCGTCGAGATTTTCGGCCACCGACTGCCCACAGGCCATCACGAGCACGAGCAAAAACGACGTGTACCGCATCATGTGATTTGCCAAGCGCCTG
>JBFGJG010000037.1:0-40366 GCA_041577295.1 Gemmatimonadales bacterium
CGAGTAATCGACCCAGATCAACGCCCACCGTTCCACCGCGGCCCGGTTGAGCGGCACGCTGCTCCGCGCCATCATATCTGCCAGCTCGTCCACCGGCAGCTCCTGCGCCGCCGCCGTCGCCACCACCTCGATCTCGGTGGTCATGGCATCGCGGAGATCGCAAGCGGTTAGGACAGAGCAAGTTGCGGTCAGACAGACGAGTGATGCTTTCAAGTATGACTCCTTGCTGCCGTTACTCCTCACTGCCATTCACTGCCGCCAACGCCTTCACGAGCCCTGCGCCAATCGCCATCCCGCCGAGGCGCCGAAGCCGGATCGACAGCGGAACCGTTTGGCGCACGTCGGCGGCGAACTGCACTTTGTCGAGCGCCGCCGTGAGGCGCATCAGCCGTGGATGCGCCCCCGTACGGAACTTGAGCCGCGCGTCATCACCGCGGATCACCACCGTCTCGAGCCCGAGCTCCGCACCCAGGGCGCGGAGCTCCGATAGCACGAGCAATCGATCTGCTGGCTCTGGCAGCGCTCCGAAGCGGTCGCGTAACTCGTCACGCAACGCCGCAATCTCGCCCAGGTCCTGGGCACGCGCCAGACGCCGGTAGAAGTCGAGCTTGGCATCCTCATCCGGTACGTACCCGTCGGGCAGGTGGGCGGATCCCTCGAATAACACGTCCGGCGGTGGAAACGTTGTCACACCCGCATCGCCCTTGAGCGCGCGTACCGTCTCGTCGAGCCACCGCATGTAGAGATCGAAGCCCACAGCGTGCGCGTGTCCAGACTGTTCTCCGCCCAAGATGTTTCCGGCGCCGCGAAGCTCGAGGTCACGCAACGCAATTCGATACCCCGATCCCAACTCGGTGTGGTGCTCCAGCACCTTGAGCCGCTGTTCGGATTCGGGGTCGATGGTATCGGGAACGAGGAGATAGCAGTACGCGCGGCGATGCCCGCGCCCCACTCGGCCCCGCAACTGATAGAGCTGGGCCAACCCAAAGTTGTGCGCCTGGTGCACGATCATCGTATTGGCATTCGGAACGTCGAGCCCCGACTCGACGATCATCGTCGAGACGAGAACATCTACCTCACCGCTCACGAAACGCCGCATGACCCGATCCAGATCTCGCTCACGCATTTGTCCGTGCGCCACCGCCACCGATGCCCGAGGAGCGATCTTCTCGACCCGCCCTGCGATCGTGTCGATCGTCTCGATGCGGTTGTGCACAAAGAAAACCTGGCCTGCTCGATCCAGCTCGCGGGCCATCGCTTCCTCCAGCAACTCGTCGTCCCAGGGCTCGATAAACGTGAGGACGGGTGAGCGATCCCGCGGTGGCGTTTGTATGAGCGTGAGGTCCCGCAACCCCGACAACGCGAGATGCAGGGTTCTGGGGATGGGCGTGGCGGTCAGCGTCAGCACGTCCACCTCGAGCTTCAGAGCCTTGAGGCGTTCCTTGTGCCGCACGCCAAAGCGATGCTCCTCGTCCACGATGAGCAGTCCTAGCTCGCGGAAGGTGACGTCGGACGAGAGCAGCCGGTGGGTGCCGATCACAATATCGACTTTTCCTTCCCGGATCCGCCCGATCACGTCTCGTTGCTCAGCTGACGTACGAAATCGGGAGAGCACGTCCACTTCCACCGGGTAGTCAGCCAAACGCTCGCGAAACGTGCGTCCGTGTTGCTCCGCCAAAATCGTGGTTGGCACGAGCATCGCCACTTGCTTATTGGCCTGCACGCCCTTGAACGCCGCGCGGACCGCCACCTCCGTCTTGCCGTATCCCACGTCTCCCACAATGAGGCGGTCCATCGGATGCGGGCGTTCCATGTCGCGTTTGGTTTCTTCAGTAGCGGTACGCTGATCCGGTGTATCCTCATAGAGAAAGGACGACTCGAGCTCTCGCTGCCACCGCGTGTCAGGCGGGTACGCAAAGCCGTGAGCGAGGGACCGACGCGCGTAAAGCTCGAGTAATTCCGCCGCCAATTTCCTGATCGCCGCTTCGGTACGTTCACGCCGCCGCTTCCATCGGGTGCCGCCAAGCCGATCGAGCCGCGGCACGACGTCGTCCTCGTCGGTCGCAACGCGAAATGGCTCCACCTGATCGAGCCGGTACAGGGGCACATTCAGCCGGTCGCCACCTTCGTACTCCAGTACGGCCACTTCCATCGTGGCGCTCTCACCGATCGTAATGGTCTGAATGCCCCGGTAGATCCCGATCCCGTGCTCCAAATGCACGACGAAGTCCCCTGGGGTGAGCGACCCGGCGGGTGTGAGTGCCTGCCGATACCGTCTCGGGCGCCGGATGCGCCGTGCCCGTCGAAAGATCTCATGATCGGTGAGCACGCTGAGACCGTCCATGACGAACCCGCCACCCAACGACCCCAACGCCAACGTGACGTGCGGGTGGACCGTCGAACGACGCCCAGCCGCCTCCTCCAACAACTCGTCCAAACGCTCGAGCTGTCCCTCGTTGTCGCACAGCACGAGCGTGGGTCCCGATTCGATGACGCGGATGAGCCGGCGGATGTCCCGATCGACGGGTGGAGCGGCGGACAACCGCAGGTCGTATTCGGGAGCATCGGAAGCCAACTGCACGCGCCCAAAGCTCTCCCACCGCCGTGCCCATTGTGTTGGCTCGAGAAACAACGCCTCGCGGCCGGGGACATCTTCCCCCCGGCGTTCGGCGACCTCGAGAAGGTGCGGCGCATCGGACCACACCCGGTCGACTGCTTGGCGCCCCACGTCCGTGTCGATGACCAGCACGCTGTCGGCCGGTAACAGGTCGAGGATGGAGCGGCGCGCGCCAAAGTCGGACGGACGGACAGACGGATCGTCCTCGTTGGTATCCTGCTCGGCCAGGCGAACAGGTAAGATGGTGACGCTGTCGATCTCGCCCTCGGAGCGCTGCGAGTCGAGATCGAAGTGACGGATCGAGACCGGCTCATCACCCCACCACTCAATGCGAGTCGGCGCCGCCATGCCAAAACCGTACACGTCGATGATCCCACCCCGAACGGCAAACTGGGCGACGTCGAGCACCGACGGACGCCGTTCATATCCCATGCCCTGCAGTCGATCGACCACCTCCGCGAGACGGCTTGCCGCGCCCACGTCAACGTCGAGACGCGCGCCGGCAACGGCTTCATGCATGCGAGTGAGCTCCGCGGTAGCGCGGACGGTGGTTATCAGGATCCGCACGCGGCCGGCCAAGGTCGCCGCGATCGTTTCGACGCGTTCTCCCGCAATCTCTAGATGGGGCTCCTCCTCACCCAGCGCTTCGCGTTGGGGATAAAGTCGCGCGGGCTCACCAACCAGGACATCGAGGTCGGCGAGCCATCGTTCGGCGTCTGTGGGCGTCGCGGTCACGACGACGAATAGCCGCTGTGGAAGGTCGGCGGCGAGAGCGGCCAGCATGACGGCCGCGCTGGATCCTGGCAAGACCGGGAGGTTCTGCACGGTGCCGCGCGGCGGGAGCGCATCGCGCACCGCCCGGAAGCCGGGAAGCCCGGCGAACGCCTCAATCAGCCGCGGGAGCATCCTCTACCTCACGACGACCACTGCCGGCGCTGCTCACGGCGAGCTCAGCCAGTGCGGCGAGGATTGCCGCCGCAATGAGCACTCCGGTGAGCTCGGCACGCCGCGTACCCCGAAACAGCGCGCGATCGAACTCGTCGGATCGTACTATTCGACTGTCGTTGCCAAAGGCCGCGCGGATGGCGGTGCCTGAGGAGACTTCGAGGCGAGACTCCTGGGGATCGTGATTGATCTCGAGCGCACCCACCGTGTCTCCAGAGGTTCCTTGAAGGAAGTACACACCCGGCTCGAGCGGCGCCGTGATGCGTCGGTCACTCGGGACCGTGATCGCGCCTCGCGGCGTGAGCACCGCCGCGGCCGTTGGCGGCACCTCCACAACCGCGCCCGGGGTCCCCCCGGCAATCCAACCCTGCCGAGCCGCGAGGCGATTGACCAGCAGATCCACGAACGGGACGAACGCCGCTCCAACCGGTAGTGCCGTCCAGGCTTCGTCCATACGACTGGCCACGATGACCACGCCATCGGTCTGCACGAGCCACGGGTCGCCGCCAGCCGTTGCAACCGCGGTTCCGGTGCCACGCAAACGATAGCGGCGATAGACCGACGCACCAGCGGCGAGACCTACATCACCCGCGATCTGCCACTCACCCTCGAGCAGGTCAGCGAACTGCCACTCCACACCGCGGGCCACGAGCGCTCGGTTCACGGATCCGACGAGCGACGGATCCGCGGGTGGGAGAACGATTGTTGTCGAATCCGTCAGATTGTCGCTCAGGACGACGGACGTTCCCCGACGCACACGTCCGCCCGCCTCGAGGACCCCAATCGCCTCGCGCACGAACAGGCCCGCCCCATCCCGGCTTTCGACAGGAGCCGGCGGTGCAACCTGGATAGCGATCCAGCGACGGTCGTCGGCGCGCAGCTCGTCGGGGTCGAGCTCGATCGCGCCGCGCAACCAACCCCGTCCCGGCGCATTCGCCTGCAACACCACGCGATCGCCCGGCGCGGCCACCGCCCGTGCCAGCTCCCGGCCACCAACCGTCAAAAGGACCGCAGCCGCTTCGGACGCCGACCCGCCCACCGCAGCGACGACCGTGCCGGATGGAGACCAGCGGCGCGGCACGGCGACGGCCGAGTCCACGCCACGATTCACGGGAGGATCGGGCGGATCCCAAACGACGACGCGCACCTCCGGATCTGCACCCGACGACAGCGCGGATTCCTGGAGGTCACTGAACACCAGAACTTCTTTGCCGGGCAGGTCCGTGTCGGCTATAACCCGAGCGGCGGCACGTACCGCGAGCCCGAGATCGAGGCGCATAGGCCAGACGCGCATACTATCGAGCGCTGCACCCAGCTCGGCTCGGCTCACGCGCCGCGGGATGCCATCGCCAACGACGAGCCAGAGCCGATCCTGCGCAGTCGTGCGTGCGAGCGCGCTGCGGGCATGCGTCACCAACTCATCCAACATTCGACGCCCACCCACCACCGCTCCCGACGACAGCGAGTTGTCAATCACGAAGGCGACCGCGGTTGGCGGATGCGAGGACCCCCCTGCGATGCGCGCCACAGGTCGCGCTGCTCCCAAGACCACGAACACGATCACAAGCGTACGGAGGATGAGCAGCAGCAGGTTGCGGAGCTTGATGCGACGACTATGCTCCCGCTCGGTCGCGGTGAGATACCGCACGGCGGGGAAGACCACCGTGGGCGGTTGTCGGCGCCCAATGAGGTGCAACAACGTTGGAATCGCCGCACCCGCGAGACCCAACAGCACCAACGGCTCGAGAAACGAGATCACCCGAGCTGTGGTCGCTTCGCCGTGGCGCGCCGCAACACGAATCCAAACGGCGTATCAGTCAACACGTGGTGATAATTGATCCCGCCGCCGCGACACGCAGCACGCCATTCGGCAATCATCCGGCTCACGGTGCGCTGATACACCGCCCGTAGCTCGCGCGGCCGTGCGATCAGACTGCTCCCGGTTTCTGGATCCTCGAAGCGTGCCTCCGGTGGCCCTTCCAACACGAGCTCACCCGGGTCCATCAGGTGAAACACCACCACCTGATGTCCTCGATGCCTGAGATACTGCAACATGCGCAACGCGAGATCGCGATCGAACAACAGATCCGACACGAAAATGACCAGTCCTCGCCGACGGAGCAGATCCGTCACCCTCCGCAGCGCCGCTTCGGCCGCCGTCCCCTTCCCCACCTCCAGCTCGAGAATGGCCGTGAGCAGCGTCCACCAGTGCCGCGGGCGCGCCCGAGCGCGGACGATCTTGCGCACTTGGTCGTCGAACGCGATCAACCCCGTGGCATCGCGCTGACGGAGCAACACGAGCGAGAGCGCGGCCACCAACCGCTTCGCGTACTCCAACTTGGTGAGGCGCCGCTCGCCACCCGACCAATCCATCGACCGGCTGACATCAAGAACGATCATGGACCGGAGGTTGGTCTCCTCTTCGTACTGCTTCACGAAGAGCCGATCCGACCGCGCGAGCATGCGCCAGTCGAGATACCGGAGCTCGTCGCCCGGCTGATACGGTCGATGCTCGGCGAACTCGACGGAGAACCCGCGAAAGGGAGACCGGTGAAGCCCCGCCAAGAACCCCTCGACAACCCCCTGAGCTACGAGCTCGATCCCACCCAACTGGGCCACGTCAAATGGGTCGAGCAGATCCGCACGTTGAGGCATGGATGGAAAATAGGCGGGATTGGCGGGATGGGTGCGGGAGGCGGACCAGAGGTCCATATAGCGAATGCGCCCCCTCCCCGGCCCCGCCAATTCCGCTAATCCCGCCCATCCCGCGCCGAACTGTCCTCTCCAGAGGACGAAACGCAATACCGCGAAACATTCTAAGTCCTTGATTGTTAACAACTTATCAATTGGCATGCCCGATGCTCTTAGGTCGTTGGGAGAGCAGCATCGTAAGAGGAGTGAGCCATGATCAATACGCTTCTGTTTGCAACTTTGGCGCTGGGGCTAGGCGGTTTACATGCCGAGGGCACGGGCCCACGGCTCCACGCGCGCTACGCTCCGTACGTGCAGGTCTGGCTCAACAACGACGGGTACTACCACCGCGGCGACCGGGTGCGGGTGTCCTTCGAGACCGACGAGGACGCGTACGTGACGATCTTTCGCGTCGACACCGACGGCCGTGTGCGAGTGCTATTTCCGCACAATCCCTGGCACGACAACTACGTCCGTGGTCGACGCCGCTACGACGTGATCGAGCCCTACGGGAATCACGGCAAGCGCTCGTTTGTTGTCGATGAGTACCCCGGGCAGGGATACGTCTTCGCGATCGCCAGCCTCGACCCGTTTGATTACTCGGCGTTCACACGGAGAGATCACTGGGATCATCGCGCCATTGCCTACGATGGCCGGGTAACGGGTGATCCCTACGTCGCGTTCGACGACATCGTGGACCGGATTCTCCCTTACGGTTATGAGGACTACACGTACGACATTTCGCCGTATTACGTGGAGCGCCGGTACGCGTACCCTCGGTTTCTGTGTTACGACTGCCACGCCTACGTCGGGTACACCCACTGGAACCCATATCGATACTCGTGTGTCCAGTTCCGATTGGTCATCTATGACGATCCGTACTATTACCCGGCGCGGATCTATGCGGGCACGCGCGTCGTCTACAAGCGACCGGTCCGGTACGAGCCGCGCTACGTGTTCAAGGACCGGGTGGCGTCTCGCCCGTTCGTCGAGCACGAGCGGAGACGTCCGGCGACGTCACAGCCCGGACGCCGTACAGTCGATCGCGGCGCCACGAGCCGTGACGTGGGTGGCGTGGGTCGGCTGCCGGCCCCGGTGACACGGGCACCGGACCGCGCGAGTGACGAGGGCGATCGTTTTGAGCGACGGCGGGTTGCACCGGAGAACTCGCGCGTGGAACGAACGCCAGACGTGGAGCATCGCCGGCCGGTGAGCCCGGAGGTGCGGCGACGCACCGAAGAGCGCCGGGACTCCACTCGCCCCCAACTCGAGCGTCGCGAGCCCACGCGTCGATCCGAGCCGAGCCCCCCGCGGGATCCCGAGGTACGCGACAAACGGGATGAGCGCGTCCCGTCCGCCCGGTCAGCGCCGGAGCGACGCGAAGCGCCGTCGGCGCGTTCCAGAGCAGAGAACCGTCCAACCGAGCGCCCGCAAGTGCAGCAAGCACCGAAACGCAAGAAGCCGTCGAGTAAGCAGGTTCGCCAGGGCAAGCGCCCCGAACGACGCGCGGCACCGGCACGGCAGGCGCAACCGGAACGAAAACCTCGGAAGAAGCCGAAGAAGAGGAAGAAGGATTCCTCTTAGCTGGTGGGGAATAGGGAGTGGAGCGTGGTTTTCCACTCCCTTTCGGCCTCTCCTCCCTCTCCCATTAAATTCACCCTGCGGTGAGAAGGACATGGCGTTGGGCGCGATCCGCCCATTCCGCCACCATCGATTAGGAGCTCACATGATGCGTTGGTACACGTGGTTAGCAGCACTGTCGGTCGTTCCGGCACTTGGCGTCGCGCAACAGTCCGCACCTGCCGGGCTTGCAACGTCCGTCCGCGAGGCTGCGCGCACGATTACGGCCGCAGATATCGCACATCGCATTGGCGTCATTGCCCACGACTCCATGCGCGGCCGCGAGACGCCGAGCCCCGAGCTCGAGGAGGTGGCGCGTTACATCGCGAACGAGTTCCAGGTGTTCGGGTTGCACCCGGGCGGCGAACAGGGAAGCTACCTGCAGCGTTATCCGCTCCAGCGTGTCCAGCTCGATCTCGCGGCATCCGCAGTGCGGGTTCAGGACGGCCCGACGCTTCGGGTTGGAACCGACGTGGTGCGCCACATCGGGCTGACGCCTGAAGGTGGTGTGACTGGTCCGGCCGTTGCGGTGTTTGGACGGCCGGGGAGCGTCGAAGCGATGGCCGACCTCGGCTTGCGCGGGACCGTCGTCCTCCTGGTCACGCCGCTCGATCAGGCAACCAATCTCCTCGTATCCGGTGCGATCGCTCAGCAACCCGCCGCTATCGTGCTCGTCACGCCGCGCCCTGACTCGCGGTGGCAGCGGCTCTTGGCGGCGCAGGATCGTGAACGACAGGCCAAAGGGTGGGAACGAACGACCTCCGATGCTTCGGTCATCGAAATCCGGGACTCAACCATCGCACCAATCTTGGGCGCAACGGGGCTCGACCTCTGGGCCGTGCAGAAGCGCAGCTCGGAGCCCGTGTCGGCGGTGCCCCTACCGGATCTGCGTCTCACACTCACGCTACGCGATCGAGTAGTCAGCGAGATCACGGCACCCAACGTCGTGGGAATCCTCGAGGGAAGCGATCCCCGTCTCAAGAACGAGTACATCGTCTATAGCGCCCACATGGATCACGTGGGGGTTGGCCGGCCTGTTGGGGGCGACAGCATCTACAATGGGGCAGACGACGATGCTTCCGGGACAGCGGCGATCATCGAGCTGGCAGAGGCCTTTAGCCAGCTCGATATCCGTCCCAAACGCTCGATCATCTTTCTCACGGTGAGCGGCGAGGAGAAAGGCCTGTGGGGAAGCGACTACTTCACCGCCCGCCCGCCGGTTCCAATCGAACAGATGGTGGCCAACATCAATGCAGACATGATCGGCCGGAATTGGCGGGATACGATCGTCGTGATTGGAAAAGAGCACTCGGATTTGGGAACGACCCTCGAGCGGGTGAGCACCGCCCATCGCGAGTTGAACATGACGGCGATCGACGATCCCTGGCCACAGGAAAACTTCTATCGACGCTCCGATCACTTCAATTTTGCGCGCAAGGGCGTCCCGGTTTTGTTCTTCTTTAGCGGCACGCATGAGGACTACCATCGCCCGAGTGACGAATTGGCCAAGATCGACACCGAGAAAGAGTCGCGCATCGTTCAGCTGCTGTTCTACCTCGGCGTTGAGATTGCGAACGCCGCCAACCGCCCACAGTGGAATCCGGAGAGCTATCGGCAGATAGTCGAATCGCGGTAATAGGCGGTGTGGAGTGGGGAACGGCTTTTCCAGCCTCCTCCCCCCTCCCTACTCCCTACTCCCCCCGGGGTATATTGTGCCCCATGCGACAAGACCGCATTCGCAATTTCTGCATCGTCGCCCACATCGACCATGGAAAGTCGACCCTCGCCGACCGTCTCATAGAGGCGACGGCGACGTTGGAGAAGCGCCGTATGCGCGAACAGGTCCTGGACACCATGGACCTCGAGCGCGAGCGGGGTATCACCATCAAGCTGAACGCCGTGCGGATGTTTCACACAGCGAGTGATGGTGAGCAGTACGAGCTGAACCTGATCGACACGCCAGGTCACGTCGACTTCACCTATGAAGTCTCCCGCTCCCTGAATGCATGCGAAGGAGCGATCCTCGTGGTGGACGCGAGCCAGGGGATCGAGGCACAGACGATCAGCAATCTCTTTTTGGCGTTGGACGCCGGTCTCGAGATCATCCCGGTCCTCAACAAGATCGATCTCCCAGCCGCCGAGCCAGATCGGCACGCGAAGGACTTGGAAGAGCTACTCGGCGTGCCGTCCGACGAGATTCTCTCGGTGTCCGCCAAGGAGGGAACCGGAATCTCCGCCTTGCTCGAGGCCGTGGTGCAGCGGGTGCCACCACCGAGCGGTGATCCCGAAGCGCCCCTGCGAGCGCTCATCTTCGATTCCTATTACGACCGGTATCGGGGCGCTATTCCCAGCATCCGCGTCGTCGATGGGCGGATCCAACCGCGCATGACCGTCTGTTTCGGGGCGCATCCGGAGGACCAATACGAGGTCGCCGAGGTGGGCTACCTCCAACTCGGACAACGTCCCACCGATATGCTCGAAGCCGGAGAGGTGGGATACGTCGTTGCCAACGTGCGCGGTGTCCGGGACACCCGGGTCGGCGATACGGTGCTCGACTCAACACGGCTGGCGAAGCAGATGCTCCCGGGGTACCGCGAGGTCCACCCGATGGTCTTTGCCGGTCTCTACCCCACCGACGCCAATCAGTACGAGGAACTGCGAGACGCGCTCGAGAAGCTGCAGCTCAACGACGCGTCCCTCCAGTATGAGCCCGAAACGTCGGTGGCGCTCGGGTTTGGGTTCCGCTGTGGATTCCTGGGGCTGCTCCACATGGACATCGTACGCGAGCGTCTGTCGCGCGAGTTCGATCTCGACCTCATTACCACCGTGCCCAACGTGGAGTATCACGTTTACCGGGCAGACAGCAGCATGGTGGTTATCGAGAACCCCACCAAGATGCCCGCCGTTGCCGAGATCGAACGAATCGAAGAGCCCTACGTCAAGGCTCGGATCACGGCCCCGGCGGACTACATCGGCGCCATCATGAAGCTGGGCCAGGAACGCCGCGGTGAGTACCTTGGCATGCACTATCTCGATCCGACACGGGTGCAATTCGAGTGGGAGTTCCCGTTGGCGGAAATCATTCTCGACTTCTTCGATCGGTTGAAGACCGTGTCACGCGGCTATGCGGCGATGGACTACGAGCTCGCGGCGTACCGCCCCAACGACCTGGTCAAGCTCGACACGCTCATCAACGGGGACCCGATCGATGCCTTTAGCGTCGTCATTCACAAGACGAAAGCCTACGAATGGGGGAGGAAGTTGGCGGAGAAGCTCAAAGAGCTGATCCCCCGGCAACTGTTCGAGGTCGTGATTCAGGCAGCCGTCGGGTCGCGTGTGATCGCGCGCGAAACCATTCGCCCGTTGCGCAAGAATGTTACAGCCAAATGTTACGGTGGTGACGTTACCCGAAAGCGCAAGCTGCTCGAGAAACAACGAGAGGGAAAGCGACGCATGAAGCAGGTGGGCGTGGTCGAGATTCCGCAGGAGGCGTTTCTGGCCGTTCTGCAGGTGGACTCGTGATGACGGCCACAAAGCGTCCCATGATTGTCGGTGTCGACGTGGGCGGCACGAACGTCGTGGTGGGCACGGTGCCGGAGGGCGGCGGACCGTTATACGGACTGCGCAAAGAGCCGACAGCGGTCTCGGAGGGTGCGGATGGCGTGGTGTCGCAGATTGTTCGTATGGTGGACGGTTCCGTGAACGATACCCGCGCGACCATTAATGCCGTGGGCATCGACGTGGTCGGAGTGGGGATGGGCGCGCCAGGCCCGCTCGATCGACAGCGTGGTGTGGTGCTCACCACTCCCAACCTTGGGTGGCGAAACTTCCCGCTGCGTGATCGGGTGGCGGCGGCGGTCGGCCTACCGACCGCGCTCGAGAATGATGCGAACTGCGCCATCTTCGGCGAGTGGTGGCAGGGTGCGGCCAAGGGGGCGCGACACGTCATCGGATTGACCATCGGCACGGGCATCGGCGGCGGGATCGTGTTGAACGGCGATATCTATCATGGAACGAGTGATATCGCGGGCGAGTTCGGCCACATGACCATCGATCCCTCCGGGCGGAAATGCGGCTGTGGTAACTACGGATGCCTCGAGGCGTACGCCTCCGGCCCCGCGATCGCCAAGCGGGCACTCGAAGGTCTCGAGGTTGGCGAAGCCTCGGACCTTCCAAAGTACGTTGACGGCGACGTGTCATCTCTCTCGGCGCAGGTGGTCTACGAAGCGGCGCACGCCGGCGACGCATTCGCTCAAGAGGTCGTCAGAGAGACTGCGCGCGTGCTCGGCGCCGGAATCGGGAGCCTCCTCAACATCTTCAATCCCGAGGTCGTGGTGATCTGCGGCGGGGTCACGCTGGCAGGCGACCTCCTCTTCGTTCCGCTCGCCGCCGAAGTCAAGCGCCGCGCGTTCCGCGCGGCGGTCGATGTGTGCCGTATCGTTCCCGGCGCCCTGCCTGGGACGGCCGGCGTCTACGGCGCGGTTGCTGCGTTCACCGTGCAGACGCGGGGCAGCGTGTGAGGCGTCTCGGTGTCATCGGGACAATGGTATGGGACACGATCTATCGCGATGGCACACCAACGCGGCCGGTTGAGGAGTGGGGAGGGATTGCCTATGCCTTGGCTGCGCTCGAAGCGAGCCTGCCACACGACTGGGAGATCGTGCCGCTCATCAAGGTTGGGCGCGACCTGTCCCGGCAGGCCAATGACTTTTTGCACGCCCTCTCCAAGCGGACTGGCGCAGCGCGCTTCGTGGAGGTCCCTCAACCCAACAACCGGGTGACGCTGCATTATGCCGATGCGGTACGCCGCACAGAACGCCTCACGGGAGGAGTTCCACCATGGTCATGGGCCGAGCTTGGCCCGATGGTGCGGGATCTCGATGTCATCTACGTCAACTTCATTTCCGGTTTCGAGCTCGACCTAGAGGTCGCGCAACAGCTGCGACACGCGTTCGCCGGCCCCTTGTACGCCGACATCCACAGCCTGCTGCTCGCGGTGGAGTGTGACGGAACGCGGACGCCGCGTCCGCTTCCTCGTGCGTGGGAGTGGTTTGCATGTTTCGACGTTGTACAACTCAATGAAGAAGAGCTCGCACTCATCGGTGATGATCCAATGACGGTGGCGGCCGCGGCGCTGACACAAGGGGTCCGTCTGCTGGTCGTCACACTGGGTGAGCGGGGTGCGGTCTACTTCACGAGCCCGCCGTTTCAGCTGTTCGAGCGCCGCTCCGCGAGCGACGCCAACCCCATCCGCACCGCGCGCATTCCGGCCGAGGCCGATGTGGAGGTGCGAGACCCCACCGGGTGCGGAGACGTGTTCGGTGCAACGCTCGTGGCCGAGTTGATCGCCAACTCGGACGTCGAGCCGGCCCTCCGCCGGGCGAATCGATTCGCCGGGCGCAACGTGCAGTATCATGGAGCGACGAACCTGCAGTACCACCTCCGTGGAGAGATCGTGCCGCAATGACCCGTGTGGTGGAGGTGCCGACCCAGTTCGACGATCGCACGTTCGACCAGTTTGCCAAAGCGTTGGGCGAGATCGATGATCGGCGCATTCTCTTTGACGCCCACGCCACCAAGTGGGCCTCACCCTTCGGGTTGGTGGGCCTCCTCGTGGCGGGACAGGCGGCGGGCGCGCACGGAGGCGAACGCCCCCTCCTCACTGCCCCCAACGACCCCAAAGTGGTGAGCTACTGGGGGCGTGCGGGCTTCTTCCAGCATGCGAACGACCTCTTTGAGATTCACGGCAAGGTGCCGCGCACCGCGCCCGCGCATTCGTCGGAAGTGCTGCTGGTTATCACCCCGGTCCGCGGGACGGATGACGTGCACGCGGTGGTCGAGAGGATCCAGGAACGTTCTGCGTCGATCCTGACCGGCGAGCTCGCCCTCGATAGCTCGGCCACCATGGGATTCGCTATGGCGCTTTCGGAGGCGTGCCAAAATATTGTAGAGCACGCCGGCACGTCGGGTTGGGTGGGCGTCCAGGCGTACACATGGAAGCGCCGTCTCGGAAAGCGGGTGGTCGTGATCGCCGTGGCCGACGCGGGAATCGGATTTCGGCGGTCCCTCGAAGCCACCCAAGCCAGCCGGTTCGGTGACCGGTGGGGCGACGCCACGGCCCTCGAGGCCGCTCTCTTTCACAATGCCAGCCGTTTCCGTGAGGCGGGGCGCGGACAGGGATTGGCGGGAATCAGCCGGTATCTGAACCGCTGGTCCGGCAAACTCAGCCTCCGAAGCGGCTCAGCACGAATCGCCATCGTTCCCTCGTGGGACGACGACGTTCCATTACGTGATGGACTACCGCCGTTCCCTGGCAGCCAGGTACTCATGATCATTCCGGCACAAGACCCCTCATGATGGGAATGCATCTGATCGACGTGAAGGCCGTCCTGCAGCGGACCGTGTCCAGCATGTACGGCGACCTCGTGACGCGGCCGACGGGCAAGGCCGTGCGCGGAGGCATCGAAGAGGCCTTGGCAGGGATCGGGGACGAGCACGCTGCCGTGATCGACTTCAGCGACGTGCGATGCCTGGATATTTCGTGCGCGGATGAGATCGTTGGCAAGCTGCTCATCGAGCACGGATCGGTGCGCTATCTCCTGCTTCACGGCGTGTCCGTCGCACACTGCGAGGCGATCCAACAGGTGCTCGAGCGCCACGGCCTCGCCGTGGTTGCACGTGACCGTGACGGCCGGCTTCAACTGCTCGGACCGATGGGCGACCTGGTTCGTCGCGTTTTCGGTATTCTTTCGGTGTACGGGAAGGCGCGGGTCGAGGAGGTAGCGGCGCGTCTCGCCGTCGAGCCGGCCGCGGCGCAAGAAGCGCTTGAGGATCTCTGCCACCGACGACTCGCCCATAAGAGCGCGGACCTGTTCGCGGCGCTCAATCTCCCGTGATGCGGCTCAACGCGGGCGCCTCGACCAAGTCGGTGCATGGGGTCCCCCACGTGCTCCCGGAACGATCACCCGTTTCCACCCCCGTGTACCAGAGCACGACCTTCGTCAATCCGGTTGGTTCGGGCGACGACCTCATCTACACACGATACGGCAACAACCCCAATCAACGCGCACTCGCGGAAAAGCTCGCTGCGCTGGAGGGAGCGGAGCTGGCCATTTTTCTGGCGAGCGGCATGGCGGCCACGGCGCTTGCGCACATGGCGATCCTCCGGCCCGGAGATCACCTCCTCTCGAGCGAATGGATCTACGGGGGAACTCGGCGCCTCTTCGAGCAAGAGTTTGGCAAGCTGGGCATCGAGGTGACGTTCGTCGATCCGTCCGAAGCGCGTAACTGGCGGCGATCGGCCAGGCGCAACACGCGGGCGATCTTCCTCGAGACGCCCACCAACCCGCTGATGCGCGTTCTCGATCTAGAGCCCATCGCGTCATTGTGCCGCGGCGAGGGCATGGCGCTCCTCGTGGACTCGACGTTCGCATCACCCATTAACTTCCGACCGCTGGAGTTCGGCGCGGATGTGGTGATCCACAGCGCCACGAAGTACTTGAATGGGCACTCCGACGTGATCGCCGGGGCGGTGGCGGGCAGCGAAGCGGTCATTGAGGAGATGCGCCGGTTGCTCATGGTCTGGGGCCAGGCCATCGACCCGCACGCCGCGTGGCTGGTCGAGCGAGGGCTCAAGACCCTCGCCGTCCGGATGCAGCGGCACAACGCCAACGGGATGGCGTTCGCCGCGTGGGCCGCGGAGCACGACGAAGTGGACTGCGTGCACTACCCGGGGCTCGGTTCCCACACCGATCACGAGGTGGCCGCACGCACCATGCAGGGGTATGGCGGCGTCGTCGGGCTCACGCTCAAGGGAGGACCCAAAATCCTCGACCGTGTGCTTCGGAAGCTCAAGCTCTGTACGCATGCGCCGAGTCTCGGCGGGGTGGAAACCTTGGTGTCGGAACCGCGGTTCACGTCGCACGCGGATATCTCCCCCGCAGCCAGAGCTGCCCAAGGAATCCCGGACGGATTCCTCCGCGTCAGCCTGGGGATCGAAGACGTGGACGACATCATCGCCGATTTCGAGCAGGCGTTCAGCGCAGCGCAGTCGTGATCCGTTTCGACGGGGTCTTCAAGGCCTATCCCAAAGGCGTCCTCGCACTGAAGGAAGTCACTTTCCACGTCGCGAAAGGCGAGTTCGTGTTCCTGACGGGCCACTCGGGAGCCGGGAAGTCGACAGTCTTGCGGCTCGTCTACGCGGAGGAGTTGCCAACCTCGGGCGAGGTCCGGGTTTCCGGCTTCTCCACCGCACGGCTCATGCGGCGCGAGGTCCCCAGGCTGCGGCGACGCATCGGGATCGTCTTCCAGGACTTTCGCTTACTCGAAGATCGAACCGCAGAAGAAAATGTGGCGTTCGCACTCGAGGTGACCGGCGCCCGCCGGAGCATCATCGCTCCGAAAGCCACGCGAGTCTTGGCGCAGGTGGGGCTGGCGGCAAAATCCCAAGCGTACCCGCGCGAGCTCTCGGGCGGAGAGCAGCAACGGGTGGCCATTGCCCGCGCGCTGGTCAATGACCCGCCAGTACTGCTCGCGGACGAGCCAACCGGCAATCTCGACGAGCGCGCGTCTCGCGGGGTTTTTCAGTTGCTCCGTGACATCAACGCCAACGGCACCGCGGTCGTCATGGCCACCCACGATCTCGACATCGTACGACAGACCAACTATCGCGTGATCGAGCTCCAGGATGGCGCGGTCGTGTTCGATTCCGCAGTGGACGAGCCCGAGCGCGGGAGAGCCGTACGATGAGACTCGTGATGCGCGAAGCACTCCTTTCATTCCGCCGATCCCCGGCGCTCTCCGCGCTGTCAGTGACCACGATCGCCTTTGCGTTGTTCGTGTTCGGACTCTTCGCTCTCACAGCGCTCAACCTCCGCAACGCCCTCACACAGGTCGAAGAGCGGGTCGAGATCGTGATGTACCTGATGCGCGGCACGCCAGTCGAGGCCGCGACCATGGCGATCGGGGACATCGAGAGCTTTCCCGAGGTGAGCACCGTCACGTTCGTCACCGAGGATCAGGCACTGGACCGAGCACGGAGGGAACTCGTGGAGCTCCAGGGCGTGTTCGACGATCTCTCGGCAAACCCGCTACCCGCTTCGCTGGAGATCCGGCTGGCACCGGGCTATCGGGATGTCACGCACGTGCGTGCGGTCGCCGAGCGACTGCGCGGATTTCGCTTTGCGGAAGACATCCGGTTTGGTGACGATTGGGTGACCAAGCTCGATCGCCTGCGCAACGTGGCCGGTGCGGTTGGCTTCGTCATCGGAGGGGCATTCGCGGTCGCAGCGGTCATCATCATCGGTACCACCATTCGCATGTCGGTCATGCACCGGAGCCGGGAGATCGAGATCATGCGGTTGGTGGGCGCCACTGACGGCTTCATCCGACGCCCGTTTCTGGTCGACGGTGCCATCAAAGGCAGCCTCGGTGGCACCATCGCGATCGGCCTGTGCTACGCTGCCTTCGTGTTGCTGGCCAATAATGTGCTGCAGGGCAGTTTCTTTTCGACGCAGCAAGCGACTCTCCTGGTGCTTGCCGGAATGGCCCTCGGCCTCGCGGCAAGCTCGCTGAGTGTCGGTCGGCACCTGCGCAAGATCTAATGACGAAAGCCGTAGTGCCTCTCCTCGTGATGGCGGTCTCCGCGGTTGGGAAGGTTCACGCCCAGGACGACATCGGGCGCCGTATCCGGGAGAATCGAGAGCGTCTCGAAGAGATCCGACGAGAGCGTTCCGAACTCGAAGACGAGCTTACGAAGCTCCGCGGCAGAGCCCACTCGATCACGAGCGAGCTTAACAACATTGAGCGGCAGAAAGCGATCACGAGCCGCATGGTGAACGAGCTCGACCGACAGATCGGGACGATGGGCTCGGAACTCGACAGCTTGACCATGGATTTGATCTTGGCCCAGGACGCGCTGGCAGAGAAGCGGGCGGTGCTCGAGAAACGGCTGGTCGACATCTACAAGCGCGGCTCGCTATGGACCGTCCAGGTGCTTCTCGCCGCGGAGACGTTCGGACAGCTGCTGAGCCGGTATAAGTACCTCTATCTGATCAGCCGCCAGGACCGCGCGTTGGTGGGCGAAGTGGAGGAGCTGCGTGACCGGATCGCGGAGCGACGCCGGCAACACGTCAACGTCCAACAGGAGCTGTCACGACGACGCGGTGAGCGGGGTGATGAGCTCCAACGGTATCAGCGGCTCGAGCTCCGTCGTCAACGCAGCCTACAACAGACGCGCGCATCCGAGCAGGCAACTGCCAGACGGCTCGACGACCTTCGGCGGAACGAAGAACAGCTCGCGAGCATCCTAGCTACGCTGGAACGGGAGCGACGCGCCGCTGGCGGCGCGATCGGTGGCGGCGCCATCACAATGGCCGACCTCGCGGGACTGGACTGGCCAGTGGAGGGTCCATTGCTCTACCGCTTCGGACCCGCCGCCGGACCGGACAATACGACGATTTCGCACAACGGGATCGGTATTCGAGCATCCGTGGGCACGCCTGTGCGCGCGGTCGCCGAAGGAACCGTCGATCTCGCACGCTCACTTGGCACATGGGGACCAACGATCATCATCAACCACGGTGGCGGCTTCTACACACTCTATCTGTACCTTTCGCGCTTCGATGTGGCCCGGGGACAGCGGGTGGGCCGCGGACAGGTGATCGGCCTGTCGGGTGGGGCGAACTCGGACTTTGGCCCACATCTCGAATTTCAGATCCGCCAGGGACAAGATGGCGGCAACCCCATCGCCTTGGACCCCCAGAACTGGCTCCGTCCGCAGCGTCGGTAGCCACTTCTGTCGCAACCTTCCGTGAGTTCAGAGCAGTTTTTCACGTTACGGGATCTCGCACGCCAGCTGGCGTTGCCAGAGTCGACCGTGCGCTACTACCGCGATGTGTTCGCGATGTTCATCCCCACCGTCGGTCGCGGGAGACGGCGCCTCTACCCGGCGCGAGCCGCAGTCGTGCTGGGCGAGATCGCCCGCATGTACGCTGCGGGAGCAACGCGCGAGGCGATCGAATCGGCACTCGCGGATGCACCCGAGCCCCGCACAACCACCGCCCTCGTGTCTGAGCGCAGCTCACACGTCAGCCAGGCGAGTGACGAAATGCTCACCCTCCTGGTGGAAGGCGAACGGGAACGTCGCGAGCTCACGTGGCAGATGGTCCGCGAGATCGTGCGGATCGGTGAGGCGCTCGAACGACAACATGCGGTCCTCGGAGCTCTCGTGGAACAATTGGATGGGGCAACGGGGCGTTTGCTGCCACCAGCCGAATCGGCGCTCCAGGATCAAGCCGCTCGCCAATCAACGAGCGACGCGGCGGACGAGTTGCGGACCCTCAAGGAAAAGCTCGCGGCCGAGCGCGAGCTGGTCGAACGTCTCAGACGCAGCAAGCTGGAGCTGGAACGACGAGCTGCAGCCGCCGAGAGCCAACTCGACGAGCGACAGGAAGGGCATGGCCTGGGGTCGATCTTCGCGCGGACCCGCGCCAAATCCATGCGACACGACGACCCAGGTGGGTGAGCCGAGCGACGAGGGTGGGTATCTCAGACGATCCACGACGCCGACGGATGATCCGGCGTCACTTGGCCACTCGCGGGATCGACGACCGCCGGGTGCTCGCGACGATGGCCGCTGTACCGCGTGAGCGGTTTCTCCCGCCAAACCTGCGCGATCAGGCCTACGCCGACATGCCGCTCCCTATCGGCTACGAGCAGACCATCTCGCAACCGTACATCGTGGCACTGATGACTCAGGAGGCCGCACTCACCCGCCACAGTAAGGTGCTCGAGATCGGAACCGGAACCGGTTATCAAACGGCGGTACTGGCCAAGATTGCCCAACACGTCTGGTCCGTCGAGCGTCTCGAGGCCCTCTCTCGGCGCGCACGACGCCGTCTGGCACACCTGGGTTTCGAGAACGTCACGCTCGCCACGGGAGACGGAGCTCTGGGCTTGCCTGAGGCCGCACCGTTCGACGCGATTGTCGTCACGGCGGCCGCCCCCGAGGCCCCACCCCAACTGCTGGAACAGTTGGCCGTCGGCGGACGCATGGTCATTCCGCTCGGTGATGAAACGCTGCAGAACCTCACCGTCATCGAACGGACGACGAGCGGGTATCGTCAGAAGGAAGTGGCCGCCTGTCGCTTCGTTCCCCTCATCTCGACTGAAGCGTTTGGTGAATGACCGCCGTGCTGGGCGCACATGTCTCCATCGCCGGAGGCGTCTGGCGGGCGCCCGAACGGGCCGCGGCCATAGGTGCCGAGGCGATGCAGATCTTTACTAAGACCCCCAGCCAGTGGCGCGAACCCACCATCGATATGCAGGGAGCGCGACGATTCCGCGCCGCGTGTCGGCGCCATGACATCGGCGCCGTGGTGGCCCACGACTCGTATCTCATCAACTTGGCCTCCCCCAACCCCACTCTGCGGCGCCGCTCCATTAGGTGCTTTACCGGTGAACTCCGGCGGTGTCGCAGACTCGGTGTTCGGTTCGTGGTGACCCACCCGGGCAACCACCTGAGCGAGCAAAACGCTGGCATTGCCCGAAACGCGCGAGCCTACGCCGCATGCCTCCGCGCGGTGCCAGGACCGATGATCCTCATCGAGACCACAGCCGGAAGTGGCACGGCACTCGGATCGACGTTCGAGGAGCTCGCCGACCTAAGGAGAGCGATCCCCGCTCCTTTCAAGCGGCGCGTCGGATTCTGTGCCGACACCTGTCATCTCTACGCCGCGGGTTACGATCTGGTAGGTGATTGGGATGCCGTGTGGCGCCATTGGGACCGAACGATCGGCCTCCGCCACTTACGATGCTTTCATTTGAACGACTCAAAAACACCGATGGGGTCACGCAGAGACCGACACGAGCTCATTGGAGAGGGGACACTGGGAGCCACCCCGTTTCGACGAATCATGCAAGACAAACGCTTTCGGGATATCATCAAGATCATCGAAACCCCCAAAGGTGATGATCCGGAGCGAACCGATCGAAAGATGCTAAACCGACTGCGGAGATGGGGATGAGAATGCGAGGCTGGAAGGGTGGAAGGTTAGCAGGGAACGCACGGGAACTTCAAGAAGGATTGGTTGGGGGACCGGGAGGACCAGAGAGGCGTGTAGCGGGTATGTAGTGACGCGGCCGGGGAGAATTGGCGAACGCACAGAAATTGGGCGAGAGAATGACCATTCAGAAATTTGCGCGAGTGAGCTCCTTGCTATTGACGCTCAGTGCCCTGGGATCGACTGCGGCCGGGGCGCAGGGTACGCCACCACGCGTAATCCTGTTTATCGCGGATGGCGCCGGGATCAGTTACTGGACGGCAGCGCTGTTCGCCGCGGAGAGTCTCGCCGTGCAGGCCATGCCCGTCGTCGGGTTGGTTGACACGCGAGCGTCTGACAGTAAGGTGACCGACAGTGCCGCGAGTGCCACGGCGTATGCGGCGGGCATCCGCACCTACAACGGGGCAATCGGTGTGGCGCCGGACTCGTCGGCGGTCGAGACGGTGTTGGAGATGGCACAAGATCGCGGCATGGCGACCGGTTTGGTTGCCACCTCCCGAATCACCCACGCCACCCCCGCCTCGTTCGCCGCCCATGTCCCGAACCGGCTCATGGAATGGGAGATTGGCCGCCAGATCCTCGATCATGAGGTGACCGTGGTGATGGGGGGCGGCGCGGGTATCTACGATCCCTCACACCGTCCGGATTCACTCGACCTTCGTCTTCAGATCCTCGGTCGCTACACCTACATCGAAACACCCGAGGAGCTGGAGGCCCTGGATCTCGATAAGGTGGAGCGCCTCTTCGGGATGTTCGCTGTGAGCCACATGCCGGGTGCGATCCGACCGGAGGTGACGCTCCGAGACACCACCGTGCAAATCTTCCGAGATTCGGCCAGCATCGATACCACGATCACCGTGCCAGACACGACGTGGGTGCCGTATCGGTCCCCCACGCTGCCTCAGATGACCGCAGCGGCGCTCCGCGTGCTGGACAAGGACCCGGACGGTTTCTTCTTGATGGTGGAAGGCTCCCAACCCGATTGGCGGGGGCACGGCAATGAGCCCCTGGCGTCGATCCAAGCTGAAATGCTGGATTTCGACGCCGCCATCGGGGTCGCGCTGGCATACCACAAGCGTCGCCCCGAAACGCTCATCGTGGTTCTCTCGGACCACGAGACCGGTGGGCTCGCATTACAGTACGATAGTACCGGCACGTTTCGGGAGGGTTTCACGACGATCATGCACACCGCAGAGATGATTCCTCTCTTTGCGGTCGGCCCTGGCGCAGAGCGGTTTGCTGGTTTTATTCCCAACTACCGTGTAGGTCAATTGCTGATCGAGACAGTTCAAAGTGGGCAGGTGAGTCGTCGCCGGTAGCGGCCGGTCGTTCATGAAGTTGAAAGTCTGATCATGCGCCTGCGAGAATCACATCGCCGTTGGTCCCGACCGGGCAAGGCCTTGTTGCTCGCGACAATGCTTGGCTGGGTGCTGGCACCCGTTCTCCACGCCCAGTTCGAGGTGATCAGCACCGCGAGTGCGGTCGAGTCGGGGCACACCGATGAATGTGTCCGAGTCCACGCTGACGCGATCTGCTTATCCGGAAGCACCTTCCACTTCCTGGCACTACCAGCGGCCCCCAAGCATACCCTCGCACTCCCTCATCTCAGCTCACTTCGGTACCACGAGACCGACCACATCGCCGGTTCGGCGGCGCGACGTCCACCATCGGTGAGAGCTCCCCCAACCTCCTAAACGCCAGGTCGTTGAGCTTGGGGTCGCAATCGGCCCCCTGGTGTTGCGTCGTGGAACGAATCATGGAGGTCGTGTGGAATGATCGGCAGCAGAATCGTATGGACGGCATTTGCGAGCCTTGCACTGGCAACTCCGGTTGCTGCGCAAGAGTCGGAACGGTCGCGAGCTGACTCACTAGCGAGGGAGGTGCGGCTTCTCAAAGCGCGCGTGGATTCGCTAGAGCAGATGCTGCGGCAACTGATGCAGCGAGGTGCCGATACCACCCAGGTCGCGGATGAGCTCGAGGCGTTGCGCGAGGCTGCGCGTGACGCGGCCGGAGAGGCGGCGCAAGCGTCGCCCGACACGGCGGCTCAGCAGCAGAGTCGGACGCGCAACCTGTCCGTCCTCAATCCAGAGATCAGCGTCACCGGCGACATCGTCGGCAACTACATCGCGCCGGCCGACGGCGACAATGGATTCAGCGGGACACCGCGCGAGTTTGAGTTTTCATTTCAGGCGGCGCTCGATCCCTACACCAGAGCCAAGGTGTTCATAGCGAGGGAAGAAGATTTCGAGATTGCGGGTTTTCCGGAGGAGGAGGGCGAGGAGGAAGGCGGCGGATTTGAAATCGAGGAAGGGTACATGTACTGGGTCGGGCTGCCGGGTGGGTTGGGACTCAAGATCGGCAAGTTCAGGCAAGAGATCGGACTCTACAATCGCTGGCACACCCATGCGCTGCTCGAGGTGGAGCGGCCGCTAGCGACGATCGCCTTTCTCGGTGAGGATGGCCTCATCCAGACAGGTGGTGCCGTCACACTTCCGTCGCTCACGGTGGGCGCAGGCACCCAGACGCTGCTCTTTGAGGTCACCCGAGGCAACAACGACGCATTGTTCGACGGCGGGAATCAGATCAGCTACCTGGGCCGTTTCCAGAGTTTCTGGGACCTGGGATCGAGCTTTCTCCAGATTGGCGCCACTGGTGTCTACGGACAAAACGACGAGGCCTCCTTGGACACGCGGATGGCCGGGATCGACGTGTTCTACCGGTTCACCCCGCCGGGCCAGTCTAGGTACCGGGATCTCCAATTGAAGGGTGAGTGGTATTTCGTGGAGAAGGATTTCGGTGCGATCGAGGAAACGGGCTCCGGGGGATACTTCCAGGCGAACTTCCGCGCGAGTCAGCGCTGGACTCTAGGTACACGCGTCGATGTACTCGATCCGTTTGGCGCCGAGCCCGAGATCGTCCAAATCGCTCCGAGTATCACTTGGTGGCAGAGTGAGTGGGTACGACTACGGCTTCAGTACAACTATCTGAAGCCCCAGGGTCTGTCGGGCAATCACACGATTCTGTTCCAGACCGTCTGGGCCTTTGGCCCGCACAAACACGAAACGTATTGAGGTTGGAATGAATTGCATTTGGCGAACCTCTGCCCTGCTCGCTCTGGCCGCGTTGTTAGCGACGCTGCCACACCGTGTGGAGGCACAATCCAGGGTGCGAGTAGTGACAACGCTCCCGACCTACGCCGCCATAGCCCGTGAGGTGGCCGGCGACCTCGCGAGCGTCGAGGCAATTGCCCGCGGAGATGAGGATCCTCACTTCGTAAACCCACGACCCAGCTTTGCCGCGCTAATCCAGCGAGCGGACCTCTTCGTGACGACGGGGCTCGACCTCGAGCTGTGGGTGCCCGCGCTGATGGATCGGGCGAACAACCCCAAGGTGATCGAGGGAGCACCGGGTCACGTGGTGGCGTACTCCGGCGTGAAGCTGCTCGACATCCCGGAGACCGTGTCACGAGCCGGCGGGGACATCCACGTGTTCGGGAACCCGCACATTCACACCGACCCGGTGAATGGCATCATCATCGCACGCAACATCGTGGCCGGCCTCAAACGGGTGAACGCCGCCAACGCGCGAACATACGACGCCAACTTACAGCGATTCCAAGACCGCGTCCTGCGACGCACGTTCGGCGACCAATTGGTAGACATGCTGGGCAAGGACGCGCTATTCGACATCGCTCGCAGCTACCGCTTCTGGGATTTTGCCGCCACCCAGCAGTTTCAAGGCAAGCCGTTGACCGACTATCTCGGAGGCTGGCTCGCGGAGGGTGCTGCGTTCCGAGGGCGCCGATTGGTCTGCTACCACAAGAACTGGGCGTACTTCAGTGCCCGATTCAAAACGGAATGCGCCATGTATGTGGAACCCAAACCCGGGATCCCGCCGTCACCCGGTCACGTCCGCAACGTCATCGACTTCATACGCAGGGAAAACATTCCCATCTTGTTGGCGGCGAACTACTTCAGCCGGACGCAGGTGGAGCGCGTTGCCTCGCGCGCCGGGGTGCGACCCGTCATCATCCCAGAACACGTCGATGGTGAGGAAGGTGTGAGCGACTACTTCAGCCTCGTGGATCTTTGGGTCACACGACTCGCGAGTGGGTTCCAAGCGTTGTCGACCGAGTCGAGGGCACAGCGGTGACCGCGGCATGACGGGATTCTCGCCCACCGGAGGCGATTCGTGCTCGAGTTGATGCTGCCCGCCCTCGTGGCCGCCCTGATCCTGGTTGGGATCCACGGGTATCTCGGGGTGCACATCATCGCCCGCGGCGTCATCTTCGTCGACCTCGCACTCGCCCAAGTGGCGGCAATGGGTTGGGCCGCTGCTGGCCTGGGCCTCGCCGAACGGGTGCACGCCCTTACCGGTCTGCCTGCAGCCCAAGCCGGGTATTTCATCGGGCTCGGCGCAACGCTGCTCGCAGCCGCATTGCTAAGCTTCACGCGAATGGACCACGAGCACGTTCCCCAGGAAGCGATCATCGGCATCGTCTATGTGGTCGCCTCCGCCCTGACCATCCTGCTCGCGGCGCAGGCGCCGCGCGGATCGGAGCACGTCGAACAGCTGCTCACTGGGAGCCTCCTGTGGGTCACGTGGCCGCAGATCTGGAAGACCGCGATCATCTATGGGGTCATCGGGATCGTCCACTGGTTCCTCCGCGACCGGTTCCTCAGCATTTCGCTCGAGCCCGACAAAGCAAAAACCAAAGGGTGGAAGATCGGGTGGTGGGACTTCCTGTTCTACGGTCTCTTCGGGGTCGTCGTAACGTCCTCGGTAGAAATCGCCGGCGTTCTCCAAGTTTTTTCGTTCCTGGTCATCCCGGCCGTCATCGCGTTCCTGTTCACGTCCCGCCCCGGTTTGCTCATCGCGCTCGCCTGGCTGTGCGGCTCCCTCGCAACCGTGCTAGGTCTCTACGCCTCGTTCGTGACCGATCTCCCTACCGGCCCCATGGTCGTCGTCGCGTTCGCCTTTGCGCTCATCGTCGCATTCATCGTTCGAGCTTTCGTCCGCCCAAAGCCCACACCCGAAGCCGCGTAGGTCTCCCCGAACTCTCCAGGTGACATAACTTGGAACCTGGCAACGACCGTTTAGGAGAGCCCGATCGATCGTGAGCAGACTGGTGACCGAACGAGACGTCCGCGCCGTGGCCGGTTCGAGTCGATTGATCCTCCCCGACCGTGCGATCGTGACCCCAGCGGCCCGTGACCTCGCACGCCAGCTCGGGGTGGTACTCCAGCCACCCGACTCCACCCAAACCGGGGGGAGTGGGGTGCAGGGAGCTGAGAGTGCGCGGAGCAACCCAGCGGCACCGCCAACTCCCCACGTTCCACTCCCAATACCAAGGGGGGGCGACGGGGAGGGGGCGCGAGGGAGGGTCGTTGCCGTGGGGTCAGACCACGGCGGGTTTCCGCTCAAGGAACATCTGAAGACGGTCATCCCGCGGTTGGGATGGGAGGTCAGAGACGTGGGCTGCGAAAGCGCCGAGTCCGTGGATTATCCGGTCTACGCAGCTCGCGTCGCTGACGCGGTAGCCTATGGAGACGCGGCCTTTGGCATCATGGTGGACGGAGCCGGAATCGGCAGCGCCATGGTCGCCAACAAGATCCCTGGGGCTCGTGCGGCGTTGTGCTACGACCTGACCACCGCCCAAAACGCCCGGGAACACAACAACGCCAACATCTTAACCCTCGGTGGCACCCTGATTGGGACGCGGCTGGCGTCCGAGATCGTTCGGGTCTTTCTCGCGACCCCGTTTGGGGGAGGACGCCACCAGCGGCGCGTGGCGATGATCGATGCGTTGGATGAGCCCCGTTCTTGACACCCTCGCCACCGGAACGCTACCATAAGCCATTATCTTACAGGAACTTAGATAAATGCCCGTCCGTCGTCAGGAGGCACTCGACTATCATGCCGAGGGCCGGCCCGGCAAGATCCAGGTCACTCCGTCGAAGGCGTTCAAGGACCAGCGCGACCTTTCGCTGGCGTATACCCCTGGCGTCGCCGAGCCGTGTCGCGAAATCGCTCACAATCCGGAAGACGCCTATCGCTATACGACGAAGGGCAACCTCGTCGCCGTGGTGTCGAACGGGACGGCGGTGCTGGGACTGGGAGACATCGGAGCGCTCGCAAGCAAGCCGGTGATGGAGGGCAAGGGCATCCTCTTCAAGCACTTCGCCGACATCGACGTGTTTGATCTCGAGGTGGCCTCTCAAGATCCGGAGGAAGTGATTCGGTTCTGTGAGCTGCTCGAGCCCACTGTCGGCGGAATCAACCTCGAGGACATCCGTGCGCCGGACTGTTTTCTGATCGAGCAACGCCTCCGCCAATCGCTCTCGATCCCCGTATTTCACGACGACCAGCACGGCACTGCCATCATCACTGGCGCGGCATTGATCAACGCACTCGAGCTCGTTGATAAAGCGATTGGTGACGTGCGCGTCGTGTTTGCCGGTGCGGGAGCGGCGGCCGTCGCCACGGCGGAGCACTACATCCGGCTGGGGGTGCACCCCGATCACATCTTCATGTTCGACAAAGATGGCGTGTTGCACGACCGGCGAGCGGATCTCGACGGGTATCGTCAGCGGTTCTTGCGCCCAACGAGCGCACGGAGCTTGGCAGAGCTGCTCGAGGGCGCCGACGTGTTCGTCGGCTTATCGGTAGGTGACCTCGTCGACCGGGAGATGGTACGGGGGATGGCGAACCGGCCCATCATCTTCGCGTTAGCGAACCCCACCCCGGAGATCCTCCCGTCGGAGGTTCATACGGCACGTGACGACGCGATCGTCGCTACCGGTCGGTCGGACTTCCCGAATCAAGTCAACAACGTACTCGGCTTCCCCTTCATCTTTCGCGGTGCGCTCGATGTCAGGGCGCGTGCGATCAACGAGGAAATGAAGATGGCGGCTACGCACGCGTTGGCGTCGTTGGCCAAGGAGGACGTACCGGATGCCGTGATGCGAGCGTACGGGCTCGACCGGCTCCGCTTCGGTAATGACTATCTCATTCCCAAACCGTTTGACCCTCGGGTGTTGATTTGGGTCGCAACGGCCGTCGCGGAGGCGGCGATGCAAAGTGGTGTGGCGGCAACCACGTTCGATATCGAGCAGTACCGGATTGTGCTCGAAGGGCGTCTCGGGCGCGCGCGTGCCATCATGCGTAGCCTGTCGATACGCGCCGAGGCAGATCCTCGACGGATCGTATTTCCCGAGGGCGATGAATCAAAGATCATCCGTGCGGCGCGGATTCTCGTGGACGAGGCCATCGCGCAACCGGTATTACTCGGTGAGCTGGATGAAATCCACCGCACTGCCGCCGATGCCGGAATGGAACTCGATGGGATCGAGTTGCTCGATCCACATCGTGCACCCGGCCTCGAGGCCTATGCCCGTCGATTCTGGGAGCGCAGGCGACGGAAAGGTGTGACGCTCGCGGAGGCTCGAGCGCGGATGCGTGAGCCCATCTACTATGCCTGCGGGATGCTGGCGGCGGGGCACGTCGACGCCTTGGTAGGCGGAGAAAACCGGTACTATCCGGATACCATTCGGCCTGCCATCGAGACGATTGGGCTCTCCGAAGCGCGTACAGCGTTGTGTGGGATCTACATGATGATTCTACCCAACGAGACCTACTTCTTCGCCGACTGCACCGTGAACATCGATCCGAGCGCCGAGCGCCTCGCGGAGATCACCTCCGCAACGGCCCACTTCGTGAGGCACTTTGGCCTCGAGCCACGGGTAGCTCTGCTGTCGTTTTCCAACTTTGGCTCATCACGGCACCCGCATTCGGACAAAGTTGCGGCGGCGGTGCGCATCCTGCATGACAGCGAGCCGGAGTTGATCGTCGACGGAGAGATGCAAGCGGATACGGCGGTGAACGAGGCGATTCTCAAGGAGCGTTATGCCTTTTCCCGCCTGCGGACGGCGGCGAATGTATTAGTTTTCCCCGATCTCAACGCTGCGAACGTAACCTACAAACTCCTGATGCGGCTGGGCGGGGCACAGGCCATCGGACCGATTTTGGTGGGGATGGCACAGCCAGTGCATGTTCTCCAGCGCGGTTCCGACGTCAGCGACATCGTGAACATGGCGATCATTGCGACCGTGGACGCCCAGGAGCGGTCCCGGCGCCAACACGCCGCGTCACGCTGATCGCGTTTTAAACGGTACGAGAGGCACATGGCTACACGACCATCGGCCAGAACGTCCAAGCGACGCATGGTGGCCAAGGACATCGAAGCAGCGGGCACCGTCCACTGGAATCTCGAGCCAAAACAGTTCCTGGAAGCGGCGGTTCGGCGGAAGGAAGGGCGCGCGATTCGGGGCGGCCCTTTCGTTGCCAACACGACGCCCCACACCGGTCGGTCCCCCAAGGACAAGTTCGTCGTGCGGGAGCCGGCGACCGAGGGAGACATCTGGTGGGGCCCTGTGAACCAGGAGATCGATGCCGCCGCGTACCGGCGGCTCGAGAAGGCGGTGAGAGCGTATCTGAGCGAGCGAGACGAACTCTTCGTTCGCGACCTCTTCGCCGGGGCGGACCCTGCCTATCGCATCCCGGTTCGTTTCGTCACCACGCATGCGTGGAACGGGCTTTTCGTGTGGAACATGTTCATCCGCCCAGCGGTCGACATGCTCAGGAAGTTCCAGCCAGAATTCACCGTGCTCCACGCGCCGGAGATGCAGATCGACCCGGCGGAGTTCGGCACCCGCACGGGCACCTTCATCGTGGTCAACTTCGGTGAGCGAACGGTCTTGATCGGCGGAACTCGGTACGCGGGTGAGATGAAGAAGTCGATGTTCACCATCCTGAACTACCTGTACCCGCAGCGCGGGGTCTTACCGATGCACTGCTCGGCGAACAAGGGTGAGGCAGGAGACGTCGCGCTCTTTTTTGGCCTCTCGGGCACGGGGAAGACGACGCTTTCCGCCGACTCGAGTCGTGGACTCATCGGCGACGACGAGCATGGGTGGAGTGAAACTGGGGTCTTCAACTTCGAGGGCGGTTGCTACGCAAAGGTGATCCGGCTCTCAGCCGAGGGGGAGCCAGAGATCTACGCCACGACCAAGATGGAGGGCACCATCCTCGAGAATGTGGTCGTGGATGATGCCGGTATCATTGACCTGAATGACGATAGCATTACTGAAAACACCCGGGCGTCGTACCCAATCCAATACATCCCCAACCATGTCGGTGATGGCGTAGGCGGCCATCCACAGAATGTCGTGTTTTTGACTGCAGATGCCTTTGGCGTGTTGCCACCCGTCGCTAAGCTCACCGCAGAACAGGCGATGTATCATTTCCTCTCAGGGTACACCGCCAAGGTTGCCGGCACGGAACGAGGGGTGACCGAGCCCCAGGCGACGTTCAGCGCGTGTTTTGGCGCGCCGTTCCTGCCCCTCCATCCGGGGGTCTACGCCAAGATGCTGGGGGAGAGGATCGAGCGGCACAACGCCAAATGCTGGCTCGTGAACACTGGGTGGACTCGTGGCGCGTACGGCACTGGACACCGGATGAGTCTTGCGCATACGCGAGCCATGGTGCGCGCGGTGCTCGCCGGCAGCCTCGACAAAACGCCCACGAGGCCCCATCCTGTGTTTGGCATCCACGTGCCACGCGAAGTACCTGGCGTACCTTCCGACGTGCTCGATCCGCGGAGCACGTGGGCTGACCCCTCGGCCTACGACCAGCAGGCGGCGAAGCTCGCGACGATGTTCCGAGAAAACTTCGGTCGTTACGCCGATGAGGTGTCGGAAGGAGTGCGGCGAGCCGGACCCGCAACCTAACGGTTCGCGGTGGCGCCCGTGGCAGGTCGAGGCCGATTCGAAGTCATCCGCGATCCCCTGTGGAACAACATTCGGGTCGATGCGGAGGCACTCGCCGTCGTAGACACCGAGCCCTTCCAACGACTGCGGTACGTTCGCCAGCTCGGTCATGCGTTCCTCGTTTACCCCGGTGCCACCCATACACGCTTTGAACACGCCCTCGGCACATATCACCTCGCCGGACGCGCCCTGGGGTTGCTGGCCGATCGCGGAGAGCTGAATGCCGTGCCGCGAGAGCAACAGACGCTCGTGCGGTTGGCGGCGCTCTTACACGACATTGGGCACTATCCGTTTTCGCACGCGCTGGAGGAAGCCGGGTTGCCGTCGCACGAGGTTCTGGCGCGGGATCGGTTGCGGAACCCGGAGCTCGCGGCGGCCATCGAGGGCTTTGTGATCCCATCGGTCGCGTCACGCCTCATGGAGCTCATCGCTGGTCAGAGCTCCAGCGCACTGCAGGGCCTCATTTCCGGCTCGCTGGACCTGGACAAGATCGAGTACCTGACACGAGACGCCCGCATGTGCGGGGTTCCCTACGGAACGGTAGATGTCGACCGGCTGCTGCATTCCCTCACCATCGTCGAGCAACCAAACGGGTCCGCAGCGGTTGGTGTCCACGAAAAGGGGTTGAGCGCCTTGGAGTCGCTCTTGTTTGCCAAGTATCAGATGTACCGCAACGTGTATTGGCATCACGCTGTTCGCAGCGCGACGGCCATGTTCAAGCGTCTGGTCCGCGGTGGCATTGCGCGGATGGAACTCGACCCTTCTTGGATCGCGCAGTCAACAGACGAGACACTCATGGAGAGGCTGCGGCATGCCGGCGATCCGGTGCTGGCGCGCCGGCTCAGGCGCCGGCATCTCTACAAGCGTGGTCTCGACCTGCCGGCCGCGCAATTACCGGAGGGGACAGGCGACTGGATACCACGCAATCCGGACTTGGTCGAGCGGGTAGAGGATCGTCTCGCCGAAGAGCTCGGCGTCCAACCAGGAGACGTGCTGCTCGATTTTCCTGCCAAACCGGAGATGCTGTCGGTCCAGTTGCCCCTGCTCATGAGTGATGGTCGCACGGACACGATCTCCACCGCCGGCGCAGAAGGACGGTTCGGCATCCAGCACGTTGCCGAAGAGCTCCACACCGCCGCGCGGAGGCTGCGACTGTTCGTCGCCGAACCCGTGAGCGTGGATCCCCGCGCGGTTTTGGCCATCGTTGAGCGGAGCGAGGCCGAGCTTGTGGCGGAGCTGGCAGCGGGGTGAATGGTCGTGGCAAGCAAACGCGTAAGCAGGGTCCAGGCCCTGCACCCTACCCTCTACTCCCTACTCCCTCCTCCCCCCCCTGCCTCGGCCAATTGCCGCGCCAGGGTTCGGTAGTAGCGCGCTTCGTCCGGCCTGCCGGCTTGTTCCATCGAGACGGCACAGACTTCCAAGGCGTAGAGGATTGGAGTGAGGTGTTCGGCCACGATCGCCCCGAGGGACCCGGCGTCGGTCACGTGGGCTGAGTCGAATCTCCGCCGATCTCGAGGTTCTCGATTTCGTCGATGCGGATGACGACCGCGGTGATGTTGTCGAGGCCGCCTCGGTGGTTGGCTTCGGCGATCAGGGTGTCCACCATGCGGGCCGGACTCGCGGCATGACCTTTCATGATCGCCAGAAGATCGTGGTCCTCCAGCATTCCCGTGAGCCCGTCCGAGGCTAGGAGGTAGATATCCTTGGCGCGTAACGTCCCGGCGTAAACATCCGGGGCCACCTCGCTGTTGGCCCCGACGCACCGCGTGATGACGTTGCTGTACGGATGGGTCCGTGCCTGCTCCGGAGTCAGGTACCCGGCATCCACCTGCTCCTGAACGTAGGAATGATCTTTGGTGAGTTGGGCGAGGCGCTCCGCCCGGAGAACGTAAGCACGGCTATCACCGACCTGGCCGATGAGATATCGGGTGCCGTTGAGGATGAGGGCGGTGGCGGTGGTGCCCATCCCACGCTTGTCCTGCTCGGTGAGCGTTCGGTTGAAGATCTTACCGTTCGCCTCGCGGATCGCGGTCCGCATCACGTTCGCCGCTTCGGTATCGTCCGCCCCGTGAACGCCTTTCAGCTCATCCGCGATGATGGTCACCGCCATCTCGCTGGCGACTTCGCCCGCAGCGTGCCCGCCCATCCCATCGGCCACGATGAAAACGCCTTGCTCCGGCTTCATTAGGTAAGCGTCCTCGTTGCCCGACCGAATGACCCCTACGTCCGTGCGGCCAGCGCAGGTGAACTTGACCGTGGGCGACACGTTAACCGGCAAAGACAATGATGAGAACCGCAAGCACGACGAGCACCAAGAGCCCCCAGATGAGACGTGTAAACAGTGGGGTGCCACCCGCGTGGTCGGGCTCGCGTTCGGGTTTGTGCATGAGGACTTCGCGAGGCGGCGCAACCTCCTTCCGCTCGATGGACCGCGGAGTGGGTGGCTCCTCCCACTCGGGCTTGGGCGGAGGGGCTGCTGGCTCTGGCTCGCGTGTCCGAGGGCCCGGAGGAGGCGTGCGCGGCATGGCAAACGCATCAAGAACCTGCGTGCCACCTATTTGCTCCACCGGGGCGCTGTCGTCAGTCGGCTCGAACAAGATCTCGACGTTCCCAAATCTGACCTTCGCACCCGGGGCAATCGGGACCTCGCCCCGGATGCGTTCGCCATCAACGCTCGTCCCATTGGTCGAATCGAGGTCTACCAGGACCCAGATCCCTTCTCGTCGCTGCAGCTTGGCGTGAGTCGTGGAAACGCTCGCATCCTGGATCACCACGTCGTTGTACTCGGCGCGCCCAATGTTCGCCACCGGAACGCGGATCGCAAAGCGCGTCCCTTTGAGCGGTCCACTCCGCACCACCAGGTTGGCGAGCGCCGGCGCGTGCGAAGCGCGCTCGGGTGGTGGCGCACTGGGCTTCGGTGGGACCTCCGGGCGTTCAACTTCCGGAGGAGTTCCGCGCGTGAGACCCGGAACTTTCACACCAGGGACCCCGAACAGCGTGTCTCGTAGCTGGTGCACGGCCCCGGGGGGCGCCGGCTGCCCCAAGTCGCGTGCACGACCTTCCCCACGGGCCTTTGACGGATCTGGTAAAAACGGATCGCGATCATCGACGGCCGGCTCGGGCGCTGGAGGCTTGGGTGGGGCGGGCTTCGCTTGGGCAGCTGGTGACTTGACCGCTTGAATCTCGATCGCAGTTCGCTCGGCGGCTTCCGCGTCGGATGCGCCCTCGGGCTCGGCCTGCTCAGCATAGAAACGAAACTCCTCCTCACCAACCCGGATGACGTCACCGCGCGCGAGCGTGTGCGACTCATGAATCCGTTCGCCGTTGACGAACGTGCCGTTGGTGCTGCGGTCGAGCAACACATATCCCATGGGGCTCGTTTGAATCTCCGCGTGCCGCCGCGAGACGTTTCGACTGGTCAGCACCACGTCGCACTCCGTGGACCGTCCGATCACCATGTTCTCCGCGCCAACGCTGTACTCCCTCCCATCCACTAGCGAAACCAGCCGGCCGCCAACGGTGCCCGCTCCTTGAGCCGGCCGTTGCGGACTCTCGCGTGAACCGCCCAGCGCCTGGTCGACGTTCATGAACTGGGTGCTACCACCCCGCCGCTCGTCTCCAAAACGGAGCTCGTGTCCGCCGATGACCACCTTGTCACCGTGGAGTAGCGGCGTCGGCTGCGCGCCGAGCCGAACCCCGTTCACCAGCACCTCGACGTCCTCTTTCGCTCTGTGTATGGAAATTTGGCCATCGGCCGTCGCCCGAACGAGAGCGTGCTGTGCGGCGACGGACCCGCCACCTAACACAATCTGCCCATCCGGATCGCTGCCGATGACCGTCTCCCCTGGATCCAGGGAGTAGCGGCGACCGCCTACTTCCAGATATGACATCGGTTTACCGAGACCGGTGGTAAGCTACCGCCTGAAATCAGGGCGTGCAACCAATCGTGCGGGATCACCCGACCTCCGCACGCTCGTCGAATCCTTTGAGCCACCGCCAGAAGACGTAGGATCCGAATGCCACGGTCAAATAAGACACCAGAACACGCCACAGGAGCACGTACGAGGGGGTAAGCTCGCGAGGCACATAGATGGACATCACTGCCGCCGACAAAATCTCGGCGATCCCCGAGCCACCGGGCGTCGGAGCGAAATACAAAAGGAATACGATCAAGGTTTGGAGCAGCACGACGTCCACGAAGTTCGCATGGATGTTGAGGGCCCGCAGTACCAGGTAGCCAGCCAACAGCTTGTTCGCATGGGCTGCTGCGGTGAGCAGCACGGCTGCGGCGAGCGACACCCACCCCCGTCCACGGAAGAACGCCACGATCGACTCGTGGGCGCGATCGATCCCCGCGGGAAGGTGCTGCACTCTGTGAGCGAGTTTTGGACTCCCGTGCGTCTCGAGCCATTTGACCATTCGGCGGGCAAGGCGGCGGGCCAGCCCTGGGAACGACACGAGAAACAGCATGACGATCCCGATACCAACAAACCCGCCCAAACTCAGCCGAAAGAGGTCGTTGAGGCTGAGCGTGCGACCGATCACGCCGTGTTGCTCGAGCGACTGCCCTGCCCCCAAAAACACCGCAACGGGACCGGCCACCGCGAAAAACACTACGGTTGCGATGAAGCTCATGAGTCCGGAAATCATCGCCTCGGGAATGGGGATGCCCGCGCGCTTCATCGCGTAGATCATCACCGGCCCGCCACCGGTCTGTGACGGCGTGAGATAACCACCCCAGGCGTTGAGCCCAGCCGCCAGTATGCAGCTACGGATGCGTGTCGCCGGAAACACGTGGCGGGTCAACACCCACAAGCGCATCCCACCCCCAAGCCAATCGAAGGACGCTACCGCAACGCCGAGAGCGAGCCAGCCCCATTTGAGCGTAAGGAGCGCCTTGAGAAAGAGCTCCAGATTGTTTCCGTAGAACAGGATAGCGACAAAGACCAGCAAAGAGATCGCGGCAAACAGCTCGAGGCCGCGACGGAACAGGCGGGGCGCAAGTGGACTCGCCATGAGGCTGGCCAACGTACCGCACCGACGAGCCAGGCGTCAACGGATGGGTTGGTGTCCGTGTGGGTGGCACACTATGGTTCTCCTCATGCCCACGGATCGCATCGTCATTCACCGCGCCTCGCAGCACAACTTGAAAGGGATCACCGTGGAGATCCCGCGGCGGGCCATCACCGTCGTCACGGGACCGTCCGGATCGGGCAAGAGTTCGCTGGCATTCGACACGCTGTATGCGGAGGGACAACGGCGGTATGTCGAGTCCCTGTCGACGTACGCAAAGCAGTTCCTCGAGCGAATGCCAAAACCGGCGGTGGACGGATTGGATGGTGTCTCACCCGCCGTCGCGATCGAGCAGAAGAACCCGACCACGTCCAGCCGATCGACGGTCGGCACCGCGACGGAGATCTACGATTATCTCCGGCTCCTGTGGGCGCGGGTGGGACGACCGTACTGTCCGGCGTGCGGCGGCGCGGTGACGGCAGACTCCCCGAGCACGGCGGCAGATCGGCTGGTACGCGAATGCGCCGGCCGACAGCTGCTTATCTGCTTCCCACTCCCCCAGTCCACTCAGGCCAATCACGATCTGATACGTGAAAACCTCCAGGCGATGGGATTCGTGCGCGTGCTGCTCGGCACGACGGTGCATCGGGTTGACGAGCTTCCGCCCGACCTTCGTCTCGACGCGCCTGGCGTTCGGGTGGTGGTTGACCGAGTCAAGGCGACACCTGCCCTGCAGGGACGGCTCGCAGATTCGTTGGCGCTGGCGTTTGCTGAGGGCGAGGGTCTTGCCGAGGCACTCGACGAGAACCGGGTCGCGGGCTTTTCCCAACACCCCCGCTGCGTGTCGTGTGGAACAACGACTCCGCAACTCTCACCCACCCTCTTTTCGTTCAACAGCCCGCGTGGAGCGTGTCCAGGGTGCAACGGCTTTGGCGCCGTGCTCGAGTACGACGAGTCCCTTATCGTGCCGGACGCCAAACGATCACTGGCGGATGGAGCTCTGGATCCCTGGACCAAACCCCGGTACACCAAGCGGCGGCGGATGCTGCGAGACTTCGCCCGGGCGGAAGAGATTCCGTGGGACATTCCGTGGAGGAGCCTGACGTCCGCCCAACAGCGGCTGCTGCTGCACAAGAAGGGGCGACGTTACAGCGGCGTGTTTCCTTTTCTGCGGGCCCTCGAGACCAAGCGGTATAAGCAGTATATCCGGGTCTTTCTGCGGCAATACCAAAAGGCGAAGGTGTGCCCGGCTTGTCACGGAGCGCGGCTCCGAGCGGAGGCCATCGCCGTGCGCGTCGGACCGTGGTCGATCGCGGATGTTGCATCCCGTACAGCCGAGGAAATCGCCCAATGGCTCGCTGCGCTCGAGCTGTCGCCCTTCGAGCGCGCCGTAGCGGAGACGATCCTGCGGGAGCTCAGCGATCGTGTCGGCTTTCTTTGTGACGTGGGGCTCGGCTACCTGTCGCTCGACCGGCAGACACGGACGCTGTCGGGTGGGGAGGCACAACGGATCGCGCTCGCGAACGCGCTTGGCGCGAGCTTGGTCGATACTCTCTACGTCCTCGACGAGCCATCGATCGGACTTCACCCGCGGGACATTCATCGCCTCTTGGCCTTGCTGCGCCGGCTGAGCGCATCGGGGAATACGGTGGTGGTGGTGGAGCACGACGCGGCGACCATCCGCGCGGCGGATCACATGGTCGAATTGGGCCCCGGAAGCGGGGAGCACGGCGGCACGCTCGTGTTCGCCGGAACCATCGACGACGCGTGCGCGGCGGCAACGCTCACCGGACAGTACCTCACGGGCGCCAAGCGGATCGCGGTGCCTAGCATGCGGCGCCGCGCCGGGCCAAGGTGGTTGAGCATTGAGGGGGCGCGGCAGCACAACCTGGAACGTGTGAACGTGGCCATCCCCCTCGGAACCCTCACGGCAGTGACGGGGGTCTCGGGATCCGGAAAATCGACGTTGGTGCACGACGTGCTGTACCGCCAACTCGCCACCAGGCTCAAGGGCGCGCACGGTGCCAAGGAGCATCTGGGCGAAGAGGTCGGGCACGTCGACAAGCTCACCGGGTGGGAGAGCCTGGACGACGTCGTGTTGGTCGATCAGTCACCGATCGGTCGAACACCGCGCTCGAACCCGGTCACGTACGTCCGCGCATTCGATGAAGTTCGAGCACTGTTTGCCTCACAACCGCTGGCCCGGGCTCGGGGGTACACGCCGGCCACTTTTAGCTTCAATGCTGCCGGGGGTGGACGCTGCCAAGCATGCGAGGGGGCCGGACACCTGCAGATCGAGATGGTGTTCATGGCCGACGTGTTCGTGCCGTGCGAAGCGTGCGAAGGGACCCGATTCCAGCCCGAAGTCCTCGACGTGCGCATCAAAGGTCTCTCCATCCACGACGTCCTGAACCTCACCGTGGATCAGGCGATCGTACGGTTCCGTCACCAGGAGCGCCTCGGGAAAGCCCTCTGGTATCTCCAGCAAGTAGGGCTTGGCTATCTGCGCCTGGGACAGCCTGCGACGACGCTTTCCGGTGGTGAAGCACAGCGGCTCAAGATCGCGCGCCAGCTCGCCACACTCGGCAAGCGGACCTCCCGTCGTCTGTACATCCTGGACGAGCCGACCACCGGCCTGCACCTCGACGATGTTCGAACCCTCATCAAGGTGTTGGAGCGCTTGGTGGACACGGGACACACGGTCATCGTGATCGAACATCACCTCGATCTGATCAAGCGGGCCGACTGGGTCATCGATCTCGGGCCTGAAGGGGGAACGGCCGGTGGGCGGGTGGTTGCCGTCGGCACGCCGGAAGACGTCGCGCGTGAAGACACACCGACGGGGCGACATTTGCGGGAGGCACTCGACGTCCCGGAAGTCGCCCAAACCGCGGTCAAGTAACCGGCAGCCTCCAGAGCCAACCGTTGACCTCAGAGACGCAACACCCAATCTTGTGCGCCATGCGAAATCCCGTCTTTCTCATCGCCGCGATCGCGCTGTCGTTCGCGCCCGCTTCTGCGCAAGGCCAAGAGCAAGGTCCCATTATCGGCGCGGGCTCTACGTCCTACACCCTCCGCCCCGGCGACATCATTCGCATCACCGTCTGGGGGCGCGAGGAGCTCTCCGGTCAGTATCAGGTGAACGAGGAGGGAACCATCCAGTATCCGCTGCTCGGCGAGATCAATCTGGACAACCTCAGCGTCGCCGAAGTGCGAGACTCGATCCGCGCCGGGCTCGCGCAACTGTTTACCACGCCGTTCGTCACGATCACGCCCCTCTTCCGCATTGCCGTGCTCGGCGAGGTCCGAAACCCAGGGCTGTACACCGTGGACCCAACACTCAGCGTGTTGGACATCGTGGCCTTGGCGGGCGGCAATACACCCGTGGGAGACCTCAACAAGATCCGGGTGTTCCGCAGCAGCGGGGAGACCCAGGTGAATTTCGAGGAGGCGAGCCTCCGAGGGCAAACGCTCCAACAGATCGGCGTGAGATCTGGCGACGAGATCGTAGTACCACGGAAGTTCTTCACCCGGAGCGATTGGTCGATCGTCTTTCAAGTCGTTCAGATCGCCCTCTCCGTGGCGATCTTCGCCAACGTGGTGAGCAACTAGCCGTTTCCTTGCCCCGCCCGAGGTGCCCGGTTAGACTGCGGGCGCCGGTTGCATAGGTATTCCGGAGTAGCTCAGCTGGTAGAGCAGACGGCTGTTAACCGTCGGGTCGTGGGTTCGAGTCCCACCTCCGGAGTTACGCAGACAACGCTCGGTCGGCTGGCCGGGCGCCGTGTCCCTCCGTGAACGTCAACGTACCACGGCGGTGCACAGGATGCTCCTCTGCAGGAAGTGTCACAGCGGCAGTGGCTGTACCAACGCCGAGTGGTGCGAGCGTAAGTTCACGTTCGGCCCTGTTTCATATGGGCTGTGTGACATCTGCCACAACACGGATTTCACGGGGGCGAACGCTGATCAGCGTCAGGAGTGCGTGACGTGTACGTCCGGCGATTACTCCGAGCCACCGGACACGACTGAGTATTGAGCCCATGCGGCGGCATGAAGGCCTGCCTTCCTCCGTCTCACGAGACCCGCGACCGCTCCCATTGCCCGCCATTGCGGTCCGCGTCAGCGTCGCGTCGTGGCTGCAGGTGAGGGGCGGCGGAGAACACCCCTGACGCGTGCCGGCGACGGGCGCGCCCCGTCGGAAATCCACCTGCCCACACCATGTCTTTACGTGCGCGTAGTATCCGCAGACGCAGGATTCCGTTGCCCGGCCATCGCGGTCGGTGCCGCACTGCGAACGCAGGTCGCATTCCCGACAGCGTGGTGGACCGCCGTCCGACACCATCCCGGCGCGATCCAGTTTCAGTCGCGAGCGGTTCATTTTTGCCGGTGGGCGATGCGCCCGCAGCGGTTCACTCTGTTCATGGTGTTCTTTCCGTGGTGCGAAAATGAAGGGGGTCCCTGAGGTTCTGTAACGCGCGGTAATAGTAGAGCGGCGTCGGCCGCCTGCCCTGGAACTTCAGCCTCTTCAGAAAGTCGATTTCCTCCGCGGTCGCCGTGGCGCTGAGGGCCGGATCCTGAAGGAATCCCTTGAGCCC
>JBFGJG010000038.1:0-40328 GCA_041577295.1 Gemmatimonadales bacterium
ACGAGCGTTGCAGGTTGCCGCCCATCTGCTCAGTCACGGACTCGATCCCGAGGGGATCTACCGCCACGTCTACGCGACCCAGTCGGAGGGGCGCATCAGGCTGTTAGCCGAGGTGCTCGAGACGTTGGTCGTAGAGCATGATTACGGGCTTGCATGGCTCACCGTCCCGCCCGGCGCGATGGAGCGACGGGGAGTCGATCCCGACGATCTCGAGGGCGTGGTCGAGTTTGCCCGTTCGGTACAAGGTGTCCGTCTTGCCGTGCTGTTCCGTCGCATCGCCAGTGGACGGATCAAGGTGTCGTTCCGCTCTGTTGGAGACGTGGACGTGGCAACGCTCGCCCAACAATTTGGCGGCGGTGGGCACCGCAAGGCCGCCGGTGCCTCCCTCCAGGGGTCGCTGCCGGAGGTTCAGGAAACGGTGCTCACCATGTGCCGCACGTTGCTGCGCGCTGCACCCGTTGGCCGCGGATCCACTCCATCCTAGGAACCACCACATGCCATCGAATTTGGAAGCCGCGGTCGCTGAAGCGCTCACAGGGCTCAAAAACCCCCGGGTCGACAACGATGTGCTGTCGGCAGGTATGGTTCAGCAGTTGAGCGTGCACCAGGACGGTCGGGTCTCACTGACATTCCTTCTCTCGCGCGATGATCCTGCGTCCCTCGTCAGGCAGGTACGTCAAAGGCTGCGTGCCGTGGAAGGGGTGACGGACGTGAAGATCGACGTGGAGGAGCCCCGCAGTGGGTCCGCGGGAGCACCCCGTGGATCGCCACAACCCGCGGCGGTTCCCAGACCGCCCTCACCGGTCGAACTCCCCGCCCTTGGCACCGTGATCGCCATTTCCAGCGGCAAGGGTGGGGTGGGAAAGTCGACCGTCGCCGCGAATCTCGCGGTTGCACTCGCGCGCGAGGGTCGAGCCGTAGCCCTCATGGACGCGGACATTTACGGGCCGAACATCCCCAGGCTGTTCGGGGTGTCGGACAGGCCCATGGTGCAAAGTGGGAAGATCGTTCCACTCGAGAAGTACGGTGTTCGGCTCATCTCGCTCGGGCTGCTAGTGGACCGGGACGCCCCCGCGATTTGGCGTGGCCCAATCGTGACCAAAATCATCACGCAGTTCCTGCGGGACGTCGATTGGGGCAAGCTCGACTACTTCTTGGTCGATCTCCCCCCGGGGACGGGTGATGCACAGCTGTCGCTGGCACAGACGGTGCACCTGCGGGGCGCGATCATCGTCACGACCCCGCAAGAGATGGCCGTAGGTGATGCCCTCCGCGGCGCAAAGATGTTCGAGCGCGTTGGCGTTCCCGTGCTCGGTGTGGTGGAGAACATGAGCTACTTCGAATGTCCGCACTGCGGCGAGCGAAGCGAGATCTTCGTCTCAGGTGGGGGCCAGCGTCTAGCTACCGAGCTTGGCCTGCCGCTGCTCGGGCACGTGCCCCTGCAGGCCGAGATGGCAAGCATGGCGGACGAGGGAAAACCCGTGGTCGTGGCGCAGCCGAACTCGCCAGCCGGTCGCGCCCTGGCGGAGATCGCACGGGAGGTCATCAAGCGCGCCGGAGGGAAGAGCGTGTCTCTTCCCATCATCACGGGGTAGCTCGCTGGCAATCGGACCTTGGCCGGAGGGGGCAGAAGAGCCAGGAGGGGTCAACAACCCGTCAGTTCAGGTTGAGCAACGGGGTGGATCCACGGCTCGCTACTTATGGATGGGGATGTCCTAGTACCACTCTACAGCGATCTTCCCGATAACTGCCTCGACGCGCAAGTGAATCTTCGACTGGGCCTCCTCGAAGTTCTCCGAAACGTAGCGGTCGCCCCGCTTCACGAAGCCTGACCGGTCGAAGCCCGCGAGCAGACGATCGAGCGAAACGGTCACGCCAAGAGCTTTTGGAAACCGTAGCGTCACCTTGCCCAGTCCAATCTCGACGAACGCCTCGGTCGCGACGTTCGGGTCCCACTGGCCGCCGAAGTCGAGCACGACCTCACCAGCGCCTCCCGAGAATCCAATTCGCGCACAACGAGCGTTGCCGAGGTTTCGAGCGGTGAACTGGGCTGCGCCCACGTCAAACTCGAGTGCCTCACACCGAATCCGATTGGGTGTCGAGAAGTCCACTGTGCTCCGGCTGGCACCGGTCTCAATCGAGGCCCGTGCCAACGAGAGGCCACCGAAGTCGATGTCAGCCCGGGCGGCGCCAAACTCGAGCGCAAGCGTGGTCGGGATCGACGGCGCGAGGCCGAGATCCAGCCGCTGTTTGGAGTTTCTGAACTCGCGGATGCTCGACGCGACGCCGTGTCCGGACACGTCGATGCTGAGGGAGCGTTCCTCAGCATCGTAGCTGATGTCTGGTGAGAACTCATCGTCGTCGTAGACCAGCGTCGCCCGATACAACGCACCACGTGCGTCGGCGACCAGGGTAAACGTGCCAACGACGAATTCGACGTCAACGTGCAGTGCCTCTTCACCTTGCATCACGCGAGAAGCGGCCACGGTGTGATAGGACTGGGCGACGGCGATGGAGACATTGCTGAGCACGAGCCCGCCCCCGATCAGGACGGAGCCGTACGACGTCCTCACGAGCGCGCGCGTCCGGAGCGACGTGGCTCCGCGATAAAGGAGGGCTCCCAGAGATCGCGATCTTCGAGCGCACGGTCGATGCGTCGCACAACCGTACCACGCACGCCGCCCCTTGAAAGGAGCATGGCGCCAAAGCCAGCCGTCGCGAGGATCCAGGTGAGCAACGCAGCGATAATGGTCATCAAGGTGCCGGCAACCGGCACCCACCCGAACAACACCGGTGGAATCCAGATCGCCAGCACGCCAATCAGTCCAAAGATCAGGTACCGGTAAGTCAGCCAACCCTGGATGCTGAGTCCCTGTGCGATTCGGCGCCGCACATAGATCTCACCCACCGTGCGCGCGATGGCGATGTACCCAGCCGTTACCGAGACGAAGAGTGCGGCCGCGAACGCCGTGATCGCAAATGGCACGAGGAGAATCCCGACGATGGTTACCGTGAGCCCACCGACGAGCAGGGCCAGCAACGGAATGAGCAGCGGTTGCGCGAACAATCCCGCCAGAAACGATCGGCCAAAGGAGTGCCACGCGGTGTCGGCCACGGCCTCGAGTTGACGTGGGGCGAAGAACATGATGCCGATCCCGACGAACATCAGGCCAATGAAGGTGGCGAGGAGATTCATAGCCCCGGTGGTGAGCCCGCTGATAATCGACGTTCGGGGCGGTGTGGGAAACTCCGTCCGCTCGAATACCGAAGCGCCCGGTTGCAGTAACTGTTCGGGAAGCGGCCCTCTGAGCTGACGCACCTCACCCAGGAGACGCCCGCCGTCGAGTTGGAGCTCCCCATCCAGCAGCTGAACATCACCCTCCACGACGCCACCTCGGGCGAGTATGACGTCGCCGTCGAGCGCCATCACGTCGCCGCGTACTCTGCCTCGCACGGTCAGGTCACCCGAAAGCATCGTGATCTTCCCGTCCACCACCGTTCCCTCAGGAACCACGTGATCGCGCGTGTACACTTGTCGTCCAGCAAGCAGATCGTCCACGTTGATGTCGACGATGACGGGATCGACCCCAGGCACTTGGGGCACCTGCGGGACCGGTGGAATACGTCCTGGGGCCTGCTCCTGGCTGCCTGCAAGCGCCGGATTGAGGGCCACCAGTGGTTCGGTGCGGCCGAGTTGTCGCACCGCGTCAAGGACCTGGTGGAGAATGCTGGCCTCGCGACCGTCGAGTCCTTCGATTTCCAATCGCTGCACGAGTGTCAACGCTTCGCCAGACTCGACACCCGTCGCTTCCCGCACGACGGATCGCCAAGCGGCGTGCAGCCGGCCGCGCGGTGACACCGTACCCAGCTCACTGTCGCCCACCCAGAAGTGACCATCGACCAGGCGGATCGTGAGCTCCTGCCCGTTCGCCAGCTCGAAGGTGAGACGGTGCTCGTCGTCCGAGGACGACGTCATGTGTGCGACGACGTTTCCGGCCTGGCGAGCCGGATCGGTGGCATCGAGCCGCTCAACCGTCAGCGTCAACGGGATGGCGGCGGCCAGTATCCAGGGCGCGAGCTCAAAGCTTCGCATGCAACATGTTCCTCGTCGACGATTCGACACGAAGAGTCCAGTAAAGGCCCAGAGCGCACAGGATCCACAGCAGCGTGACCCCGATGCCGAGGGGTAGTGCCCAATCAGCGACCAGCCGAACGGCCGGGCGCGTCAGGGCCTCGGCCCAAAGCTCGCCGGCTGCCATGATCCCTGCCTCCCAAGCGAGGAGGACAACGTGCTCGAAAGCGAAACGCCACGCCCGGCCCACGTAGCTCGAGAACACGGTGACGGCCACCGCCAGGCTCACGAGCGTGACCGCCGTTCCCACAAAGAAGGGGACGGCCAGGAGCCGCGCCTGGGGCGTCCGCAGCCACGCTCGTCCGCGCTCGCCAAGGCTGCTCAGCCACAGCGGTACAGGTTGCCAGACGTGCACCAATACTCTGTCGGCCAGGCCGGGCCGGGGAGCGTAGGCGGGAAGGAGAGCCAGATGCTGGTGAGTAACCGGGTCTTCTTCCGCGGGCGTGCGGGGTTCCATGGGGACGTCTCTCATCGAAAGCTCCTTACGGACCGCTTCCCGGGGAGTTTCACTCCCTGAGCGGCGCCAAGGCGGCCTGCAGTTCCGCCCTGGCTCGGTGGATGTACGTCTTCACGGTCCCCAGCGGGAGATCGAGTATTGACGCGATCTCGTCGTAGGGACGGCCTTCCACATGTCTCAAAATGATACAGGCCCTGTACTCCGGGCGTAGCTGGCCGATGGCCTTCTCGATCGCCGACCCCAGCTCTCGAGCCTCCACCTCCTCCAGAGGCGATTCGGTGGCGTCCCCGATTTGGAGGGAGGTGGCCTCGATACGCTCCTGCGTCGTGGCGTCTGGGCGCCCATGGATGGAAAGGGTGTCCAGCTCCTTGCGCCGGAGCTGATCGATAGCGGCGTTGTTGGCGATCTTGAAGATCCACGAGGAAAACTTGTATTCGGGACGGTACCGATCGATGGCGTTCAGGACCTTGATGAACGTCTCCTGCGTGAGGTCCTCGGCCAATTCGCGATCCCGCACCATTCGGTATACGAGCGAGAACACCGGGCGTTGATAGCGACGGATGAGCTCGCGATAGGCCGCCTCAGATCCACCCCGGGCATACCGCACGACGTCCTGGTCGGTAGCGTCGCTGAGATCACGGGTGGGCGTCATCGCCGTCCGAATCCCTCCGAGGCATTCTCGGTGGCGGTTTCCTGCCGGGCAAGCTTGCGGTAAGTTCAAGCGTGCCAGTATTTTTCGCGCCTATGTCCACACCCGCCAGCCTGTCTCGTGTGGATGGCGAGGAGAAGCGATCGTACGTGCGGAGCATGTTCACGGCGATTGCACCGCGCTATGACCTTCTAAACCATCTGCTGAGCCTGGGCATTGACCGGCGGTGGAGGCGGCGGGCCGTTGAAGAGTTGCGGTGGCAAACGGCCCCCGAGGGGACCTACCTGGATCTCTGTGCGGGGACCCTCGACTTGGCCGCCGAGCTTGCGAGACGACCAGGGTTCCGCGGACGCGTTGTTGGGGCGGACTTCGCCGTGCCCATGCTTCGACTGGGAGTTGCAAAGGCACAGCGCATGGCACCGGTTGGCGCCGACGCGTTGGAGCTGCCATTCGCGAGCGGGACGTTTGGTGGTTGCTTGGTGGGCTTCGGTGTTCGCAATCTCGCGAATCTCGAAGCAGGGATTAGCGAGATTGCCAGAGTGCTGCGTCCCGGTTCCCGTCTCATCGTGTTGGAGTTCGCTACTCCCACGTTTCGGCCCTTTCGTTGGCTGTACCTCTGGTATTTCCGGCGTGTACTTCCGTTGATAGGGCGAATGGTGTCCAAACATACGAGTGCGTACTCGTACCTGCCAGCATCGGTTGATCAGTTTCCTCCCCCCCAACAGTTTCGAGATCTGCTCACCGCTCACGGCTTTGCAGACGTGGCTATCCAGCCGCTCACTCTTGGAGTTGCCGTGCTCTACGCCGGAACACGCGTGTGACCCTCAACAATCTGACGGAGTTCGTTGATCAGCTCGAACAGTCTGGGGAGCTCGTGCGTGTCCGACATCCCGTGTCGGTGGTCCACGAGATCACGGAGATCGCCGATCGCTGTATGAAATCGCCAGGCGGCGGGCCCGCGCTCTTGTTCGAACGCCCGGTCCTCGCCGACGGGTCGACCAGCGAGTACCCGGCCGGGATCAACCTCTTCGGATCCATGCGCCGCATTTGCATGGCCTTTGGTGTGCACGATCTCGATGACATCGGGGGGCGCATTGGCGAGCTGCTGACTACGAAGGTGCCCGAGGGTTGGCGGGCAAAGCTCGCGATGCTGCCCAAGCTCGCCGAAATAACGAAGTATCCCCCGCGCACGATGAGCGGGAAAGCACCCTCCCAGGAGATCGTCATCCGGGGTGAGAAAGTCGACGTCCAGCGTCTCCCAAACCTGTGGTGCTGGCCCGACGACGGTGGAGCCTACATCACCTTGCCGCAAGTCATCACCCGCGACCCGGCGACTGGTGTGCGCAACGTGGGGATGTACCGGATTCAGGTGCTCGGACCGAAACTGCTGGCCATGCACTGGCAACGACACAAGGTCGGTGCGGCACACTGGCGGGACATGGCAGGTCGCGGCGAGACCATGCCGGTGGCCATCGCGTTGGGTGGCGATCCCGCATCGATTTACTCGGCGTCGGCGCCGCTTCCGCCGAACATCGACGAGTATCTCTTCGCCGGTTTCCTGCGGCGCAAGCCGGTTGTCCTCACAAAAGCGGTGACCTCTGACTTGCTGGTCCCAGCAGAAGCCGACATCGTGCTCGAGGGGTTCATCGATCCCGGCGAGCCCCTCGTTCTCGAAGGTCCGTTTGGTGACCACACGGGCTTTTATTCGTTGGCGGACTACTATCCGGCAGTGCATCTCACGGCCATCACTATGCGCCCCCACCCGGTGTATCCGTGCACGATCGTCGGTAAGCCGCCAATGGAGGACTTTTATCTGGGCCATGCCACAGAGCGCATCTTCCTCCCGCTCCTGCGGCTGACGGTGCCCGAGATCGTCGATTACCACATGCCACCGCCGGGCATCTTTCACAACCTCGTGTTTGTCAGCATCGACAAGCAATATCCCGGTCAGGCATGGAAGGTCATGAACGCCCTCTGGGGCATGGGACTGATGTCCCTTGCAAAGGTCATCATCGTATTGGACAAGGACGTCAACGTACGGAATCCGGACGAAGCGTGGTGGGTAGCGCTCAATCACATCGATCCGGAGCGTGACGTGCGCTTCACGATGGGTCCGATCGATGTGCTCGACCACGCGTCGCGTGCTTTCACGTACGGTTCAAAGATGGGCATCGATGGGACGCGAAAATGGAAGGAAGAAGGTTTCGAGCGGGACTGGCCCGATCGCATTGTGATGGATGACGCCACCAAGGCGCGGGTTGATCAGATGTGGATGAACCTCGGGATCTCGCTGCCGGGACCGGGGGGTCGATGACCGCTGGGCGCGACGGACAGACGCTAGTTGGCGAGTCCCTCCTCGTTCGATACGTCAACTTCGTCAAGCTTCCGCATACGGTCTTCGCACTCCCCTTTGCACTCCTGGGAATGGTCTACGCCTCCTTCGAGCGTCCGGTCACCGCGCGCCAGGCGCTGCTGGTCGTCGTGGCGTTCACGGCGGCGCGGTTTGCCGCCATGGGTTTCAACCGCATCGTCGATCGGCACTACGACGGACTGAACCCACGCACGCGAGAAAGGGAAATGCCCACGGGACGGCTGACCCTGCCGCAGGCTGCGGGATCCGTCTTGGTCGCGAGTGGGGTGTTCATCGGTGCGGCCGGGCTGCTCAACCCACTCTGTCTCGCCCTGAGCCCGGCGGCCCTGATCTGGATCCTGGGGTATAGCTACACCAAGCGATTCACTCACTGGTCCCATCTCTGGCTGGGGCTGGCACTGGCCGTGGCGCCGGTAGGCGGCTTTTTGGCGATCACCGGAGCCTGGAGCGATCCCTGGTGGACACTGCTCGCGGCGGCGATAGCCGTGGTCACCTGGGTGGCTGGATTCGATATCCTGTACGCCCTCCAAGACGAGGCATTCGACAAGGAGCATGGCTTACACAGCGCTGTTGTGCTCCTTGGGGTACGAGGGAGCATAGTTACCGCCAAACTGTTGCACATCATAACTTTAGTGCTACTCATTATGTTTGGTGTTGGTACTCAGTTCGGCATGGTCTACTATGCTGGCGTGCTCCTGGCTGGATTGATCTTGATTTGGGAGCACCGCCTGGTGCGCCCCGACGACCTCACGCGTCTCGACGCTGCGTTTTTCCAGATGAACGGGATCGTGAGCATCGTGATGTTCGTGTTCGCGTTTGGCGACAGAGTCCTATGAGCAAGAAACGGATTGCCCGCCCTCCCGTCAGCCCGCCGTCCCGTCCGCAGCGAAAGCGCGGCCGGAAGAAATCTTCAGTCCGCCCATCTGTCCCTCCGCCTGCGCGCCCTCCCAGTCATCCTCACAAGACGCCCACCCCGAACCGGAGGGGACGCTGAGGGTGACTGCAGAGCGAGCCCTGCCGTGGGTGGTGGCGATTACGGGTGCGTCCGGCGCGCCCTACGCCGTCAGACTGCTCGAGGTGCTAGCTCGTGAAAAGGTGGCGCTGCACCTGATCGTGAGCCGCCACGGCTGGCGGTTGCTGGAGCACGAAACGAACATCGAGTCGGAGACCGCGCTGCGGGCGGCGACCGGCGGGGACTGGTCGAGTGTCACGCTCCATGACGACGCCGATCGAGGCGCCAGGCCGGCCTCGGGCTCGGCCCGTGCCGCCGGCATGGTCATTTGTCCGTGCTCTATGGGAACGGTGGCGGCCGTTGCGCACGGCACGAGCCGATCCCTCGTGGAGCGTGCGGCGGACGTGACGTTGAAGGAGCGGCGGCCGCTGATACTGGTTCCGCGCGAGACCCCCGTGTCCGTCGTCCATCTACGCAATCTGCTGACCGTCTCGGAGGCCGGTGCTACCGTGCTGCCTGCGGCACCAGGGTTTTACCATCGCCCGTCATCGGTCGAGGAGATGGTGGACTTCATCGTACAGCGCGTGCTGGATCACATGCACGTTGGCATCGATCTGATCGGTCGGTGGGAAGGCTAGGCACGTGCGTCTCGGGATCATCTCGGATACCCACGGCACTCTGCGTCCCGAGGTCTTCGAGGTCTTCGCAGAGGTGGATCAGATCCTCCACGGCGGCGATATCGGCCCCCTCGACCTCCTCACGGAGCTTGAGGCGCTTGCACCGGTGACCGCGGTCTTTGGCAATACAGACGGGTTCGACGTTCGAAGTCGGTGTCCTCAGGTGGCCCGGCTGGACTTGGACGGTTTCAATGTGGTGGTGACGCACGGAGACCAATTTGGCTCGCCCACCCCGGCGCTCTTGTGTGGCGCGTTTCCGGAAGCCGAGATCATCGTTTACGGACACACGCATCGGCCGAGGCTCGAGCTGGTCGACCGGACGGTGACTGTGATGAACCCCGGAGCGGCCGGCGCGCCCCGGTTCGGAGTTCCACCTTCAGTGGGGATCATGGAGCTGGAGCCGGGTATTCCTCCCCGCGCGAGGCTGGTGCCGTTGGCGTGAACTGCATCGTGGCCAAGTTGGCGTTGTAATCGGCCTGGGTTCTCCTTGGTAAGAGTGTGACGACGGGATGGAAGCCGCGATCAACGGAACGCGGCCGCAGCTCGAAGCGGCGAGTGGCCCGGACGCCGGTTCGAGCGATCGTTTCGAAGCTTCGACCGGACCATTTCAAATGCGCCGCTTTCCGACCGTCCGCGCATCCCTCATCTCACGCGGTAATCACCAGCCACGCCATGTAGACTACGAATCCAACCAGTAAGATCACACCGTCCACCCTCCCGACTTTTCGCGCGAACGCCATCATCGGGAACAAAGCAACGCAGAACGCCAACATCACCCAATTGTCGACGGCTGCCGCACGCGGATGAACGGCCACTGGGAAGATGGCGGCAGTCGTCCCCAGGATTGCCAGCATGTTGAAGATGTTTGACCCGACGACGTTTCCGAGCGCTAACTCTTGTTCGTCGCGCACTGCGGCGATGCAGCTGGTCGCGAGTTCCGGGAGGCTCGTGCCCATGGCAACAACCGTGAGCCCAATGACACGCTCCTCGACACCGAGCGTTCGGGCGAGGCTCACGGCGCCCCGGGTCACGAAGTCTGCCCCCACCACGAGGCCAACAATTCCAGCAGCGACGATCGCGATGTTTATCCATATGGCCTTCCCCGGCCGCTTATCGAACTCCGCCGCCCGCTTCACCTCGCGTTCCAACGCCACCGCCTCGTCGTTGCGGACTTCTCGCCGTGTGAGATACACGACATAAGCCAAGAAGAATATGAGAGACAGCACGAAGAATACGCCTTCGAGATGATCGATACTGCTGTCTCTGCCCACGAGAAGCACCAGACCGGCGACGAGCACCATGAATGGGTATTCCAACTTCACGGTCTGCTGAGTAACGGCAATGGGGCGCATGAGCGCGGCAATGCCAAGGATGGCTCCCACGTTGAAGACGTTCGAGCCAATGACGTTCGCGTAGGAGATATCGGTCGAGCCGCGTGCTGCCGCATCGATGGAGACGGCCAACTCAGGCATGCTGGTGCCCATGGCCACGATTGTGAGTCCGATGACGGCCGGCGACATCCGGAGCAACAACGCCAGAGCGGTGGCGCCGCGCACGAGATAGTGTCCGGCTCCAAACAGCAGGATGATGCCGGCTGCGACGTTGACCAGCGCTACGAGCACGATCCGTCGCCGGCTAGTCGGCTCACGTCAGGTGGGCTGGTCGGTCGTGCCACTCAAGCAGCGGGACCGTTCGGGCGAGGGCAGCTGGGTGCGTGCGGAACCACCGCAGGAGTATCAGTGTCTCGTCGATTGCCTCGGTGGGAAGGGGCCCGTGTTCAGGAGGTGCTGCCGCGTGCTCGCTGACGAGGGCCCGGAACGCCTCCTGTTCGATGGGGGTTCGTGGTGCCGGTGCCGAAGCCCGAACCGTGGCGCGACGGATGACGTAGGCGCGGTCGTCGCCAAAAGCACCTGGATCGAGGTAGATGAAGCTCAGCGAATCAATCGCGGCATTGGCTCGGACGCAGGCGCCGAACAGCCACTCGAGGGTATCGAACTTCCCACGCCACCAGCTTGCCGACTCGAAGTCTTTCGCCCGGCTCGCTCTCAGCATTTCGCGCACGATGCGGTCCAGCGGGCAGATGGATCGCGCCTCGAGAAACGCTACCGCGGTCTCGACGCGGGCTCGGTACTCTTCCTCCGATACGAACCCACCGCAGGGGCCGCTACAGGTGCCCAGCTCGTAGCGAATACAGGCCGCACGACGCGCGGGACCAAAGAGATCTGCCTGCTCGGAGTAGACGATGGGCATGTCGAGCGCGCAGTCGCGCAGCCCGAGGAAGTCCTGCAGGACGTGCACGGCGTCCTCGAGCATCGCACCGGAGCGGAAAGGGCCATAGTGACGCGTTTCCCGCGCTCCAATGCGCCGGCTCACGTATACCTTGGGAGCACTTCCGCCGGACACCTTGATGAAGGCTGCTCGACGAGCCCGTTTCATTCGCACGTTGAAGCGAGGCGCGTACTTCTTTATCTGCCGTAACTCGCCAAGCAGTGCGGCGAACTCCGACGGGACGTAGTCCCACTCGATGTCGCTCGCCGAGGCCACGATGCGTGCACCCTTGTCGTCCGGAAAGCGTGCTCTGAAGTAGGAGAGCAGCCGGTTGCGCAGCCGTTTCGCCTTGCCGACGTACAAGACACGTCCTTGGGCGTCGAGCATGCGATACACGGCAGGCCGGTTTTCGGCGAGGGCCGTCACCCGATGCCGCATCCGGGCGAGGTCGCCAACAGGGAGATCGAGGGTAGGAGTTAGCTCCATCCGCGCAATGCCCGGACATAGCGGTGTAGCTCGAGAAACTTCTCGTACACGATGACCTCCTTGCGCGTTTTTCCGAGTTCAGCAAACAGCTCGCGCAGCCGGCCGCGTCGGGTCACGTAGATCCGAAATGTCTCGGCGAGGTCCTCCTGTGGGTGGGTTGATGCGTAGGCGGTGACATACTGGACATGGGTCTGTGTCACACGCCGGCGTTGCATGTCCACCCACGTATCATCGCTGACGCGATAGGCCTTCTCCACCTCGCCAAACGTCCGCCGAAACGAGCTGGTTCGGGTCCATGACCAGTGATGGTAGAGGAAGCTATGGCCGAGCTCGTGACAGATGAGCCCTACGAGCGTCGGCCATGGGATCTCATCGCGACGTCGGGCGGCGGTGACGTAGGATTGGTCGATCTCCACGATCTTGGGGTACTTGGGATCTACTCCTGAGACACCCGGCCGCAGCAGGACGCGATATCCCCAATCCCGAATGCGGGACACCAGGAGCAGCCGGCGGACGCGACGCAACGCACGGGGGATCAGATCCCGCCCAGTGGCATCCTCACCGCACCAAGGACAGGTGTCCATCCAGTCATCGACGCCCCGTTCACAGTGCGGGCAGGTCCCCTCGAATCGTTCGTCGTCCCACTCCTGCTCGCGGCCGCACCACGGGCAGTACGGCATCGGGTACTGGACACCGCCACCGCAGCCCCAATCGCACTTCGCAGTGCGGCGGAACCCCTTTGGAGCCTTCAACGGCTCTTCGGATGAGTAGCCCTCTTCGTGGATGTCGGCGCCACACCAGGGGCAGAAGGAGAATAGATCGGACACGATCCACCCGCAGCGGTAGCACTCGGCATCGGTCACCCGAGCGTCGTCCCGCCACACCAGCGTCCGGCGGCACCGCGGGCAGTGACGCCAGTAGCGCTGGAGCTCACGGCCACAGGTGCACCGGAGCTCCGGGACGGGGGATCGCCCGCTTCTCCTACGTTTGGCTTTCGTAGCGCGCGATCGCTTCATCGACGATCCGATTGATGAACGCGTAATAGTCCATGCCGGCTTTCTCGGCCGCGTTGGCGATGTCGTGCCCAAAACTAATGAATGGGTTGGCGTTTGCTTCGAGAACCCACACTTCGTCGCTATCTGTGAGCCGGACATCGAGTCGCGCGTAATCCTGGAGCCAGAGCGCCCGGAACGCGGCTCGGCAGATCCCCTCGATACGCTCGTTCGCCACTCGTGAGATCGGCCGGGCGAAGACGTTGCGGATTCCTCGGCGCTCACGGTAGGGGACATCCCATTTGGCCGACTTTGTGGCGATTCGCTCTTCCGGCTTTGTCGCCTCCTTATCAAACACCATTTCCACAATGGGCAAGATGTCGAGTCGGTCCCCGTTGCCGATCATTCCGACATACAGTTCGCGGCCCTCGACGTACTCCTCGGCAATGGCCGCCTGGGCGAATCGCTCGTGGACGAACTGCACTCGATCAGCTAGCGCCTCGACATCCCGCACGACCGACGCGAGTGCAATGCCGGCCGATGCATCCTCCTGTAGTGGCTTCACGATCAGTGGAAACGCGAGGTCCTCCGGAATCTGCGTTATGGCCTCGCCGCGGCGAAATGTGACGAACCCTGGCACGCGGATCCCGTGATACGCGAGCACCTTCTTGCTCAGCCCCTTGTTCCGTGTAGTCAGCAAAGCCAGCGGTGGGGCTCCTGTATGGCGGTAGTCCTCGGCCTCGAGCAGGGCGGGGAACAGGTAGTCGAGCCTGGGATTCCCGTGAAAGGCCTCTGCACAGTTGAACACCATCTCCGGTACGAACGACTGCAGCTGGTCGATCATATGTTGGAAGCTGTCGTGCACGCCGACCATCAGCACGTCGTGCCCATAGGCCATGAGGGCCTCGGCGACCTCGTACTCGGCCTCTTCGACTTGGTGCGCTACCTCCTCTTTGTAATCCTCGTCCTCCCAACCGATGTAGGGGGTGTCGAAGACCACGGCGATCCTCATCGACGAACACCCTGGCAACGCCGACAGAAGGTGGTGGAACGCCCGTCGATGGCATGCGTGGTAATCAGCGGGGTTCCGCATGCGTGACAGGGCTCTCCACCACGACCGTATACCTGCAAAACGAGCTGGTATCGCCCAACCGTACCGCGCCCGGTCCGGTAGTCGCGGACGGTTGTGCCTTGCGCGTCGATGGCCTCTTCGAGCACCGCGCACACCGTCGTGTAGAGGCGCTCGAGGTCCATCCGCCTGACCCGATTCGCGGCGCGGGAGGGGTCGATTCCCGCGCGAAACAGGGCCTCGTTAGCGTAGATGTTCCCAACGCCCGCGAGCCGTCTCTGGTCCATCAGCACCTTCTTGATCGCCTGGCGGGAGGTACGCATCTGTTCCACAAAACGGGAGGCATTGAAATCCTCGGCGAGCGGTTCGGGACCAATGCGAGCAGTATAGGTGCGCCAGGCAGACTGGTCCAACAACGCAATCGTTCCCAGCCGCCTCACGTCACGGTAGACCAACCTTCCCCCGTCCCCGAGCCCAGCCACGAGGACAGCATAGCGTCGCTCTTCAGCCGCGAGCGCCCGTTCGTACACGAGGAGGGACCCAGTCATTCGAGGCTGGATCACCATCCGATGGCTGCTCGCCATCTCGAAGACGATGTGCTTTGCTCGCCTCGAGAGATCCTCAACCGGATTCCTGCGCAGCGTCCGCACCAGTCGCCGGGCGCTTACGCCGCGGAGAACGTCAGTCTTGTAGAGTCTGGGGTTCCGAAGGGTCTGTCCGCGGATCCGGGGCGCTAGATCGCGGACGATGGTCTCGACTTCAGGGAGTTCCGGCACGGGCGATCTCTCGCCAGGCAATATCCCGCCGGAAAACCTTCCCCTGGAACTCGATGGCCTCGGCCAGAGCCCGACTGCGGCGAGCAGCCTCGGGCACATCGGCGCCCAGACCGGTGGCACAGAGCACTCGTCCGCCTGCCGTACGTAACACCCCTTCCGGATCCACGGCGGTGCCGGCATGGAAGAGAATGGTGTCCGATTGGGTCTCGCCGGGCAGATGAATCGCGGCCCCCGTGGTCGCGGTCTTGGGGTACCCGGGGCTCGCAAGGACCGTGGTGACAGCGGCCCGCTTGGGTGGGCAGATGTCGTGCTCCGGCCGCCAAACCCGGTCCATGGCAATGGAGCAGAAATGCTCCAACAAGTCCACGTCAGAGGCTGGGAGCACTACCTGGGCCTCAGGATCACCCAGCCGACAATTGAACTCTAGGACCTTTGGTGGTCCGCTGTCAGGGATCATGAGCCCTGCGTAGAGGACACCGCGATACGGTGCTCCGATGCTAGCCATGTGGCGCAAGATGGGCTCAAATATCGATCTAACAGCCTCTTGGAGCATAGTCTCGCTTGCTACCGCGACAGGTGTGTATGCTCCCATGCCCCCGGTGTTGGGCCCGATATCGCCTTCCCCAATCCGTTTGTGGTCCTGGGAAGGTGGGAGCAGCATGACCCGCTCCCCGTCGGTGATCCCAAGAAGCGAAAGCTCCTCCCCGTAGAGGTGCTCCTCGACCACGACCTCACGGCCGGCGGCGCCGAAGCCTCCACGGAACATGGCCGTGGCGGCCCGGCGTGCTTCCTCCCGTGTCTCGCACATAGCAACGCCCTTGCCGGCTGCGAGGCCCGAGGCCTTGACCACGAGAGGCTCTGGGTGCTGGCCGATGTAGGCGAGGGCGGTGCCTTCATCCCGGAACGAGCGCCCCTCAGCGGTGGGGACCCCGGCCTCCACCATGACACGCTTTGCAAACGACTTTGAAGCCTCGATGCGGGCAGCGTCCGCAGTCGGACCAAACGCGTGATGGCCAGCCGCTGAGAGCCGATCCACCAGACCGGCTGCCAGCGGCGCCTCGGGTCCGATGACGGTCAGGTCAATCCGGTGCGTGCGAACTGCCTCGAGGATAGCCGCGTGGTCTGACGGGCTGATCGGCAGGTTGGTGGCGACCGCGGCCGTGCCGGGGTTGCCGGGGGCGCAGAAGATCGTTGCCGATCGCGACAGTGCCCAGCACAGGGCGTGCTCGCGACCCCCGCCCCCGACGACCAGGACCCTCACTTCTTGCCGGAGTCCCGGAAGGCTTGCGTGAAAGCGCTGGCGGCTCGCTTGGCAGCATCGGAAACTTGCGACATCGTATCGCGCGCCTCCCGAGCATAATGGCCTGCAGCCTCACCGATGTCGTCCATGATCGGGCGCGATTGCTCCTCAGCACCCCGTCGGGTGTACTGGCCGCTCAGGATCTGCTCGTACTCGTTGCCCTCAGCCCAACGTTGGAGCTCGCCAGCGCGAAGCGTGTGAAATGGGTGCGTCACGGCGAGAATGTTGAGCACTTTGTAGATGGTGTCGAGTGGGCCGCCGGACTTCTCATACTCCCGTGCCTGCTCCATGAAGGCTTCGACGTTCGTCTCCTCAGCATCGCCACCCCCGGCGAGCTTCAGGAACACGCCCATGGCCGTGCGCTGATCCTGGGCGGCTAGCAGACCCGCGCGGTCCGCGGACAACTCGCTTTTCCGGTACCACTCGAGCAGTGCCAGCTTGATTGGGAGGATCGCCAGCCCTGCCAGGAAGGGCAGGTTCCGGAACCCCAGCGTGAGGATCAGGATCGCCACGGTGCGGTACAGGGCGTGGCCGCTCATCACGTGGCCAAGCTCGTGTCCGAGGAGCACTCGCATCTCGTCGTCGTCGAGCAGCTTGCACGCTCCCGAATTCAGCACGATAAACGGGTGGTCCACGCCGACCGCTCCGGCGTTCACGAATGGCGTTTGCGACACGTACAGTTCGGGTCGCTCCGGCCAGTCCATTGTGGTGGTGACCTCGGTCATGAGCATATGCAGCTTGGGGAACTGACTCGGACCCACACGGACGGCGTTGGCCTGAAACAGGAGTCGGATTCCCCGCTCACCAAAAAAGCTCACGATTTTCTTGACAGCCTCGTTGAATCCGGGGACGGCGCGGAGCGTTTGGAGCGCTGCGCGATCTGCCGGATGCTCCCAGGAAACCGCCGCGATCTCGTGCAGGATCTTGCGAGTTCGGGCGCTTGGGGTCGTATCAGTCATCGTTCCCTCCGGAACCAGCCTGTGTCACCGTACGGGTCGCGAGCAGGCCAGTTTCACGGACAAATTCGTCAGGCGGGGGCTACGTTCGTAGCGCCCGATCGAGATCGGCCATCAGGTCGTCCGGATCCTCCAAGCCGACTGAAAGTCGTACTAGGCCCGCGCTGAGTCCGGTGCTCGCGCGGATGTCCTGCGGTACGCTCGCGTGGGTCATGGTGACGGGGTGTCCTATCAAGCTTTCCACGCCGCCAAGCGACTCCGCGAGTGCAAACAAGCGGGTCGCCTCGACGACCTTGGTTGCGCGCTCCAGCGATCCAACGTCCAACGAGATCATCCCACCGAATCCTCTCATCTGACGACACGCCAGGTCGTGCTGCGGATGGCTGGTCAACCCGGGATAGTACACGCGCCGAACCGCTGGGTGCTGCTCCAGCCACTGCGCGATACGACGGCCCGACTGGTCGTGACGCTCCATTCGGACGGGTAGTGTCTTCGTTCCACGCAGTGTCAACCAACAATCCAAGGGTCCGGGTACCGCTCCCGCCGCGTTCTGAAGAAATGCCAATCGCTCCGCCAGGTCGTCACGGGTGGTTACGATCAGTCCGCCCACGACGTCGCTGTGGCCGTTGAGGTACTTGGTGGTGGAGTGAACAACGAGTTCAGCGCCGAACTCGATTGGACGCTGGAAGTACGGAGTAGCAAACGTGTTGTCGACGACCAGCATGGCGTCTTGCTGTCGCGCGAGTGCGGCCACGGCTCCCAGGTCCGTCAGATGCATCATCGGATTGGTCGGCGTCTCGACGAAGACCATCTTTGTGTGGGCCGTGAAGGCGCGCTCGAGGTTGGCGAGCTCTCTGGTGTCCACGAATGAGAACTCGAGTCCCATGCGCCGGAATACCTGGGTCATCAAGCGGTGAGTGCCGCCGTACACGTTTTCACCGCAGATTAGATGATCACCGGCGGAAAGCAGTTTCAGCACGCTGTCGATTGCAGCCATTCCCGAGGCGAAGGCCAAGCCGTGCCGCCCTCCCTCCAGAACCGCCACGTTTCGCTCGAGTGCGTCCCGGGTCGGGTTACGCGTTCGAGCGTACTCGAACCCTTTGTGCTTTCCCAGACCCGATTGGACGTACGTCGAGGTCTGATAGATCGGGGGCATGATCGCCCCTGTCGTGTCGTCAGGGCGCTGGCCCGCGTGGATAGCCTGGGTGGCGAACTTGTGGTCGAGATCGTCGTCGAAAACGCGTGCCATGTCAGACCGAGAAGTGGGAACCGCAACCTACATACGCCAGGAGCCCTGGGGCAAGCAACTCACAGTCTCGCAATGGCTCACGGCCGTCATTAGCTTCGCTACGTATGACCAACACACTGATGACGAGCGTATCAGGCGTCCGGGGGATCGTGGGGAAGGATCTCACACCCGAGGTCGTCGTGCGCTTTGCCACGGCGTTTGGCCGCATCGCGCTGCGCTCCGAGCGTACCGACGTCGTGTTGGCACGAGACGCCCGGACCTCAGGGCCGATGTTCGCCTCCGTGGTTCGAGCGTCCTTGCAGGCGATCGGCCTGAACGTCATTGACTGCGGGCTGGTTCCCACCCCCACCGCGCAGCTGGCGGTGGAGCATCACGGGGCCGCCGGGGGCATCATCATTACGGCCAGCCACAATCCGGTGGAGTGGAATGCGCTCAAGTTCGTAGGCGCAGACGGGCTCTTCCTTGGTCAGCGAGAAGCCGATTGGCTCATGCAGATGGCGTCCGGAGCCGCGGGTTCCGGCGTGCCCTGGGATCGCATCGGTGTGGAGCGGCGCGATGGCGACGCCGTGAAGCGCCACATCGAGGGCGTGCTCGCGCTCCCACTGCTCGATGTCGACCGGATCCGGGACCAGCGGTTCACCGTGGCCCTCGACTGCGTCCGCGGAGCCGGTGGGACTATCATGCCGAAGCTCCTCGAGCAGCTGGGGTGTCGTGTCATTGGGATGGACCTCGAGACCGACGGTCGCTTCTCCCGGGCGCCGGAGCCAATCCCCGATCACCTCAAAGGTTTGGCGGCACTCGTGCTGAGCTCGGGAGCCGACGTCGGAATGGCGGTTGATCCCGACGTCGACCGGCTGGCACTAGTAGATCAGGACGGGCGCCCCATTGGCGAGGACTACACCCTCGCGTTCGCGGTCCGCGCTGTCCTCCAGCGGCAGCAGGGGCCCGTCGTCGTCAACCTCTCGACCTCGCTACTGGTGGACGACGCCGCCAAGTCCTTCGGAGTCACGGTGGGGCGCGCGCCGGTTGGCGAGGCCAATGTGGCCCGTGCGATGCGGGAGGCCAACGCGGTCATTGGGGGAGAGGGCAACGGTGGTGTGATCCTGCCAGCCCTGCACCTTGGGCGCGATGCCCCGGTGGCCGCGGCTCTCGTGCTCGCGTTGCTCGCCAGCTCGGGCAAGAAGGTCAGTGACCTCGTGGCGGCGGCGCCCAGGTATGTCATCGTCAAGGCCAAGGTGCCACGACGCGGCAACATGGACGGCACCTACATACGACTCGAGAGTCGGTTTGCCGATGCGCAGATGGACCGGCAGGACGGATTGCGCGTGGCGTGGGCAGATCGGTGGCTTCACGTGCGGCCATCCGGCACTGAGCCGATCGTCCGAATCATTGCCGAGGCGCCATCCCGCGAAGACGCGGACGGGCTCATTCAAAGCGCCCGGAAGCTATTTGAGGGAGAACAACCCTGATATGTGTGGCATCATCGCGTACATAGGCCGCCGTCAGGCGGTTCCTCTTCTCCTGGAAGGGCTACGTCGTCTCGAGTATCGGGGTTATGACTCGGCCGGACTGGCCGTTCTCGAGGACGGCCGCCTCACTATCGAGAAGACCGCAGGCCGGATCAGCGATCTCCAGACTCACCTTGGCGGACGTCAGCCCGCCGGTGTGGTTGGGATTGCCCACACACGCTGGGCGACCCACGGCGTCCCGAATCGCGAGAACGCCCATCCTCACGTTGACTGCGGCGACACGATCGCCCTCGTACACAATGGGATCATCGAGAACGCGGGGGCGTTACGCGAAGTGCTCACGCAGCGCGGGCATCAGTTTCGCTCCGAGACGGATACGGAGGTGCTCACTCACCTGATCGAAGAGCTGTACCAGGGATCGCTCGAGGAGGCCGTAGCTGCCGCGCTCAAAGAGGTGGATGGGGCGTATGGTATCGCGGTGGTGTCATCCCGCGAACCAGGAACGTTGGTAGCGGCACGTCATGGGTCCCCGTTGTTGCTCGGGCTCGGAGACGACGAGTACTTCGTGGCGTCCGATGCCGCCGCGGTCCTCGAGCACACGCGGTCGGTCGTCTACCTCGACGATGGTGAGATCGCAGTGATGGAGGACTCCGGTTACCGCATCACCGATCTCGAAACCACGAGGGTCGAAAAGCTGGTGAGCACGTTGGAGTGGGATCTCGCGACGCTCGAACGCGGCGGGTATGCCCACTTCATGTTGAAGGAGATCATGGAGCAGGCGGATGCCATCCGAAACACCATTCGCGGACGCCTGCTGGAGGAGGAAGGCTCGGCACGGCTTACTGGCCTCAACATCAAGGATCAGCAGCTCCTGGAGTTCGACCGAGTGATTCTCACCGCGTGTGGAACCTCATGGCATGCGGCATTGATCGGGGAATACATGCTCGAGGAACTCGCGAGGATCCCTGTTGAGGTCGAATACGCCTCGGAGTTTCGCTATCGAAACCCCATCGTCGACGAGCGCACACTCGTTGTGGGCATTTCGCAGAGCGGCGAGACGGCCGACACCCTAGCCGCGGTTCGTGAGGCAAAGAAGCGCGGTGCGCGCACGATCGGGATCGTGAACGTCGTTGGGAGCAGTCTGGCGCGGGAGGTGGACGGCGGCATGTACATCCATGCGGGACCCGAGGTGGGCGTCGCAAGCACGAAGGCGTTTACCTGCCAGATCGTGGCGCTTGCCATGCTCACCCTGCGGTTAGGGAGGCTGCGGGCGTTGTCGGTCCTTCAGGGACGCGAGATCGTCCGCGCGTTGCGCCAGCTCCCTGAGCAGGTATCCGCCGTGCTCGCGAAGGCTCGGGAGGCTGAGGAGCTCGCCCAGTCGTTCATGCGGGCGCAGAACGCGCTCTACCTCGGCCGAGGCTACAACTTTCCGGTCGCCCTGGAGGGCGCGCTCAAGCTCAAGGAAATCTCTTACGTGCACGCTGAGGGGTATCCCGCAGCCGAGATGAAGCACGGGCCCATCGCACTCATCGACGAGTTGATGCCCGTGATCTTCATCGCTCCGCGTGACAAGGTGTATCAGAAGATCGTTTCCAATCTGGAAGAGGTGAAAGCCCGCCGCGGCCACGCGTGGGCGGTGGTCACGGAAGGAGACCGCAGGATCGCGGAGCTCGCCGATCACATCTTCACGATTCCAGAGACCATCGATCCTTTGACACCTGTCCTCTCGGTGTTGCCCCTTCAACTCTTCGCGTACTACATCGCCGTTCGTCGTGGGTGTGACGTCGACCGGCCACGAAATCTGGCCAAGTCCGTGACGGTGGAGTGAGCGCCGTCCGCCATCAACGCTTGTCCCTCCGTTCTGCACGAGGTCCCGCCATCATGCTTCGCGCCACCCTTATCTGGCGGCGTCTCCCTGCCGTGTGGGGTTTGGTATGAGAGTCGTGCTTCAGCGGGTGTCGCGGGCGTCGGTCACGGTTGACGAGGAAATCACCGGGAAAATCGCATGTGGGTTCCTCATTCTGGTGGGGTTCACCCGCGGTGACGGGGTCGAGCAGCTCGAGTGGATGGCGGACAAGATCGTTGGCCTCCGAGTGTTTGCCGACGACGAGGGGAAGATGAACCGCGACCTGCGCGAGGTGGGTGGCGACGTGCTGGTCGTGTCACAGTTCACGCTCTACGGTGATGCTCGTAAGGGGCGAAGGCCGTCCTTCGTGGCCGCGGCGCCTCCTGAGGCGGCGGAGCGGCTCTACCAAGAGTTCGTCGGGGCACTGGGTCGCCGGGGCGTTCGAGTGCAAGAAGGGGTCTTCGGCGCGATGATGGATGTGGAACTCGTGAACGACGGGCCTGTTACGCTGATTCTCGAACGATGATCGTACTCGCTTCCGGCTCACCCAGGCGGCGACGGCTGCTCGAAATGCTCGGCATCCCGCACACGGTGGATGCCCCGGAAATCGACGAGCGGTTCGAACCTGCGGAGCTCCCCGAGATGCACGCCGCGCGGCTCGCCCGGGAGAAGGCACAGGTGGTGGCCGAGCGCCACCCGGGCTCCCTCGTGCTCGCGGCGGACACGGTTGTGGTTCTGGAGGACCGTGTCATAGGCAAGCCACTGTCGTCCGCCGACGCTGAGCGAACCTTGCTGGCCTTGTCCGGGCGTGAGCACCGTGTGGTGACCGCGGTGGCGCTCACTCGGGACGGGCAGGTATGGGAGCGATGTGACATCACGAAGGTGTGGTTCCGACGGCTTTCCAGGGAGGTGGTGCGTGCCTATGTGGAGACCGGTGAGCCGATGGACAAGGCCGGTTCCTACGGAGTGCAGGGGTATGGGGCCGTGTTGGTGGACCGGATCGAGGGAGATTTCTTCAGCGTGATGGGTTTGCCGGTACGCCTGGTGGCCGAACTGCTCGAACTCGCGGATTCGCCCTACCGCTTCACGCGATAAACGGCGACCGCCTGCGCTTTTCCTTTGAGTTGCAGGGGCTCGAGTGTCTCGATGGCTGGTGGATCCTTGAGGGCCCGGTAGAGCGGCTCCGTAATGAGGATTTCACGCGGCCCCGCCTTGGTGCAGAGCCGAGATGCGGTGTTCACCGCGTCGCCGAGCACGGTGTACTCGAGCCGACGATCGCTGCCGATGTTGCCAGCGAACACCTCCCCAAAGTTGATCCCGATCCCGATCTCGACTCGCCGCCGTCCTTCCTTAGCCCACTTTGCGTTCAGCTCATCGAGCACTTGCTGCATCTCCATGGCGGCGCGAATCGCGCGGTCCGCGTCGTCATCCCGCCCAAGAGGAGCTCCCCACAGCGCCATGATCGCATCGCCCATGAATTTGTCGAGCGTGCCCCCGTGCTCGAAGACGATCTCAACCATCTCCGTGAAATACTCGGTGAGCAACGTTGCGATCTCGTCCGGGCTCATCTCCTCTGACATCGGCGTGAACCCCCGGATGTCGCTGAAGAAGATCACCACCGGCCGCTTCGTGCCGCCCAGCTGCACGTCGCCCTCCTGGCTCGCGATCTGGCTGGCGAGGTCCGGGGCGAAGTAGCGCTGGAAGTTCGAGAGCATCACGGCTTCACGACGCACCCGCTCAGTCAGCTGGCTGTTCTCGATGGCCACCGCCGCGATACCGGAGAATGCAATGAGGAACTCCAGGTCCTCGTCGCTGAAGGAGTTGGTCGCAGTGAGGTTGTCGACATAGATGATGCCGAGCACGGTGCCATCGCTTCCCATCAGCGGCGTGCACATGGCGCTGCGGACGCTCTGCAGCACGATTGATTTTCCTTTGAACCGTTCGTCAGCCGCCGCGTTGTCGGTGAGAATGGCCAAACGCTCGTTCACAGCGCGGCGCGCGATCGATTGTGGAACGTGGCGACTCCCGCCCGCATCGCCGAGGCGGTTGCGGGACACTCGCGGTACGAGCTCTTGGGCCGTCCCCTCGACCATGAGCATCGACACACGATCGACGTTCATGACCTGGAACGTGATGTCGACGACTTTCTCGAGCAGTTTGTTGACGTCTTGTTGTTTCGACAACTCCTTCGAGATATCGAGCAACAACGACAGCTTGCGTGCTTGACGCTCCTCCTCCGTCTCGCCGCCCAGCTTGAGGTGCGAGGCGCCACTGGGGCGGGAGGTGGCTTTCTCGATCTCTCCCGCCGCTGAAACGGCAACTTGCTTGACAATGGTGGCGTCTGGTGGCTTGACGGCCGCGGCAAAATCGTCGGGAATCGAGGGCCGGGCGATTGGTGGGGTAACCTCCACTACCTTGAAGGCCACCTTCCCAAACGTGACGATGTCACCATCTGCTGCAGTCGTTTCGGAGACCCGAGAGCCGTTCACGAACGTCCCGTTGCTGGACCCCAGATCACGAATGCGTACCCCACCGTTGGTGAGTACGAGCTCGGCGTGGCGTCGCGAAACGGTCGGATCGTAGATGGGAACGTCGCTCGTCACCGCTCGCCCGACGGTGACGGGTCGCCGCTGCGTGAGGTCGATAGTCTGTTCGCCGGCGGTGCTCAGCAGTTTGAACGCGGGCAAGATCTCGTACTCCTAGGAGACCAGAATATACCTGGAGCGAGAGCGTCTAGCTAATCAGCGACGGCGAGTGCGAGTGCGCGGAGAACGGCACCCGCCTTGTTTTCGGTTTCGACGAGCTCCCGTTCCGGGATGCTGTCCGCAACAATTCCAGCACCCGCTTGCACGGAAGCTTGGTCACCCCGGAGTACCGCCGTTCGGATCGTGATGGCGGTGTCCATGGTGGCAGCACCCCAGCCGATGTACCCCACCGCGCCGGCGTACGGGCCACGACGGGTCGGCTCGAGTGAATCGAGGATCTGCATCGCACGCACTTTGGGCGCGCCGGAGACAGTTCCCGCTGGGAATGCGGAGCGGAGGGCGTCGATGGCGTCATATTCGGGGCGCAGCTGCCCGCGTACCTCGCTCGCGATGTGTTGCACCTGTGAGTAGCGCTCGATGGTCTTGTGTTCGGTGACGCGGACCGAGCCATAGCTCGCGACCCGTCCGACGTCGTTGCGTCCGAGATCCACCAGCATTGCGTGCTCGGCGAGCTCCTTTTCATCGGTGAGGAGATCGTCCGCGAGTCGTGCGTCCTCGGCGGCACTTTGCCCCCGCGGTCTCGTGCCTGCGATCGGTCGCACCGTCACTTCGCCATCTTCGACACGCACCAACACCTCTGGCGAGCTGCCGGCTAGCGCGAGGTCGTCGAGCTTCAAAAGGTAGAGGTACGGTGCTGGATTGAGCGTGCGAAGCGTTCGGTACACCGCGAGGGGATCGGCGCGGCACACCAAATCCTGACGCCGCGACAGCACCGTTTGGTAGGTGTCGCCGGCGCGGATGTACTCCTTGATGTGCTCGATGTCCCGAATGAAATGGTCCTCGCGGTATGGGCTGGTGCTGGGCAGCGGTCGGCCGCCCTCCAAGCGAATCGTGGGAAGCGTCGGGGGGGCTGGAAGTCGTTCGAGCAGCTGCTCAATACGTGCCCTGGCGCGATCGTAATGCCGACGCACGTCGGCCGGCGTCTCGCTGCGGTCCACTTGTGTACTCGCGATGACGATGGCGCGCGCACGGGTGTTGTCGATCGCAACCAGGGTATCCGCCATCATGAAGATTGCGTCGGGCACGGCCAGGTCGTCGACCGGGCCACCGGGGAGCCGCTCGATCGCGCGAACCGCGTCGTACGCCAAGTAGCCAACGACGCCGCCGGCAAAGCGGGGCAGCTGCGCGGCTCGTGCGGCCGGGCGTGTGCGTATTTCGTGTCCGATGTGGTGTAACGGGTCGGGTGCGGGTTGACGATCTTGCCAACCGCGTTCCGGTGTCCACCGTTCTACGCAACCACCGCGATACCGCCAGGCCTCAGAAGGCTCCGTCCCGAGAAACGTGTAACGAGCCCACCGCTCTCCGCCGACTAGTGACTCGAGCAAAAACCCAAAAGGCGGGCGCGCCACGGCCGCGTAGGCACTGACGGGGGTGAGCGTATCCGCAGCGAACTGCTGGACAACCGGGATCACTCCGCCAGCGCGCGCCTGTTTGCGGAACGCTTCGAACGAAGTCGGCGCGGTCATCGAGGGGCGGCGAGCACGAACTCGCCCGCGGCCTCAGGAGAGGCACTCACCTCATCGGATCCAGTGGCGCGGGAGTTCGGTGCCTCACTCCACAAATCGACGCCAACACGTTGCCAAATATCGAGCGCGCGGGCGTAGGCTTCCCGGCTTGCGTATGTGGGTGAGCCATCGGCGACGCTGAAGTCACCGTAGCGTGCAAAGAAGAGACCGATGGTGGGGCGGAATCCGTTTGTGAATGTGACCCCGACTGGCTCGATCGTTATGCCGTACCCGCCGGTGCGGGGACTCACCGTCACGAAGACCGAGTCCTCCGGGCCCAAGGCCTGCCCGTTCAGCGACGCAAGGGAGCCGGCCGGGAAGTCCGTTTCGCCGTACGGGGTCAGCGTAGGGTCGGCGTGTGAGAGAACTCGCGCCACCGCGCGCTCGTTGAACACCCAGAAGCTCACGGTCGACGGCGTGGGCGCGCCTGACTGTTGGGCAAGAATGAGCAGCTCTGCGGTCGAGAGCGTGCGCCCTCCCGGTGCGATGACGTCGGTGCACGCGGCGAGGAATGTGACGAGCAGCGTTGCTGCCCATCCCATGCCCCGTGATATTGCGCGTCGATGCGCCTTTGCACACCGCTGCTCACCGCTGCCAGCGTGCTCGTTCCCACAACGGCACTTGCACAAGTGTGGAACGATTCGGTTACCACCGCGATCGTGCGCCAGGCGATCGCACGCCGCGCGCTCGATCGAGCCGACTCCACCCTGCATGACTATCGTGCCCGAGCCCATGGGTTCGTCTTCTTCTTGGGACAGTTCGGTGAAGGATTCGAGGAGCCGCCGCGGTTGGTGAAGTCCGACGAGCTCGTGCTCGAAGTGTACTGGAAGGCCCCGGGACGCAGCAAGCAGCGCATCGTTGGGTGGCGTGACCGCGTCGATCTTCCGACGGGAATCCAATACCACCGCGATCATCTCGGCATCGTCTTGAACAACTTCGACGATCGCATCGGACTCGGTCATGATGACGAGGTCCGTAACGTGCCACATCCGCTCGCTCGGGACGGTCCGCAACGGTACGACTACCGATTAATCGACTCGCTATCCGTACGACTACCCGGCAGGGTGGTGCGCGTCTACGAAGTCTTGACACGTCCGCAGGATCCTGGGACGCCAGCGGTGGTGGGGAGTCTTTTCCTCGATGCCAGCACGGCGGAGCTGGTGCGATTTCGTCTCAACTTCACGAAAGCCGCCTACGTCGATAAGTCGCTCGAGGACATCACGATTGTGCTGGAGAACGGTCTCTGGGACGAGCGCTACTGGCTGCCCCGCCGGCAGGAGATCGAGATTCGACGTCGCTCGACCTGGCTGGACATCCCCGCGCGTGGAATCATCCGCGGGCGGTGGATCATCGAGGATTATGAATTCAACGTCGGTCTCGACGACACGTTGTTTCGTGGCTTCGAGATTGTCGCGGCAGATCCTGCGATTCGCGATCGGTTTGAGTGGGATCGACCGCTGGATGTGGCGATCCGCGACGCCGCAGGCACCGGACAGGTCCTCGAGTTCGACGAAGTTCGCGCCAATGTCCGTGAGCTGATGGCGACAAGGCTGGTGTCGGGACTCCCCTTCGCGCGCCCCGGCGCTCGGTCCATTTCCGATCTGTTGCACTTCAACCGTGTCGAGGGTCTGACGCCGGGTGGTGGGTGGGTGTTTCGGCCTGGGGGTGGTGCATACGTCGTGCGCGTCTGGGGTTCGTACGGTTTCGCCGACCACCGCGTGAAGGGACGGCTTTCCGTGGCGCACCATCTCGGTTCATGGCTTTTGAACGTGGAGGCTGCGCGCGACGTCGCGGACATCGGTGACGAACCGGTCATCGCACCGCTGCTCAACTCCCTCGCTGCGCAAGAGATTGGGCGTGACTACGGTGACTACGTGCTCACCCATCGCGTCCGCGCAACGATGCGGCGTCGTTTTGCAACCGATGTCGTTTTTTCGATGACCGTCGGAACCGAGCACTCGGCTAGTGTGAAGGTCGATGCGACGCCCCTCACCGGTAATTTTCGCCAGAATGCGGCGCTCGGCAGCGGTACGCGGCGTGTCAGCTCGGTCGCGCTGGCGTTCGACCCCCCTCGAGCCGCCGGGGGCTTGACTGGCGGAGGGGTGGTCGCCGAGGTCGGCAACGGCTCGGCCGGCTCATACCTTCGGGTGAGAGGTCGCGCCGAGCTCACGGTCCCGATGGGTAGCACGCAGATGGTGGCGAGCGGCGTGATTGGTCTGGGGACCGACGACTTGCCGCCGGATCGCTCTTTCGTGCTTGGTGGACGGGGCACGCTGATTAGCGAGCCATTCCGCGCCTACGGTGGGCGCAGCATGGCCATGGGCCGGCTGGAGTGGCGTTTTGGCGTGCCATTCCCCGCGCTCCCCCTCGGTGGTTTTGCCACCACGGGAAACGCGGTGACGGTGAGCCCATTTGTCAGCGCTGGCTGGGCGGGCCGCGAGTTTCCCGATCTCCCGTGGCGCGCGAGCAACGGGGTGCGCGTCGTGACGGGCCTCACCGTCGAGTGGTTTCACCGGCTCTTGCGGGTCGAAGTAGGCGCCAGTCTTCGAGATCGACGGTCCGGTATTGCGATCGATCTCCGGCGGGACCTTTGGCCCATTCTTTGACCGCGTGGCGCGGATACCATGGCGGGAGTGCGCCAGTAGCGAGCCGGTTCTGATGGTCGTAGTTTTGACGTTCTTGCAGAACGCCGCAGACGAGCTCCCGCCACGGAGGTGGAGTCGTTCACTTCTTTCGCGATGAGTGGCTTACCGCGACCGTCGAAGAACTCATCGGTCGCGAGAAGCTAGAAGAACTGAGGCAAGCCGATTCGGTCGCGGGCTCCCTGTGGGAGACCGTGGTCTCGGCCGGGCTCGTCACTCATGACCAGCTCATCACCGGGCTGAGTGCGCGGTGTCGGCTCAATATCGCCGATCTCTCGGAATCCGACGCCGCCGCGCGGGACATGGTGCCCGAACAAGTTGCTCGCCGCTACAACATCCTGCCGTTGTCGGTCAACGAGTCCTACATGGAAATCGGCACGGCCAACCCGTTCGACTTGGACTGCGAGAAGACCCTGGCGTTTGCCACCGGTCGTGACATCCGCATCTCGCTCGCGAACCCGGTCCACATCAAACAACGGATCGACGAGTTGTACCGCCCGGAGAACGTGATCGATCAGATCCTCGAGGGCATGGCAACGAGTACGGAGGTCACCCAAATCGAGGAGGGGAGCGACGCAGAGGAGATCACGGTCTCTGCGGAAGAAGCGTCGCAACGCCCGGTGGTTCGACTGGTCGACCTCATTTTGTCAGAGGGAATTCTCGCCAGGTCCAGCGACGTGCACATCGAGCCGGAGGAGGGCGGGGTCGCGGTGCGGTACCGTATCGATGGGGTGCTCCGGCAGGTCATGAAGCTGCCCCGCGCCGCCGGGCTCCCGGTCATCTCACGCATCAAGATCATTGCCAATCTCGATATTGCAGACCGTCTGCGGCCCCAAGATGGACGCGCGCGTGTGGCAGTTAACGGGGTGCCAGTCGACCTGCGGGTTTCGACGTTGCCCGCTGCCCTCGGTGAAAAAGTCGTCGTCCGTGTGCTCGACACGTCGCAGACCGTGCTCTCGCTGGAGTCCCTGGGACTCAATCCGGAGGAGAGTGAGGCGATTCGAGCGTTGTTGGCGAATCGAGACGGGGTCATCCTGGTTACGGGGCCAACCGGATCCGGCAAGACTACGACGCTGTACTCTGCCATCCGGCATGTGCAGAGCGAAGGGGTGAACATCGTCACGGTCGAGGATCCCGTCGAGTACCGCATGCAGGGCATCGTGCAGGTGCAGGTCCACGAGAAGGCGGGGCTCACCTTTGCGTCAGCGCTCCGGTCGATCCTCCGTCAAGATCCGGATGTGGTATTGGTCGGTGAGGTCCGAGATCGTGAAACAGCACAGATTGCCGTGCAGGCCTCGCTGACGGGGCATCTGGTGTTGTCGACGCTTCACACCAACGACGCGCCCAACGCGGTTACTCGTCTCGTCGATATTGGCGTGGAGAGCTACAAGATCGCGAGCGCGTTACGCGGCATTGTCGCGCAGCGGCTCATGCGACGTCTCTGTCCCAGTTGCAAGGAAGTGTGGGTCGAGGCGATCCCGGCCAAGTTGCACCGTTGGATTCCGCGGGACACACCACTGTACCGTGCCGTGGGCTGTCCCGAATGTGCCATGACCGGGTATCGGGGCCGCTTTGCGATCACGGAAGTCCTGCGCATCACGCCGGAAGTCGAGCGCCGGATCGCAGCGGGGGAAACCGTTGATCGGATAGCGGAAGCGGGTCGTAAGACCGGCATGAAGACGCTATGGGAGAGCGGCCTCACTCATCTGTTGCGCGGCGAATCGACGGTCGACGAGCTGCTCCGTGTCGTCGACGTGCCGCAGGATGATGGCGGGGAGGTACAGGCGCGGACCAGTGGTCCGAAAAAGCGCGCATCACCAGAGCCTGCGGCGCGCGTGAGTCCACCGCCCTCTGCACCAGCGACTCCTGCGGTGGTGGTTGCAGAGGGAGCTTCGCAATCGGCGACGGCCGCGGCCGGGCCAGCGCCCGCGACCCCCGAGTTTGAGCTGCTGGAGCCGATGGATGGCGAGCCGCCTATACGTGGTGGGGATGTGACGGTGTTGTTGGTGGACGACGAGGATCAGCTTCGGCGTGTCATGCGGGATCTACTCGAGCGGGATGGCTACGACGTGATCGAAGCCGCCGACGGCGTCGAGGCCCTGGACCAGGTGGACCGGCACGCACCCGACATCATCGTGCTCGATCTCAACCTCCCGGGGCTGGACGGTTACGGCGTGCTGTCGCACCTGCGCTCACGCGCCGCCACCGCAGAGATCCCCGTTGTTGTCTTGACGGCTCGTGGGGACGAGGACAACGAAGTACGGGTGTTTGAGATGGGCGCGGATGATTTTCTTGCCAAGCCGTTTCGCGCCCGGGCGCTCACGGCGCGTCTTCAGGCAGTGCTTGGTCGGACGCGGCGGGCCACCAGCCGCGATTCCTGAACCCCCTCAACTCAAGGCGCCAGCCTGTTCGTGCCGATCGAGAATGTCGGTGGCGGCTTCCCGGAGTTCACGCAGATTGAACGGCTTGCGTAGATAACGACACCCCAACCCGCGCAGCCAGTCATCGGTCTCCGGTCGCACGTCGGCGGTCATGAAGACGATCCGCGGTTTGAGCTCCGGTTGGCGCGAGCACAGGAGGTCAGCCAGGGTCTCACCGGGCCCGACGGCCGCGCGCGGATCGGCGAAGATGAGATCGTAGGTCCGGTCATCGAGGAGCTCGACGGCGTGCGCCGCATTGCGCGCCGCCTCGACGCGATGTCGATCCTCTGAGAACAGCGTCCCGATCATACGCCGGACGGCGGGGTCCTCGTCAACAATCAACATCACCCGCTCACGTGCTGCCGCTCGAGGCTTGGGTGTTGCTGCGGGCACCTGCTGGTGCGGCGCCGGAACCGGTTGGGAGGGGGGAGCGGTTACCGGCAAACTCACGACGAAGGCCGCACCCCCGTCCAAGCCTCGCTCGACGGTGATCGTGCCGTTGTGCCCTTCCACGATGCCGAAGGTGATCGACAGCCCCAGTCCCGTCCCCTTGCCGGGATCCTTGGTGGTAAAAAACGGTGTGAAGATCTCGGGCATCAGGTTCTCCGGAATGCCCGGTCCGCTGTCCGTGACTCGCAGGATCGTCCGATCGTTGACTGCGCTGGTGGTGACGCGAACGATACGCGGACGGTCCGGCGGATTGTCGCTGACCGCCTGCACACCGTTCGTGACGAGGTTCAACACCACCTGTTGGATTTGATAGCGGTCACCGCGTATCGGTGGCAGAGCATCCGCCAGCTGCACCTCGAACTCGATCTGCCGTAGCTTGAGCTCGTAGCCGATCAGCGCGGCGGCGCGGCGCACGACGTCGTTCAAATCCACCGCCCCAACGTCGGCCGGTCCCTTGCGCGCGAAGGTCAGCAGGTTGCGTACAATTTGCGCCGCTCGCTCGGCTTGTTCGTGAATGACCTTGAGATGGTCTCGGTCCCGTTCAGGCGTTGCCGTTTGTTCGAGCAGAAACTCGGAGAGGCCAACGATCGACGTCAGCGGATTGTTGAGCTCATGCGCGACCCCGGAAACGAGCTGCCCGACCGCCGCCATCTTCTCCGTCTGAATGAGCTGTGCCTCCATAGACTTCTGCTCAGTCACGTCTTCGATGAGTGCGACGACCCATCCTTCGATCACGTCACCACGGAGCTGTGATGCGCTAACTCGGAGCACGCGGTCGATCGAGTCGAACCGTCGCGTGAGTGGACCACGCGCGACGCCGGAACGTACGGAGTCGAACAGGGCAACGAGCTCAATGGAGCGGTCGAGTAACTCGCCCGTGAGGTTCTTCCCGATGATGTCGGTCAAGGGCTTCCGGAGGAGTCGAGCGAGCGCGGGGTTTGCTCTGCGGATGCATCCTCGTTGGTCGATCACCGCCAAGCCGTCGCCCAGGGCGTGAAAGGTAGTCTCCCACTGCTCTTTTCCCTGACGAATCAGATCGACGAGCCGCGCGTTGGCGAGGGTGATGGCCGCGTGCATCGCGACCGTCGAGAGGAGCCGAAGATCTTCCTGGGTGAATGCACCGGGGGCCTCACTCACGACGGCGACAGCGCCCACGGTGGCGCCATGCGCTCGCAGCGGGGCCGCAATGGCACGTCCCACGTCGACACCCGCGAGCAGGCGAGGTCTCCGTTGTCCGTCCGCCTCGGCGACTTCGAGATGCTCCCCCCCCATCGCGGCGGCCACGAGTCCTCCCTCGTGATCACTCACCTCTACGCCCGCAAGCCGACTCAGCGACCCCTGTGCGGCGGCCACGCGCAGTCGAGGTTCGCCCTCGGTCGCCAACGCCACCACGCAGCCGTCCGACTCGATGAACCGCGAGACATAGCGGACCACTTGGTCGGCAATGCGGTCGATCTCGAGTGATTGCGACAGGGCGTACGAGAGCTCTTGCAGTGAGAACAGCTCGTTCAATCGGCGTGAGAGCTCACCGCGCGCGTGGTCGGCATCGTCGCCGAGACGGTGACCGGCATGGAGCCGTCCGAGGAGATATCCAGCCGTCACGGCGGCAACGGCCACGACGACCGCGAGCAACCAACCGCTCATATGCGCCGGGCCGCCTGTCGCTCCGCCTCGAACGCGGCACGCACGTCCGCAGGAGCGGTCGCTTTGACCCGCACGGGCCGCGCGGGCACACCGACGTAGAGATACCAAGGTTTCAGGTCCTTGGTCACCACCGCACCGGTCCCCACCATGGCGTTTGCGCCGATGCGGACGCCGGCGAGCACGGTGGCGTGATACGTGATGCGGACTCCCTCCGCCATGGTGGTCACTTCATCGGTCACGTCCTGCTGGTCTTCGAGGGCGTGGGTATGGCTGTAGACGTTGGCGTAATCGGCGATCGAAACGTGGTTGCCCAGCGTGATGCCACCACGGTCGTCGAGAAGCACGTGCCGATGAACGACGACGTTGTCGCCGACTTCGATGTTGTAGCCGAAGGAGAATTCCACGAATTGGAAGCACTTGAAGTTTTCACCGCACCGCCGAAAGATGTGCTTCGCGAGAATCCGGCGCAGACGCACTCCCACGTCGACGTTGCCTCCACCGAGGGGTGAACGGTCGAAGCTCTGCCACAACCAGAGAAGCGGTTTCACGCGGGCGTATCGAGCGGGATCGATCTCGTGGTAGTACTCGGGCTCCAGGGTCACGTTGTCGGGATCGAGCGCCAAGACCGCCGCCCGAGTGGCAAGGGGCGTCTCGGGGTCTTCGACCAACTCTTCGAACGCCTTGTCCCCCGGGTAGTAGAGGTCGAACAGGACGTCGCGGCACAAACGTCGGCGGTCACAATTCGGCTCGGTCAACCGCTGGGCGATGTCGTCGAGCCACGCGTCGTAGACCCGGGCGGCAGCCTCGGGCATTTGGATGCGTCTCAGCGGACGTAGTGCCATCCAAGGTTCCCTTCAGAGTTGTCCGGGGTGCTGTGTTGACATGCAGAAACCCGACAAATAAATTCGGCTTCGCCTGACTAGTTGAGATTGATTCTCATTTACAACGCATCTCAGCGTGGGAAGCTGACATGCAATCCTAATGCAAAAGCTGCTGGTTGTCTGCCCAATCGTCACGTTTAGCCTGCTCGGATTCGGCGCACTTCAGCAGGGGATCTCCAGCCGCACGAGCGGACCGGGTCTTTGGGTCGAACGTGAGGCGTATGTCATGGGGACCAGCCTGCGGATCGTGGCCTTTGCCGCCGATAAGAGGGCCGGAATCGACGCGGTCGAGCGTGCGCTCGCCGCGGTTGATTCCGTGGACGATCAACTGAGCACCTGGCGTGATGACACCGAGCTCTCCCGGCTCAACCGTGCCGCTGAGGACTCGGCGGTCGTGGTAAGTCCCGCGCTCTTTGCCTGGCTCTCGGAGGTCGCCGGCTGGGTGTCTGAGACTGATGGCGCGTTCGATCCAGCCGTCGGCCCGCTCATTGACGCGTGGGATCTCCGGGGCCGTGGCTCCTTCCCCGCACCGAGCGTGCTTGCGCGTGCCCGGGCCCAGTCCGGTTGGCCACGGTTTGCGCTCGATCGAGCGGGTGGGACGGTCGTCCGATCGGCGCCGGGTTGGATCGATTCGGGAGCTTTTGGAAAGGGCGCAGCCCTCCGTGCGGCCACCGAGGCCCTCATCCGCAGTGGCGTCCGGCATGCCCTCCTCGATTTCGGCGGTCAGGTCGTGACCTTGGGTGGTCCGTCCAATGACGAACCGTGGCGTGTGGGCGTCGCACATCCCACCGATCGCGACAGCGCGGTGCTGCATCTACGTCTGACTGGTCTCTCTGCGGCTACCACCGCTCAATCCGAGCGGTATCGCGAGGTCGGCGGGGAGCGGGTCGGCCACGTCTTGGATCCACGAACCGGGCGTCCTGTGCCCCCATGGGGTGCCGTGACCGTAATCGCTGCCGATCCGATGGTTGCCGATATCCTGTCGACGGCGTTGTACGTCATGGGTCCCGATGCCGGGCTACCGTGGGTTGAATCGCAAGGGAGCATCGGAGCGCTGTTTTTGGTCAATCGCGGTGGGACGGTCGAAATCCGGGCGAGTGCGCTGGCACAGGCGTTGATCGAGCGATCGACCGTGGTGGTGGAGGGGCCATGACGTCCAGGTGCGTCCGGCTAGTTCTGGCGGTGCTGGCCATGGCGTTAACGGCTAGCCCAGCAGCGGCACAGGAGCAGCCTACCGATAGCGCAAGGATCGCGGAGCTCGAGCGTCAGGTCGCCGCGATCACCGAACAGCTCGAAGAGCTCCTGCTGGGGCGTGAGGTCGTGGCGCAGGCGGACACGGCCATGTTCGGTTTGGGACCGGGCGCGTCGAAGGTCTATCGCGTCAGACAAGGCGTTTCGATAGCCGGCTACGGTGAAATGCTCTACGAGCGCTTTGCGAGCGAGCGGGAGGATGGCACACCGTCCGGGATCCGGGATCAGCTGGATTATCTTCGCGCGATTCTCTACGTCGGCTACAAGTTCAACGATCGATTCCTGTTCAACTCCGAGCTCGAGTTCGAGCACGGAAGCACCGATCAGGCGGGCTCGGTCTCGGTTGAGTTCGCGTACCTGGATTACCTCCTGTCGCCTGCGTTTGGGGTACGGGCCGGGATGCTGCTCCCACCCATGGGATTTATCAACGAGCTCCATGAGCCGGTCGTCTTTCTGGGAACGGAGCGACCGGAGACCGAGTCACGAATCATTCCCTCCACGTGGCGGGAAAACGGGATCGGGGTGTTTGGTGGGGTCGCCGGGTTGAGTTACCGCGCCTACCTCATCAACGGATTTGACGGAGTGGGAGGCGGTAGCTCCAAAGCGGGTGGGTTTAGCGCGTCGGGTTTGCGCGGCGGGCGGCAGAAGGGCTCCAAAGCCGTGGCTGAGGATTTTGCCGCGGTCGCTCGGGTGGACTACGAGGCCGTACTCGGATTGACGGTGGGAGGGTCGGCGTATGTCGGGAAGGCGGGGCAGGGCAACTCCTCCCCGTCGGCTCCCGGACAAACTATCGGAGCCCGTACCGTCATTGCAGAAGGGCACGTGCAGTTTCGGGCATATGGCTTCGATGTGCGAGGGCTCGCCGCCGTGGCAACGGTTGACGATGTCGCCGAGCTCAATGCGGCGAAAGGCCTCGCGGGATCGGGGTCGATTGGTGAGCGCCTCGTGGGGTGGTATGTCGATGCAGGCTATGACATCCTGCACGGGGTGGATACGTCCCACCGGCTGACCCCGTATCTCCGCTACGAACAGATCGACACCCAGGACAAAGTCCCGGCGGGCTTTACGGCCGACCCCGCCAACGATCAGGATATCGTCACCATCGGAATTTCGTGGCGGCCGATCACCAACATCGCGGTCAAGGCAGACTATCAGATCCGACGCAACGCTGCAGACACGGCGGTCGACCAGGTGAACGTCAACATCGGATATCTCTTTTGAGTCGCATCGGTCTCGTGCCGGCCTGGCTCGTGCTGACGGCCGCGGCCGGTGGTCTCGAGCCCGCGGGCGCCCAGTCTGTGCTCGGCAAGGACGAGGCGCTCCGGCTCGCGTTTCCCGAACCCATCGCCATCGTCTCGGCGACGGCGTACCTCACCAGAGAGCAGCTGGCGTCCGCCCGGGCGCTTGCGGGGGACGCGGCGAATCTGCGCCAGCGCGTGATCACGTATTACGTCGGGTGGTTGGCGGACCGACCTGTAGGCGTGGCCTACTTCGATGCGCACCGGGTTCGCACGCTACGGGAGGTGTTGATGATCGTGGTAAGTCCTGATGAGCGTGTCGATCGTATCGAGGTTCTGTCGTTTGCGGAACCGCCCGAGTATCGGGCGCCGGAAGGGTGGCTTGGCCAGTTCATCGGCCGGGGGCTCGAGGATGGCCTCTCGCTCAAACGTGAAGTGATTGCGATCACGGGGGCCACGTTGACGTCGCAGGCGGTCACCTCGGCGACCCGACGGGTCCTGGCGCTCCATCGCGTCATCCGACCCTTCGAGACCGGAGGCTCGTGAGCCCATGAACGCGTTCGAGCGTTGGAGCGTTTGGGTGACTTCGGTTCTCACCGCCGTCACGGGCCTCGTGTATCTGTGGATGAAGTACCTCCTACCCGTCCCAGACGCGTGGTCGGTGGTCAACCATCCGCTTCAGCCCTTGGTGCTCAAAGCGCACATCATCGTCTCGCCGCTCCTGGTCTTTGCGGTCGGACTGATCTTCATGCGGCACGTGTGGCGTCACTTCCAATCCCGTGTGAGCCTGGGGCGGCGTAGTGGGATTCTCACGGCGCTTCTGCTGGGGCCGATGGTGGTGTCCGGTTACCTCATTCAGGTGATGACGAGTCTCGGGTGGGTGCGGGCCTTCGCGCTTGCGCACATCGCCCTGGGACTTCTGTACGTGGTGTTGTTCACCGCACACCTGCTGGTGATCCGACGGCGGGCTCGCGAGGTGAGGACACAACAGGAGGCACGCGGCGTCGGCCTTCGCACCGCGTGACCGTTGGCACGACCTACGGCTTGCGGTCGGCGGCGGCGCGCGCGACGACCCGTGAACGCTCCCGATCGAGCGTCCGCAACACCTGCTCCCAACGATCGCTCGAACTGCTCCCGTAGGACACGCTGAACGGCTCGCGTAGCTGAATGTCCTCCTCGTAGACGTAGATCGCGGACGCGGTCTCCCGCTGGGCCAGCTGTCGCAAGGTCCATTGTGGTGAGCGTGGCAGGATGGCGACCGGACGAAAGAACCGGTTCTGGCTGGTGATCGTGACGATCTCCGGTTCGAACCGTGCAAACTCCTGGAGTCCGAAGAACGTGACGAGGAAAACCGCGGGGCGCGCGATTCCATGGCGTCTTGCAATCTCCGACACGCTGTCGGCGACAGACACCTGTAGGCTGTGCAATGAACGATAGGTATCCGGTGCCAAGAGCCGGATCACCCATTCGTCGAGCGGCAGGATCTGTGTGGAGACGCTTCCCACCTGCAGCGTGATGGAGACGTCGTCCTGTCGCAAGGTTCCATAACCAGCCGGTGGCAGGTCCCGCGTGTCGATCGTGGGGTCGGGATCCTGGCCGGTTAGCGGGCACGCCACCACGCTCGCCCAGAGCAGCGGGAGGAGGGAGCGGGGGAATCGTGCAAGCATCACCCGCTGGTCACCAGCGCGTCGATCGATCGTTTGAGATCGGCAATTCCCAGTCGCGTCCGCGCGCTGGTCACGATGCATTGATCCTCGGGGATCCCGATGGCATGCAGAATTGCGCCGGCTTGTTCTCGGCGGCGACTCCGACCGAACTTGTCGGCCTTGGTGATGCACACGAGCACGGGATATCCGCGCGAGGCGAGTAGCTGGCCAATGGCGAGGTCGTCACGCGAAGGTTCCCGTCTCACATCCAGAAGCCATACCACCCCCTCGAGTCGCTTCCGTTCTGCAAGGTAATCGCGGACCAGCGCCAGGAGACGCTTGCGCTCCGAGAACGACGCCTTGGCATATCCGTATCCGGGTAGGTCCACGAGGTAGTAACGGTCATCGACATTGTACACGTTGCACGTGCGTGTCTTGCCTGGCGTCTTACTCGTATGGGCCAAGGCACGACGTCCGACCACGGCGTTCACGAGTGTTGACTTGCCGACGTTGGAGCGTCCCAGAAATGCGATTTCCGGCAATGGGGGGTGAACCGAGAAGTCGGCGGCGCCGAAGCTGCCGACGAACGTAACGGAGCTCAGGCCTCTTTTTTCGTCCGAGCGCGCTCGGTCACGATCAGGGGGGGCCGTCCGTCGGTGATGCACTCCTTGGTCACGATCACTTCGCGGACGTCATCTCGGCTCGGGAGCTCGAACATGATGTCCGTCATCACCTGTTCCAGGATGGCGCGGAGCCCCCGTGCCCCGGTACCGTGGGCGATGGCGCGCTGTGCGACGGCCTTGAGGGCCTCGGGATCGAACGTCAGGCCGACGTCTTCCAACTCGAACAGCTTTTCGTATTGCTTGGTCAGCGCGTTCTTTGGCTCGAGGAGAATCTGCACCAGCGCGTCGCCGTCGAGCGAGTCGAGCGCCACGACCACCGGTAACCGGCCAACGAGCTCGGGGATGAGCCCGTATCGCAGGAGATCGTCCGGCTCGACGTCGTGATAGGGGTTCTTTTGAAGCTGCGCGACCTTCCCGGACTCGACGTCCTCTTTCGTGAAACCGATACGCCGCCGTCCGGTTCGGGCCTCGATGATCTTTTCCAGACCGTCAAAGGCCCCACCGCAGACGAAGAGAATGTTCTTGGTGTCGATCTGGATGTATTCCTGCTGCGGATGCTTACGGCCGCCTTGGGGGGGCACTGACGCTACGGTTCCTTCGAGGATCTTGAGGAGCGCTTGCTGCACGCCTTCACCGGAGACATCACGCGTGATGCTGGGGTTCTCGCTCTTTCGCGCGATCTTGTCGATCTCATCGATGTAAACGATACCGTGCTCACACTCCGTGACGTTGAAGTCCCCCGCCTGGAGAAGCCGAACGAGAATGTTCTCGACATCCTCTCCGACGTAGCCAGCCTCGGTCAGCGTGGTGGCGTCGGCAATGGTGAACGGCACGTCCAGAATGCGAGCCAACGTTTGGGCGAGCAACGTCTTGCCCACACCCGTGGGACCGAGGAGCAGGATATTCGACTTCTCGAGCTCCACGTCGTTGTTGCGGAGCGCCTGAGAGTTGATGCGCTTGTAGTGTGTGTAGACCGCGACCGAGAGAACCTTCTTGGCTCGCTCCTGACCCACCACGTATTGATCGAGTACATCCTTGATTTCCGACGGGGTGGGGACTTGTGTGATCGACTCGGCGACCTCGCGCTCTTCGTCCTCGGCGAGAATCTCGTTACAGAGCGCTATGCACTCATTGCAAATGTATACAGACGGTCCAGAAATGAACTTCCGGACCGCGTCCTTTGATTTCCCGCAGAATGAGCAACGGAGGTGCTTGTCCTGAGCCATGCCTGCTACCGCCGATTTTCGCTAGTATGCTCTGGTCCGGACCCGCCGTCAACCTGACGCCGGGTTGTCTCCATTCAGCTCAACCCGTTGCTGAATGACCTTATCCACGATCCCGTATTCCTTTGCCTCCTCGGCGGACATGAATCGATCGCGATCGATATCCTGCTCGATACGATCGACGGGCTGTCCGGTATGGAACGAATACAACTCGTTGAGCTTGTTACGGAGGTAGATGATCTCGCGTGCCTGGATCTCTATATCCGCCGCGGTTCCCTGATACCCGCCTGAGGGCTGGTGCATCATGATGCGGGAGTGCGGCAGCGCGGCACGCTTTGCCGGCCGCCCCGCCGCAAGGAGGAAGGAGCCCGCGGAGGCAGCCATCCCCATG
>JBFGJG010000039.1:0-40155 GCA_041577295.1 Gemmatimonadales bacterium
AGCTGCTCGAGCAATGCGGCCCCTCGTGGGTGGGACTGAAGAGCGCTGCTGACGACCACGCCGCGGAACTCCACCCCCGAAGCGAGAGCGTCCTCCACGAGACGAATTCCCTCAGCCACCGCGAGGCCGCGTCGCTTGCGGCCTTTGCGCTGTTGTAGATTCCGTGTCAGGGTAACCAGATTGGACGCCATGAACGTGGCACACAATGTGAGCAGCCAACGCGTATTCGCCAAGCACCGGATGGACGACTGCTCCGCCGCATGAGGATCGCGCTGACCATTGCAGGATCCGATTCCGGCGGGGGCGCTGGCATTCAGGCTGATCTCAAGACCTTTCATCAGTTTGGCGTGTTTGGCACGAGCGTGGTCGTGGCGATCACTGCCCAAAACACTCGCGGCGTGAGCGACATTCACCCGATCCCCTTGAACACCGTCACCGCACAACTAGACGCGTTGGCTACGGATCTTCCGCCCAACGCCGTCAAGAGCGGCATGCTCGCCACCAGTCAGCTCGTGACGGCAGTTGGTGCGGCGATCGAGCGGCACGAGTTCCCGAACTACGTGTTGGATCCCGTCATGGTTGCCACCTCAGGCGACCGGCTGCTCGATCGCGACGCGCAGCGCACGGTCGCGGATCGGCTCGTGCCCCGGGCAATCCTCGTAACGCCCAACCTCGACGAGGCGGAAATCCTGGTTGGCAAGGAGGTTCGGTCGGTGGACGCGATGGAAGGGGCGGGCAAGACACTGGTGGAGATGGGCGCGGGAGCCGCACTCATCAAAGGCGGGCATCTCGATCGCGGAGAGGTCATCGACGTGCTGGTGACCGGGCGGGCGTGCCGGCGGTTCATGCATCCTCGAATCGAGACGACGTCGACGCACGGCACCGGGTGCACGCTGTCAGCGGCCATCGCGGCGGGCCTGGCCCATGAGCGGGAACTCGAGCGCGCCGTGGAGGACGCCCTCACGTTCGTGCACTGGGCCATCGCAACGGCGCCTGGACTCGGTGCCGGTCACGGCCCTTTGAACCACTTCGCGCAAGCGCCCCGCCGCGAGACGGTCCAGGGATGAGCACGGCTCCGGCGGTACCTAATGATGTTCGTGAGGCCGGCCTGCCACCGCGCGAACGCCAGATCTTTTGCAACCGGACGCTCAACCTTCGAGCCATCAAGGCGATCGGCTACGACATGGATTACACCCTCATCCACTATCGGATTGAGGAGTGGGAGCGTCGAGCGTACGAGCACTTGCGGCAGAAGTTGATCGGGTTCAATTGGCCCGTCGAGCACTTGCAATTCGATCCTCTCCTCATCGTGCGGGGATTGATCGTTGACACGCAGCTCGGCAACCTGGTCAAGGCCAACCGCTTCGGGTACGTCAAGCGTGCGTTCCATGGCACGCGGCGTTTGAGTTTTGACGAGCAACGGGGACGCTACTCGAGAATCCTGGCGGATCTCAACGAGCCTCGCTTTCTTTTTCTCAACACACTCTTCTCGCTTTCAGAAGCGTGCATGTACGCGCAGTTGGTCGATTTGCTCGACGACGGCAAGATCCCGGGGGTCCTGGGCTATGCCGATCTCTACAAGGCGGTGCGGGCGTCGATCGATGAGGCACATATGGAGGGGCAGCTGAAAGCTGAGATCATCGCCCACCCCGATCGCTTCGTCGAACTCGACCCCGATCTCCCGTTGGCGATTCTCGACCAACGACACGCCGGCAAGAAGTTACTGTTGATCACCAACTCAGAGTGGAACTACACGAAAGCGATGATGGGCTACGCCTTCGATGAGTTCTTGCCGTCGGACATGCGTTGGCGTGATCTGTTCGACGTGGTGATCGTCTCGGCGCGGAAACCGTCGTTCTTCTCCGATCCCAATCCAGCGTTTCAGGTCGTCAACGACGACGGATTGCTGCGCCCGTCACCGTGGGGAATCCGTGCCAGCGGAATTTATCTCGGCGGTAGCGCGCCACAGGTAGAGGCGTACCTGGGGGCGTCGGGTGACGAGATCCTCTATGTGGGTGACCACCTCTACACCGATGTCCAGGTCTCGAAGAATATCTCGCGGTGGCGCACCGCCCTCGTGCTGCGTGAGCTCGAAGCCGACTTTGTCGCGGCCAGCGCGTTCGAGCGCGAGCAGGGTCGTCTCACTGCGCTGATGAAGCAGAAGGAGCGCTTGGAGTACGAGATGTATCAGATTCGGTTGACCCTCCAGCGAAGACGGGGAGGATACGGTCCATCGACAGGAACGTCTGCCGGTGCACTCGAACGGCGCTTGGCGGCCATTCGTGAGGAAATCGCGGGCCTGGATGGAGAGATCTCTCCGCTTGCGAGCTCAGCGAGTGTGCTCAGCAACCCCAACTGGGGACCGCTGATGCGAGCCGGTAATGACAAGAGTCACCTAGCACGCCAAGTCGAACGCCACGCAGACATCTACATGTCCCGGGTGTCCAACTTTCTCTTCCAAACCCCATTCGGGTATTTGCGATCGCCGCGAGGCAGCTTGCCACACGACCCGGAGCCGGCAGCCGGCGCGGTGGAGGAAGAACAGGGCTAGCCTTACCCCTCCATCAATCTTCCGGGTCGGTTCATTACCAACACGGCGAGCGCAGCACCCACGACGCCAATCAGCATCACGAGATCGCCGGTGAGAAACCAGCAGATGGCGCCGGTCATGGCGATGCCCTCCGCGATGGCCCACACGAGAACGATCTTGCCACTTTCCTGGACCCACCAGGAGCGCCGGTCCGCACCCGCGCCGAGGGGAGTGATGCGCGCGCGGACAACACGCATCATCACATAACCTCCTACCAGCAACGCCAGCGCCGCGAGGCGAAGCAGAGGCGTGAGATCGGCTGGCGGGTCGAGGGACACCGTTGTGCGCACGACACCCAGCACCACCACAGTGAGCGCAACACCGAACACGAGAATCCGGTGCAACGTCGGGAACACGCGTTCGGGCGTCGAGGGAGCATCGATGCGGGACATCAGGCCATCTCCTTCATGACGGTACCGGCCGGACATGCGCGCGGACGCACATTCCTTTAGTATCGGGCGTGACCGTCGACCCGCCGAGTCCCCAACTCAAGGCCCGCAAACCGTTCCTCACTGCGCGGTGGGCAAACCTGTTGCTCGTGACCTTTCCGGTGCCTGAGGAACTCGTGCGGCGGGTGATCCACCCGGCGCTCGAGCCAGACCGGTGGGAGGATCATGCGCTGGTCAGCCTCGTGGCGTTCGAGTTTATGAACACGCGCATCAAGGGTTGTCGGATCCCGCGGTTTTCCACCTTTCCCGAGGTTAACCTTCGCACATACGTCCGCCACGCGTTTGGCCGAGGCGTCGTGTTCATTCAGGAGCTCGTCCCGTCGCGGCTCGTTGCGCTGGTTGCGCGTGCGCGTTACAACGAGCCGTATCACGCGATCGCGATGTCGAGCCGCACCAGGAGTGAGGATGGTGCGATCGTAGTGACCCACCGATTTGGCCGGTATCGCCTTCGGGTGACTGGTTCCAAAACGACAACGACGCCTGCGGTTGGTTCGCTCGAGCACTTCATAAAGGAACACGAGTGGGGGTTTGGAAAACGGCGGGACGGGAAGCTGCTTCAGTACCGAGTCGACCATCCCGTGTGGTGTGTGCGTCAGATTCAACACATTGATTATGACGTCGACTTTCGCGCCTTGTACGGCACACGGTGGGGGTTCCTCAACCAGCGAACCCCCCTTTCCACGATCTTCGCCGTTGGCTCAGAAGTGAGCGTGTACCCGCCGCGGCTCGTCCACTAACCTCACGGGGGCGGCTGACCCGTCACGACCTTGACGAGTTGTCCGCGGGTCAACGGTGTAGTTGGCTCCATCTGATTGAGCAGTGCCACTGTTTCGATCGAGACAGGCGATGAGCGCTCGGCCACGAGCTCCGAGAGGCTCATAGCGCGCGGGGCCTCGACGACGTCCAGCCGAAGAGGCTGAACTGCGAGGGCCTCGCGGTCGGTCAGCCGGTCAAAGCTGGCAATGGAGCCACGGACAACCTGTTCGTACAGGTTCCACCGTTCACGCGGGGCATAGCCCATCAGTCGATAGATACTGCCCTGGAAGGCGATGAAAACGACGAACCCTTCAAGGACACCGTCCTGGGTCTGAGCGCGGAAGGCGGTGCTCGCCGCGTCGTGACCGTTGATGTCACCGGTCCGAATCGACCCACCCGAGACACCCTCCTGCGACAGAAACTCCTGCGCTGCGGACCGGGGCGACGTTGCGCCGGTAGCGAGCGTCAGCGCGAAGAGCGCGTCGCGGTTCGGAGCCTGGCCCAGCACCGCTGTCTTTTGATTCATGGTGCGCCAGTTTTGCGGAAACGTCAGCTGAAACTGCAGGTCCGGGTGGAGAAAGTTCTGACCCCGGAAGTATCCCTCGCGGGGATTGGGACCGTAGATCAGGCCATCGATTCGCCGTAGGTATTCTTCGCGTCGCACTACGGTGGCCGAGAAATCTTGGATCGGCAACGCTGCGATCTTCTCCTGGAGACGCTCCTGCCGATCTTCGGGGTCAGGGTGCGTGGAGAGCCACCCCGGTACCCGTTCGGCGCCGCTCGCCCGACTCACGCGATCGAGCATGGCGAAAACGTTGGGAAGCTCGCGAGGGTCGTAGCTGGTGCGGTACATGTAGCGCAGACCCAAATCGTCCGCTTGGCGTTCGTCGTCGCGACTGAATCGCAGAAACATCAGTTGGAGCCCCGCGCTCGCGGCGCCCGCCCAGTCCTGGAGGTCCGGGACGAGGATCATCCCCGCGACGAGACCCACCCCAGCCAGCGTCTGTCTCGTCATCTGCGCAGCCGAGTGACGCGCGGTAACGTGTCCGATCTCGTGGCCGGCGACCCCGGCGAGCTCGGCTTCCGAGTTGAAGTACGCGAGAATCCCTCGCGTGACGTAGTTGAATCCCCCCGGTAGGGCAAAGGCGTTGACGACCGGATCGTCCAAAACGCGGAAGGTCCAGGGCAAATCTGGGCGTTCAGACGCGGCAGCCAGGCGGTTACCAATTCCCCGGTAGTACTCCTGCAGCCCTGAATCGGGGACCAAGCCGAATTGGGCCACGATTTCCGGGTCTGCCTGTCGTCCCATGGCGACTTCTTGTCCCTCGCTCACCAACATCAGCTGGCGCTGACCGGTGGCGGGATTTGTGGCGCAGGCCGCAACCGCGCTGGCCATAACCATGAGCAACGTTGCGCGGGAGGGAACCCAACGACTGATCATACGACCTAGTCTCCGAAGAAAGCTGTAGTTGATAATCAGGTAACAGTGACTAGGAGGCAGGAATTCGGCAACCGTTGCTTCGGCGTCGGGGGCGTCGTGAGCCCGGGCACCCTTGAGGATGGTGAAAGTTGGTGGGATGGTCGATCGCGGTCATCGGCCACATGCCAGAGTCTCCGCATGCGATCAGCGCTGCAGCAGGATCTCCTCGAACAACGCGACGGCTCGTGGATCGCCACTTTCGCCGAGCCAAAAAAGCGCCTTCCTACGGATTCGCGCACTTGGATGTGACCGCGCGAGGCGTATGAGCGTCGGTATCGCCTCGTCGTCCGGTAGCTGCGAGAGCGCAAACACCGCGTGCTCTCGGACCTTGAGATCGGCGTCGGCGTCGTCCACGATCTCTTCGAGCCCGCGGGTGGCTTCTTCTCCAGCCGATTGGCCCAGCCAAAAGACGGCGTTGCGGCGGATGCCCCGTGGAAGGTTCTCGTCTCTGGCGATCTCTAACAGGCGGGGCCAGACTGTTGCGCTATCGGCAAGGACGGCGGGAACGATCGCCTCTTTCCCGGCACCGCTCGCCGCCGTGGCGACTAGCGAGAGGAGATACTCCGCTGCTTCCGGTGCCGAGACCGTTCCGAGGTCGGTGACGTCAGGCGCGGGCCTCCATCGACCCCCGACATACGTATCGATGTTGAATACTTGCCCATCGCGCAGGTGCAGCACGATGCGCACCGGGCCATCCTCACACCAACTCTCCCAGTCATCGGTGCGTCGAGTGGTGCGAACGTTATGCCCGTCACCGCACACACCCGGCTTGGCCGCAAAGCTCAGACGCACCGTCCCCGTGCCAACCCTTGCAACGCGATCGACGACCCCCTGTGCGATCGCGTGACCCGGGATCATCAGCACCGCGATCACTCCGAAGGGCAAAACAGCTGGCAACCACCGGCAAACGTCCACTCGCACAGAATTCACATTTCTCTCGCAATCCCTGAATCGCCGCTATTCCCTCTATCACTTCTATCTGTTGATGATCTCCAAAAGGAACTGTGCCACTCGCGGATCTCCCGACTGACCTAGCCAGAAGATCGCCTTTCGGCGCAGTTCGGGATCGGAGTCGTCACGCGCTATCGTCATTAGTTTGTCGATGGCTTCCGATTCATGCCGTTGCGAGTACACGAAGATGAGCTGTTCACGTATCTCTCGCTCGTCCATCGAATCGTACAGACGAACCAGATCCCTAATTGAAACCCCACTCTCTCCCGCCCAAAACAGCGCTTTCTTGCGGACGTCGATGGTCTCGCTCCGGTCCGCGGCACGCGCCAAAAGCCACTGCTGACTCTCGGCACTGTGCGTCTGCGAGATAGCGAAGATGGCCTTTTCCTTGAGTTCTGGAACCTGCAGCCGGGTGTACAGCTCGCGGAGATACGCGTGTTGCGCGTTCCCGCCCTGCTGGCCGAGCCAGAAGATCGCGTCGCCCCGCAAGTCCACCGGCGCGTCGCGACGTTCGGCGAATGCCCGCAACGAACGGGCAGCGCGTTCGCTGTGGTGTTGCGACAGCGCAAAGATTGCCTTCTTCTGGACGTCACGATCCGTCGAGCCACGGAGGATCGAGTCCAGTGCGGTGACCGCTCGCTCGGTGGGCACTTGGGACAACCAGAACACGGCTTGCGCACGCACTTCCGTGTCGGGATCGTTCCGAGCCGCGTCCAGCAGAATGTCTTCTGTCTCCGCCGTGCGCTGTTGGGAGACGAGGAACACCGCCTTCCGCCGCAGCTCGACCGATCCTGCATCGCGCCGAGCCAAGACGGCTTTGAGAATCGGGACCGCACGCCCGGCGTCCATGTGCAGGAGGGCGTTGAGCGCCGCAATCCGCATGTCATCACTTGATTGCGCATCGCCGGGAGCGCGGGGTGCACCGCTGGGTCGCGGCGCGGCCGCTGGGCTGGGTGGTCCACCGGGCGTCGGAGGTGGCGGTGCCAGCGGCGCCACGGTCTCCGTCAACCGCTGGGCTGCATCGGGGTCACCCTGCGCGGCCAGGCGCCCCTGGATCCGTGTGGCCAGGACGTTGGCCTGACTGCGGGTAGGCGCATTGGCATGTGCGCGCGCCTGCTGCTCCAACAGCTCCGCCGCAACACGTAGCCGATCGGTGCTTCCCGTGCGATACAGTGCAAACGCCTCCCAGTAGAACGAGTCCGGTGTATAGTCCGACCGTGGAAAGCGCTCGCGGATCCGACGGAACAACGTTGCGGCGCGTTCGTAGTTGCCGCGGTTCAATTCTTCGCGCGCTTCTCGATATAGAGAATCGGCCGGATCCTGTGGGAAGATTTCGAGCTGCGGTAACGCGAGCTGCGCTTCCTGGAGCGGTGCGTCGAACCCCGCAGATGGCTGCGCATGTGTACGCGGCGCCCGAGCAACCCGCGCCCCGCGAGCCATTCGAGTTTCCAGGCTCGTAACCGCGCTGTTCGCTCGCGGAGCGACCGCCTGCCCCACTACCGCATCGGCCTTCCCCAAACCGCCGATTGCAATGACCATGGTCGTCCACGCGACCCCACGTCTAATCGTCGTCTGCAACATGATCAGAGAGCTCCTTGTATTCCTGCTGAACCGGCGTGCATCGCTGCCTGCAACTTGAGCAACACGCCGCGTTGTTCCATTCCGCGATCGATGAATTCCAGTTCCTGAGGTGACTGTCCCACCGCGTACTGCGCTATCTGTGTCAACACAAGTTCCACATCCTCGAGCAGCGTTCGCAGCCGTACATCATCGGATGCAGGTGAGTCGAGGAGGAGCTGTGTGGTCACGAGGAGATTCCCGGCAGGCGCGATCGTGCCTTCATCCGCCCGGCCCGATCGGGCCTCCAGCTGAAAAACCGTGAGAAAGGTCTCGACCCGCCTGAGGTGATCGGTCGCCGCCACCCGATACGCCGTCGCCGGCACGCCGGCCGCTCCGTCAGCGGGATCACTCGTCGCGATGGTCACCGCCGCGCCAGGTTCGCGCGGGAGAAATCGGCCGATCCCGATCCCCACAAGCAGCGCAGCGGCGATACCCAACCCCCACCACCTCACCGACGGCATACGTCCGCCAAGTCTGTGGACCACGGCGGGGTGTCTCGCCTTGCGGCGCTCGGCCAGCTCGCCTTCGATCTGTGCCCACATCTCCGCTCTCGGCGTCTCCGGGGGACGGTGATAGTCCTGTCCCGCCTGGCGCACGAAGCGTTCGAACCGATCTTCCGTCATACCGCCCACTCCGGCGCGAACGCCGCCAGGGACTGCCGCAGTCGCGCGCGTGCTCGAGACAACTGTGCCTTCGATGTCCCGGGTTGAACACCGAGCGCACCGGCAATCTCTTCGTGCGTATACCCCTCGATATCGTGCATCACGAACACCATTCGATACTTTTCCGGTAGGGCGTCGATCGCGCCGTGGAGCTTCGTCTTGAGATCGGGGTCGGCCCGCCGACCTGAACTGGCCATCACACCCACGTCGTCCAGTGCTACCTCTCGTCGGCGAAACCGCTTCACCTTCCGCATCCCGTTTAGAATCACTCTCGTTGCCACTGCGTACAGCCAGGTTCCAATCGAGGCATCCCCGCGGAACTGGTCGATCTTCTCGAAGACGCGTATGAACGCGTCTTGCGTGAAGTCTCGCGCGAGCTCGTCATCGCCAGTCATGCGGTGAGCCAAACGGTACACCTTGTCGACGTGTGCGTCGTACAGTGTTCGCTGTGCCTCGGGCTCACCGGCGCGAAGCCGCGCCACCAGTTCCGTTTCGTCCACCAACCCCTCGAGCTCGTTGGGTTAACCGGTTCCGCTTTGTGAGACACAAAATTGGGGAAAAGGGTTGCGGAGCGACAAGAAGGCTCTGGGAGGCGAAGCAACAGATTTGACTCGCGGGGCTTGGAGCAGAGCCAAGCGGCGATCTGGAAAGGGGTTACCGGAGTGCCGCGACGACCCCCCGGACCAGGGTTTCGAGATCGTGGGCCACCGCTTTCCCAGCCTCGAGCACTTCGTGGTGGGTGACCGGGTGCGGCGAGAGCCCCGAGCCAAAGTTGGCGATCGTCGAAATGCCAAGCACCCGCATACCCCGGCTCTTGGCAACGGTCACCTCGGGCACGGTGGACATGCCGACCGCGTCCGCCCCCAACCGCGCAAGCATGCGGATCTCGGCAGGTGTTTCAAAGCTCGGGCCGAGCACGGCCGCGTACACCCCCTCCTCGACGCGGATCCCACGCGATCGCGCCACATCGCGGGCCAGCGCGATCAGCTTCCGGTCGTACGGCTCCGACATGTCCGGAAAGCGTTCTTCATCGGCGAGCACCGGCCCACGCAGGGACGAGCGCCACATCAGGTTGAGGTGATCGACAATTAACATCAGCACCGGAGGAACGAAGGTGTGTCGGACTCCCCCCGCGGCATTTGTGACGATCAAGGTACCAATACCAATCGCCGAGAACACCCGCACCGGGAGCGCGACCTTGGCCGGATCGTGCCCCTCGTACATGTGGAAGCGTCCGCTCTGCAGGAGTACCGGCACGCCCCCGAGCTCGCCGAGCACCAACTCGCCGCTGTGCCCAACGACGCCTGGACTGGGGAACCCGGGGATTTTGCGATAGGGAATCTTCCGGGGTTTGCGAACCGATGCCGCGAGCCCGCCAAGCCCCGAACCGAGCACAATGGCCACGCGGGGTTGCGTGGAGCCGAGACGATCGCGTACCACCCGCGCTGCGAGTTCGACCTCATTGCCGCCACTACCGGTGGGACCGCTGGCACGCTTTCGTCGTCTTCCCTTGATGCTCATGGCATTCCTTTGATCAGCCGTATTGGCTTGATCGGCGGCAGCGGCGGGAGGTAATTCCACCACGGCTCCTCCCGTTGAGATTCTTACACCTTACTCCTCACTGCTCACCGCAGTCATATGAGCATTCCCGCCAAGCTCGCACTCATAAACGCGGCCAGGTTGCCACCAATCATGGCGCGCACCCCAAGACGGGACAGGTCCCCCCGCCGCTCCGGGGCGATGCCTCCGATGCCGCCAATCTGGATCGCAATCGACGGCAGGTTAGCAAAGCCCAACAACGCGTAGGTTGCGATCACCGCACCACGCGGGGTGAGGGTATCTCCGACAGACAACGTGGCGGCCAGCTCGAGGTACGCGATGAACTCCGTGAGAACGGTCTTGACCCCGATCAGCGACCCGACATAGTCGGCGTCGGCCCACGGGACACCCATGAGCCAAGCCAGGGGAGCTAACACCCAACCAAAGATCTGCTCCAGGGTGAGCCCTTCGACGCCCACGATGCCACCGACAGCGCCTATCAGGTAGTTGATCATGGCTATGAGGGCGACGAACGCGATGAGCATGCCTGCGACGTTGAGAGCCAACTGCATTCCCTGCGCCGCACCGCCGGCGGCGGCGTCGATGACGTTCGCTTCCTCTTTTGGTACATCGAGTCTTAGGGTTCCCTTGGTCACGGGCTCCGCGCGCTCTGGCACGAGGATCTTGGAGATGAGCAATGCTGCCGGCGCGTTCATGACGCTTGCAGTAAGCAGATGCCCCGCGATGTCCGAAAAGAACGGTGTGAGCATGGCTACATACGCAGCCATCACGCCGCCCGCGATCGTCGCAAACCCGCCCACCATCACGGTGTTGAGCTCGGAATCGGTCATCCGACCGACGAAAGGCTTGATGAGAAGCGGTGCCTCCGTTTGTCCGACGAAGATGTTCCCGGCCACCGATAGGGTCTCGGCGCCGGACGTCCGCATCGTGCGCTGCATCACCCAGGCTATCCCTTGCACGACCCGCTGCATCAGACCGAGGTAATAGAGCACGGACATGAGCGACGAGAAAAAGATGATGGTCGGCAGTACACCGAACGCGAAGAATGCGCCGGTGTTGGCCCAGAACTCGACCGAGGTCAGCGGTGTGGAATCTCCCGGCGCACCGCTGACCGGGCCAACCGGCACGTTGTTCTTAACGATGTTCCCGAAGACAAACCGCGCCCCCTCCTCGGTGAAGCTCAACAGCTGGAGGAACACCGCGTTGGCGCCACGGAACAGTTGCCGTCCCAGCTCGGTCTTGAGCACGAGGAAGCCAAACGTGGCCTGCAAGGCGACACCGACACCAACCAGGCGCCAGCTGACCTTCCTACGGTCCACAGAGAGGGCCCACGCGAGCAGGATCATCGTCGCCATACCGCCGAGGCCCATGAGGCGCTCGAGGAACGGCGTGTCGAGTCCCTCTCGTGTCGCCGCGAGCTGTTGACCGGCTTCTTGGAGGATCCAGAGCTCGCTCATTGAATCTCCTGGAGCTCTCGCCTGATTTGCGTCACGAGCTCGGCTTTCTCACCGTCCGGCAGGAACGAGCTCGCAAATCCGTTGAGGATGAGCCGGTCAATCTCTCGGCGATCACAACCCAACTCCGTATGAGCCAACCAGTACTCGTCGCTGAGCGTAATACCGTCCATCAGACGGCTATCGGTGTTGAGGGTCACCACACAACCGCTATCCAGGTAGCGACGCATGGGGTGGTCAGCCACTCGCTCGACGGAGCGTGTGTGCAAATTCGACGTAAGACAGACTTCGAGGGGAATGCGTCGGTCGCGCACTTCCTCCTCGAGACGCGGATCCTCGAAGAGATGGGTTCCGTGGCCTATGCGCTGCGCGCCACAGACGTGCAACGCCTGGCGAATGGAATTGGGTCCGTCACCCTCCCCGGCGTGGCAGGTACAGTGCAACCCATGTGATCGTGCGTATTCAAACGCTCGCGCATGATCCACCGCGGGATGACCTTTTTCCGCGCCCGCCAGATCGAACGCCACAACGCCATCGTCTGCGTAATCGACTGCAAGCCGCGCGAGATCCTGCGAGACTTTGGGAGGTAGGGTGCGCAAGCCGCAGATGATCAGTCGTGCCATCGTCCCCGTTTCCGCCTCAGCCCTGACAACTCCAGCAAGCGGCGCGTCGACCGCCTGCGTCAACGACAACGCCGGGGTATGGAGGGCTGGGCAGTACCGGACCTCGACGTAGCGAACGCCGTCCGCCGCCGAATCGATCACGAACTCGTAGGCGATGCGCTCCATGGCATCGCGAGTCTGCATTACCGCCAGCGTGAACTGATACCGCTCCAGGTACTCCTCCAGGCTGTTGGCATCGCGCACGTACATCGCGCGAGCCAATTCCTCAGGCTCGTCCGCGGGCAGCGATACTCGTTGTTCACGGGCCAGCTCGAGCATCGTCGCTGGTCGGATGCACCCGTCGAGGTGCACGTGCAGCTCCGCTTTTGGGAGTCGGCGTATCAGCTCTCGCGTAATGGTCATGGTGATTGGTTAGGCAGTGACTTTTCACCCCGCACCGAGCGCACCACGCGAAGGATGGCACCGTTGCTCAACGGCTCGGTGGGGTCGATCCGGCGGCCGACACCGTCGGTGAGGTAAGCGCCCGACTCGCCGACCAAGCGGGCCAACTCAGGGTCGAGCACCATTACAGCATCGAGCGCCGTAGCACCGGCACTCACGGTCACCGGTCGTTCGTTCACGAACACTCGGTCGCTGGTCAACGAGCGATCCGAAACCGTGGCGTGGGCGGTGCTTCCACCGGCTGAGCAGACACGTTCAAGAACGTGCGCAAGGCCTCGACTTCGGACAGACCCGTGTCCACCCGCGGCGCATCCTCCAGCGCGATCGTGACCCCGACCTGGGTGGGGACGAGAATCGCACCTGGAACAGGCACGAGCGACTCCGGCAACACCAAGTCATACTCGTCTCGATCCTGCAGCTTGTCGCCACCCGTGAGACGCACGTCGCGTACGCGGCGTCCTGCCGGTCGACTGGGATCGTACCGCACGGTGACACCGGAGACGTGAATAACCGGCTCCCCGTCATTGACCGCGTGCTCGAGCAACTCGCGCAGCAAGCGTCCGGATACGCGAACGCGTACCAGCATGCCGGGCTCTGCAATGACGCGCGCGACCTCGGCCTCGGATACGTGCCCGCTACGCAGTCCGGCGACCAGCCGGGCACTGTGAGCGATGGCAACGTGCGTTCGTGCCGCCCTTCGGTACGCATCGGCAACCAACCGACCGAGCCCATGCTCCGCCCCTGCCAGCACGAGTGGCAACTTGATTTGGGCGACAGGGGCGGCGTTCGGCGCCGGAGCCTCGAACGGGAGATGGGGAGCAGGGTGAACAGGCACCAACGTATCCACAGCACCGGTGGGCTCCTCGGTCTCGACGACGACCCGCGCTGGAATGCCGAACGCCGCGCGGACTGCCGCGGCGGCGGCGGACGGCACGATGCGCCACGAGGGTTCGAAGTAGTCGGCCGCACGCAGGTAGCGCACGGTCTGTAAATGCTCCAGCAGGAGTTCCCGGATGTCACCACCATCATACACCACCGGCAAGCCGCGAAGCATCTCGAATCCTCCCCCACCGCTCTGACGATAGCTGTTGAGAGCCAACGTAAACGTGTCTGTTGGTTGCACCGGAAGCCCTTTGAACGTCAGTTCTCGAATCCGTTCACCAAACGGCTTGGTCAAGTCAATCGCGTAATCCACGCCGCTGACGATGTCGAAGTTGAAGCCCGGAACGCTATCGTTGATGGGCGGCCGACCGTTTTCGTAGGTGTGGAAGTACCTCGCCGATTGCTCCAAGTACGCCTTGAGCACGGCACCGTCAATGCGAACGACCTTGAGGGTGTTCTCGTAGGGATACAGCCCGGCGACGTCTCGCAGGCGAATCTCTCCCGGTCCAAGCCTGGCGCGCGTGTTGAACGCCGCCGTAGCGGACAGCTGCGCGCTCCCCACGCGTCGCTGCACTTCGTTGACGAAGTCGATGACCGGTGTGTCCTCAGCACGGCCGGCCCACGCGCTCCAGTCACCGTCGACGACCTCCGCCAAAGGCTGACTCACCCAGCTACGGACACTCTCATGGGCGGAGGCGAGGCGACGGGTCACGACAGGGTCGGGGGGAACATCAGCCAGAGGGATGGTTTCACCCGCGATCCCCAGCACACGGATGGCGGCGCGGCCACGGCGCTCGTCGGTCCGTCGTTCTAACAACACATGCGCAACCGCCAAGCCACGAGCGTGAGGCGGCGCCTGAACGAAATGCACACCGTTGATGACCGAGTCGGCCATCGTCCGGTGCGTGTGCCCCACGATTACTATGTGGGGGCGCACCGGGAGCGCGGCGAGACGAGCAGCGACGTTTTCTTCTCCTACCAGGGTTGTGTCGTAACTGGACGGACCATCCATCCCGCTGTGAATGATGGCGATCCGCAGGTCGACACGCGCGTCAGCCAATGATTGCAGCGTCTTGGTTGCCTCGCTGAGTATTGGACGAACCAACACGCGACCGTCCAGATTCTCTCGGTCCCAGACCATTGCGCCTGGGGTGGTAAACCCCGTGATCCCGACTCGAACGTCTTGCCGCGTCACGACGACAAACGGCGCAAGTGCCAACGTGTCGCGCGGCATCCGAAAGATGTTGGCCGAGACCAGGGGAAAAGCCGCGCCGCGCACCGCTCGAGAAAACAGGTCCAACCCAAAGTTGAACTCGTGATTCCCCGGCGTAGCCGCGTCGTACCCAACGACGTTCAACGCATCGATTACCGGATTGGGGTCGATCACCCGCTCTTCGGCAAAGAACGTGGCGAAGGGGCTCCCCTGAATGAGATCGCCCGCGTCGAGCACAATGACACCGCCAGGAAAATCCCGACGCAGCGAGTCGATGAGGGTCGCGGCACGCGTGAGACCCCAAGGTGCTTCCTCGTCTCGCACGTAATCCCAGTGGTAGACGTGGCCGTGCACGTCGGTTGTCGCGACGATTACCACACGTACGGTGTCAATCGCCTCTTGTGGGAGGCCCACCAGCGCGGTAACGAGAACGAGGGGCAGAGCCGGGGTCATGTGCGTGGAGCAATCTGTCCGTGATCCGGCGTGGATGCAATTCCCACAGGCCGCTGGAAGGTGAGACTTATCGGGATGTATATTCGGCCCGTACCCGTTGTCCGGGATGGTCATGACGTATCGTGTTCTCGTAGTCGACGATGAGCCAGACATCACGGCACTCGTCGCCTATCACCTCGCCAAAAACGGTTATCGCGTTTCGACTGCCGACAACGGCACCGACGCACTCAAAAACGCGGAGAACGAGCAGCCCGATCTAGTCGTGCTGGACCTCATGTTGCCGGGGATTTCCGGCTTCGACGTGTTGCAGGAGCTGCGTCGTCGGCAAGACACCGCTCAGATCGGCGTCATTGTGCTGACCGCACGGCGCGAAGAGGGCGACCGGATCAAGGGACTCACCCTGGGGGCAGACGATTACCTGATCAAACCGTTCTCACCGCAGGAGCTGGTGCTCAGAGTCGCTGCAGTGCTCCGCCGTCTCCAGTCGCCCGCCGTGAGCTCCGGATCGAAGTTCGTGGCCGGCCCCATCACCATTGACCGCGGGGCGCACCGCGTACGGGTCGACGACAAAGACATCAGTCTCACCGCCACGGAGTACAAGTTGCTACTCACGCTGGCCGAGCGTCGTGGGCGCATCCAGTCCCGCGGGCAACTGCTCGAGACGGTGTGGGATGCCAATCCGGACATTCAGACCCGGACCGTCGACATGCATATTCAGCGGCTACGCACCAAGCTCGGCGCAGGCGCAGAGTATCTCGAAACGGTTCGCGGGTTTGGTTATCGCTTTCGTGCGGATACCCCCTCGGGAGTGAAGTAGTGAGGCTCTTTACTCGGCTCCTCCTCGGCGCCGTAGGGATCCTCACGCTGTCGACAGCCGTGTTGCTCTACGCCAGCAATCGCTGGCTGCGCGAAGGCCTGAACGAGGCCTTCGCGGAGGAGCTCGAAAAACAGGCACGCCTCGTTGCAGCGGCACTCGCCACGCGGCCCACCGATCTGAACATGGCAGCCCATCGGTATGGGGCGATGCTCGGACGACGCGTGACATTCATTGCTCCCGACGGTACCGTGCTCGGCGACTCGGACTTTGACGACGCGAGCCTGGCGCTGCTCGACAACCACCGCTCACGACCGGAGATCCAGGAGGCGCTCGCGGGTCGCGTGGGGGTTCACCAACGCCTCAGCGCCTCGACGGACCGTCAGGAGTTGAAGGTGGCAGTCCCCGCGTGGCCTGGCACCGTGCGCGTCTCTGCGCCCCTCGAGCAGCTCGACGCGCTCCAGGCGCGCGTTGCCCGCGCGATTCTGCTCGCCGCGCTCGCCGCACTCGCCTTTGGAGTCGTGCTTACTGCCATTGCGGCGCGCGCGGTCGCCCGGCCCGTGCGCCGACTCGCCGAAGCGGCACAGCAGGCAGCCACCGGCCGTGTCCCGACCTACCCCACTTCCTCTACCCCAGAGGTCACAGAGGTGGTGCGCTCAGTTCACTCTATGCAAGAACAGTTGACCGCGCGGATCGCCGAATTGCACCACGAACGCGAGGAGACCATCGCCCTGATCGAGTCCATGGAGCAAGGAGTATTGGCGGCGAGTGCCAAGGGTGATCTCCTGCTCGCAAACCCTTCAGCGCGTCGCCTGCTCGGCTTCGGCGCGGGCGACGCGCTGCCGAACCTACGGGAACTGTTCCATCGACTAGAGGCCAGGGAAATCGTGGACCGCGGGCTCGCCGGCGAGATCGTGGCCGGAGAGGAAGTGCAGTACAATGGGCATTCCATTCTCATGACTGCACACCCCCTCCCTGGGGGCGGCGTGGTACTTGGCCTGATCGATACAACAGACCTCAAACGACTCGAAGTCGTTCGACGGGACTTCGTCGCCAATGTGTCGCACGAGCTGAAGACGCCGCTGACGAGCATCATTGGCTACGCCGAGACGCTCCTGGGCGAGCAGGCGACCGATGCCGAACGACAACGCTTCGTCGAGACGATTGTTGATAACGCCTACCGGATGCAACGGCTGGTTGACGATCTTCTCGATCTCGCCCGCCTCGAGTCAGGAGGCTGGGCGCCGAACTACGAGCGAGTCGATTTGCGGAGCGCAACTCAGAATGCTTGGAGCCATTTCGAAAAAACCGCTCGGACAAAAAGCATCGCCTTCGACATCGAGATACCCGCTGGAGTGACCGTGGATACCGATGCCCAAGCGCTGGGCCAAATCCTCGACAATCTCCTTGACAACGCGTTGCGGCATACGCTGCAGGGTGGGTCGATCTCAGTCGGTGTAGTTCAAAGCTATGGGGAGTTGGAGCTCACCGTGAGCGACACCGGTATCGGGATTCCGGCGACTCACATTCCGCGCGTCTTCGAACGGTTTTACCGGGTTGACCCGGGTCGTTCACGCGGAGAAGGAGGCACGGGACTCGGACTCGCGATCGTCAAACACCTCGTGGAGGCGCAGGGCGGGCGTGTGGCACTCGAGAGCGTCGTGGGAAAAGGCACCACGGTGCGCATCCATCTCCCCGCGAGGATCCCGAGCCCTACCAGCACCTAGACCTCGGCCCGCTCGCACGGTCGAACGTTGCGGCCAGGGCGCATCCCCGTTGGATCAAGACTGCAGAAGTACCGCTATCATAGAAACTTTCGCGATTCGTTACGGTCGCGCTACGACGACGTCACGCCGTTGTGACATTCCCCCTGCAAAGTGGATGAGGATCGACTGAACACGCAAGAGAGGATTTCATGCCATCGACATCAATCATTGCGGCGACGGCGCTCGCGTAGAGCACCGACGTTCCCGGACACCGCCTGCATGCCCAGACCCAGTCCGCGACTGCCTCACCGCCGGCCGGCAAGATTCTCGGGCGTGTCGCGGATACCTCGGGTGGGCGTCGTGCTCGACTGATCGCAGCACAGCGATCACGACTTCGTCGTTCGAGTGATTTGGCAAAGCATGACCGAACGCCTCACGCACTCCTCGTCGGTGCACCCAACTACCTGGGTGGTCATACGAAGTGAGATGGCGGGTTACGAGACCGCAGTGTCGCTCGGCATCCGCGTGTTGCGAGTCCGCAATGGGTCGATGCGAGCTTGCAGCCGGCGAATGTCATCAGGCAGACGCCGGATGACAGCTTGCAGGTGGCCGACGTCAGCACGCACACCGGGGATGCGACGTGACAGCTGGCAGATGTACGGTTGCAAACGCCCATTGTTACGCCGCAGACCGCGAATGTCACGTTGCACATGCCCGATGCGACGTGGCAAAGGCTCGATGTGAGCTTACAATCGATCGATGTATTTGGAAGGCATCGGCGTCACAAGTGGCTCTACGGCAGCGTATTAGATCACGTCAGTTTGTGCGGCTTCACGGCGAGCAACCGGTGCTTCGACGACTGCCGCGGATCATCGGACGACTTCGCCATTACCCCGCCTCGTTCGTCCGGGCGTGCTCACGTCACGCAGTTGGCTGGATCGAGGAAGTGTCCCGTTACACGGCTGTGACGCGGTTGTTACACACGAGTTTACAGGGTAGCGCCACGGTTTGCGCCGAGTATTTTTCCGGCAATCAAACTGCCGGCTGTGCGTCTCGTGACCAGTGATTTCCGCGGCGCGTGTAGGTGCCCCCATCATTCGTCGGTCCCAGAATCGACAGCATCAATCCGTACACAAGAGGTTTGCATGAAGACGATGACAAAGCTGGCCATCGCCACCGCGTTCCTCGCGGCGTGTGAAGGCGGGTCGACCGTTCTGCTCAATGGTGCAGGCGCGACGTTTCCAAACCTCATCTATCAGCAGTGGATTATCACGTACAACCAAATGACAGACGGTGTGGAGCTCAACTACCAGTCGATTGGGTCGGGGGGTGGCATTCGTCAGTTCACGGACGGCACCGTCGACTTCGCCGCGTCCGATGCTCCAATGAGTGAACAGGAACTTGCCGCGGTCAACGGCAACGTCATCCATGTCCCGACAGTGTTGGGAGCGGTAGTCCCCACCTACAACTTGGAAGGGGTCACCGAACGGGTGCGGTTCACGCCCGAGGTGCTGGCCGACATCTTCCTCGGAAAGATCACGAAGTGGAATGACGCCCGCATTGCTAGCGTCAACGCTGGGGTGAGCCTGCCCGGGACCGACATCGTCGTGGTCCACCGTTCGGACGGCTCAGGAACCACGTTCATTTGGACCGAGTATCTCTCGAAGGTCAGCGGGGAGTGGAAGAGCCGGGTGGGGACGGGGAAGTCGGTCAACTGGCCCGTTGGGTTGGGCGGCCGGGGGAATGAGGGCGTGACCGCAACCGTACGACAGACGCCCGGTGCCATCGGTTACGTCGAACTCGGGTACGCCTTGCTCAACAACCTCCCGGCGGGGCACGTACGCAATCGAGCTGGGAACTTCATCGAGCCGACAATCGAATCCGTAACCGCCGCGGCGGCGGGGGCAATGGACGAAATGGGACCGGACACCGATTTCCGCGTGTCGCTCACGGACCCCGCGGGCGCCAATGCCTACCCCATCGCGTCCTTCACCTGGCTCTTGATCCGCCGGGAGTATGAGGACGCAGCCAAGGCGGATGCGCTACTCGATTTCATCTGGTGGGCGCTGACCGAGGGCGACGAGAAAGCACCGGAGCTCGGGTACGCCCCGATTCCCGGTCAGCTCACCCCGTGGATCGCTGATCGTATGGAAACGATCACGGTAGCCGGGGAGTCTGTCTGGCAGCGGCCTGCCAGCGCCGTAGAGTAGCACCCGTCAGCTCATGGCGCAGCGAAGGCCTGAAGCGCTCATCTCCCGCGCGACAGATAGCGCGGGAGATATCATTTTCCAGGGGATCCTCACGGCGTTCGCGGCTGTCATCCCCCTCTTGCTACTGGGTCTGCTCGTCCAGCTAGCAATCAGCGCCTGGCCAACCATCGAGGCTTTCGGTCTCGAGTTTCTCGTATCGACGACGTGGGATCCTGTCGCGGATATCTACGGCGCCGCGCCGATGATCTTTGGGACTGTTTTTTCCTCGCTGCTGGCCCTGATTCTCGCCGTCCCCCTGGCACTCGGAGTCGCGATCTATCTGACCGAGTTCTCACCACCGTGGTTGCGCACACCGATAAGCACACTGGTCGAACTGCTCGCGGCCATCCCAAGCGTGGTGTACGGCCTATGGGGCATCTTCGTGCTGATCCCGCTGCTCAGGGCGTACGTCGTGCCGCCGCTCCAGGCCACACTGGGCTGGACACCGTTCTTCAGCGGGACGTTTCAGGGCAACTCCATGATTGCGGCGGCTATCATCCTCGCCATCATGATTCTGCCCTACATCAGCTCGGTTTCGCGCGAAGTATTGCTCGCCGTGCCAAACTCGCAACGGGAGGCCGCGCTGGCACTCGGTGCGACTCGCTGGGAAGCGGTCTGGACCGCGGTGCTCCCGTACGGGAAAGCAGGAATCGTTGGAGCCGTGGTCTTGGGTCTGGGCCGAGCGCTCGGCGAGACGATGGCGGTTACGATGGTGATCGGCAACCGTCACGACCTGAGCCTCTCCGTGCTCGAGCCCGGTTACACCATGGCCGCGACGCTTGCGAACGAGTTTCAGGAGCTGAGCAGCGCGTTTCACCGCGCCGCGCTGTTTGAGATCGGACTGCTCCTGTTCGTGGTCACCATTCTCGTGAACGCCGCGGCGCGACTGCTGGTGTGGCGGGTGGCACGTGGAAGCTCGGCTGGAAGCCGCGCGCTGTGATCTCTCGACGGGCACGACGCCGCGCCATCAGCCGCGTAATGACAGGGGCGACGATTCTCGCCGCTCTGCTGGCCGTCTTGCCGCTGTTCCTGATATTCGCGGACTTGGTGATCAAAGGGATTTCGAGCATCAACGTGGACTTTTTGGTCAAGACCCCTGCACCACCTGGTGTGGCTGGTGGCGGAGTCGCCAACGCGATCGTTGGAACGATGATCATCGTGGGTCTCGGAAGCGTTATCGGCTTGCCGATAGGCATCGGCGCCGGCGTCTATCTTGCCGAGTATGGATCGAGTGCGGCGGGAAACACCGTTCGATTCGTGGCGGACGTGCTGAACGGCACACCATCCATCGTCGTAGGAATCTTCGTGTGGACCTGGATGGTCCGGCCGTTGGGCACGTTCTCGGCCCTCGCCGGGGGCGTGGCGCTGGCGGTCTTGACCGTGCCCATGGTCACACGCACGACCGAGGAGATGGTGCGGCTCGTGCCGAACTCCTTGCGCGAGGCCGCGCTTGCGCTGGGCTACACCCGCTGGCGCACGTCGCTCACGATCGTGATTCGCACCGCCTGGCCGGGAATCATGACGGGTGCGCTCGTGGCGGTGGCGCGGATCACTGGTGAGACTGCGCCGCTGCTGTTCACGACGCTCGGCAATTTGAACTTCAAAACCAACATCTTGCAGCCGATGCAGACGCTATCGCTCCAGATCTACTTTTACGCCATCGGCCCGTTTCCCGAGTGGCATCGCCTCGCATGGGGTTCTGCCTTGGTTCTGATGGCGCTCGTGCTCATCTTCGGCGTCGCAGCTCGCTATGTCACACGGTCCCGCTATGGTCGCTGAACAAACCGAGATCCATCTGCGAACCAACGGCCTTTCGGCCTACTTCTTTGGCAAGCCGGCTGTGCGGGAAGCCTCTGTGGGTTTTGCGAAGCACACCGTAACGGCAATCATCGGCCCATCAGGTTGCGGTAAGAGCACGTTCCTCCGTTGCCTCAACCGGATGCACGAGATGGTACCCGGAGCATCGGTTGATGGGCAGGTCATGCTCGATACCCAAGACATCTATGCGCCTGAGGTGAACCCCATTCAGCTCCGCAAGCGGGTCGGGATGGTTTTTCAACGCCCGACGCCGTTCTCGACTATGTCGATCGCTGACAATGTTGCCGCGGGGCTCAAAGTCAACGGCAAGGTAACTGGTGCCGATCGGCAAGCGGTCATCGAGCGGGCGCTGCGCGGCGCGGCTCTATGGGACGAAGTCAAGGACCGGCTCGATGCAAGCCCGCTGGCGCTATCCGGGGGACAACAACAACGCCTGTGCATCGCCCGCGCCATCGCCCCGCGGCCTGAGGTGATTCTCCTCGACGAACCTACGTCGGCGCTGGACCCGATCAGCACACAGCACATTGAGGATCTGGTGCATGAACTGAAAAGCGAGTACACCGTGGTCATCGTCACGCATAACATGCAGCAGGCCGCACGCGTCTCCGATACCACCGCGTTCTTCTATATGGGTGAGCTGATCGAATCCGGGCCCACGGAGCAGATTTTCACGCGGCCCAGACAAGAGCGTACGGAAGCCTACATCACGGGTCGGTTTGGATGAGTGCCGCGCCTCGCCCCGAAGTCGTCGACGGCGACGATGACCTGGTCCCGGTTGACCAGATCAAACCGGAGATCGATATCCGGACCTTCAGCTTCTGGTACGGCGCCAAACAGGCACTGCGCGATATCTCACTCAAGATCCCCCCGCGCCGAATCACGGCCTTCATTGGGCCCTCGGGTTGTGGAAAGAGTACCTTGCTGCGGTCGATCAACCGGCTGAACGAGCTGATCCCCGGCGTTCGTCACGACGGGACCATTCATTTCGGGACTCAATCCGTGTATGGGTCGCACACAGACATCGTGGAGCTTCGGCGCCGCATCGGTATGGTCTTTCAACACCCCAATCCGTTTCCCAAGTCGATATTCGACAACGTCGCGTACGGTCCCAAGCGCAACGGCCTCTGCGCGCCGAGTGAGTTGCCGCCCCGCGTCGAACGAGCGCTCAAGCAGGCCGCGCTGTGGGAGGAGGTGCGCGACCGGCTCGACGACCCTGGCACATCGCTCTCGGGCGGACAGCAACAGCGTCTGTGCATCGCCCGCGCGTTGGCGAACGAGTCCGAGGTCCTCCTCCTGGATGAACCGGCGTCCGCTCTCGATCCCATCGCCACGCAGCGAATCGAGGAGCTATTGATTGAGTTGAAGCGGGAGTACACAATCGTCATTGTGACGCATAACCTCCAGGAAGCTGCACGGATCGCAGACTACACCGCGTTCTTTTACCTTGGGGAGTTGGTGGAATACAATCGCTCCGATGAGCTCTTCACGCGGCCGCGCGAGGAACGCACCGAGGCGTACGTCACCGGGAGATTCGGATGAGCGGCGCACCTCATCGCCATTTTCACGACGAGCTAGCCCAGCTGAAGGACCGGCTGCTCCACATGTCAAGCCGCGTCGAGGCTGCGGTCGCCCAGGCCGTGCAGGCGCTGCTCGACAGGGATGCCGATGCCGCGGAGGACATCATCAATACGGACCGTGAGATTGATAATCTCGAGCTCGATATTGAGAATCGAGTAACACAGTTGCTGGCCCTGCAACAACCGATGGCCAAGGATCTCCGCCTCTTGCTGGCAAGCCTCAAGATCTCCAATGACCTGGAACGCATGGGTGACCATGCCGTCAACATCGCCCAAAGCGCGCAGCGGCTCATCGACTTCAGCCCCATTGCGCCAGCGCCTGAGCTGATCGATATGGCTCGGAGCGCCCGAGAGATGCTGTCGCTGGCACTGAGCGCGTTCATCAAGGGCGACCCGGCAGCGGCCCGCGCGGTGTGCATGCGAGACGATCACGTCGATGCCCTACACCGTTCGCTCTTCAGGATCCTGCTGACCCACATGGCCGAAGACCCACGAACGATCTCCGCAGCGATGGAGCTTTCGCTCGTCAGCCGAAACCTCGAGCGGATCGCGGACTTGGCGACGAATATCGGGGAGGACGTAGTGTTCCTGGTCGAAGGGACCACCATCAAACATCACGCCGAGGAGGCGCAAGCGGGCTAGTACCCCCCGCAGTCTCCGACACGACAGACCGTCTCGTGTCGCTCGGGAGCTGCCAGCAGCTCCGCCAGCGGGAGCGGTCCCGACCCCATACAAGCGACGAATTTGACGCCGCTCGAGGTGCCAATCCGATTGGCACCGGCTGCGATCATCTGCAGCGCAGCCGCGCAATCACGAATGCCTCCGGCGGCCTTCACGCCGAAAGCATCACCGACTGCCAACCGCATCAGCGCGACGGCCTCACGGGTCGCACCGCCCGATGAGTGAAATCCCGTCGATGTTTTCACAAAGTGTGCGCCGGCCTCCATGGCGATCGCGGACGCTTTCACGATCTGCAGCGGCTCGAGCGTCGCCGTCTCGAGGATCACCTTGACGGTGCGCGCCTTGGCGGCATCAACGACTGCTCGAATGTCGTCTTCGACGTAGTCCCAGTCGCCGTCGAGGATGTGCCCGACCGCCGCCACCATGTCCAGTTCGTCCGCCCCCTGCTCCACCAGATGCCGTGCCTCGGCCGCCTTGGATGCAGACGTCGTCGCACCAAGTGGAAATCCGACGACCGTCGCAGTCTTCACACCCGAGCCAGCGAGCCTTTGACGACACAGCGACACCCATGCTCCGTTCACACATACTGCGGCGAACTGGTGCTCCGCCGCCTCGTCACAGAGTTGCTCGATCTCCCGTCGGGTGGTCTCGGCCTTGAGAAGCGTGTGATCCACGAAGTCCGCGACCCGCGCCGACGATCGAACAGGCGGGGCTTCCGGCGGGGACTTAGGAGCATGTGGCGGCTTCGTGGCCACGGCTGCGCTACCGGTCCGCCCACTTCGTGCCACTACCGGCATCCGCCAGCTCACGTCGGGCACCTCCCAGCGTCCGGCCGGTCGTGCGCCCCTCGTTGCACGGCGCCCCCCACTGCCGCCGGACCTTTCACGCAGCTCGTTTACCACGAGATCCGCTATTTGATCCAACTCACCACGTTGCATCGAAGACCTCCTGAATCGGCGGGATCAGCCGAATGCGCAGCACTCCCTACTCCCTACTCCCTACTCCCTACTCCCGGCTCTGTATTTACGGACTCGACAATACCCACGACAACCGCCTGCACCGGGATCTTTGCATCATTGAAGATCTTTCGCGCCGAGCTTCCTTCCTGTACGACTAGCACTTTGTCTCCCACCCCCGCATCGACGACGTCCAGCGCGATCACTTCGACGGAACCGTCGTGTTCACCCTCGAGGTTCAGTCGTCGCACCAGCAATAGCTTCTTGCCGTCGAGCCGGTCGTTCTTGTGCGTCGAAACGACGTTACCAACCACGCGGGCGATGTACATAGCGTTCAATCCCTCTTGTCGTCGCTGAGATTGATTCGGTCCACCTTCCCGACGATTCCGGCATCCACGGCTGCAAACGTCTCCCACAAGGTGAGTGATGCTTCACGCGCCGTGATGTAGTAACACAGTTCGCCGGTGCCGAGCCCGATTGGGTCTACCGCCACCACCGGTTTGCCGCGGTCTTTGCCCGCCGCATCCACCGGCTGAATCCACTGGAGCGTCTGCCCCGCTAAGGTGTCTTGCTTCACCGTGGCTACGACGCGCCCCACGACCCGTGCGAGAAACATGGACCTCCCTCTACCAGGGGTCCCGATACCGGGGCCAGCTGTGACGCGCCCGCTCCGTGCGGACGTGGCGGCGATGGGCCTCGACGAGCACCGATTTCGCGAACAGCTTGATCAACGCTGCGCCGGCCACAAACCCGCCGAGATGAGCCATGAACGCCACACCCCCTCCTTCTCCGGCGCCCGACAGCATCGGTACACTCCCGATCGCCTGCAAGAGTACCCAGTACAGCAACATGAGATACGCGGGCACGGCCACGGTCGTCACGAAGAAACCCAAGAAAACGAGCATGTGAACCCGTACGCGCGGATAGAGCACGAGATAGCCACCCATGACACCGCTGATCGCCCCCGACGCCCCCACCATTGGGACCGGAGAATCCGGCTGAATGATGATCTGAGCGCCCGCCGCAAGCACCCCGGTGAGCAGGTAGAAAATGGCAAACCTTCCGTGGCCCATCGAGTCCTCGACGTTGTCGCCGAAGACCCAGAGGAACCACATGTTGCCAATGATGTGAAACCAACTGCCGTGAAGGAAGATCGATGACAGCACCGTGTGCCAGTTGCCACTCTCGCCCCCCACGCGACAGCCCAGCCCCGGGCCCATCGGTAGAACGATTTCGTTGGGGAGACGGCCCAGCAACTCCCCTGGAATGGCTCCAAACTCACACACCGAAGACACCAGCGCCGCTTGCCCACCCGCACCCTGAACGAAGAGCCAGACGGCCGCAGTCACACCGATGATCGCGTACGTAACAAAGGGCGTGCGTAGGCTTGGGTTGTCATCTCGGTACGGGAACATGGCTGGGAAGCTAGGGCTGGCCTAAGTTCAAGTCAATTCGGCAAATAGCTGACACACCACCCGGGGGGCTTTCGCCCGGTTTTCTGCCATTTTGGCGCAGATTTGCGGTATGTGGCTTGCGACTGCAACCTGTTTGGATCCTTGTGCATCACAATCTTTTGTAAGGAGACCTGGAATGGCAGAGAAAGTCATTGGGATCGACCTCGGCACGACCAACTCCGTGGTTTCAGTGATGGAGGGGGGCGATCCGGTGGTCATCCCAAATTCCGAGGGCGGCCGGACGACACCGTCCGTCGTTGCCTTTACCAAAGACGGGGAGCGGTTGGTGGGCCAGGTCGCCAAGCGGCAGGCCGTCACGAACCCCCGCAACACGGTCTTCTCCATCAAGCGGTTCATGGGCCGCCGCATGGAGGAGGTCAAGATCGAGACCGCCCGGGTGCCATACAAGGTGCAGGCTGGTCAGAACAACCTGGCCTCGGTCGAGATTCAGGGAAAGATGTATACGCCGCCTGAGATCTCCGCCATGATCCTTCAAAAGATGCGGCAGACCGCCGAGGACTACCTCGGCCACAAGGTCAATCGTGCCGTGGTCACGGTCCCTGCGTACTTCAATGATGCCCAACGCCAGGCAACGAAAGACGCCGGCAAGATCGCCGGTCTCGAGGTCTTACGCATCATCAATGAGCCCACGGCAGCGGCCCTGGCATACGGGCTCGACAAGAAGAAGGAAGAGAAGATCGCAGTCTTCGACCTGGGCGGCGGTACATACGATATCTCCATCCTCGAGCTCGCCGAGGGCGTGTTTGAGGTCAAGGCAACCAACGGGGATACCCACCTCGGTGGTGACGACTTTGACGAGCGGGTCATCCAGTGGCTCGTCGGCGAGTTCAAGAAAGACCAGGGAATCGACCTCTCGAAAGACGCGATGGCCCTTCAGCGCCTCAAAGAAGCCGCCGAAAAAGCCAAGATGGAGCTCAGCTCCACCGCACAGACCGAGATCAATCTGCCCTTCATCACGGCGGACCAATCGGGGCCCAAGCACCTGAACCTCAGCCTGACACGGGCAAAGTTCGAGCAGCTCGTGGACGATCTCATTCAGCGGACGATTCCACCCATGGAGCAGGCGCTGAAGGACGCCGGGCTCAAGACCTCGGAGATCGACGAAGTCATCCTGGTGGGTGGATCGACACGGATCCCGAAGGTGCAGGAGATCGTCAAGACCTTCTTCGAGAAAGAGCCACACAAGGGTGTAAACCCTGACGAAGTCGTCGCGATCGGTGCGGCCATTCAGGGTGGAGTGCTCGCCGGAGAGGTCAAAGACGTGTTGCTGCTAGACGTGACTCCACTCTCACTTGGCATCGAGACGTTGGGTGGCGTCACCACGGTTCTCATCCCGCGGAACACGACGATTCCCACCAAGAAGTCCGAGGTGTTCTCCACGGCGGAGGACAACCAGACGACGGTGGAGATCCATGTGCTGCAGGGTGAACGGCAGATGGCCGTCGACAACCGAACGATCGGCCGATTCCAGCTGACCGGCATTCCACCGGCGCCTCGCGGTATGCCTCAAGTCGAAGTCACGTTCGACATCGACGCCAACGGCATTCTGCACGTGTCCGCCAAGGACAAGGCAACTGCCAAGGAGCAGAAGATCCGCATCGAAGCCTCGAGCGGGCTCTCCGACAACGAGATCGAGCGGATGGTCAAGGAAGCCGAGCAGCACGCCGGCGAGGACAAAGACCGGCGAGAAAAAATCGAAGCGCGCAACCGTCTGGACTCGATGGTCTACTCGGTGGAAAAGGACGTCAAGGACTGGGGAGACCGGCTGGAGACGTCGCACAAGGACCGGCTCAACGCGGCGCTCGAAGATTCCAAGAAGGCGCTCCGCTCCGGGGACCATGAGGAGATCAGCAAAGCGCTCGAGGAGCTGTCGCAAGCCTTCTCGGCGGCTGGGGCATCGCTGTATCAGGCCACCCAGGCGGAGACCGCCGGCGCCAGCGCCGGCGCCAGCGCCGAGGAGGGCGCCGCCGCCGAACCAGCTGGCGCACCGGAAGACGTCGTCGAAGCCGACTACGAGATTGTGGACGACTCGAAATAGCGACCGACGCCCGAACCGGGGTTGAGGAAACCCCAACCCCGGTTTTGGGTTACTTTACGATGAGATTGCAATAGAACGCAGTTCAGCTCACCGAAATGGAGTTTGGAGTCTATGGAACGGCGTAGACGTGATTGGCTCAAATTCGGCGCACTAGTGACCCTGGGCGTAGTGTTCACTGGCGCAGTCGTTTCGGTCATTGATTTCCCCGAAAGCTCTGAGGCCCAGCAGCCAGCAGCGGCGACCATGACGTCGGCGACGGCCATGGTAGACGCACCGCAGCCGGCAATGATCACTGCCCCGCAGCCTGTGCCGCTGGCGGTAAATCCTACGCTCGACGCGCTCAGCGACGCGTTCAGCTCGGTCGCCGAGGCCGTGAGGCCCACTGTCGTCTTCATAGACGCGGAAAGCCGGCAGCGCCAGGCACGTCAAGGGGACGACCGTGAACGGGTTCTCCCCGAGCCGTTCGATCGGTTCTTCCGGCTACCGGAAGATCTCCAGGAACCGCGTCAACGCCGCGGGCAGGGGAGCGGCTTCATCGTTTCTCCGGACGGTTACATCATCACGAACAACCACGTCGTTGAAGGATTCGACCGCCTCGAGGTCACCCTGTTCGACCGGCGTCACTTCACGGCAAACGTCGTGGGCCGCGATCCCAATACCGACATCGCCGTGATCAAGATCGACGCTAAGGATCTCCGAGCCGTCTCCTTCGGCAATTCCGATTCGCTGCGCGTTGGCGAGTGGGTGCTCGCCATCGGCAATCCCCTTGGAGAGGAGTTCTCCTTCACCGTGACGGCCGGAATCGTCTCCGGCCGTGGACGCGGGTTGGCCGGTCTGCTGGCTTCCGAGTACGGCATCCAAGACTTCATCCAGACCGATGCGGCCATCAATCCCGGGAACTCGGGCGGCCCGTTGGTCAACATTCGCGGCCAAGTGGTGGGCGTGAACGCCGCCATCGCAAGCCGTACCGGCTACTACTCGGGCTACAGCTTCGCCATCCCCATCAACCTTGCGCGCAACGTGATCGACCAGCTGATCGCCAGCGGCCGCGTCACACGCGCGGTCCTCGGCGTCTCCATTCGGAACGTGGACCCGGAGGATGCGGAGTATGTGGGCCTGAAGGAGATTCGCGGCGTGGTAGTCCAGGATTATTCGAGCGATGAGAGTCCGGCACGACAAGCCGGTATCCGCCCGGGCGACGTCATCGTCGAGCTGGACGGCCGGCGTGTGGAGTACGTGGCCCAGCTCCAGCAGCTCGTTGGATTCAAGAAGCCGGGTGAACGCGTACAGGTGACCGTGGTGCGCGAGGGTGGCGAACGCCGGACGCTCTCGGTCCGGCTGGGTGAAGCGCCCATCGATGACGAAGCGCGGTTGGCCAGCGCGACACCGAACGACGCGGATGAGACCGCGACGTACGAGGCGAAGCTGGGGCTTCAAGTAGAGACCCTGGATCGCCAGCAGCTCGCACGTCATCCGGGGATCCCGAGCAACCTCACGGGGCTCATGGTGACGCAGATCGACCCAGATGGCCCGGCCCGGGACAAGCTTCCCGAGACGAACCTGCGGGCCGGTAGGCTCACCGTCCTCACCCACGTGAACGGGGAAAAAGTGGAGTCGCGGGCCGATCTCGATCGCCTGCTCAGAGGTGTATCGGCCGGCGCAATCATTTCGGTTCGTTTCTCGACGGTGCTATGGGATGGGAGCGGCCGCTCCCGGGTCAACGACGGCGTCGTCCGGCTGCGTGCAGCCGCTGTCAACTGACGGCATACCTCTCCAATAGCCGGCGTTTCGGCCGGCTTGTACATAGATCGAGCGGGCGGTCCGGCATCTGCCGGCCGCCCGCTGCACATCTGCCTCGCTCTGACTATCCCGCCTATCCCGCCGTAATCACCTATCTCCGCAAGAAACGATTCAGATTCTTCAGATAGTATGCCAACCCAAGCGTTGCCGCCGCGAAGAACACCCCGAGCAGAAGCAGCAAGGCGCCGCCTCGCTGCTGAAAGCTGATGAACGACCAGACCGCGAAACCGCCGGAGAACAGAATGGCGGTGCCGATGAGAAACCGATGGAAGAGAATCACGTGGCCTTGTCCAAAACCATGAGCCCGAGCAGAGCGGGTAAGTACAGCACCGTCGTGATGAACAACCGGCGGGCCTTGGCCGGACTGTGATCTCGCGCAGCGGCCAACGCGACCCAGATGAGCCACGAGGATAGGCCGATTGCGCCCACAAAGTACGGTAGACCAACCAAGCCGAGCACCGACGGGGTCAAGCTGACCGGCAGTATCGCCACCGCATAGAGCACCGACTGGCGGAAGGTCGAATCCGCGCCCTGGACCACGCTCAACATCTTGAGCCCCGCCTGCGCATAATCCTCACGGAATAGCCACGAAAGCGCGAGAAAATGCGGTAGTTGCCAAAGAAATACGATGGCAAAGAGGACCCATGCGCCGAGATCCAGGGTGCCGGTTGCGGCGGCCCACCCCCCCACAATGGGGAGCGCTCCTGGTACGGCACCAACGAGGGTCGCCAGAGACGTCCGCCGTTTGAGCGGCGTGTACAGAAACACGTAGCTGACGAGCGTCGCCGCTGCAAGCGCCCCTGCGAGCCCGTTGACTAAGATTGTTAGATAGATGATACCACCGGCACCAAGTGACCACGCAAAGAGCGATGCTTCCGACAACCCGAGCCGACCGGCCGGAAGCGGGCGATCACGCGTCCGTCGCATCAATGCGTCGACGTCACGCTCGGCCACCTGGTTCAGAGCATTGGTGCCGGCCGCCACGAGTGTCGTGCCCAGCAGGGTGTGAAAGAGAAGAAATCCCCCCACCACCACAGTCGGTGTCGCCAGCACGAAGCCGGCCGCGACCGTAAGCACGACCAAGGCCACGATCCGTGGCTTGGTCAGCTCGAGAAAGTCGGTGGGGCGAGATCGAGGTGCTGCGACAACTACCACACGTATTCCGTAATGACAGCGATGACGAGAACCACGGCGAGGGGAAGCGGGGCGGCGGCCAAGATCTTGAGTCGGGTGCCCTCGAAACGCAGATGCATGTAGTACAGCGCCACGAGCAGCGCCTTCCATACGGCCAAACCGATGAGGATCAGGATAATCACCGTCTTGGGCCAGTTCTGGAGAAACGCCACACCGACCTCTAGCAGGGTCAAGACGGCAAGCACCACCCAGATCGCCATGTAGGGGGGGTGCTTGGCATGTGCCTTCTGTTCCATGGTCGGTTCCCTCGCTCGCTCAGATCAGGTACACGATCGTGAACAGGATAATCCACACGAGATCGACGAAGTGCCAGTATAGCCCAATGACCTCGACACCGCGATGGTCGTCAACGGTATATCCACCGCGGAATGCCTTGATCGTCACGAAGATCATGCACAACACCCCCATCGTGACGTGGAACCCGTGGAATCCCGTCATGGTGTAAAAGGTCGATCCGTAGAGCCCTACCGACTCCGGCAGCGGGGCCCCTTCCTTGAAGGGCAGCCCGGTTTCCGCTGCCTCTGCGAAGTGCGATCCAGCTAAGTACCCGGTGGGCATGAACCCTTCATGTATGAGCTGGACGTACTCGAAGACCTGCACGCTCACGAAGGTTGCACCGATGATGACCGTGGAGAGCAGCCAAATCTTGAGCATCCGCTGGTCTCCCTCTTGGGCGGATGCGAAGGCCTTGACCATCGTGACGCTGCTGCAAATCAGCAGGAACGTGTTTACCGCGGTCACGGGGACGTTCAGAAGCTGCCCCGGTTCGGCCCAGTGTTCGGGTCGTGCAAAGCGGAGGATGATGTAGGCGCCAATCAGCGCCGTGAAGAACATGACTTCCGACCCCAGGAAGACCCACATTCCCAACTTTTCGTTGTAGACTCCCGCCCCGGTCTCTGCCTGTGCGGGAGGCTGCATCACCGCTGCATGTGCCATTACCCCCCCTTTAGCTCGAAGCCGGTGCCTTGAGTTTCTCGACCTTGCGGGTCTGGAGCAAGAAATCCTCCTCAGTCAGCGGTGAGCTGAACTCATATGGGGCGTGATACACGACCGGCGTCGTCTCGAAGTTGCCATGCGGCGCCGGTGAGGGGGTGATCCACTCGAGACCGGTATCTTCCCACGGATTCGCACCGACCTTTTTGCCTTTGAACCAGCTAATGATGAAGTTCGCCGCGAAGATGAACTGGACCGCAAACAACGCGATAGCGCTTACCGTGATGAACTCATTGATCCCTTGGAGCGGCTGCAGGAACTCGTACTCCGTGGGATCGTAAATTCGTCGCATATGCCCGCCCAACCCAATCTGGTGCATCGGGAAGAACGTCAAGTTGTAAAAAAGGAAGGTGAGGCCAAAGTGTACCTTGCCCCAAAACTCGCTCATCATGCGACCGAACATTTTCGGGTACCAGAACGTGATGGCCCCGAACAGCGCGAAGAGACTTCCGCCAAACAACACGTAATGAATGTGCGCGACGATAAAGTAGGTGTCGTGAATCTGGATATCCACGGGGGTGGAGGCCATGAAGACACCACTCAACCCACCGATCACGAACATCGCCACGAACGCGGTTGCATGGAGCATGGGCACATGGAACCGAATGTTGCCACGCCACATCGTCCCTAACCAATTGAACGTCTTGATCGCCGAGGGGACCGCGATGAGCATGGTCGAGATCATGAACGACATACCCAAGGTCGGGTTCATGCCACTCTGGAACATGTGGTGACCCCACACGATCCATCCGAGGAACCCTATGCCCATGATCGCGAATACCATCGAGTGGTAGCCGAAGATGGGCTTCCGCGATCCGTTGGCGATGATGTCGGAAACGAACCCCATCGCCGGCAGAATCAGGATGTACACCTCCGGGTGACCAAAGAACCAGAAGAGGTGTTGCCAGAGAAGCGGTTGGCCGCCATCCGGTGGGAGGAAGAAGTGCGTTCCGATCGTCTGGTCGAACAGGAGCATGATGGCCGCCCCGGACAGGATGGGGATGGCCAAAATCGTGAGGATTGCCGTGATGAACAGCGCCCAGATGCTGAGCGGCATCCGAAACCAGGTCATGCCGGGCGCGCGCATGTTGATCACGGTGGTGATGTAATTCGTCGAGCCGAGGATCGACGAGCCACCGAGCACCACGATGCTGACGCACCACAACATCTGTCCGAGACTCACGCCCGAGTATTCCGCGTTGGCACTCAGCGGCGCGTACATCGTCCAGCCCGCGCCTGCGGCTCCGCCCTCCACCGCGAAGCTCGTCAGCATGATCAACCCCGCTGGCATCGCCACCCAAAACGACACCATGTTGAGCCGCGGGAACGCCATGTCCGGTGCGCCAATCTTGAGCGGGATCAAAAAGTTCGCGAACACCCCGACCAACAGCGGCATGATGGCGAAGAACACCATGAAGGTCCCGTGCATGGTCACCAGGGAGTTGTAGAACTCCGGGAGCATCACTCCCTCAGGCGCCATCGTCTCCGGTAGGATTCCACCACCGGGAATTGGCTGGCCGGGGAACCCGAGTTGCCACCGCATCAAGATGGCCAGCAACCCCCCAACACCGAGGAACAGCAAGCTCATGATGAGGAACTGAATCCCGATGATCTTGTGGTCCGTCGAAAAGATGTACTTCCTGATGAAGGACCGGGTATCGACGTGTGCGTGCGCAACCTGATCTAGTGCTGCTGCAGTCGTCGCCATGGACTCCTCTAACGGGAAGCTACGGTTTGATCCGCGGTCTGCTCAGCGAGCCAGGTCTCATACTCGGCCTGATCCTGGACCACGACCCGAGCCGCCATGCGATAGTGTCCCAACCCACACAACTCTGCGCAGGCAATGGGAAACTCCCCTGTTCGCGTTGCCTCGAACCATACCGGCGTGGTCATGCCAGGAACCGCGTCGTGCTTCACACGAAAGTCGGGAATGAAGAACGAGTGAATCACGTCCTCCGACGATAGGTGCACCACGACCGGGCGGTTCACGGGGATCTGGAGGAGATTTCGGGTCGTGAAATCATCCGCACTGCCCAACTCACCGTCTGGCCCGGCGTAGGTCGCGTTCCACTCGAACTGCTTGGCCGCCAGCGCAATCGGGATGGCATCCGGTGGGACGCTATCGCGGCCCCTGATGTGGTTCCAGACCCTCCCGCTCAAAATGCCAATGACCACCACTACCACTGCCGGCACGGCCGTCCAGATCACCTCCGCCTTGACGCTCCCGTGCGTGTAGTGCGCCTTCCGCCCGGGTCGAGCGCGATACTTGATGATAAACCACACCAGGGCCACCTCGACGATCACGAAGGCCAGCCCGGTGATCACGAGAATCAGGTAATAGAGTCGATCGATAGATTCCGCGTACGTTGAAGCCGAAGGTGGTAGTCCCCACTCCCAGGGCATTAGGCTCGCCTCCTTAGGACGTGGGTGCGGAGAACGTAAACTCGACGTTCACGGTCCCGGTCTCGGGAACGGTGACAGATTGCGTTTTTCGTCCCGCCAGCTCGTGCCACGCCTCGAGCTCGTACGTCCCGGCCGGCAGGTTCTGGATCGTGAACGCGCCGTTGGGACCGGACGTGGCAAAGAAGGGGTGCGCCATGACCCCGACGTAGGCGTTCATCCAGCCGTGCACGTTGCACTCAAACGGAACCATGACTTCGGCGGTGTTGAACGTGCGGGTCGTCGTCATTCCCGCCCGCGGCTGACTGATGTTGAACCCGCGGTTTTCGGTCGGCACAGCCTTGATGTTATGGAGCATCGGATCGCTGTTCATGATCTCGATCGGTTGGCCAACCACCGCACCAAAGACACGGGGACTGTACAGACAGCCCTTCTGATCCATCTTGACCGGAGTCGACGGGGCCGTGTAAGAAGCCCCGGCAGGGAGACCACTCTTCACATAGACGAAGACGTTACCGAGCATGCCCCCGTTCACTACGTACCGCGGATTGGTCGGCAAACCCTGGTACTGCTGGGCGCACTCCGGCTCCTCGGCCATATCGATCGTCGGATTGGCCGGCGGCGTGCCACTGAAGCGCACCATGCCCGAGATGGTCGCATTCCCCATCGGACCGGTAGCGGTGCTTTCCCCGGAAGCCGACGCCTCACCACCTGAGCCAGCCTGCTCTCCACCCCCGCACGCAAAGCACGCCAAGACGGCTGAAACGAGCACTCGTCGCATTCTACCTCCCTAAGATGATTGAGCGGTCTGTCGACCGCGCTTTTGCGCTCTCACGACGACAACGATACCCACACCGGCTGTGAGCAGCATCGTGAGAATGGGCCACACATAGGCCGTAGCCGGCGTCGGCACGTCGAGATAGATCTGATACCACGCACTCACCGCTCCCCGAAGTCCCTCTTCCCCATTCGAGCCATCCGACGCGAAGAAGGCGATGGGAATGGGATTACCCGGCTCGAACGACAACGCCGTCGTATCGGACGGGACGAGCGACCGAGTGAACTGCACCTGCCATTGACCCTGCCCAAATTGTGCGGCATGCGTCAGACCGGAGCCGCCCGCAAACGGGACAAAGGTACCCAACCCCGTTGCGCTGCCCTCTTCCACTCGGTCAGGATTGCTGGACCAACTCCACGCGTAGACGGGACGGCGTGTGCTTCCCCCCAGAAAATAGGGGCGCTCCATGCCCTCCGACAGTTCCATCGGAAACTGCACCAGGAGCCGATCGGGGCCCTGCGAGGTCGGGATGGGACCATCGGCATCCGTCACGGAGGCGGCTACCCGCTCGAGCCACTCCTGCCAGGCCGGGTCCGGACTCGCCGATCCATCGCTCCAGGACACCTTCACCGCCAACTCCTGACCGTTGTGGAGTGCTTGCACCCAGATCCCCTCGACGGTCGGAGCGAACCAACGGGGCTTTAGGATGATCTGCCCGACCATCGGGAGGTAGAACCGCTCCGCTGCTTCCCACACGCTGTCAGCCGGGCCGGCCGGGAGGCTCTCCTCAACCCGTTCCGCGCGCACAACCTCACGGATCCGGGGAGGAGACTGCTCCGGGCCCAACGATCGAACGTACTGGGCCACCCGCCACAGCTGCTCTTCCGTGACGATTTCCGATTCCAACACGTCGCTGTAGGACGGCATCGGCGTACCGTTGAGACCCGTACGAAACCGCCGGTAAATCTCCTCCACGGTTCCACCGCCGTTGAACGTCCACGGCTCGGTCAGGTCCGCCGCGCGGATCGGAAAGTCCCAGTCGTCGGTGAGCGTCGGCGCGGATTGACCGTCGCCACGACCGCCTTCGCCGTGACACTTGAAGCATTCGAGTTCCTGAAACACCCGTGCGCCTTCGGCCAGACCTTCATCCGTCACTCGGGGCGCGCTGCCAAAATTGACGGCCGTAGGAGACGCGCCGTCGAAGAACCGAGAAAACGTCTTGATGTAGGCGACGACGTCGGACCGCTCTTGGCTGCTGAGACGGCTCGCCCACCCGGGCATCGCCGTTCCCGGCATTCCTTCATCGACCATGCGTCTGATGTCCCGGTCCGTCGGGAGCTCACCGCTGGCTGTGGTGCGAATCTGATAGTCCCCGCGCGTGAAGTCCCGCGGACGCGGGAGCATGAAGGCCGCCGCCTCACCGGTGCCGGCCCCGTCGTCGCCGTGGCAGCCGGCGCACCACTGGTCGTAGACCACTTTGCCTCGCTCCGCGTCCTGAGCCACACCTGCGGCAAACGGAGTGAGGATTAAAACCGCCACCCACAGCCCCGTCCAACGCTTCGCACAAAGGGTGGGCAGACCAATACCAGTGGGTCTAGTCATGCCCACCTCCCTCCGCAGCGCCCTCTTCCCACGTGCGCGGCCGCCAACCCGTCTGCTCGTAGAGATAGATGATGACAGCCCAGATCTCGTCCTCGGTCAAGAAGTCTTCCCAAACAGGCATCGCCGAATTCCATGGCGTGCCCTCGCGGGGCAGCCCCGGTCCTCCTTTGGCAATCCGCCAGAACACGAAGCTCTCGGTGAGCTGTGCAATAGTTCCGGGATCGGTAAAGGAGAGCGGGAGCGGGTTGAAGCCATGCGCATAGTGGCCTTCGCCGTCCATCAGGTCTCCGTGACACGGCATGCAGTTCTGCAAGTAAACGCGTCGACCCTCGAGGTAGTGCTCTTCGATGGTTCCGCGATGGCGAAGCGGATTCTCCAGCCCAGCCAACTGCATCGTCTTGCCACGGAACGTGATCTGGCCCGGTGGCGCTGGGTGGATGGAGCGGAGCTGCACCGGGGCGGAGACTTTGGGACGCACCTGATCGTACGCCACGAACCCCATGAGAGCCGGTATGAGAACGAGGAGCCCACCCCGGAGCCAACGCTTGTTCGCATCCACCATCGTGGCCGTGATCGGCTCTTTGAACCGTCGCCACTTCTCCTCATTGTCGCTCACGTAGATCAAGATGCCGACGAGCGCCGTCAGCACGAACTGGAGGACGACACTCTGGGGCACGGGAGCGCTTGGGATGCCGATCAGTGGCGGGAGGTATGCAATGCCGTACTTGAAGATGACGTATGCCAGTACGAGTAAGATGACGGCTTGCCAGAACGGGTGCCGTAAGATCTCCCCTACCTTACCCTTCATTTCCGACCTGCCAGGAACTGGACCATCGCCTCCAGCTGAGCGGCGGATAGCTGGTCACCGAACGTCGTGGGCATCATGCCGGCGAACTGCTGAAAACCGTCCGCGACTTCGACATTAGGATCGATGATTCCTCGTCGAATGCGATCGACTGAGATACGGGCCCCCATACCGTCGAATGACGGACCGATGGGTGGTCCTTGTCCATCGAGCTGGTGACATCCCAGACATGCGTTCTCTTGGAGGAGTTGCCGCGGATCTGTGGTCGTCGAGCGCGGCGGGGCGGCGGCGGTCTGCATTCCCACCGACTCTCCTCCGCCGCTGCCTTGCAGATCGGCGCCGGTGACGGTGACCTCACCACCGAGCGATTGCAGGTACGCCACGACCGTCCAGATTTGATCCTCCGTGAGCTGTCTCCGCATGTCGGGCATGATGTTGCCGAAGCCGGACACGAGAATAGCCCCGGGATCCACCATGGACTCGTAGAGATAGGTCTTACAGTCTTTACCGGGCTCCCGACCGGCGCAGCGAGCCCCAATCACCCCCTCGCCGGCGTGGTCCGTCAGCAGATTGGGCGCCCGCGTCCCGAGGCCGTGGCAGGCGGTGCACCCCCCCGCACCGTTGTACAGTCGTTCTCCCGCCGCCACCAGCTCGTCAACGGTCACGTCGGCACCGAGCGTCAGTTGCTCGGGGACCTCGGATTCCAGCTGGGGAATGATGTGCGCGACCATCGTGTAGAATAGGATGACCGCCACCGCGACAGCCCCAACCTTGAGATTCGTGACCCACATGACCGTTTACTCCATTCCCGCTGGCTGAAGCACCGGGCCGCCCCTGGGCTCCTCCGTATGTGCCGTCGCCCGCTCGGCGAGGCCGCCGAGCCAGAAGATGAAAGCCACAAGACCGAGGAACACCAACACGCACAGACTAATCATGTTGGCGGCATAACCCAATGCCGGAGTGGCGGCGTGGGCGCTGGTGTCTCGCATGACCTCCCACACGTGCCAGTGCTGCCGAATCCCGCTGCGGGCAAACCCCATAAGACCCATGAGCCACGTGAAGGTCACTGCGAGGATGAACAGCGCGTACTGCGCCCTATCCGGCATCTGTCCCCAGCGGATGGCCCCCCGCGATGTGGCGCCACGCAGCAAAAAGATGTCGATGACCGTCACACCGATGATGCACGCCAGTACGGCGCCAACCTGATAGACGCTATAGCCGATCCGGACGATTGCCTCCACGAAATAGCCCCGGATCCCGTAGAAGATCACCACGCCGGCTGCCAACGCGAACATGGCTGCTTCGATGAGCGTCCCGTTCCGCGCCCAGGGCACCGCGGGCTCTTTGTTGCCTCGCCGATACAGCATGAACGATAGGAACGTGGTCAGGATCATGAGGTTCACCGCGGTATTCTTCGCGCTCATCACCCCAAGGACGCTCAGGAAGGGGTGGTGGGAACCGCCCATGGCTGCCAATTCCGCCCGGTTGGCGATCATGGTGTGCGGTGTGGCCCAGACGATCCAACAGACCACCAGAATGAGGAGCATCCACTTGGTGTACGGCGTGAACCTCTCGGCGCCGGGGATGCGCTGCATGCCGAGCCAGAGATAGTAGTTTGCCGCCAGGAAGAGGACGCCAATGAGCACCGCTTGCACGATCCAGAGCCAGCTCATGAACCCACCCATCATCGTGATGCCCATTTGCTGGTTGTACTCGTAGATCTCGCGCCCGAGCCAATAGCCGGCGAACGGCAGCACGATGAACGTGCTGATCGCAATGAAATTGCCGACGTAGCCCATCCAATCGTAATGGGCTTTGTCCTCCGCCGTCTTCGCCGCCAGGAACCGATAGCCCGCGTACGCTGCCACGATCGAGCCCCCGAACACCGCGTTGGCAATCAACCGGTGGATGTTGATCGGCATCCACGTCGCGTTGGCGATGGCATTCCACATGGTCACCTCGGCCGGCAGCCCCGCCACCGTCGTCCCCGCTGGTGGTGACATCATGTACGTCAGCCAGCCGTTGGCGATGAACATCACGATCGTACCCCACACGTTGAGCAACACGCCGAGTCCCAAATGTCCCCACTTGGCACGTCCGGCTTTCCAGCGGTCCCACCCGTAGTAATAGAGGTA
>JBFGJG010000040.1:0-39823 GCA_041577295.1 Gemmatimonadales bacterium
TACCATCATGTTCGATCGTCAGCCCACGCTCACTGGCTCTCTGCTCGAGCTCAGACCGTTGCGACGCGGGGACTGGGACGGCCTCTTCGCAGTGGCTTCTGATCCTCTCATCTGGGAGCAGCATCCCGATTCCGCGCGCTACAAGGAGGACGTCTTTCGCGCGTTCTTTGCCGAGGCGCTGGACTGCGGCGGCACCCTCGTGGCCATCGAGCGCGAAACCGGCCAAATCGTTGGCTCCTCGCGCTACCATAGCTCTAACGCGCAGCCAGACGAAGTGGAAATCGGTTGGAGTTTCTTAGCAAGGCGCTGCTGGGGGGGCAGGTACAACGGCGAAATGAAGCGCCTCATGCTGGAGCACGCCTTCGAGTTCGTAAGCCGAGTGGTCTTTCTCGTCGGGCCCGAGAATCGTCGTTCGCGGCGGGCGGTGGAGAAGATCGGTGGGGTTTGTGTCGGGCGCCGGCCAGATGCGAGCGGACGGGATTCCATTGTGTACGAGCTCACCAAAGCCGCTTTCGCAGCGCGGACTGGCGATGAATGACCAGCGCGTGCGAATTGGCGTCCCAACAACCGCTTGGTGCGTCACGAAAAACGGATGGCCCCATATAACTCGCCGCGCAACAGCGACACGAGCCGTCAGCTACTCATGAGCCACTTCATCGCCATCGCTCCTCGGTTACCGGTCGCGGACCTGCAGCGATCAATCGCTTTTTATCAAGATACGCTTGGGTTCCATATGGAAGTGGCTTGGCCCGATCCAAATCCCACGTTCGCGCTCCTCACGCGGGACAACGTCACCATTGGTTTGTTTGAGCCGATGCAAGACCAATCTCAGTCAATTGGCTACGCCGAACTCTACATAGAAGTTGACAGCGCCCAAGAACTGCATGCCGCATGGAAGGAACGTGTGAAGGTAGAATGGGGACCTGAAGTGTACTCATACGGTCGACGCGAGTTCGCAGTCCGAGATCCCGATTCATACTTGGTGATCTTTACCGAACCCACCGAGGATCCTGTTTCCGCGGATGAGCCGTGAATCAATCGACCGTCTGCCCAACGACTCGCTGGGGCGAGATCACTTGCCGAGCCGCTCCCGCGCCTGACCTTCGGTACGCCCCAGCGCGGCCGCGTCGGCCCGCGTATCGAGCGAGTCAGAGTCCTCCGCCATTCTGGCGAGCGCAAGCGATCCGGCCGCGGAGGCTGCGCCGGCCACTCCAAAGATGGGCCCCAAAAACACCAGATCGTCTAGCAGCGTCGGGTCCCCTGCAAGGGCAACGGCGAGGACAAACATCACCGAAAGCAGGAACCCCCCAACGGCCCCCCACCCTGCAAAGCGCGGAAGCGACAACTGATCGAACCGGCGACGGCGCCCGACGATCGCAAGAACAACAGAGAACGTGGCGCCGGCAAAAAAGCCAAGCATACCAAACCCGAGCGGAAACGGGACGTCGGCGGCGCCGACACCGACGATCAGCAGAAGGACCATACCGGCGCCGAACCATGCTATGGCCCAGGTCAGACCCATTCCGATTGCAGCGCGGATGCGTCGCAGCCACTTCTTCATTACGACCTCCCGAGGCGCTAGGACCTTCTCGCCATTGACGATGGCACCAGTTCAGCACCATACTTTGCGTTGCAAAGTCGGTGCCAGGGAGAAGGGTCAAAAGGGTGAATTGGCGCGGTGGAGCTGATCGGTTTGACCCGCTCATCCGGGCCGCGCAGGTTAATGCCAAATCCGTTCGGCTGCACCTCGTCAGTGGTCCAACACCCCAAGAGGTACCTAAATGAGTTCCAATGACAGACCGAGCATCAAGCCGACACCCGACGGGCCGTACCTCGTGAAAAACCTGGAGCGACTCGCCAACCGGAACGGACCCATTGAGGCCCCTGCCACGATGGCCCTATGTCGCTGCGGGGGATCCGGCAACAAGCCGTTCTGCGATGGGACCCATGCCAAGATCGGATTCTCCTCGGCCAAACTCGATGACCGCGTACCCGACCAGCGAGAAGACTACGAGGCTGAGCAGATCACCATCCATGACAATCGAGGGATCTGCGCTCACGCCGGGCATTGCACCGATGGACTCCCCTCGGTGTTTCGCTTGAAACAGGAGCCCTGGATCGATCCGCAAGCTGCGCCCCCAGAACAGATCATCGCCACGATCCGACAATGTCCGTCGGGAGCGCTCAGCTACACCGTCGATGGCGTAGAGCACCGCGATAGGGAGGGCTCTCCGGCAATCCTCGTTTCTCCCCATGGTCCCTACGTGGTGACGGGTGGTCCGGAGCTCCTCGACACCGCGCGCGGTGAGGGTGCTTCGACAGAGCACTTCACGCTGTGCCGGTGTGGAGGATCGAAAAACAAGCCGTTCTGCGACGGCTCGCACTGGTACAACAACTTTCGTGATGACAAGAACTGATGCCGATGATGCAGCAGATTCTTCCAATCGCTACGTGCATCCTGGCCCTCGGCTGTGCCGGGTCTGCACCTGCCCCGGCAGTCCAGCCCTCATGCACAGAAGGCACGGTTCTGCGCATCGACAATCGCACGCAAAGCGACGTCGACATCCTCGAACGCGTGCATAGCGTCGAAAGGGTGGTGACGACCGTTTCACCGGGTTCCCACACTGTACCGGTTACGCCCACGTCCGGCGGTCATTATCTCGCTCGCCGGGCGCGAACGAACGACTATCTCGCCCATGAAAGGAGTGTATCCGGACCCGTGCGCATCTCGCGCTCCTGTGCCGACGGTTGATTCCATCGATGCTGGCGGCCGTGACTGGGAGAATGGCGTCACGCTATCTCGAGCACGGACTCGCCAAAGCGCACTTCGGCAGTCGGGCCAGATCCTAATGCCTATGGGCGCGTCACGCGCGGGGTCAGTCCGCCCGCATTCCCCCCGTGTCAGTTTGCTCCCTCGCAGCATGTCGAAACAGCATGGCCGATCCGACAAACAGGACGATGAAGAACCCATTGAGGATCACTACCTCAGGCACGGAGCTCACCTCGGCTTGATGCTTCCCCATGATCAGCGCTATCACGACGACCAACGCATGGGCAAGCGCCGTCGCGAACAACGCGCGTGCCATGCCATTTGCCCGGAAGCGCGCGATGATGGCACCGATCATTCCGACGGCGAGCACCGCGACATACATCAAATCGGCAGGGTCGCCATCACTTCCGAGGATGCCGACGCCAAGGCTCATCCAGACGAGAATGAATGCCGCCCCCAGCGCAACGCTGACGGCGGCTCGGTACGCAATATTGCCCGTCGTCTCGTAGAGGGCGCGGGCGGTGGCGACGACGCCCCCAAGAATGAAGCCGAGAAACGGCCACCCCTGGAACACGGCCTCCGTCATCGCGCTGCCCAGGTCACTGCCCCCGACCAACCACTTGAGCAGAGCGACGACGCCGCCGACACCCGCGGCAAAGGCCAATCCCAGGGCCACCACCCCACGGACGAACCTCATCAACCGGATAATCGACGCTTCCGCGGCAGTGTCCATCACCATCGTTTCCTTTAGGACGGCGTCACTTTGCGTCACAAAGTACTTTATTTAAGGCTTTCGTCAAGGTCACCCTATCCCGGTTTGACCACATCCGGACGGCCGCCAAGAAGGTCTCATGGATCCTTCATTCAACATCGGTGCTGCTCGTGAGGAATTGCACGCCCAGGAGCAGCTTTGGTGGGATCGAATCTCGCCGAGACAACGCGGACACGAAGGAGACCTGAGGCCATGAGCCGAAGCCGTTTTCTTGGTATCTTATTTGTCGTGCTGATCAGGAAACGGACCGCTCTTCGGAGTTTCCTGGTCGTGCCCGCCGAAGGAAATCCATGAACGTGAGCCGCAATAGGAAAGAGCCATGAACGCAAAAGGTGGTGACAACGGAGGCAAGTGCCCCGTAATGCACGGGGGTCCCATCCACACGACCATCGGGAGCAGGTCTAACCGGGACTGGTGGCCCAATCAGCTGAACCTCGGGATGCTGCATCAGAACTCGCCTCAGTCCAATCCTCTGGGCGAGAAATTCAACTACGGTGAGGAGTTCAAGAAGCTCGACCTCGAGGCCCTCAAAAAGGACGTCTTCGCGCTGATGACCACGTCGCAAGACTGGTGGCCCGCCGACTACGGTCACTACGGACCCCTCTTCATTCGGATGGCGTGGCACAGCGCCGGCACCTACAGGATCGGGGATGGCCGCGGCGGCGCATCCTCGGGAACACTGCGCTTCGCGCCGCTCAACAGCTGGCCCGACAACGGAAACCTCGACAAGGCGCGCCGGCTGCTCTGGCCGATCAAGCAGAAGTACGGTAACAAGATCTCCTGGGCCGACCTCATGATCTTTGCGGGCAACTGCGCCATCGAATCGATGGGTCTCAAAACCTTCGGCTTCGCCGGTGGCCGCGAGGACGTCTGGGAACCCGAACAAGACATCTACTGGGGTGCCGAGACAGAGTGGCTGGGCGACAAGCGCTACTCCGGCGAACGTCAGCTCGAGAACCCGCTCGCCGCTGTTCAGATGGGTCTGATCTACGTGAACCCGGAAGGGCCAAACGGGAACCCGGATCCGCTGGCTGCCGCCGTGGACATCCGCGAGACGTTCCGGCGCATGGCAATGAACGACGAAGAAACCGTGGCACTCATTGCCGGCGGACATACGTTCGGTAAGTGCCACGGCGCCGGTGACGCGGCGCTCGTCGGTGCTGAGCCCGAGGGCGCTAGCATCGAAGAGCAAGGCCTCGGCTGGAGGAGCGGCTTCCGCAGTGGAATCGGTGGTGACGCGATCACGAGCGGCCTGGAAGGCGCGTGGACGCCAAACCCCATTAAGTGGGACAACGGCTACTTCGACACGCTCTTCGGCTACGAGTGGAAAGTGACCAAGAGCCCCGCAGGCGCGTGGCAGTGGACGCCCACGGATCCATCGGCGGCGGATGCCGTCCCGGATGCGCACGACCCTTCGAAGCGGCACGCGCCGATGATGGCCACGACCGACATTTCGCTGAGAGAGGACCCGATCTATCGGCCGATTGCGAAGCGGTTTCACGAGAACCCGGATCAGTTGGCCGACGCGTTCGCCCGGGCCTGGTACAAGCTGACGCACCGCGACATGGGTCCCCGCTCCCGCTATCTCGGCCCGCTGGTCCCGGAGGAGGAGCTGCTCTGGCAGGATCCCGTCCCGGCGGTCGATCACAAATTGGTCGACGCACGGGACATCGCCAGCCTCAAGAGCAAGATCCTCGCGTCCGGGCTATCCATCTCGGAGCTCGTTTCGACCGCGTGGGCGTCGGCCGCAACCTTCCGCGGCTCAGACAAGCGCGGTGGAGCGAACGGTGCGCGCATCCGGCTCGCGCCGCAGAAGGATTGGGAGGTCAACCAGCCTGCCCAATTGAAGAAGACGCTCAAAACCCTGGAGGCAATCCAGAAGGAGTTCAACCAGGCCCAGTCCGGCGGGAAGAAGATCTCGCTCGCCGACATGATCGTCCTGGGTGGTTGCGCAGCGGTCGAGAAAGCCGCGAAGAAGGCTGGGCACGATGTGGAGGTTCCGTTCACGCCGGGACGCACGGATGCGTCGCAGGAGCAGACCGACGTCGAGTCGTTTGCCGTGCTCGAGCCGATTGCAGACGGGTTCCGCAACTACCTCAAGGGCAAATACTCGGTGTCGGCCGAGGAGTTGTTAGTCGATCGCGCGCAACTCCTTACGCTGACCGCACCCGAGATGACGGTGCTCGTTGGCGGCATGCGTGCCTTGAACGCGAACGTCGGACGGTCACGGCACGGTGTCTTTACGGATCGTCCCGAGACGCTCACCAACGACTTCTTTGTGAATCTGTGCGACATGGGCACGAGGTGGGAGGCGGCCTCCGACGCCGAAGACCTGTTCGAGGGACACGATCGCAGGACGGGCGACCTCAAGTGGACCGGCACGCGTGTGGATCTGATCTTCGGCTCGAACTCCCAGCTCCGGGCAATCGCCGAAGTCTACGCATGTGACGGATCGCAGGAGGTGTTCGTGCGTGACTTCGTGGCCGCCTGGGACAAGGTGATGAACCTCGATCGGTTCGACGTGGCCTAGATTCGGAGAAAGGCGAGGCATCTTTTCACATGTCTCGACGCTTCGATGAACGAGAAGTTGCGCTGATTCTCCGCGAAGCAACACGGGTGGTCCGCGGATCCGAGGCCGGATCCGTGGACCCCCTCACTTTGGGGGCAGGAGACGGCCTCACTCTCGAGGAGCTCAAGGAGATCGCGTCAGAGGTTGGGATCGATCCATCCCGCGTGGATCAAGCAGCGCGCAGCCTGTTGGTGCGGCCCCGCCCTTCGCCCTTCCAGATGTTCCTGGGAACTCCGGCTCAGATCAGGATCCAATCCGAGCTTCCTGCGAAGCTCGATGACAAAGATCTCAGCGAGGCGCTCTTTGAGATCCGTTCCGTGATGTCCGTCCAGGGAACACCCGGCGGTTCACCCGGCGCTTGGGAATGGACGTCGGGGAGTGAGTTGGGTGGGCGGCACGTCACCATCGCGCGGACCTCCACCGGCACCCGCCTCGATGTTACCGGGGACTTCGGGAATGCGGCGCGCGGCGCTGCAGGGGTAGGAGCAGTCGTGGCCGGCGTTGGCGCAGTCGGCGTGACCGCGGCAGTCGCAGCCGTTGGAGCGGTGGGATTGGCGCTCGCTCCGGTGGTCGCGGCTGGTGTGGTTCTGATACCGCGCCTGACCGTGGGGCGTATGGTTTCCCAGGAAACGCAGAAGTTATCGCACCTCGCGAGTCGGCTGCGAGTACTTCTTGCAGCGCGCTCCGGCGATATCGATGCGGCGGAAGATGAGTGATGTGCGGGTGACCGACGGTCACCCTACAGGCGCTTGAAAAACGCGTGGCCTTTCGTTGGCGCGGGTGATGTCGAGCACATGCGAGTCGTTCACGTTCTCACCTCGGCATGCACCAAACCACCGCAATCGAAGGAGCAACAGGTGGCATGGTCGACGTCGAGCGCATTTGATTTCGTCCTTGGCGAGTGGGATATCGAGATGAAGGTTGTTCCCGAGGGTGCGACCATTGGGCGGCGTGCGATCATGCGAGCGTACCGATTTCTCGATGGCGCTGCGATCCTCGACGAATGGCGTCACTTCGACGAGGCAGGCGACACCATCGTTTTTCGAGGGGCGGGATTTCGGACCTTCGTTCCTGACGCCAATCACTGGTATGTCATCTGGATGATGGCGCAGGTCGAGGGTTACTCCGAGCTCAGAGCCGAGCGCGCGGACGGTGAGCTCCGCACCACTGGCAGCGGCTGGGATGCGGGCGGCAAGCTCCTCGAGCGGGGGAGATACTTTGATATCTTGCAGAATGCGTTCTCCTTCAGTTTGGATCGCTCGTATGATGGTGGCAGCACGTGGATCCGACCCTTCGTGGCCTTCCGCGCAACGCGACGTTAGGCGGCAGCGACCGCAATCGTGAGTAACAAGCAAATGACAATGCAGATCACGCGTCTCATTCTGCTTTGGTTGGTTGGCACTGCCAGTTCTTCTCCAGGTGAGCTGGTCCCAGACTCGATCCAATCGTGTAACGAGACTCGCCTGACCCCTATCACGTCGTTCGAGGGCCGCTGGCAGGTGCAGAGCCGTGAACCCAACCGCACTCCGGCCCGCGTTCGTGCTGGAACGGCAACGGTCACGAACGTTGCAGGCGGATGCGCCCTCGAGGAGCGTCTTCAGTTTCATGATGGCTACGAGGAAGTGCGCATATGGGCGTTTGACGAGGGTGAAGACAAGTGGCAACTCGCGCTGGTCGATAGCGAACATGGAAATCTCGTCGTCATGAGCGGGCACGCTGATACAGAGGGTGTCGAGTTCATAACCACGCACCAGCGGCGCGACCGATTGCTCGTCGATCGGGTCTCCCTGCGGCGAACCGAGGCCGGATGGCACATGCAAATAGAGACCGCACTGTGCTACGGCGCTCCTTGGCGGCTGCTGCAAGCAATTACGTATACGCCCGAGCCTGGCTGAACCTGACGGGAGCTACTCGCCTTCGTGGAACCCTCGGATATTGCGCTTCGGCGCATGTCGCGAAATGTTTGACGGTCACGCTCCTCGCTGGCGCGTCGCCCGGCGGGTGAGCACTCCCCGTTCAGCACAACAGCCCGCCGACTGAAGTGAAATCCAGGTTTCGCATCCAATTGAGCACACTGCTCTATCGTTGCACGGCTCCCTTTCTGGAAGGTGATTTGTGGCCGCACGAGACAATTGCGGAACTATCTCCCGGGACAGGTATGGAAATACAAGACCCGCCGGGGTGAGGAGGAATCTCGGCTTGAACGGCCGTGAACCGCGGCACGCCGGTGTAAGGGCGACGGTAGGACTTCAGAGCTAGGCCCCAACCGAAGGAGCCAAGTGCCGAGCGACACGAGTGGGGTCGGTCGCGAACCCACGGTGCGGTTAGACGTCCGACTTCTCGGTGCAGTTGAGATCATCCTGGATGGCCGGCGCCTTCGCGCCTTCAATTCTCTCCGCTTGCAGCGGTTCCTGGCGTTGATTGCGTTACGGAGAGGCCCGCAGCACCGCTCACGACTCGCGTTCGAGCTTTGGCCCGACTCCGACGAACGTCAGGCACGCACCAACCTCAGAAAGCTGCTGCACGACTTCCGTCATTCCCTGCCCGACGTCGACGAGTTCGTCGAGATCGACAATGAGGTTGTGCGGTGGATATCGACTGGGGCGAGCGAGGTTGACGTGCTGCGGTTCCGCGATGCCACTTCGGGCGGCGATCTTGAGCTCGCCGCGCGTCTCTATGCGGGCGATCTGCTTCCAGCCTGTTACGACAACTGGGTCCTCGAGGAGCGAGCGAAACTTCGCGCTGAGGCCTTTGGAGTCCTCGTGCGGCTGGCACAAGAGGCAGCGCGGCAGGACGACCACACAGCGACGATCCGGTACGCCCAACGCATCATCGACTTGGAGCCGACCGACGAAGTAACCGTTCGAATGCAGATGGAAGCACATCTCGCACTGGGCGACAGAGCCGCGGCGCTGCGCTCCTACCACCGCTACGCGGAGGTGCTCGAGCGCGACCTCGAGCTGACACCGGGTGAGACGATGCTGGCCATGTACCAACAGCTCGGGGCTGGCACACTCCACCGCGACGAAACGCAGACCACAGACGTGGCTCCCGTCGCCGAATCGCCGTTCGTCGGCCGCGACCGCGAGTGGAGCCAGCTCACGCAGGCATGGAACACCGAGCGGGCCGATGGGGCACATCTGGTGTTGGTGACCGGGGAACCGGGAATCGGCAAGTCCCGTCTTGCACTGGAATTCGGCCGGCGCGTTCGCGCAGAGGGGCACATGGTGGCATCGGCTCGTGCCTACGAGGCTGCGGGCAGACCGCCGTGGGGTCCCGTGGTCGACCTCCTCCGATCGAACGCGCTGCGCAGCCACATCGACACGCTCGACACTGTCTGGAGGACTGAGCTCGCGCGACTCCTGCCCGAACTGCTCGACGCGCCCCAATCAGCGAGACCGAGCCAGCCGGGCGACCTCGCTCAGCGGTATCGCCTGTTCGATGCCGTGAGCCGAGCCATCACCGCCGGCGACCGCCCGCGTTTGCTGATCATCGACGACCTGCAGTGGTGTGACAGCGAGACAATCGAGTTGATCGGGTTCGTTGTCCGTTCCACACAGACGGCACCGGTGCTCATCGTGGGTACGGTCCGCTCGGAGGAGGTCCCAGAGCATCATCCGCTCGTTGGACTCATCGACGCACTGGGCCACGACCACGCCGTGACCACCGTGCCGCTGGACCGACTCGACGAAGCCACTACGGCGACGCTCGCTGCGCGGCTCCGCGGTGAAGAAACCATCGATCCGAAACTGGCGGCACGGCTCTGGAGCGAGACCGAGGGCAACCCGCTCTTCGTCATCGAAGCGCTGCGAGCTGGGATCTCTTCCCAGACGAGTCAGGCAGTGCTCACACCCACCATGCGTGCGGTGCTACGCGCCCGACTGGGCCAACTGACCGAAGACGCCCGGCGAGTCGCCGAGGTGGCGGCCGTCATCGGTCGGCCCTTCTCGCTTGGTCTGATGCATTCGACCACGGGGATTGATGAACCCGAGTTGGTCGATCATATCGACGAGCTCTGGCGGCGACGAATCATTCGCGATCAGGGGATCACGTACGATTTCAGTCACGACAAGCTGCGGGCGGTTGCCCTCGAGATGGTGAGTCCAGCACGTCGGCGTCAGGTCCACCGGGCCGTCGCCGAGGCGATCGCGGTTCAGCATCACAACGACCTCGACGCGGCCAGCCCGCAACTGGCCGCACACTACGACCAGGCCGGGATGGTCGAACCCGCCATTCAATACTACCGCGTCGCGGGGGCCCGCGCGGTGGCGGTGTCGGCTTTCGAAGAAGCGGTCACCATGTTTCGGCGAGCGCTCGCTCTGCTCGCGGACTTGCCACCGTCAGCGGATCGTGACGCGCTCGAACTGGACATACGGATCGCCCTCGGCTCACCAATGGTTGCCCTCGACGGCTACGGTGCCAGTAGCGCCCACCAATTGTACGAGCGCGCACTATCGCTTTGCCGCAAGCTTCACAGGCCCGTGGACCCCCCGATCCTCCGCGGTCTCGGCCTCGCGCGGCTGCAGGGATGCCGCTTCGATGACTGCAATCAACTCGGCCAGGCGCTCCTCGACCATGAAAGTCGTGATCCAATCGCCCAGACGGAGGGCCGCTACCTCCTCGGCGTGAGCGCGTTTTGGCAGGGGAATCTGGATCTGGCCCGCCACTATCTCGCCGATGCTATCGACGGCTATGACGTGTTCCATCGCGACGAGCATCTGGCGTTGTACGCACAGGATCCGAAGGCGGTTTGCCTGGTACGACTGGGCCTCGTCGAGCTGTGGGCCGGAGATGCCGGCCGGGCCGACGCGACGGCCCGCTCTGCTCTCGAGATCGCCGTCGATCTCGATCATCTCATGACGTTGGAGTACGTCCTCACGTACGCGACGATCCTCGCGGCCGAATCCGAAGATCTCGCCCGCCTTGCCGAGCTCCTCAGGGACGCCGACCTCGTGTGGAAACGCCTGTCGGAGCGCTACCTCGTGATCGTCCTGGACGCCCTGCGGGGCTGGCTCGAGGTCCGCGACGGATCGGCCGCAGGTATCGACGAGATCGTACGGTCGGTAGCGCGCTCGCGCACCGAAGGGGAAACCCTCCACCTCACCTACACGCTCCTTCTCCTCGCGAGGGCTCGCGGCTTGGTGGGCGAGTTCCGCGAGGGACGCGCCGCCACACGCGAAGGGCTCTCGTGGACTGACCGATGGAACCAACGCTACCTCGAAGCCGAGTTGTGGCGAGTTGACGGTGAGCTGGCGTATCGGAGCGGGGAAACCGAAGCTGCCGCGGCCTCGCTGCACAGCGCCGTTGACGTCGCGGCCGCCCAAGGCGCGCGCTGGATGGAGCTTCGGGCGCTCCACTCCCTCGCCAGTCGATTTCCCGATCCCTCAGTACGTGAACGACTTGCAGACCTCATCGACGCGATCCCGTCGGGCCATCATCTCCCCGCGTTCCGCGCAGCGACACGGCTTCTGAGCGAGTCCGGCTGAAGGGGAACGCTTTCGGAACGCCTCAGGGTGTATCCTCAGCGCAGTTGGTGAACCGAGCCAAGGAGCACCCAATGCAAGACACGATCAAGGCACTAACCGAGGCGGTACGAGGGCGTGTCATCATCCCCTCCGACCGTGACTACGATGACGCTCGCGCTGTCTACAATGCGATGCACGACCGCAAACCCCGCGCGGTCATGCAGTGCGTGGATGCGGCCGACGTGATGGCTGTGATTGCCGCCGCCCGTGACGGAGGTCTCGACCTGGCCATTCGGGGCGGGGGCCACAGCGTCCCCGGATTCGGCACGGTGGACGACGGCCTGGTGATTGACCTGTCGAGGATGAACAGCGTGAGGGTCGATCCAGCCAAGAAGGTCGCGCGGGTCGGAGGCGGCGCGACGTTGGGTGATGTCGACCACGCGACCTACCCCTTCGGGTTGGCCGCTCCCGGCGGCGTCGTTTCCACGACCGGCGTCGGTGGCCTCACACTGGGTGGCGGACTCGGCTACCTGACCCGCAGCGTCGGGCTCACCATCGACAACCTGCTCTCGGCCGATGTCGTCCTTGCCGATGGCCGGCAGGTCACGGCGAGCGATTACCAAAACGAAGATCTCTTCTGGGCCTTGCGCGGCGGCGGCGGCAACTTCGGTGTCGTCACCAGCTTCGAGTTCCAGCTCCACGAGGTGGGTGACGTCGTGGGCGGTCCCCTGTTCTACGAGTTTGATGACGCCGCCGCGGTTCTCGAGGGCTACCGCGAATACATTGCCCAAGCGCCGGAACAGCTCGGGTGCTTCTTTGGCTGGCAGATCGCTCCTCCCCTGCCGTTTATCCCCGAGAACCGGGTCGGCGATCTGTTCTGTGTCCTGGTCTGTTGCTGGAACGGTCCGCACGAGCAGGCCGAGCGCGTCCTCCGGCCACTACGCGACGCGGCCGAGGTGAAGGCGGAGAACGTGGGCGTGATACCCTTCCCCGCCCTGCAAAGCGCATTCGACGGTCTGGTCCCAAAGGGCATGCAGCATTACTGGAAAGCGGACTTCATCACCGAGCTCACCGACGAGGCAATCGCAGCTCACATCGAGCATGGCAAGAAGACGCCGCACATCAGCTCGAGCATGCATCTCCATGCGATCAACGGTGCGGCTCAACGGGTCGGCGCGGACGAGACCGCCTTCGGACATCGGGACAAGAACTTTGCCCCTGTGATCGTGGGGATTTGGGACGACCCTGCCGACAACGAGGCCAACATCAAGTGGGTGAAGGACTACTACGCAGCGATTCATCCCCACTCGGGCACCGAGGGCGGCTACGTCAACTTCATGTCCAGCGACGACGACCACCGCGCGGCGGCAAACTATGGCGTGAACTACGAGCGGCTCGCAGCAGTGAAAGCAACCTATGATCCGGACAACCTCTTCCACGTCAACCAGAATATCGCTCCGGCGACTGGCGGAGTGGGGGTGAGACATTGAGAACGACCGTTTACGCCTTCTCTGTAGGAGGACTACGATGCACCGATACCACCTTACGAATGGTGTGGCGGTAGTCGCCACCATCCTCAGTGCATGCGGGAGGGAAGTTCCTATTGTCGAGTTGGAGGGCGATTGCGCGGAGGCGTACGAGGCGCAGGTTTGCACCTGGGCGCGGATGCAGGGGACGACGGTCCTCGCGGTTGGCGTGACCGTCCCGCTGGCCAGCATCGAGAATGCACCGGACGATCAGCATATGGTCTGGCCACCGGCCGTAACCGCCACCTTGGGAATGCCGGAATCGTCCCAACAGCAGGCTGGGCTTACCGAGCTCACCTTCTTCTGGGAGGCGCATGGACATCCGCCGGGTCCGTACCTGACGCCGCACTTTGACTTTCATTTCTATACGATCCCGCCGGCGGAGCGGGCAGCCATTGACTGCACCGATGAGACCAAGCCGTCCGTTCTGCCCGTGGGTTACAGTCTGCCCGACGTGACACTGCCACCTCCTCTGGCCGAGATGGCCGGCGAGAGCATCCTGATTGGCCTTTGTGTTCAGCAAATGGGGATGCACTCCTTGTTGACCTCCGAGTTGGAGAGCACGGACGCGTTTCGCGGCAGCATGGTCATCGGCTATTACCACGGCACGCCGATCTTCATCGAGCCCATGGTCACGCGCGCGCTGCTGCTGGAGAAGCGCTCGTTCGATCTGCCCATCCCACGCCTCCCCGGAATGTCCGGCGTATACCCAAGGACCTTCCAGGCGGAGTACGATGCGCAACAGCAGGTCTATTACTTTGAGTTCTCCGACTTTGCGGCGGACGCATAGCTTCGCGAGGTCGGAACCGAAGGCGGGTTTGCCCTGTTCGCTGAGCGAAATGCGCCTCGGGCCACGAGGTGACACACGATTCTCCGACGGGAGTGGTGATGTGGCGAGTGACCAGGCGTTCGTAGAGTTCGTCGCAGATCAGCTCAGTGATGCGTGTGACGCTTCCTACCGCAAGATGTTTGGCGAATATGCGCTCTACTCCAAAGGCAAAGTCGTGGCTCTGATCTGTGACAATCAGCTCTTCGTGAAGCCCACGGAGGCCGGCCGATCGTTCATTGGAGATGTCGTCGAGGCGCAACCGTACCCTGGAGCCAAACCCGCCTTCCTTATCCAGGATCGGCTCGAGGACCGCGAATGGCTCACGCAGCTGATCGTGTTGACGGAACGGGCGTTGCCGAGGCCCAAGCCAAAGAAGAAACGGAAGGGTTAACGTCGTAGGCCACAGCGATGCCGACGATCGCAAATCGCCTACACCTCTCTCCACGCCGGATGCTCCTCGATGGCCTAATCCTCGGGACCGTCTTCACGGTCCTGGCTGTAGGATTTTTGCGGCTCGACGCTCGCCTCTGGCTCGAAGACTACCCACCGGACATTCAGGCAGCAGCGGGATCGGTTGGTGAGGCTCCCCTTGCCTTGCGCATGGGGGCGGCCACCGTTCTGTTGGGAGCCATGCTCGGCGGCATCGTCTACTCCAACTGGCTGATGGGGCGGGAGCATGGCTGGGCCCCACGCTTCAAATCAGTATTCATTCACACGCTCGTCCTGTTCTGGATTGTGAACATCATCGATGTGCTGATCGTGGACTGGTTGGTATTCGTTACGATCCAGCCCCCTTGGGTGGTCCTTCCAGGTACCAGTGGCCTCGCAGGCTACGATGACTATTGGTTTCACTTGGACGCGAGTCTTCTCTCGTTGCAACCGTGGCTCGGTTCGATTGTTCTCGCTGTATTGATAGGGCTCGCGTTACCGCGATTCTGGAGACGCCGTGCTGGTATCGCCAGCATGCCGGCGCGGAACACCTAACGCGCTTGTAGCGGAGGCACCAATGCCGGCATACTGCCTATTCGACAATCTCGAGGTAATCGATTCCCAGAAGCTCGAGGAGTACAAAACCCGTGTCGCTCCCGTGGTCGCACGTTTTGGCGGCCGTTACGTCGTCATGGGCGGGAGAATGGAAGTTGTAGAGGGAAGCTGGAGGCCCACGTTTCCGGTAATGCTCGAGTTTCCAAACTTGGAGCAGGCCTTACGGTGGTACAACTCCGAGGAGTACCGAGAACTCAAGGCGCTGCGCCACCAAGCGGTCAAGTGCACCGCCGTCTTTCTCGAGGGTGTTTAGGACCCTGGTGATGAAATGGATCAAACGCCTCATCATTGGCAGTGGAATCGCGATAGCGGCGCTCATCGTCCTGTTGCTGGCGGTGAGCTCTGTCGTACGGCAGGTAGCGGTTCGCAGGGCAGAGCGAGATTTTCCGCCGCCCGGCCAACTCGTCGAGATCGACAATCGGCTCTCGCACATTTACTGCACCGGAAGTGGATCGCCCACGATCTTTTTGGAGTCGGGCCTCGACGACCGGGGATCGTGGGCCTGGTCACGAATTCACGACGACCTATCCCAGATCTCCAGGGTTTGTGCCTACGACCGAGCGGGCATCATCTGGAGCGAACCTCGCGATGGTCCGCGGGACGCCGTGCGGATTGCCGATGAGCTACACACCCTTTTCAAGGCTGCCGCGGAACCGCCGCCGTACGTGATGGTTGGGCACTCGTTCGGGGCTGTGCTCGTGCGGGTCTACGACCAACGGTACCCGGGCGAGGCGATGGGTTTCGTTTTTGTGGACCCGTCGCACCCCGAGCAGCAGCGGCGGTTTCCCCCTGAGGTCCAGGAGCTCATGAGCAGGAACGGCTCGGATCCGCGTTGGCTCTTTAGGCTCCTCGCGCCGTATCGGATCTTCACCGGCGAGCGCTCAACGCCTCGGACAGCCTACTGGTGGCGCTCTTTTCCGGAAGGCGTCCTCGCAGAAGTTGCCGCCGCGGACCTCGCTTTTGAGCAGGCGGCTCTCACTGGCTCACTGGGTGATCGCCCCCTGGTTGTGCTGACGGCCGGTCTCGCCCCGGAGATCCGCGATGTTTCCGATGAGGGGAATGCCGCCCTACACCGTGTACTTTTGGAACTGAAAGACGAGTTAGCCGAGCTTTCAACGAACTCGGATCACCGCATCGTCAATGGCGCCGGCCACTATATCCATTGGGATCGGCCGGAGGCCGTGATCGCGGCGATCCGGGACGTGGTAACTGCCGTGCGGGAGACCGGCCTGGTTCGGAGCGAGGTAGCGGAGAATGCGCGATAGCGGCATCATTACCACGAATTATGGAAATCTTTCCGATTGTCTTGATCGTGGCTGCGTTCCTATGCTCGCTGGTGGCAGGCTTCCTCTTTGCGTTTGCCGTGGTGGCGATGCCCGGCATCAAGAGCCTCGGTGACCGGGAGTTCATCAGAGCCTTCCAGGTGATGGATCGAATCATCCAGAATAATCAGCCGCTCTTCATATTCGTCTGGGTTGGGTCTGTTCTTGCCTTGGTGACTGCGGCTGTCCTCGGGTTTGGGCAAGTGGATGGCGCTCACCGACTCTTCATGATCATCGCCACACTCGCCTACCTCCTCGGCGTCCAGTTGCCAACGGTCACCATTAACATCCCGCTCAATAACAAGCTACAAGCCTTGAATGTCGACGCTGAGAATGCAACCACCATTGAGGCAGCTCGTGACGACTTCGAACCGCGTTGGAACCGATGGAACGCCATCCGGACGGCCGTCGCGATCCTGGTCTCTGCACTGTTGCTAGTGCTCCTCTTCAGACTCTGAACATGGTGGTGTTGAATGCGTAAGTGGCGGCGGCACGCTGTCGGCTGCCGATATCGCGCGGACGAGGCGGCCAACGCGAATACGATGTTCTGAGGCCCAATCCATAGCGCGAGAAAGGAACAATGACACTGCAAAACGAACCCGTGGTACGCACGCAGATGCTCATCCGGAGGAAGGTCGACCAAGTATTCGAAGCATTCGTCGACCCCGCCATCACCGAGAAATTCTGGTTCACGAAAGGCAGCGGACCCCTCGAGGAGGGAAAGCAAGTCCGTTGGGAATGGGAGATGTACGGGCTGAGCGCGACGGTCAACGTCAAGACCGTCGAACCTCATAAGAGAATCTTGATCGAGTGGAACGAACCACCTTGCCCGGTCGAGTGGCTGTTTGAGCCGCGAGCCGGCGGGACCACGCTCGTCACCATCACGAATTCAGGCTTCACCGGAAGCGATGATGAGAAGGTCGCAAAGGCACTCGACTCCATGGCAGGATTCGCTTTGTTGCTCGCGGGGCTCAAAGCGTTCCTCGAACACGATATCAACCTCAACCTCGTAGCAGATTGCCATCCTGACGGTCATCCCTAGAGTGACACAAAACCTGTCGGCCTCGGACTGCGAACGGATCTCGGGTCTTTCATTGTTCGCCGACCTGCCACCGGATGCTTTGACACGGATGCTCGATGCGGCCGCCGCGAGACGCTGGGCCGCGGCCGAGCCGGTGATTCGTGAAGGCGAGGAGAGCCACGAGCTCTTCGTGATCCTCGATGGGTCGGTGCAGGTGACCGTGCGCACCGGCGCTCGTGACCTGCTGCTCGCCGAGCTCGGGCCCGGTGATCTTTTTGGCGAAGAGGGCCTCCTCTCGGGAACGGTGCGCGCAGCCACGGTCACCGCGCTCACCGAGTTGCGATGCGCGGTGCTGCCGCGTAGTGCCCTGGATTCAATGCTGGGAGATGCAACCGCATTGCGAACTGGACTCGAGGAACTCTCGGTCCGCCGGCTCCACGACCGCTTGGTCCACTCTGTGACTGCGCTTCAAGGCCTGGAGTTGGATGGCCTTCACCGCGGCGATGTCCGCCGCGTGTCGTTTGCGGCCGGCGACGTGATCCTCGAGCAAGGCGACGCCTCAGATGCCGTCTACTTCATTCTCGATGGCATTGTGCTAGCCCTGCGCGAGGGACGCGACCAGCCTGTCGCGCTGACCCGCGTCGGCTCAGGACAGTGCGTCGGTGAATTCGGCGTGCTCAAGCGCACCCCACGCTCCGCGTCGGTCGTCGCAGAGACACCGGTCGTGACGCTCCGAGTGGATGCCGATCGATTCCGCGCATGGGTCGCCACCAATCCGCGGCTCGCAGACTACCTGGGGACGCTCGAGCGGATCTACCCGCTGGCCGACGGCCGGCTCCTCTCTGTCTACCGCGTCCAGCATTTAGGGCGCGAGGCCGTGACGACCCTCGCTGGTGATCCCGCTTCCGAATGCATCATGTCGACGAAGGTGATCGGCGAAGACATCGTCCTCCTCGCACGAGGGTCCGCGAACGCCGGGGTGGACCGCGAGATCGTGCGTTACGAGCGGCCCGGGGACGGACGAGAACGTGAGCTCGTGCTCGACTGTCTCGAACGAGGCTCGCGAGGTGAGGTCCTCAGCGCTCGCATTGACGGCGTGCAGGTCAGAGGGACCGATCTCGACGTGCCCCTGCTCTACCACGCGCTCAGAAACCGGCAGGTGATACACCAGAGAGAGATCAAACGCTTTCGGCGAACGGGATTCCTCGGAGGGCAAACCCCGGCCGCAGACAAGCATCGGATCTGCGGCTGCTTGGGCATCGGCAAACGAGAGCTAGTGGCTGCGAGCGTCGAACACGGCAGTGACTTGGATGCGATCAGCGCGATGCTAGGGATCGGATCCGTCTGCGGAGCCTGTCTTCCGCGAGCCGCGGAAGCCATCCACAGCCCAACACGCCTCACTGCCTCTGTCCCTGCACTCCCAACGATAGAGCGTCAGGTCAAATCGAAGTTGGTCGTGCGTCGGCCACGCATCGCATATGACGTGAGCGCTTTGCAGCAACTTTCCGCCGAGCCGCAAATTCACGCACTGGCGGTAGCGTCCCTGTTTGCTACCATTGGCGAGCGGTTCATGGTGCAGCGCATTGGCGCCGTGCTGCCCACGCTGACGGATCCGGTGCTGGCAGCGGATGTCGAGGTCTTTCTCGAGCAAGAGAGCCATCATATCGCCGCCCACGAGCCGTTCAACCGTTTGCTGCTGGACCACGTCTATCGCGACAATCGCGCCCTACATCGGTGCGCGCACGGAATGGTAGGTGGTGTTGATCGACTCTCCATGAGAATGGGCCTCGCGGTGTCTGCCTACTTTGAGCACCTCGCTGATTGTGCGTTCGCGGCATTCTTGGAGGATTACTATGGGCGCAACCGGCGCTTTAGTTCTGACCCTGCCGTGCACGACCTGATCGATCGTTCCGGCGTAGGCGCGCTCTTCCTCTGGCATGCCGGCGAAGAGATGTCGCATCGTCATGTCGCTTACGATGTGATGCGGGCAAGCGGCGCTGGCTGGTTCACCCGCCTGGCCGCCGTGGGGTTGCTCGGGATGCAAGCCGTGCTGCTGTTCGTTCCCGCGTCCGCCACACTCTACATGAGCACACGCCGGCAAAAACGCGCTCGCGGCTCCCGCCGGCTCACTGTCACCTTGCGCATAGCATTGTCGTCGTTCGGCCGCGGAATGCGCTTTCTCTTACCTGGCTTCCATCCAAAGAAAGAACCCTACCCCTTCTTGGCCGAGCTCGAGCAAGATTTGGCGCGCTTCCCCGAAGCGTGATGCGGCACGACCGCATTCGCGTCGGCTTGCCGGGCCGGCCCATCGCCGTCAGGTTATCCGCACGCGGGCTCAACCGCTGAAAGCCAGCAGACGCCATGAGACAACCCATGGTCATCGCAACGAGATAGTCCGATGCGCGTAGCCGTCGTTGGTGGGTCGATCGCAGGCTGCTCGGCAGCGGTCGAGCTGACTCGAGTAGGTCACGAAGTAACGGTGCTCGAGCGTTCGCGCGGCGGCTTGAAAGGTCGTGGGGCTGGAATCGGGACGCCACTCGAGACGTTCCAGACCCTGGTGGCTCGCGATCTCATCGGTGAGGCAACACCTCGCTGTGTGGTTTCCGACCATCCGCTGGTTGGTCGGAAGGACGAGAACGACCGCTACGGACACCGCGCGCTGACCCTCCCGCTCAGCATGGCCCTGCTCAACTGGGGCGACCTATGGAACCAACTCAGGGCTCGAGTGCCCAATCACGCGTATGTGGAGGGGCGAACGATCACCGGGGCAACGCAGGGGGACCGAGAGGTCGTGGTCTCGGCGGCGGACGGCTGGAGCGACACCTACGACCTCGTGCTGTTTGCTGATGGGTACCAATCCATCGGCCGTCGCACGCTCTTCCCCGAGGCCGAGCTGTCGTATCGGGGTTACGTGCTCTGGCGTGGCGTACTCGACGAGGGACAGCTTTCCGAGAGTGGGCCGCTCGAAACCGCACTCTATCGTTTGCACTACAAGGGGCTTCCGGGCAATGCGGTGTTCTATTTCGTTCCCGGAAACAACGGGTCCACAGAGGTCGGCGAGCGGCTGGTCAATTGGGCGTGCTACTTTCCGGTGGCTGCTGAGGCCCTTCCCGAATTTCTCGTCGATAAGCACGGCAAGCGGCATGAGCATTCCCTGCCGCCGGGGTCGATGCGTAGTGCTGAGGAGAAACGACTCAAAAAGCTGATGAGCGACCACCTACCGTCCTACTTTGGCGGAATCATCAGAGATTCCCACGACACATTTGTGCAACCCATCTACGCCGGGACCGTTCCCGCCTACCTCCGGGGGCGCATGGCACTCCTGGGAGATGCAGGCGCCGTCGCCCCGCCGTTCACCGGGAGCGGTGTCTTCAAGGCCATGATGAATGCCGTAGAGCTCGGAACGGCACTTACCGAACGGAGCTCGGTGGATGAGGCACTCAAGTCCTGGAGTGCTGAACAGACCGCACGCGGAATGCGTCTCGCTGCGCTGGGTGCGCAAATGGAGACCGCGTTCGTATGGGAAGCACCCGACTTCTCTCGGATGACAGACTCCGAGGCGCAAGCTTGGTGGAAGCGGTCAATCGCGTTCCCTGAAGAGTTCAGTTACGTGCGTTCTCAAACTCAGCGTTGATCCATGCAGAAAGCAACTGAAGAACCCGGTGATGGAAGTCGAGGCCATGTCTCATGCGATCGAGGACATCGGTGAAACACCTCTCCACTCGATCTTCGTCGAACTCAAGCCTGCATCCGGAGAAGCCCGAGCCACCCGTGTCGCTCGCAGCGTCGCCGAAGGGCAAACGCGAGCAGTAGGCCGCACCCGAGAGCATGACCGCAGTCGACACATTCTACGATACGCTTGCTCCCTGGTATCACCTGATTTTCGAGGACTGGGACGCAAGCATCGCGCGCCAGGGACAGCTGCTCAACGCCATCATTGCAGAGCGTTGGGGTGCAAAACCTCACCGAATCCTGGACGTAGCGGTTGGGATCGGGACACAGACGATCGCGCTGGCACAACACGGTCACTCGCTGATCGGTGCTGACATCGCAAGAGGCGCGCTCAGCCGAGCACATCGGGAGCTACAGCGGCGGAACGTCACGGCCTCGCTCATAGCAGCAGACATGGCCGAGGTTTCATTCGGCCGGCACTCAGTTGATGTCATCATCTGCTGCGATAACTCCTTGCCACATCTCCTGTCGACGGCCCGTATCGAGCAGGCGCTCAACGGATGGCTGGAGTGCGTGCGTCCGGGTGGAGGGATAGTGATCTCGATACGGGATTACGGAACGGCAAAGCCCATCGGAACGGTGGAGGAACATCCGTACGGTGATCACGTCGCGGGCGGCGAGCGCTATGTCTTGCGGCAGGCGTGGACGTGGAAAGGAGAGCGGCAGTATACACTTCGATTGGAAATACGTCGGGGGGACACGAACGAACTGCTAGTATCGCCAGAGGTTCAATATTATGCGATTTCGCCGGGAGAGGTGCAGGCGTTGGCCAGACAGGCGGGGTTTACGAACGTATGCATTGAGACCGCGAAGTTTTACCAACCAGTGGTGATCGGTTCTCGTGCGTCCTGACAGTTTGTGAGAAGAGGCGTTGGGTTGTGCGCGTGGTGCATTGGGTGAATCGTTCATTGACCGGAAGTGCGGCCGGGCAGGATCGCCCGCAGCTGAGATACCTGACCTTTGTGCGGTACCCCCGATATCCTTCCGCTCTGGATTCCCGCATCCTGATACACCTGGAGGAAGTGAATGCCCGTTCCCGAACATACCGTTCACTATCTGGAGATCGTCACACCGGACGTTCAAGCAACATGCGACCTGTACGGCAAAGCGTACGGCTGGCGGTTCCAGGCCATGGGACCCGAGTTGGGAAACTCGTTCGTGGCGTCACTCCCTGACGGCTCGCGCTGCGGCATCCGCGCACCTATGCACGAACAAGAGAAGCCGACGGTGCGCACCTACCTCCGAGTTACAAATATCGAGAAGGCGGTCGAGGAGGCGGCGCAATTGGGAGGCGAGATCGCTCTCGAGCCCGTGGAGATTCCTGGACAGGGAAAGATTGCGATCTATCTCTTCGGTGGCATAGAGCAGGGACTGTGGCAGGTTCCGTGAAGTGCTTGCTGCCTGACCCCTGACAACCACCGGCGCTCTCAAATCGCACCCCGCGCGCGCAATTCAGTGCCCTACCAACCAAGGGCGAAATCATCGTGCGGGTCACTTGTGGTCGACGAGATGAGTGGCGTGCTCGAGGAAGAACCTCGAGCCGATCGCCCACGCAGCCCTATGGCTCGTATTGTCTAGCGAAGAGGTTCTTTAGGTCTATCATGCAAACGCAAACGCCGCCGCCACGCAGCAGCATCCTGCACCCGCTCCACGACTTCCTGCGGCTGGAGGCTGCCGGCGGCTTGGTCCTCATGGCGGCCGCCGTGGTGGCGCTGATCTTCGCGAACTCGCCGCTTGCCGTGTATTACGGCGTGCTTCTCGATTTTCCTCTCGCGATCGGTTTGGGGAAATTCGGAATCACGAAGCCCTTGCTCCTGTGGATCAACGACGGCCTCATGGCCGTATTCTTTTTCCTCGTCGGCATGGAACTGAAGCGCGAGGTACTCGAGGGGCACTTGGCGAGTCTGCGGCAAGCGAGTCTGCCGGCGTTCGCAGCGGTTGGAGGGATGCTGGTACCCGCGGCTTGCTACGCGGCGTTCAACTGGACGGATGCTATAGCAATGAAGGGGTGGGCGATCCCCACCGCGACCGACATCGCGTTCGCACTGGGGGTTCTCTCCCTACTAGGAAATCGGATTCCGACGGCGCTGAAAGCTTTCCTCCTGACCGTGGCCATCTTCGATGATCTTGGCGCCATCATCGTAATTGCCTTGTTCTACACGGCGGATCTCTCCTTGTTGTCACTGGCTATCGCAGGGGGTTTGACCCTCGTCCTCACCGTCCTGAATCGCGCCGGCGTCGTCAGACCAGCTGCCTATTTGTTGGTGGGCCTGCCGCTCTGGGTGTCGCTACTCAAGTCGGGCGTGCACGCTACGCTGGCCGGGGTCGTGCTCGCGATGTTCATTCCGCTGCGCGTAGGAGACAATACGCGATCATCGGGTGGCGGGTCACCACTTCGGCATCTCGAACACGCGCTACACCCGTGGGTGGCGTTTGGGATCCTGCCAGTCTTTGCATTCGCCAACGCTGGCGTTTCGATTTTGGATCTCTCGCTAACCGATATACTTCACCCAGTGCCCATGGGGATCGTGACTGGCCTGTTTCTCGGAAAGCAGATTGGCGTGCTGACGCTATGCTGGATTGCCATTCGCGCGGGCCTTGCGTCGCTCCCCGACGGTGTAGGCTGGAGGGAACTGCACGGCGTGTCCCTGCTCTGCGGTATCGGCTTTACCATGAGCCTGTTCATCGCCTCGTTGGCATTCGAACAGGGCGCCACGGCCTATCTGGGCCTCGAGCGGCTCGGCATTCTCGTCGGCTCCCTGATTTGCGGATTGTCGGGTTACGTCGTGCTCCGCATCTCCATGAAGGCCGCCGATGCAACGTGAGCAGAGAGCGGCAGAACCAAACCTCGGAAAGACGCCCGGCCGGTTGAGCTTGCACGGTGAACAGCTTTCCCCGCAAGGACGCCAGCTGGCGGCGATGTTTCGTACGGTTGTAAGCCTTGGTGTGGGCACTCTCGCACTAACCGCGCGCGCCGAAGCACAGTTCGCCACGGCGGGCGCTGGTGTGCTGATGAGCGAACGGCCAGCACAGCCGGTTGTCGAACTGCATGCGGAGACGCCTCCCATCCTCACGGCGCGCGCGTACGTCACCCTGTCATGGACCGATGAAAGCACCAAGCCGACCGCCATTACGGCGGGCGAGCGCCAGGTCGCCCGTGTCGGCCCTGCGATGGTTGGTGCCGGAGCTGGACTCCTGTGGCTCGACGTCAACGAGTACCGACCCTATCCGATTCTCGTGAGTTCCACCGTGGTGCCGCTCCCGATGCCGCGGACCTCCGCCGTGGCGATTCTGTCGACGCAGCCCTTCCAAGACTTTGTGTGGTCGCTGGTCCTGAAGGTTGGCGTCACCCTGTGGTTCGTCAGGTAGCTGAGCGTAGCGTATCGGTCTAGCCAGCCCCCCCAAATGCTGAGGTTCCGATGAAGCATAAACACGTCTTGATGGTGATGGGGATGGCCGGCTTTCCGGCACTCGTGGCTGGGCAGCAGCCAGCCGGCCCCCCCGTAGTGATCGTACACGGTGCATGGGGAGGCGGCTGGGACTGGAAACCGGTCGAAACGGAACTCCGAGCCCGCGGCCGCGTGGCGTACCGACCCACGCTCACGGGGCTCGGCGAACGCCACCACTTGGCGTCGGCAGACATCGGTCTTGCGACGCACGTGACGGACGTGGTGAACCTGATTGTCTGGGAGCGCCTGGAAGACGTTGTCCTCGTCGGCCACAGTTACGGGGGCATGGTGATCACCGGGGTGGCAGAGCGTATCCCCGATCGGATCGCACACCTCGTGTACTTGGACGCCTTCGTTCCGTTCGACGGCGAATGTGCGATGTCCACGCCAAATCGGGGAGCGTCATCGTGCGAAGCGTTCGATCAGGATGGCATGCCGTTCGCCCGAATTTCGGAGGGTCTGTTGGTGCCGGCGTGGCTCGGTCCTGACGCACAGCCACCGAGCGATGTGCCCCACCCTGCAAAGACCCTGATCGATACGCTTGACCTTGCGGGATTCCCGGGGAGCAAGCGACCGGCATCGTACATCATCACTCGGGATTCCCCAGGTCAGGCCGATGGCTTCGACTGGGCGGCCGAGCGTGCCCATCAGCTTGGCTGGCCCGTCATCGAGATGATCGCAGATCACAATCCTCAACGTGGGAAGGTACGTGAGCTGGTCGATCTGCTGGTGACCTTCCGGTGAGGGTTGGCGTATACGCCACGGAGTTTCCATGATCAAGGTCATCTACTGCTTCCGCAAAGCCCCTCATCTCACCAGAGACGAGTTTTCAGAGTACTGGGAGAGGGTGCACGGACCGATCGGGGCTCGGATTCCTGGGTTACGCCGACTGGTGCAGAGCCTGGCAGTTCGCCACGGCGACGGCAGTCCGCCGTCCGACTTCGATGGAGTGGCGGAGTTGTGGTTCGACGACTTGACGGCTCTTGCGCAAGCGCGCAGAAGCCAGGAGTGGCTCCGTTCGACGGCGGACGAGGCGAACTTCATCGATCTGGATCACACGTCGTACATGGTAGCGGAGGAACGGACGATCGTCTGAGGCTTGTCACATGAGATCGTTTCCGCGCCCCTACCATTCGGCTGTCCGCACGCCTTTCCGGCGGAATCGCGGATGGGCGACCACGGCGTGCCGTGGAGCCAAGAGTAAGTCGTGAGCGAGCGGAAGCGTGACAGCTCATGAGCGACCGATCATAACCACTACGCCACGTTCGAGACCGCACGGGAAACAGAACGGTTCCCCCCGGGTACGGTCAGTCATGCGGATCCTGCTCCTCGTGTGGCTCTCACTGGGCGCCGTTTCTGCGGCAGCGCAAGAACCGTCCGCCGAAACGTACGCGTACGGTGAAGCCACGGCCGATCAGGTGCTGGACTTGGCCGTGCCGGCTGTTTCAGGGTTCCCGACCGTGTTGTTTGTTCACGGTGGAAGTCTGGTCGAAATTGGCGACACGCGAAGCTCCGAGGTGTATCGAGAAGTCTGTCGCCCGTTTGTCCGCCTGCTCTTGGAGGAGAACCGACCGGCCGATTTAGTCATTGTCCCAGGACGCCAAACGACGAGCATCGGGTCCATCGCGCGCGATGCGGACGCAACATTTGCCGCCATCCACGCATTCATTCGAACGGGGGATCCGAGAGCGGCTCTGCACCCCGACGTCGATAAGAAGAACGAAACGTGATTCGACCGTACCATCCCAGAGACCGCGACACACTGCTGGCCGTCTGGGCGGCGAGCGCGACCGTCGCCTGCCCCTTCTGGACGCCCGCGATGTTCGCGCAGGAGCGTCGGGATATCGCCGAAAAGTACCTCCCCGTTGCCGAGACGTATGTGTTCGAGCGCAACGGGGTGGTCGTCGGCTTCATCTCGCTCCTGGGCAACGAGGTCGGTGGGCTCTTTGTTGCTCCTCAGTACCAAGGTCAAGGAATCGGTAGAGCGCTCATGGATTGGGCACGCGAGTCCCGCGATCATCTGGAGCTGGACGTGTTTGAAGCCAATGCAATCGGTCGGGCCTTCTATTCGGCGTACGGGTTTGGCGTCGCTCGGGAGCGAGTGGACGAGGCTACGGGCGAGCGCATGCTCCGCTTGCGATTCCCGTCAAACACGGAGCGGCCGCGTTAATGGCTTCGGCCGACGTCGACCTGCCCTTCCAACCGATAGACAGGCAACGGTGCGGCGCCGACGCGCATCTTACTTGTGGAGGTTCCTACACACGGGAGAGACGCATGCTGCGAAACGCCATCCTGGCCATGATGCTCGTCGTCGCATTTGCTCCGGTGTCACTGGATGCACAGGAGAAAAGCAACGAGCTCCTGATCACGCTCGAACGAGATTCGGAGCGGGAACGGGCGACCGCTGAACAGCTCAGGCGGGTCCTGGAGGACTACGAGGTCACCCAATGGATCCGCACTTGGCGGGTCCATATCGACGAGCGCGTGATCCCCCACAGTCATCCGGTGCTCACGCTGCACGCACGGCACCTCAGTGATGACCACGGGCTGTTGGCCACCTTCCTGCACGAGCAGTTCCACTGGCTCGAAGAGGGGAACGCCGACTTTCGGGCGGCCATGGATGCCTTTGCGGCGGCCTATCCGAACGCACCGGCAGGCGCGCCGGAGGGCGCGCGGGACCTCGAGAGCACGTATCGGCATCTGCTCGTGTGCGACCTGGAGTTTCAGGCGATGAGCGTGCTCGTTGGCGAGAAACAGGCCCGCGAGGTATTGTCGGCGAACCGACACTACACTTGGATCTACGACCGCGTGCTCAACGATCGGCGGGTCCGCGAGATCGCCACCGCCCATGGCTTCCGCATCGCCGAACCGGGCGAGTCGCGGCTACGCTAGCAGCGGAATGCCGATGAGCCCGGGGACGTTGGTTCTGATCGCCGCAGTGCAAGCGGGCCTGTCATTGACGGAACTTCCCTCCCCCGCCGAGCTGAGCTCGGTCGAGGTCCGTGCGGTTGAGGCCGGCCGGGACGGATCCATGTGGTTCAGTGTCCGAGACGTTGGGCTTGCCCGGCTCTATGGCGGACGTGTCGAGTTGTTCACCTCGGCACACGGCCTGATGTCGAACGGCATCGCCGACATCCTCGAAGACCGCCACGGTACCCTCTGGGCCGTGGGGCGGTCGGGCTACAGCATTCTGGACTCTCTCGGATGGTCCGCGTCGTCGGAGGTCGGGGGCTTGCAGACGTCGCTTGTGTTCGGCGTGTACGAAGATCTCCCAACCGAGTCAGTGTGGCTTGCTGCAAACGGTGGTGTGGCGCGGCTGACAGCCGGAGCGTGGAGCGTTGTGCGGCCGCGTGATGGTCTCCCTCATGTCGTAGCACATGACGTAGTGGTGGACCATGAAGGCACGATCTGGGTTGCTTGTCGCACGGGCGTCGCCCGGATTCGGGACGGTGAGATCTCCGTCTACTTCCCAGAGCTCAACGTCCGCAGTGCCCTCATCGGGCCCGACGGCGGGCTATGGTTTGGTACGTCCGACGGTGTCCTCAGTTGGAACGGCACCTCGTGGTCGCGCCATCTCCGTGGCATCACGGTGTATCCAAAGCTCGTCACCCGTGACGGCGTGGTGTGGGCCGGGTCTGCCCATGCTGGGGTCTTTCGGTACGAGGGTGGCTCGTGGCATGGCGTTCAACTCCCCTTGCGTCTCGCGCGGGCCGAAATCTTCGACATCGCGGAAGACGGGGAAGGAACCATTTGGCTCGCTACCTCATTAGGAGCTGTTCGGCTCGACCGCGGCCGTTGACTCGCCTCGGACGAGCAACGGATGCGGCACCAGGCTCAATCGTGTCGTACGCGCATCCATTTTTTGCTCCGGGGTAGGTCTCAATGCCATCGCAGCTTCTCACCGTCTTGCTCTGGTGTGCGTTTGGTCTATCGCTGACCGCACACGACCTCGCGGCACAGACGTTTCGGCTTTCGGCCGCCGACATCGCCGACTCGGCAGCGCTGAGCCGGTCGGTCCCCCGCTTGGCGGCCGAAGTCCTTGCCCAGTACCGCGACTCCAACCGCGCCAGATTCCTCGACAACGTCTTCCGACTCCAGATGCTCACAGGCCGCTACGCCGATGCGTTGGTCAGCCTCGCGGAGCTACGAGGCGTTCTGGGGGATACCACACCGAAGCAAAAGGCCGCCCGCGTCCAGTACGAGATTCTCTCGCGAGCTCGCGCCATGGAACGAAACGGCCGGCCGTTCCCTGACGCGTTCGCAGAAGGGTTCCGCGACGCGTTCGCCACGCTCGACGACCCCTCCGCGGGGTGGGCTGCACGCGCCATCCTGGTGACCGCACGCACGGCCGCCAACGATCTCTGGTGGGCCACACCAGACCAGACCGACAAGGACACCGTCTCGCTACAGGATGCGCTCACGTTCCTGCGCGTACACCAGGCGGTCGAAGCGTACCGGGCCTTTGCAGGCCTCCCACCGGCGCTCGTCGCTGAGGACGAAGCACGTCGATATGTGATCCATACGAACGTGCAGGTCCCCAACACGGGCGGTGCCACGATCTGCGCGCACGTGGTGCGGCCGCGACGATCGCCCGGGCGGCTCCCCGCCCTACTCCAGTTTACGATCTACGCCGACTCTGCGAACGCCGTGCGCGACGCGCTGCTCACTGCCGCCCACGGTTATGTCGGGGTGATCGGGTTCACCCGCGGCAAGGTGTGCAGTCCGGATCGCATCGTACCTTACGTACACGACGGGGCCGATGCCGCCGGGCTGATCGATTGGATCGCGGCCCAATCATGGAGCGACGGCAGAGTCGGCATGTACGGAGGCAGCTACTCGGGCTTCACGGCCTGGGCGGCGGCGAAGCACATGCCACCAGCCTTGCGGGCGATCATGGTTGGCGCCCCAGTTGGCCCGGGAATCGACGTTCCAATGGAGGGAAATGTCTTCTGGAACTTCGTGTACTCGTGGCCGTTTTATGCGGCCTACACGCGGTACCTGGACAACGAGACGTACTTCGACAACGCCCGCTGGAGCAGCCTGTACCGGGAGTGGTACACGACCGGCAGGCCGTACCGTGCCTTGCCAGAGATCGATGGGACGCCCAATCCCGTGTTCGCCGAGTGGATCGCCCATCCTAACCTGGACCAGTACTGGCGAGAGATGATTCCCCAGGGCAACGAGTACGCGAGCATTCAGATCCCCGTGTTGCAGACGGCCGGGTACTTCTATGGAGGTCCGGGCGCCGCGGCGTACTACTTCTTGCAGCACGCCGAGCACAATCCCGGTGCGGAGCACTACCTTCTGATCGGTCCCTACGATCACTTCCAGGCCCAGCGTGGTGTGGTCACGACGTTGGGCGACACGGCCACCTACTTTGCTGGTTACGAGACTGACTCGGTGGCGCACATCGACATCTTGGCCGACGTGCGATATCAGTGGTTCGACTACGTGCTGCGGGGAGGGCCCAAGCCTTCACTGCTCGCCGATCGGGTCAACTACCAGGTGATGGGTGCAAACCGCTGGGAACACGCGCCGAGTATCGCTGCGATGGCCAACAGCCGGCTCCGGTTGTATTTGAGCCCCAATCGATCGGGCGGGCGATACACGCTGACCCGGGCGCCCAGCGCGGAAGGCACCGCGATCACCCACACGGTGAATCTCGCCGACAGATCGGATGTAGACCGCCGCCCCGTCGGTGGCCTCATGAGCACGGTGATCGATACGTCCAACGCCATCACGCTCGTGAGCGAGCCGCTCGACGAACCCGTTGAGGTGAACGGGTTGCTGTCAGGACACCTTGAGCTGGTCGGCAACAAGAGGGACTTCGACTTCAGTATCACGCCGTACGAGCTAACGGCGGACGGGCAGTACTTCGAGCTCGCGCCCTTCACGTCGCGGGCAAGCTACGTAGGGAGTTTGCAGGAGCGGCGCCTGCTGACGCCGGGAAAGATCGAGCAACTCGATTTTGTGAGCACCGTGCGGATGATCAGTCGCAGATTCGGTGCTGGAAGCCGCCTCGTGATCGTCCTGAGCATCGTGAAGCACCGGGGGCAGCAGATCAACTACGGAACCGGTGGAGACGTGAGCGACGAATCGATCACCGATGCCGGGGAGCCATTGTCAATTCGCTGGCTGGAGAACAGCTACATCGAGCTACCGGTCAGGCGGTAGCATCCGGTCAATACCACGCAGAACTCGCTCGACCATCGGGCAGAACGCAGCGCTGGCAGTATACCGGCGAGGACTCATCCGAACCGCGGCCTCGGATTGTGTGTTAAGAGCTTTCGCGCCATCGTTTACTGACCATGCTGCCCGCTTGCATGGAGTCGTAGAAGGTTCATAACCCCTAGGAGGGCCCGTGAACACCGCAACAGCAGGTTGCCTCATCTGCCTCGCAGCACTGGGCGCCGGCGTAGCGCACGCACAGGAGCCGGAACCGCAACTCCTGGATGGAACGGAGCTCGAGTACACTTATACCGTTCGCGGGACAGTGGTGATCGCGTTTTATGACGGGAAGCTGAGGTACCGCTGGACCGCTGGTCCGTTGGCTGGGACGGAGGAAAAGGATCGGGTTTACAGGTCCAGAAGGATCGGTGACGAGCTGTATCTCGTCAACTGGCACGACACCGAGAACCGTAATGTCGTGACGCTAGTCATCAACTTGCGAGAAAATGTGGTGCACTCATCGGGCCTGGCTGGCTACGGAACCGTACGGGAAGCGGTGCTCTTTGACCAAGCGGTCATTCAACGCGTGAGCCGGAACCGTTGATGGCTTCTCGGGTCCGGTTACAGCGCTTCTTACCCTCGCCTTGAGCGGTGGTCTCCGAGAACGTCAATTGATGTCAGGACGCAGAAGTGACACTCTAACGGCTGACATAAGCAGCAGATCTCAGACCGGTCGTCCGCAGCTGTTAGACGACCGTGTCCTGAATTCAATCTGACCCTTACTCAGGGATCTCATGCAGATTCGCAACGGCACCCTCCTGATTGCCTTCGCGCTCGCCATCAGCCCGGCCCTCACGATCCATGCCCAGACCACCGTGCTGCGGTGCGGGACGCTCATCGACGGCGTGTCTGACGCACCCCTGCGGAATATGTCTGTCGTAATCGAGGAAGGGCGCATTGCGGCCGTGAGTCAGTCCAGGTCCATGGCAGCTCGTGACGCGACGATCATCGATCTCAGCGATCAGACCTGTCTCCCCGGATTGATCGACGCGCACGCGCACATCCTGATCGAAACCGACGACTACCAGGTGGACCACTTACGGCGATCGTCCGGTTACAAGGCGCTGCGCGGGCTCAAGGTTGCACAGGAGATGCTCACCGCAGGCTGGACAACGATTCGCATTGTAGGTGATGCGGACGTGTTCTATGCGCACTTCGATGTTCGCACCGCCATCGAGGAAGGGCTCTTCCCCGGACCGCGCATCCACGGTGCAGGACATTACCTCTCCATCACCGGCGGGGGTGGGGACCTCAATTTCCTTGGGCCCGAGCATCGAGTAGGGGCCGACGGACTCGTCGTCGACGGGACGGACGAGATCCGACGAGCGGTACGCGAGGAGGTCAAGTACGGAAGTGACTGGATCAAGGTTCTCGCCAGCGGTGCCATGATGTCGGCGGGCAACGATCCAACGCGGGCGCACTTCAGCCCGGAAGAACTGGAGGCCATGGTTCTGGAGGCGAACCGGCTCGGAGTGCATGTCGCCGCGCACGCCCATTCCGCCGAGGGCATCAAGCAGGCGGTCCGTGCCGGGGTACGGAGCATCGAGCACGGAACGTTCATGGATGACGAAGCGATCCGGCTGATGGCCGAACGCGGCGTCTACCTGGTTCCAACGATCTACGTCGGTGACTATTACCTCGAGGAGCAGCCGGCAAGCGAGGCCCAGGCCAAGATGAACGATCTCACCCGTCGATATCGTGCCGCGCATATGGACGCCATTGGCCGGGCCATCCGAGCCGGCGTGAAAGTCGTGGTCGGGACCGACTACGTTGGTTTCCCCGTGCGCCAGGGTGTCCGTGAATTTACACGCCTCGTGAAGGCCGGTCTGTCACCGATGCAGGCAATTCAGGCAGGCACGATCGTCAGCGCGGAGCTACTCGAACGCAGCGACGAGCTCGGATCGATCGAAGTCGAGAAGCTGGCCGACATCATTGCGGTCCGTGGCAATCCGCTCTCGGATTTCGCTGTGCTGGAGAATGTGACGTTTGTGATGCGGGGTGGAGACGTCATTGTACCCGAAGCAACACAGCGGCCGTAGGCGGCTTAGGGAACCCCGCTCTCTCGCCTCGGCGTCTCATAATTGCACACAGGGTCTTAGTGAATGATTCTCATAACAGGCGCCGCAGGCAAGACAGGTCGTGCAGTCATACGGGCGTTGACGGTACAAGAGCACACCATTCGAGCACTGGTATACCGCAAGGAACAGGTTACCCCACTCACACAACTTGGTGTTCAGAACGTCGTCGTGGGGGACATGCGCGTTCAGGCTGTGGTGGATCGAGCCTTCGAGGGAGTTCGCGCCGTATACCATATAGCGCCCAATATGCATTCCGAGGAGATTGCGATTGGCAAACTAGCCATCAACACTGCACGTGCTGTGGGCCTCGAGCACTTTGTCTACCATTCCGTGCTACATCCTCAGATTGAGTGTATGCCGCATCACTGGCAGAAGTTACGAGTGGAGGAGCGCCTGCTCGAGTCCGGTCTGTCATACACTATCCTACAGCCCGCCGCCTACATGCAAAACGTTCAGGCTCATTGGAATGACATTGTGACGAAGGGACTCTACCGCGTTCCCTATTCGGCAGAAACGCGCTTGAGCATGGTTGATTTACAGGACGTAGCGGAAGTGGCTTCTAAAGTATTGACCGAATCAGGCCATGAGGGTGCGACGTATCAATTGTGCGGGCCTGAGGTACTCTCCCAGACAGAGACGGCGGAAGTGCTAGCACACCAACTGGAACGTCCCGTTCGCGTCGAAGTGGTCCCTCGTGAAATGTGGCACGAGCAGGCGCAAACCTCTGGCCTGGACGTTCATCGAATAGCAACGCTCATCAAGATGTTTGAATACTACGAGCAGAACGGATTCTGCGGGAACTCGGGGGTGCTGCAATGGTTGCTGGGTCGGAAGCCTACGACGTTCGCCGAGTATGTGACACGTACCAGCTTAGATCGTTCGGGTGCCAGCGATTGATTTGTGCGCCACAGGCGCGTGCTGCACGTTTGGAGTCAACCATTGAAGCGTGACCACAATTCCATCGCAGTCTCACGCAGGCAGAAGCCGAGTCTGGTCCGCGGGGGAGTAACTCGAGAAGTTGTCCTGCTCAATGAGAACATGCAGCGAAATATGATCGCGCAGTGTTACCGGCCTCCCTAAATCACAGCTAAAGGTGTCAGTCAATGCCCTACGTCAACGTCCAGATAACCAAGGGTGCGACGCGCCAGCAGAAGGCACACATCGTTCGCGATGTCACCCAATCGCTCGTGCGCGAATTGGGAAAGCGGCCGGAGCACATCCACGTTGTCATTCAGGAGATCGAGGAGGAGGATTGGGGATTCGAGGGCATGCTGACGGATGACTGGAAGAGGAAGCAACGCTCAAATTGAGGCTGGACGCCATGACGCGGCTTTGTTGAGATACGGCGTTCGTCGCGGCGGCAACGCGAGGAGCCATCATGAGCAACCCTAGAGCCGGTTTGCCTCCGAACACGTCCATCATCATCCCTCGCCTCGTCTGCCGCGATCCTGCGTCGGAGATTGACTTTTGCGTGTATACGTTCGAGGCCCAGGAGCTCAACCGACGTCCCGGGCCGGACGGCTCCGTTGCGCACGCGCTGCTCAAAATCGGTCCCGAGATGATTATGATTGAGCCAGAGTGGCCGACCTTGCCGAGCCGGGCCCCTGCACCGGACGGGAGCTCACCCGTCGTCATCTTTGTCTATGTACCAGACGTGGAGGACACGGTGGGGCGCGCAACGGCCCGTGGCGCAAAAGTTTTGGTGCCACCGCAAGATCAGTTTTGGGGGGACCGCATCGCCTGGATCATGGATCCGGCTGGACATGTGTGGACCGTGGCAACCCGCATCGAGGAGACGACGGTCGAGGAGCGGGCGGAGCGGTGGGAGGAGATTCTGGAGCAGAAGCCGCCCGAATAGTTGCTGGATGGCTGTATCCTGCAATTAGATCTGTGCTTCTGTCGCCCGCGCGTCAGTGAGCGGGGAGATCCATATATCAAGCTGTGATCGTTCGAGGCGACCAACGGCGCAAGACGTCCATGAATCTTTCATCTTGTTGGACCGCGGCAACCTCGCTGGCACTGCTTCTCTGTCCCTCAGCGGACGGGATTGCGCAAAGTGACTCCACCGCCCCCGAGAACCCCCTGCATCAGCTCGCGTTCCTCGAAGGCTCCTGGGCGGGAACCATCCAAGGCACGATTGGCTCGGCCACCGGTCAGCGACGTTATCGTCTCATCATTCGCGATCGCTTTCTCCTCATGTTGCACGACCGTGATCCAGAGGGACCCACCCCGCCGGCCGACGCCCATGAAGAATGGAGCATCTTCAGCTACGACGCGGAGCGCAAAGCAATCACGGTGCGTGAGTTTCTCGTCGAAGGGATCGTGAACACGTACGCGTGCGTTGTCGACGTCGGACCGACGAGCCTCACGTGCGAGAGCGAAGCAACCGAAGGTGGCCCTGAAATGGTTCTCAAGTTGCGCTACGAGTTCGCGGGTCGCGATCGCTTCACGGAGTTGTTCGAGATCTTTGGGCCCGCCGGAGCCCTGCGGGTGCGGATGGAGGGACAGTGGCAGCGGATCAGCGAGGGAGGCACTCACTAGAAGCTAAAGGAATCGAGAAGGCTGGATCAGAATGTCAGGAATAGGATTGCTGAATGAAAAGCCTCTTCACGCTTCATTGAAGGAATGGTACGCGCAGCCGGGTGATCAATTCGAAGTCCCGATCGATGGGTTCGTGATTGATATCGTTCGCCGGGATCTTTTGGTGGAAATCCAGACTGGCAATCTTGCCTCTCTCAAGTCAAAGCTGAACGCGTTAGCACTATCACACAGGATACGATTGATTTATCCAATCGCCTCGGAAAAGTGGATAGTCAGGTTGGCAAAGAATGGCCGTGAAGAAATCTCTCGTCGAAGGTCGCCCAAACGAGGTCGGCTGGAGGATCTATTCTGGGAGATGGTAAGCATCCCACAGTTGCTCGCGAGCGCCAACTTCTCGTTGGAAGTCCTGCTGATACGAGAGGAGGAGGTGAGGCGCTATGCAGGCAAGCGGCATTGGCGGAGAAGAGGCTGGGTGATCGAGGAGCGTCGACTGCTGGAAGTCGTAGAGCGGAGGTCGTACGAGAAACCCACGGATTGGCTGGCGTTTCTTCCCGAGAGTTTGCAAACATTTACTGCCACAGAGTTGGCCGAAGCAATTGGCATCAGGAGATCCCTGGCGCAGAAGATGGTTTACTGTCTGCGAAACGTCAGGGTGATCAACTTGATCGGCAAGCAGGGGCGGGCCAACCTCTACAGGGCATAGTCAGTCTTCCAGCCACACAAATGTTCGCTACGCACCCGCCCCGTTGGTGATGAGCGCAACGCGGTCCAACACACGGCTTCAGTATCTCGTTCTTGGCGTTCTGTCTCTCGCGGCCATAGTACTGACTGCGACCTCAACGCGCTTCTCAGGTCGGCCCTTTCAGCGCTACATGGGCACCGTCAATCCCCTGCTCGTCCTCGGCGCCGTTACGGTAGCGGGCTTTTTGGCGCTGGGCTTCCTCCGTTCCCGTGGCTGGTTTGTCATCTTCTCGCGAGACGCGAGTTGGCGCGGAATCGCCATGTCGGTCGTCATCGCGACCGTATTTGCCCTGATTGTCATACCGGCTGACTACGTCATTCGCTTCCCACAGGAAATGAACGTTCCACCTCCTCAGTCCTTCTTCTTTTACCCGGCCATCGGCTTTGTCGTCGAGGTAGTTTTCCATGCAGTTCCGCTTGCCCTCTTGCTTGCGCTACTGAGTCTGCATCGGAAGTCGCCAAGCCAACGGACCCTGCTCTGGACTTGCGTGCTCTTGGTTTCGGTCCTCGAGCCGATCCTACAACTCTATTTGGGTTACGCCGGGGCGCCGTTCTCCGGGGAGCAGGTGTTCGTCGGCCTGCACCTGCTCGCATTCAACCTCGTGCAGTTGACTATCTTTCGACGCTACGACTTCGTCTCTATGTACGCCCTGCGGCTCGTGTACTACGGGTATTGGCATATCGTCTGGGGGCAGGTTCGTCTCGACTGGCTATTCTAGTTGGTCTATGATGAGCTCAACTAAACAACAGCGCTGGTCAAAGCGGGTCACGCAAGAGAGCGACACGCTCGATCTCGAACCCGGTGTCTTTACCTTTAGAGATCCGCGGCGCATTGCCGAGTCGCTCAAGCGCTCAGCAGAGCGCAGTGAACGCCGTAAGGCGGAGCCCTTCCGCTCTGCGATGTCTATGCTGACGTTTTATATCAACCGGGCTGGGGACAGGCTCCCGGCGGCCCAGCGAGTACGCCTCGAAGCGGCGAAGGACCATCTCCGCGTTCTCTTCGGCAAACCGCCTCGGAGGGCCCATCGAACCCAGAGCAAGCGAAGATAGGCAGACGGATACAACCTGCTCGCCATTGGGGGACTTATGAAACCGGCCACGCGGCTGACCGTAATCTTGCTGCTTGCCATTGCCCTGCTCCACCTGTTCCGAATCGTGCTCCAAGTCGAGGTGACCATTGACGGTGCGGCCGTGCCAATGTGGGCGAGCGTCATCGCGACCGTCGTGCCCACGGCGCTTGTCGTGGGTCTCTGGCGTGAGCATCTGAGCCCTCGGTCCGGTGCTGCCTAGCGGCGTTGAGCGCTACCGCGCATGAGGAGCACGAGCCGACTGCACAGTGCTGAAGGCATCACGTAATGGCTCGCGATTATTCCAGATCCAGGCCTCATCCATGGCACGGGTTGAGTCCAGGGCCCCGTCCGCCGTCTGAGCTCCATGTGTACGTCGAGATCACACCCTTCGACCTCGTGAAGTACGAGATCGATAAGAAGAGTGGCTATCTCGAGGTCAGTCGGGTACAGCGAACGTCGTCGTTGCCCCCTGCGCTCTACGGCTTCGTTCCTCAGACGTATGCCGCGGCTCGGGTTGCGGCGTTGATGCCCCGTGCGACCGGCGGCGATCTCGACCCGCTCGACATCTACGTGTTGAGCGAGCGGCCCATCGCGCGCGCTGAGGTGATCGTGAGGGCACAGGTGGTCGGTGGCATTCCGATGCTGGATGATGGCCTGGCTGACGACAAGATCATCGGCGTGCTACGGGATGATCCCCTGTTTGGTCACCTGACGGAGATCGAGCAGCTACCCGATGCGCTCGTGGGTCGGCTGAGGCATTACTTCGCAACCTACAAGCTGACACCGGAAGCGTCTGGATCGGTGACGGTTGGGCAACCGTACGGTCGCGCGCACGCCGAGTCGGTGGTTTCCGCCGCGTTGGCTGATTATCGCGAGGAGTTCTTTTCCGACCACCCGTGACCCTCCAGCCCGTCGACCCCGATCGCGACCTCGCGCTGCTCGATCGGTGGCTCGAGCTTCCCCACGTGCGGCGGTGGTGGGGTGATCCGCGGGCCAATCGCGCCGAGGTTCGAACGCCGCCGGCCGGTGGGGATCACGCGGTGATCACCGTGGCTGGTCGGCCGGTGGGCTACGTGCGCTGGCAACGTCTGCCGGGTCCGGCCCTCGCTGACGTGGGCATCGACCATGTGCCGGACGGCATGGTCGATATCGACATCTTCATCGGCGATGAAGCGTTTCTGGGAGCGGGCGTTGGTACCGAGGCGCTTCGGCTGCTCCTAACCCGCCTGCGCGAAGATTCCGGAGTGTCCATCGCTGGCATGTGCACGCCGATTGGGAACGCGGCCGCGATTCGTGCGTACGAAAAAGCAGGATTCGCGCATAAGCGTCAGTACGACGACCCCGAGTGGGGACCTTGTTGGATCATGACGGCGCCGCTTGATTGAACGGTCGGCATCTGAAGGATTTTGCGCACCCCAATGAAAACCGTTCTGCACAGCTTCGCGTTCAGCCTCGATTTCCTGCGTGAGCAAGTCGCCGACGTCGCCCTGGCCGACATGGTTGCGCAGCCGCACGGCATCAAAAATCACCCAGCCTGGGTCATCGGCCACCTCACGCACGTCAACGAGAGCCTGGGTGGCGTGATCGGGGTACCGGCGTGGCTGCCGGAAGACTGGACCACCCGCTACGGAACCGGCAGTGTGCCGGTCGCGGATGCTGCCGTCTATGAAGCAAGGGAGGAAGCACTCGCCATACTCGGCGATGCTCAGTCACGAATCACCCACGCCGTTGAACAGCTCAGCCCGTCCCGCCTGGAAGAGCCGTTTCCAGAAGAGTCCTATCGCGATGTGTTTCCGACCATTGGCCACTTCCTGACTCAAGTTCTGGTGGGACATTCGGCGTATCACGTGGGACAGGTGGGGGTTTGGCGCAGGGCGATGGATCTGCCAACCATCGGGCGATCGTTTGAGTGATCAGGTTTTCGACCACGACTGACCATTTGGAAGCTCCAAACAGACAGTTCGAAGCTTCACATCGACGTTTCCACGCTTCGAAACGTCATTTTGAAGCCTCATAACGGCATTTCCAAGCTTCGAAACGGCATTCTGAAGCTTCAAACCGGCATTTCTAAGCTTCGAAACGGCATTTTCGAGCTTCGATATGGCATCTTGAAGCTTCAAAACGGCATTTTGAATCTTCAAATCGACGAATCGAAGCTTCGAAACGTCCATTTCAAGCTTCAAAACGATTCGCAATGAAACGGGGTTATGCCCAGGAGGGGCTTGGTGATACCGAACAGCTCGCAGTTCCCGCTCGCGATCGCCTGTCTCATGCTGATTGCTGCAATCCCGGCTGACGGCCAGGAGACGGGCTACGTCGAGACCGTTCCGGGCGTCTCCATCTACTACGAGAAGTACGGATCCGGCAACCAGGCCGTCATGATTCCCAACAGGCTGTTCATGCCGGAGATGCGGACGCTCGCGCGGCCCGATCGGACGATCATCCTCTACGACATGCGCAATCGCGGCGGGTCGGGTCGTGTTGAAGACGTCGCGAAGCTCACGATCGTGGGTGATGTGCAGGACGTCGAGGCGCTGCGCGAACACTTTGGCTTCGAGACCATCTCCCTGGTCGGCTACTCCTACCTCGGACTCATGGTTGCGCTCTATTCGCGCGACCACCCCGAGCGTGTCGACCGCATCGTGCAGATCGCACCGGTCCCGAGA
>JBFGJG010000041.1:0-38516 GCA_041577295.1 Gemmatimonadales bacterium
TCCCGGCGAGCTGTACATCGGTGGTGCTGGCGTGACTGATGGATACCTCAATCGCGACCATCTCACAGGCGAGCGGTTCATATCCAATCCGTTTGCCAATGGGAACAACGATCTCCTGTATCGCACCGGCGATCGTGCCCGGTGGCGAACCGACGGACAGCTGGAAATCCTCGATCGGATGGACCGCCAACTGAAGATTCGCGGGCAGCGAATCGAACCGGGAGAGATCGAGACGACGGTGTCACGGCATCCGGCAATCGCTGCTTGTGCAGTGGAGCCGGTAATCAACGGAAACAGCGACGTCACGTTGAAGCTGTTCGTGATCTATCGCAACGGCGCAACCCCTCCATCGACCGGCGAGATCCGACGTTTCCTCCGCAGCAGTCTTCCAAGCTATATGGTTCCAAACCACGTCGTGTCCTTGAAGGAGTTTCCACAACTACCAAACGGAAAGATCGACCGCGCTGCGCTCAGAAAACGCGTCGCCGGACCTGACGGCTCGCAGGATCATTACGTGGGACCCCGGACGCCAATCGAAGCTGCATTGACGGAGATCTGGAGCGAGGTCCTCGGCGTTTCACGAGTGGGGGTGGAGGATGACTTCTTCGAGCTGGGTGGCCACTCGTTATTGATTGCCGACGTCGTTACCCGCATGCAAGATGTGCTGGACTGTGACATCCCACTGCATACGCTGTTCGAGCACCCAACCATCGCCCGATTGCTCGCGGCGGTCGGGCAAACGCCGCAGCCAGCTGTGGTCGCGTCGCCCGATTCGCTTTCCCGGCGTACGACGAACCCCCTCCTCGTGCCCATTCACGTTGGGTCTGCACATCCGCCGTTGTTCCTCGTGCACGCGGCAGGAGGCATCGTCTCACCTTACGTGCACCTCGCCAACCGATTGGGGCCCGATGAGTCACTGTACGGCATCGAACATCCGGGAATGCATGGCGAGACAATCGAGCACTCGATTCCTCAACTCGCTGCGCTGTACTGCAACGTGATTCGGGAGAGTCAACCGCATGGCCCTTACCTGCTCGGCGGTTGGTCGTTTGGTGGATTAGTGGCGTACGAGGCCGCGCAGCAGCTGACGAAGGATGGAGCCGATGTTCGGTTCTTGGCGCTGTTGGATTCGTTCCTGCCGGCGGCTGATCAGAAACCATCCGGGCGAACCCATTTGCTGCGGACCTATCTTCGCCATTACGGGCTCGGTCCTGAAAGAACCTCGCTCGATTTCTGTGAGGGGGCTGCGACGGTGGACGACATGTTGGCGAAAGCTCATGAGGAGCTTCGCCGCACCGGGCTCCTGCCCGCGAAGCTCGATTTGTCAGCCTTCGTCGAGCACTTCGCCATCTACGCTCATGCGATCGAAGCGACCGGCTCCTACCATCCGAGCTGTGGCTACCCCGGTCAGGTCACCCTGGTTCGTTCCACCTCTCGGGTGGGGGGAGAGTCATGCTCAAGGGGATGGGCGGACCTGAGTCCCGCAAACCTCGTGGTCTACGACGTCGCTGGAGATCACTATCAGATGTTACAGGAGCCTTGGGTCGCGACCGTGGCCGAAGTGCTGCAATCGCTACTGCACAGTGCGCGGAACGGGAGGGCGGGTACATGAGACGGCGGGGCACACCACCGACGGTCACGGTCACCTCCTCCGACTGGTCATCGGCCCTCGAGGGGGCGTCGCCCCTGAGGTGCATGCCAAAGGATCTCCGGTCACAACCACACTCGCCACCACAGCCATCGCAATTCGAACTGACCTTGAACGGCAGTCACTATTCAGCGTTCACTGAACTCGCGGCCAACGCGAAGTGTACGCCCGCTGAGGTGCTGCTCGCAGCGTTCAGTGCGCTCCTGTTCCGCTATACTGGCGAGGAGGATCTCGTTGTCGGCTGGCTCGTCACCTCGCAAAATGGATCCGATGCCTCGAGTCAGCGTGGGGTTATCCCCGTTCGAACAGCGGTACGAGGCGACCTGCCCTTCGTCGACCATCTCGCACGGGTCCGCGACGCCAAGCGTAGGGGATTCCGACGAGGTTGCGTACCGTCATTGGCTGGCGTACTGCCGCATGAAGCGTTGCATGAGTTCCCGTACGGTGTTCCGATCTGCTTTGCACCCTGCCCATCGCTCGCAGGTGGGAAGAGCCCGGGCGATACCTCAGACATTGCGGCGTCGAATGGCGGAGCGGCCATCATACCGCTCGAACTGATCGCAAAGCGCGCGAACGACAGCATTCGTTTGCGCTTTTCGTACGATGGGCGGTTCTACCACTCGGATTTTCTCCAGACGATGGCAGATCACCTGCTTCGCTTTGTGGCTTGTGTCACTGCCGATCCGTCGACGACGCTCGCAGAGGCGCGGTTGTCATCCGCGAACGAAGAGCAAGAGATCCTCAGCTGGAGCGTCGGCGAATGCACTGCCCGCGAGGTGAACGGCCGACATGTGTTGTTTCAAGAGCGCGTGCGCGAGGCGCCCGACAAACCAGCGGTCATCTCGGCGCAGAGTGTTCTCACTTACGAAGAGCTGGATCGACGTTCCAACCAGTTGGCACACTACCTCCGCGGGTTGGGCGTCAGCACGGACGTCCCGGTGGGCGTTGCCATCACCCGGTCGGCCGACGTGCCCATTGCGTATCTCGGAATACTCAAGGCTGGAGGAGCGGTCTTTCCAGTCGCCACACATGAGACCGCGGATCGCCTACGAGCGCAGTTGGCCACGGTCATGCCGGCCGTCGTCATCGCCTCGCAGCCCTTAGCAGCGGAGCTGCGCGATGAAGGGTGGCAGGTGCTCCTACTCGGGGAGATGAAGCGTCAACTGGCGGCCCAACTCGACACGGCTCCGGAAATCTCAGTATCACCACAGCAACTCGCCTTCTTGATCGCCACGTCCGGGTCCACCGGCCATCCGCGTATAGTGAAGCTACCGATTGGATATCGTCCGGCGCGCTCAAAGGCGTCGCTCGAAGAGCGCCATCTGTTGAAGAGCGATTCAGCCACGACCTTTACCCTCGCCGAGATCATGCGGCCGCTGCTGAGCGGCGGGACGCTTTACCTGGCCCCGCCGGGCGTTGAACGCGATCCGTGGCGCCTCGTTGCGCTCATTGGCGAGCATCGCATCACCCACCTCCTAGTGACCCCGAGTCAATTGCGCGCGCTTTTGGAGGTGGACGACCTGAGTCCGTGCCGCTGGATGCGATCGGTCAACATTGCGGGTGAGCCATTGCCCTACGATCTCAAATGCCGATTCTTCGAGCGTTTGGACGCTGCGCTGGTCAACATGTACGGGTGCACCGAAGCGCCCGGTGCGACCGTCTACGAGTGCGCTCCCGACGACGTGCCGGGTTTGACGTTCGCAGGCAGACCAGTTCCCGGCATGGAGGCGTTCGTGCTCGACGCCGACTGTCGGCTGTGCCCCATTGGCGTCCCAGGGGAAGTCTATCTGGGTGGCAGACTGTCGGCCGGCTATCTCGGCGACCTGGAAGCGACTGCAGCGCGTTTCGTCCGTCATCCGTTCAATCCGGCCCCTGATGCACGACTCTTCCGAACCGGAGACCTAGGACGTTGGCTACCGGGAGGAACGCTCGAAATCCTCGGGCGCCGCGACGGTCAGGTAAAGGTCCGCGGTAATCGGGTCGAGCTCAGCGAGGTCGAAGCACGGCTCGGCGACCACAATGGCGTGAGCGACTGTGTCGTCATCTTCCAGGAAGATTTGGGACTCGTCGCGTACTGGGTGGCCAGCGACACGGTACAAGTGGGTATGAGCGAGCTACGGCTCTACCTCGAGGAGTCGCTCCCCAACTACATGCTGCCTTCTGCCTTCGTTCAGCTGGACTCCCTTCCGTTGACCCCCAACGGGAAGGTGGATCGCAGGGCACTTCCCTCACCGGAACCTAGGCGCCCGGACCTCGCCACGGCATACGTCGCCCCCCGAGACCCCGTGGACGTGGCCTTCGTCGAGATCTGGAGCGAAGTCCTAGGCGTCGAAACGGTGGGGATGAACGACCGGTTTCTCGAGTTGGGTGGGGACTCCCTCAAGGCTGCCCAAGTGATATCGCGTGTGATTCGCACGTTTGGCATTGAGCTATCCGTCGATTCCCTCCTCGGATCTGAGACGCTCGCGGATCTTGCCAATTTGGTGCGCTCCAATACGCAGCAGGCGATGATACCCCGCCCCACTGGGGAAGAGCCACCGACAACCATTCCTCGCCGTAAATCGCGCCGTTCGTCTTGTGCGTCGTATTCACAACGCGGCTTTTGGTTTCGCCACGAGTACGAGACTGACGCACCGATCTACAACATGCCAACGCTGCTCGAACTCAAAGGACCGCTCGAGGTCGGCGCGCTGGATTCAGCATTGACGTCGCTGGTGGAACGTCATGAGGCACTCAGAACGGTTTTCCGTATCGAAGATGGCGAACTGCGCCAGGAGCTCTTGGACAGCTGGTCGTTCCGCATGTCCATCGTCGATGTCTGCCACGGGTCGCCGGAATCGGTAGCTACGCTCGACGCGGCGGTCTCTCAGGACGCGAACCGCCGTTTCGATCTCTCGGCGGATCTCATGATCCGCGCGACGTTGTTCCGCATGCGCGAGGACGAGCACCGGCTGTTGGTGGTTACCCATCACATCGCGACGGATCGATGGTCGACCGAGATTCTGTTGCACGAACTCGCTGCGGAGTACGAAGCACGCGTCGCGGGTCGCCCATCTCCCCTCCCCGACTTGCCAATTCAGTATGCCGACTACTCGCAATGGGAAGAGGAGCGTCTCGACGAGGGTGCCTTCGATGTGCACCTCGCCTTTTGGCAGGAAGAGCTCGATGGCACTTTGCCGGCCCTCCGCCTGCCGACCGATCACTCGAGGCCAGCGATCCGCACGTTCGCCGGAGCGCGATCGCCCGTCACACTCTCCCGCGTGTTGACCGACGGATTGTGCACCCTGGCGCGTCGCCACGGCACCACGCTCTTCACGGTGCTAATGGCCTCGCTGCATACCCTGCTCCATCGCTACTCGGCAGCCAGCGATATCATAGTCGGCTTTCCGGTGGCGAGCCGGAGGCGTGTGGAGGCGGAGCGGCTGGTTGGCAACCTGATCAATACGCTCCCGCTGCGTATGCATTTCTCGCCGGGCACCTCGTTCGACCAGCTGTTACGTCAAGTGCACGAGAAAGTCCTCGATGCGTACGCGCACCAGGGCCTCCATTTCACAAAGCTCGTTGAGGTACTGGCACCCGAGCGTGACCCCAGTCGCTCACCTGTCTTTGACGTGATGTTGGATTTCGCCAACGTGCCGTCGCTGCCCCGTGGCTTCTCCTCACTCGCCGTACATAGGTTGCCGCTCGGGGAGCACACGTCTCTCGTCGATCTGTCACTCAACCTTCACGAGAACGACGGTCAGCTCACGGGGTGCTTTGAATACAACCCAGATCTGTTTGACGAAACGACCATCAGGCGGATGGTCAGTCATCTCGAGACACTCCTGGAAGCAGTGGTGTCGGACCCCGAGACCGACATTGCCACGCTGCCGCTCATGCCGCCCCATGAGGAGCGGCTGGTGACGCAGGAGTTCAACGACACGCGCAGAGACTGGCCTGTATCGTTCGTGGAAGAACTCTTCGAATCTCAAGCACAGCGTACCCCCGACGCGATAGCCGTCCAGGACCGGGAGGGCTGTCTCACCTACGACGAATTGGACCGCCGCGCCACCGAACTCGCTGCCCACCTACGCCACGGCGGTGTTCGAGAGGGAGAACTCGTCGGGATCTGCATGGAGCGATCCTCACGGATGGTGATTGCCCTTCTGGGGATCTTGAAGAGCCGAGCAGCGTACCTTCCGCTCGATCCTACCTTCCCCCCGGATCGTCTGTCCTTCATGGCCTCTGACTCGGGCGCGACCGTCGTCATTGGCGAACCGGACGTGACGCACCTATTTACCGAACCCGACGTCCGCATCGTCACTCTGGACGATGTTCAAGCGCCAGTCGAGGGGAGCGAAATACGACTGCCACGTCGGAATCGGGAATCGGCTGATCACGCCGTAGCCTATCTGATGTACACATCTGGGTCTACCGGCAAACCCAAGGGTGTGAAAGTCCCGCACCGATGCGTGACCAATTTCTTACTGGCAATGCGCGAGCGACCAGGCTTCGCAGCGCACGACGTCATGCTTGCCGTGACCACCCTGTCGTTCGACATCTCCGTGCTCGAGATCTTTCTCCCATTGATTGCCGGTGGTCGGTTAGTCGTAGCGGATGCCACAACCGCTGCCGATGGTCACCTACTCGCAGCCGCAATAGAAGCGTCGGGGGCAACCGTGATGCAGGCGACACCTGCGACGTGGCAGCTGCTCCTCGACGCCGGTTGGAGCGGGCACGCACTCACGGCGCTGTGCGGAGGAGAGGCCCTCTCCCGTGAGCTGGCCACGCAGCTAATGCCACGCGTCTCGCGGCTGTGGAACATGTACGGGCCAACAGAGACCACGGTGTGGTCCTCGTGTGCCGAGATTGCGGAACCCATTGAACGAATCCACGTCGGCCGGCCAATTGCAAACACGCAGATCTACGTTCTCGATGCCGCTCTGCAGCGTGCCCCGATCGGGGTGCAGGGGGAGGTCTACATAGGCGGAGCCGGAGTGACCGCGGGGTATCTGAATCGCGAGGCACTGACCGCTGAGCGGTTCATCCCAAGTCCATTCGGTGGACCCGGCGAGCGTCTCTACCGTACGGGCGATCGTGGCCATTGGTTGACGGATGGGCAGCTCGCGATCCACGGGCGCGCAGATCGACAGATAAAGGTGCGGGGTCACCGCATTGAACCTGGAGAGATCGAGAGCGCGCTCACACGTCACCCCGCCGTGACACAAAGTGCGGTCCTCGCGCGGACGATTTCGGCGAGCGACGTGAAGTTGGTGGCCTACGTCGTGTATGACCGAAATGGCGAGGAGCCAACGGTGAGTGAGATCCGCCGCTTTTTGCGAAACTCTCTCCCACGATACATGATCCCCGGAGTCGTGATGTCAGTGGATGCGATTCCGCGAACGCCAAACGGCAAGATCGATCACCAGGCGCTTCCGGACCCGTTCGCATCCTCGACGGGGACCACCGAATTTGTCCCGCCGGAGAGTGCCGCAGAGCAGCTGCTGGCCAAGGTGTGGCAAAGTGTGCTCGGTGTGGATCGCATCAGTCGTAACGACAACTTCTTCGAGCTCGGTGGTCACTCGTTGCTCTCGATCCGTGTGGTCCATGAGATCGAGAAACGCACGGGCCATCGACTCGATCCACGCACGCTCTTCTTCCACACATTGGCACAGATCGCGACCGCGATCCCTGCACCCTCTAGACCGTAAAGGCTCGCTACTCAGGCTCGAAAGCGTTCCATCCAGCCAATGAACCCCGCGACCAGCGCCTCCCGATGGGGCATCTTCCTCAGCGAGTGGTCCGATCCCGGAATAAACACGGAAGTACACCGCGGCGATGCTGCGGCACTTGGGTGGTTATCGCGGAACTGGTCGCGATAGTTGTAGTTCTCCTCGAGCCCGGCTGTGAAGTAGAACGCGAGCTGCACACCCCGGCCGAGTAACGACTCGAGGGATTGGTTCAGCTCGTCTTTCGAGAGGCGTCGCCGCACGCCAACGCTCAAGGGACTCGAGCGCCCGTTGTCGCCGGCGAGACGCCTTCGCAGCGAGCCGAGGGCATTCGTCTTGCCGCTGAGCGCGCTCTTCCAACTTTTCGGTTTGGTCAATCGCTTGAGATAGTGTTTCACCACGTGCTTTTGGTTCACGAACGAACCAATCAGATCGATCGCGAATACTCCCACCACCCGCGTGTCGTGCTGAGCGCGTTGCAGCGCGTCGTGCGCTCCGGAGCAGAGGCCAAGCAGCACGAACGTGTCACCGTGTCCCGCCTCCTCGAGACATTTCATCGCGTCGTCGATGTCCAGCTCGACCGCTTCGGCGAGCGTCAGATTTTCGTTGCGCGGGAGGCTGTCACCCACGCCCGAAAGATCGAATCGAAACGAGGGAAGCCCAGCGACTGCCAGACGGCGCGCCATCTCCACGTGGATGCGCGAGGCGCCGACGCGGTGCAAAACACCTGCGCTCAGCATTATGGTCACTGGCACCGAGGTGGCCGGCGCTGGGGGAGTGCACAGGATCCCCACGAGACCGCGTTGCGGTCCGAACTGTACTGGCCGCTCCCGATACGTTTGCATCAGCGCGCCAACTCCGGATGGCGAATCGCGGAGGGAACGACTGCCGAACGTCGCCTCAATTCGAGAGCCACTTCGCGGTCTCCTCGATCGCCCCGATGGGCAGGCCACCCGACCCCGGTGCTCGATCGGACCAGAAAGGAGCTGCCGGTGCATGCACTACTGTCGGAGCGCTACTCCATTCTGTGAGCGTCTTCACGAGGGAAACGTCTGCCGACTCAGACCGTGTTGACACGAGCAGAGTATCGCTCATGCTGTCGGAATTGGAGGAGGGGGTCACGGCCACTCCACCCTCCGTCAGCGGATCCCACAGCACCAGTCGAGCTATTCCCTTGTGCATCGCCGCTGCGTGAACGGCAACGATGGCCCCGGCTCTAATCCCGATGAGTCCCGCGCGCGTGGTGTCGCCTACGTCGCGTAGCTCTTCCAGGGCCTCGCAGACATCGCGGACGCAACTATCGATGGTCGCGTCCGCCTCGGATCCGTCCGAGTCCCCGGTGCCAAAGTAATCGAACCTGAGCACGTGAATGCCATGCTCCGCCAAGTGACGAGCCAGGAGGCGAACGGTCTTGTGTGCGGGGAAGTACTCGGCACCTAGCGGGTTGCAGATCACGACGCCAAACAATCCGCCACCACCCACTGGGGGGTGGTAACAGCCAAACAGACGGCGGCCCGACGAGCCAAAGTAGTACGGGTTCAAGCCTGTGCCGGGCCACTCGGTGTGGCGGAGGTCACGGATGTACGCATCACGGCTTCACCGTGTGCAAAGACCGGGCCTGGCTCGGTTACGACCCGCTTGCTCCTACTGCTTGCAACGCGCTCGCGCGGATCGGCAACCGGCGGATCCGCACGCCGGTGAGCACGAACAGGGCGTTGGTCACGGCGGGCGCAATGGGAGGTACCGCCGGCTCACCCACGCCGCCCGGGTGCTCGGTGCTATCGACGATATGCACGTCTATCTCAGGCATCTCACCGATCTTGAGTAGCGGGTAGTCGTGGAAGTTGCTTTGCACCACACGTCCGCCCTCGAGCGTGATTTCACCGTACAGCGCAGCCGACAGACCGGTGACGATGCTGCCCACCACTTGTCCGTGCACCGCGTTGGGGTTGACGATTTGGCCGAAGTCCGCCGCGACGGTCACCCGGTGCACCTTGGGCCGTCCGTCTTCCAGCGACACCTCTGCCACCTCTGCCACGAGGCCACCCTTATCCTCCACCAGGGCAACGCCCCGGGCATGTCCGGCCGGAAGGGGTGTACCCCATCCCGACCGCTCGGCGGCTACGTCGAGCACATGCCTGAGACGCGGATGGTTGACCAACAACTGACGCCGGACGCCCACCGGATCCCGTCCCGCGGCGTGTGCCAGCTCATCGAGAAAGCTCTCGACAATGAACGTGTTCTGTGACGGGCCAACCGACCGCCAGTGTCCTGTAGGAACGGGCACCGGCGAGCGGCCGTAATCGACGAAGAGATTGGGAACAGCATATGCCATGTTGGCTGCACCATCCACCGACGCACCATCTACCCCGGGGCCCCGCCGCGGGCCACGACCCACGATGGGTGGCGCCACGATCCGGAGCTTCCACGCCGAGACGTTGCCATCCTCGTCGACACCACCTTCGAACCGGTTGTAGGCTGCCGGACGGTACCAGTCGTGCTGTATGTCCTCTTCGCGTGTCCACACGACCTGCACCGGTGCCCGCATTCTCATGGACGTTTCCACGGCATCTTGCACGAAGTCGGGCCGGCTACGCCTGCCAAGCCCACAACCGAGACGCGTGACGTGAACCGCGACACGCTCGATAGGAAACCCCGTGATCTGTGCAGCCGTACTCTGCACCCCCTGGGGATGTTGTGTGGGAGCCCAGACTTCGCAGTGGTCGGATCGGACATCGGCGGTGCAGTTCATCGGCTCCATGGTCGCGTGTGCCAAGTAGGGCACCTCGTACACTGCGCGGACGACCTTCACTGCTCGCTGCAACGCAGCCTCGACATCACCTTCTTCACGTGCCACCGCCCCCGGCGCTTGCGCGATCTCCGCAAAGCTGCGTGAAATATCCTCGCTGCTCATGGTGAACTCGCCCGGCTTCCACGTCACGTTCAGGGCCTTTGCGCCCTGGAATGCCGCCCAGGTGTTCTCCGCCACCACCGCCACACCCTGCGTCACGGCGAAGATGTCTTTGACGCCCGGAACCCGGTGTGCGGCCGTGGCGTCAAACCGCTCGAGCGAGCCCTCGAAAATCGGACAGTGCACTACTGTGGCGTACAACATGCCGGGCGTGCGCACATCCATTCCATAGATCACACGCCCGGTCACGATGTCCGGAGTATCGAGCGATGGCATCGGCTTGCCGATGAGGCGAAACTCCGACGGGTCCTTGAGCCTTGGGTTCGCTGGCACCGGCAAGGCCGCCGCGGCCTCGACTAAATCACCGTACCCGACTGACCGGCCCGACGGATCGTGGAATACTCGGCTGCCTTCGGTACGGCAGGCACTCGGTGCCACCTGCCACCGCGCCGCCGCGGCGGCCACCAACATTGCGCGGGCTGTCGCACCAGCCTGCCGCAACGTGGGCCACGCGTTGCCTCGCACGCTCCGGCTGCCTACAGTCATTTGCGACCCATACATCGACGGGTGCGCATCTGCTTGTACCACCCGCACCGCTTCCCAGTCGGCGTCGAGCTCATCGGCGATCACCATGGGCAACGAGGTCCGTACCCCCTGCCCCATCTCGGCCTTCGCCACCATGATCGTGACGATTCCATCGGTCCCAATCCGCACGAAGGCGTTGGGCTCGAACCGATCACTGGGTTCCTTCCACGGACGGTCGTCCGGTAGATGGAATGCGAGCGTGAGGCCGCCGACGCCGACGGCGCTTGCCTTGAGAAAGTCGCGACGATCGAGCGTCTGAGGCTTGGTCATGGCTCACGCCTCCTTGGCGGCGCGGTGAATGGCGCGGCGAATGCGATCGTAGGTGCCACAGCGACAGATACTGCCCTCCAGTGCCGTATCGATCTCGTCATCCGTCGGCGTGGCCGTTCGCGCCAAGAGTGCTGCTGCGGTCATGATCTGACCCGACTGGCAGTAGCCGCACTGCGGGACGTCCTCCGCGATCCACGCTCGTTGCACGGGATGGGTGCCATCGGACGAGAGCCCTTCGATCGTGGTGACCTCACGGTCGCCTACTGCCGAGATCGGCGTCACACACGAACGAATGACTGTGCCGTCCAGCTGCACGGTACAGGCACCGCATTGTGCGATGCCGCAGCCATACTTGGTGCCCGTCAAGCCGACGACATCGCGGAGCACCCAGAGCAGTGGCATGTCCGGCGGCACGTCGACCTCATGCGATTGTCCATTGATTGAGAGCGTGAATCCAGCCATGGCTCGGTCCAGTTGGAGGGGTGAACTGTCGTAGCCGACGGAACTCTCAATATATGCCGAACCGAGGGCCCCGGCACCCGGGCGTCCTCAGGCGCTCGTCAGGGCCACTAGGCGCCGATCGACCGACGCCGGTCCCGACCCTTTGACGATCACATAGAACGCAATCGCGAGCGCCAGCAGATGGAACTCAAAGCCCTCGCCCGGCTGATTACCAAGCCAGTTCATGAAGAACCCAACCGCGAGGTGCACTTTGAGCACCGCAACCGCCATGATCGCCGCGATTCCCAGTGCCATCACGCGGCTCAGGAACCCCGCCAAGAGGGCAACAGCTCCAACCGATTCAAACAAAATGACCAGGATCGCCAGCGGGGCGGGAATCCCCAACACCGCGCTGAAGTAATCCACTGTTCCGCTGAACCCCGCTCCACCAAACCACCCCAGGAGCTTTTGGGCTCCGTGGGGCAACATCACGGCCCCCAACGTCAGCCGCAGGACCACCGCCGTAGGATCTCCGTTGGTTTGCAAGAGGCGCTTCCACATAATTCCTCCAAGTTGACGGCAAGTCAATGATTGACTAGTAAACTATTGTCCCTCGAAAAAGGTTCCACGCTCATCCCAGCCCACGCCTCACGACTTCTAGCAGGCGGATCAACCGCTGCTGATCGTTCTTGCCAAGCGGAGCCAGCGCCGCGTCATCAGCGCGGTCCATTGCCGGATCGATCCTAGTCAGCAGCGCCCCCCCCTTCCGCGTGAGGTGACATATCACTTGCCGACGATCACCGCGCGAGCGTGTCCGCCGTACCCATCCCTTGGCCTCGAGCCGGTCCATCATGCGGGTGATTCCAGGCGCTTGCTCGATCAACCGGTTACTGACGTCGAGTGTGGGGAGCCCCTGCCGCGCCCCGCGCAGGATCCGTAGCACGTTGTACTGAGGAAACGTGATGCCAAACGGCTCGAGCACCTCCGTGAAATAGCGGCGCAGGACATCGGCTGTTCGCATCAGCGCTACTGCCCCTTCCTGGCTCGGAGATCGGAAGGGCTTTCCCTGCCGGATTTCCCGCTGCACTGCACTGCGGGTGCGTGTCATGAACCCTCACAGCCAAATAGTTGATACGCAAACTATTGCAAAGTCATTGAGATGCACCTTGGGTGACCGATGCCGCCGCCTGTCGCCACTCGTCTTCCGAAACCGGGTTGCCGTGCATCGTGACGATGGTTTGTGGCGCGAGGCCTACGCCACTCAACCATCGGAGAAAAAATGTGAGTGGTGGGTTGTCACCGGCGCGCAACGTCGGTGGAGGAGCACCATTCATCAGGTCGCTGACGAACATGACACGCTCAGATGGCAGGAATGCGACCAGCATGTCCGCGGTGTGCGGGTTGGATCCTGTGGCGTGCACTTCCAGCGTGCGACTCCCATCCGTGATCACGCGCCGATCGCGAACCACCTCCACCGTCGTCGCCACCGAGCGCTGGCTCAACAGGTCAGGTGAAGCCGTGTGCGGTGCGTTGAGATACCTGCGCACCACGTCTGCGTCGGCCGCCGCCGTCAGCACCGTCGCACCCTCAGCCGCAAAGGCGCGAACGCCGCCACCATGATCGTTGTGAAAGTGGGTCACAACCACAAATCGGATTGGCTTGTCCGGGACCGCCTCGCGCATGAGCTCGATATAGCGCCGACTCAGCCAATCTGGTGACGGACCCGGTGCTACATCGCCCGCGGGCAGCTCGATCATAATTGGGTATCCCGCGGGTGCATCGAGTGCGACGAGGAAATCGGCGAATTCGACAAACATTGGATGGAACCCCGTCCGGAGGTTGCGCACGACGAAGACGCCGGGCTGCACGGTGTCTACCCTAGCTCGAACAGTGGCGTCGCCTCCGGTTGGCGGGACGTCGATCACACGATCGTGCCCCGCGGGAGGCTGCGCGAAGTCGTGCGCCGTCGCTGAGTCCACCAAGATCGAGTCGACGCGCATGGCGGTGAATGGCGCGTCAGCAATGTGGCTGCCGTACGCGTACGGTACGAGCCCAACGCCGGGTACCTCACGATAATCGCAGAAACTCCAACCCACTGTCGCGTCACCGAGGCCGGGTAGCGTTGCCCTGTACGATACAGAAACGAGCACCGTATCGACCGGATCGAAGGTCAGCGTCAGCGGCGGTCCGCTTGACAGTCTAAAAGTGACTGCGGGACCAACCCCACCGACATCCGCTCCCACGACGCGCTCTGGGACAGTGAGAGCCTCGGCAACGAGCACATGTGGCATGCGCCGGCGAAGCCGCGTGTGTCCCGAAATCTCCGGCCCGTCGGTCAGCCGTACCGAGAAGCCTTCCTCGAGCACATGGATCGTCTTGCTGCCTCCGTCATACACCTCACGCACGCGGTCATGCGTGCCGTCGATCCGATGATGCTCATATTCATGCCCAAAGCGTTCGTCGGGTAGGGACACCAGCACTTCACGAAACCGGCTTGTGTCCACGCTGCCCGCGCGGCTGCCCTGGAGCTCAGCGCTCTGGTTCAACGTGCCGCTGGCAAACGTCATCCATCCAGGCGCAGGTCCCATCTCGCCCGCCGACTGGGAAAGACGTGCAGATGCGGCTTCGAGCAGGGCAATAGGGTCGTCGACATGGTGAACTTCGCCGCACCCTAGGAGTAGGCAACACGTCGCCGCACCGAGCGCCCGTCGGAAGAGAGCGTGACTAAGCATGGACATCGGTACCAATGAGCGGGGGTCAGGTTCCAGAGAAGATAGAAGGACGCAAGGAAGGACCGGCGGACGGCTAGGCCCTACCGCCTTGCAAAATCTCAACGCACATTCGGATACCATCTACATCGCTCCTCCGATTGAAAGGGGACTCCGATGTCGTTCGTGTTAGTGCGGCACAAGGTGCGTGATTTCGCCAAGTGGAAGCCAGTGTTTGACGAGCATGGAAAGGCTCGCAAGGCGGCGGGTTCGAAGGGAGGCCATCTGTTCCGAAGTGCTGACGATCCCTCGGAGGTCATTGTCTTGCTGCAGTGGGATAGTCACGACAAAGCCCGCCAGTTCACGCAGTCACAGGACTTGAAGCAGGCGATGGAGCGAGCCGGGGTGGCGGACATGTCCGACATCTACTTCTTGGACCAGGTAGACAGACCGGGCGCCTGAGCGGTCCCCCCAGCTTCCGATTACAAGCCGCGCTCGGTGAAGGCGGCTCGACTACTACGGCGAGGTAGCTGTGCTTCCGGACGACGCGGCGGTGACACGCTCCCGCAGTTGAGTCAGCCTGCTCTCGAGCTCCGCGTCGAGCCCTAGTTCGACAATCGCCCGTTTGACCCCGCCAAGCGGACCGTCAAACAACGATCGGTCGAGGAACGTGACGCGAATCCGCGGGTTGGCGCCCCGCTGCACCTCGGTAACCCGAATCACCTTGAGCGCGGCCAGCAGATAGTGACTCGCGTAGAGCTGCTTGAATGCGATCCATACTTCGGGCCTATCGGCCGACGGCGGAAGCACCAGCAGTTCGGAAACCTGAGTCATTGGCCGGAGTGGGGTACCTTCCACGGCCCAATACAGTGAAGATTGCACATGTGGAGACGCGAGCGATGGCGCCGAGCGGCTGAGCGATTTGGAGAGCTCCGCGGGAATCGGCATGAACTCATCGGCGCTCTCGAGCAAATAGCGCATGCCCTCGAGCGGGTGCGCCGGCTCCTCCTGATCGACATAGACCACCAAGGCACTGTCTCCAAAGGTCAGATACGTGTGCACGTAGTTGGCAAGCCACGTGCGCATCACGGCATCCACTTCTTTCGAGAACGTAGAGCTGTTCCCATCGAGGCCCTGCATCTGGTCGATCAGCTCAGTCGACAGCTTCACCTTGCAGTCGGCCACTTCACATCTCCGCAACGGGCTCAGATCACGGTGCGGCAGCGAGAGCGGAGTGAGATCGTCCCGCAGGTGCTCGGGCCGTAACCGGCCGTACGAGCGCGTCGTGCCCCGGATGGCGATGGAGTCGACGTTCCGCACGAAGTCGACGAATTGTTCGAGGGATGTTGCGATCTCGACCACGCCCAGGATGGAAACGTCCCTCGGGTCCGTGGTTTCGACAACGTCCGTCGCCGCGGCGCCCAGCGTGGCACCAGCGAGGAGTCGCTCGGGTGCGGTTGCCGCCACGCCCTGTGCAAGCGATGAGTCGAGGAGAACGGCCGGAAACGTCGTGACGAGCAGGATCGTGCGAACCATGAACTCCCCGGGCTCAGGAGACCTGATTTGCCAACTGCGTCGAGGTGGTGTTCAAAGTAGCAAACGGTTCTCAGATTGTGCAACAGATCGGGGTGACATTCCGGCATTTGGTACTGTCCTACATCTTATTAGGCACCCCGTCTATTATCGCGACCAGATACCTCAACGCGGCGGCTTGTCACCCCCCGCATTCACTTTTAGGAGGTCGCACATGAGCCGTCTATCGATCCTCTCCGTCGTCCCCGCCATCATTGCGTTGACCTGCATCGCGAAGCCCGTGCACGCCCAGAGCTGGTCGGCCGAGCAGCTCGAGGTGTGGACCTTCATCCAGTCGCAGTGGGACGCGACCATGAAAAAGGACATGACGTGGCCGGATCGCATGTTGCACGACCGGTTCCTCGGCTGGGATAACGACGTTCCCGCACCGCGGAACAAGGCGTCGACCCAAAAGTGGAGCCGCTACGACATGGAGAACTCCACGACGCTCGTGCAGGAGTTGTCCCCACTTGGCATCGTGGTTGTGGGCAACACCGCTGTAGCCCACTACGCTTACTCCGTTGCAGCCGAAGATCGTGAGGGCGAGCGGAGCACCACACATGGACGGTACACAGATATCCTTCTGAAAGATGGAAACACCTGGCGGTTCATCGCCTGGCACGGGGGTGCTACCAGCGACGAGGACGACGACTGAGCGGCGACATCGCCAGAAACGCCAGCCGTACTTACGAAAACCGAGGGCAGTTCGGGCGCACAGAGTGAAACAGAACGGCGCCCGGGGGTTACGACATAATCATGGCGCGATTTCAACTGCCCGCGGTCCCGGTGAGCATGGGCGCCCAGAAAGCGCTGGAGCAGAGCTACGGGCCGTTCCGCTTTACCGTCGCGACTTTTCCCGCCGGTCACGTCCTCGAGCGCCACACGCACGATCGGGTCACCTTTGCCGTCATGCTGGACGGCAGCTTCGACCTGCTCATCGACGGGAAGGAGCTGCAATGCCCGGGTGGCACCGTGTTCACCGAGCCCGCTGGCGAGTGCCACGCCAACGAGATTGGCTCTGCGGGTGCACGCGTCATGGTGACGCAGCCGGACCCGCAAGCGGACTTCCCTGTACCGTGCGGGCGCCTACTGAATCAGGTCAACCATTTCGAAAGCGATGCGATTCGTCGCATGGCGTGGCTTCTCGCCCGAGAGCTCCAGGAGCCGGACGAGATCACGCCGCTCGAGAGTCAGGCACTCGCGTTCGAGATGCTCGCGACTGTCGCCCGGCTCGAGCGGGCACGGTCACAACACGATGCATTACCGGCGTGGCTACGCCGTGTAGAGCAATTGATGCAGGACCGGTTCCGCGAGCCGGTCACCATCGAACAGCTAGCGGCAGAGGCCGGGGTCCATCCCGCACACCTCACCAGGGTGTTTCGCAGTCGGTTCGGGACGTCCCCCGGCCGGTATCTGCGGCGTCTGCGACTCGAGTGGGCAGCTGGACAGCTCACCTCGGGGACGGAGCCGGTGAGCCGCGTAGCACTGGAAGCCGGGTTTGCCGATCAGGCGCACTTCACCCGGGCATTCCGCCGTCAGTGGGGTATCCCACCCGGCCAATACCGCAGCTTGCGCACCGGCTCCTAGCGAATCTCGATACCGCCTTTGATGACGGGACCCGTGCGAGCGTCGGGCTGGTCATCTGGCGGTCCTGGCCAGATCTGCTTTTCGCAGTACTCGGCGGACGTAATGATCCCAGCTGCCCCCTCGAAGCCGGCGAAGGTCGTCCGGTCCGGCTGCGTTTCCCCATCGCCGTAATCGACGGTGCGGAACCAGATATCCTTTCCTTTCTGATGGATCTCCGTCGTGAATGCGGGGTGCTCGCTGTTGTTCCGCGTGACGACTCCACCGATCCAGGCACGGTTGTTCACGGGATCGACCGCGAGGCAGTTGGCGCTGCCGAGAAACTCGATCTTGAGATCACCGAGCTTGGTCGAGAAACGCATGTGTCCCCGCGCAGCGTAGTCGGGACCGGTCTGCACGACCCAAAAGTCGAAACGGACGTCCACACCGGCATCGAAGACGCCGTGGCCACGGGCGGATCCGGTGGGAACGCCATTGTGGCTGAACGCGGGACCCACGTCGGGGCTGGTGATCTCGGGGGTCGTATCGCTACACGCGACGAGCAACACGGTGGCGACGAGGGCGGCGGACGATGTACGGAGGTGCATGGCCTCTCCTTTTGGCGGGTCCCCACCATGACCGAGCCAGCCGGGGGGACCCGTCGGCCACCGCCGGCCCGCGCCGCCGCGTGAGGCGGACGGCAAGTCGGACCGTACGGTGGCGGACCGGACCTCGTCTTGAAGAAGCCTAGCGTGCCTTGTCCAAACGTGACGTGTTGCGCAAAGACCTCAACTTTGCGTGGAGTCGTTCACCACGACAACCAGAAACCCATGCGGCCCCTCGTACGCGACGAACGGTAGCCACGGTCGCTCACAACGGGTGGGCTTGCGGTTGCGAGGATGATCCCGACTGATCACGCACGCAAACCCGTTGGTGCCTTGGCGTGCGAGCGTGAAGCCCGAAGATTCGAGCACGTAGACCGTCGCACCCGCTCGCAGCGTGGCGCTCTCCGGGTTTCTGTTACGCCCTCACACGCCGAGGGATCCCCCACCGGAGGAACAGCGCCGGGACCACGATCATGTTGAGCGCGGTGGAGGTGAGGAGACCACCCAAGACCACAACCGCCATCGGTGCCTGCAGCTCTTTGCCGGGCTCTCCCCCACCCAAGGCCAGCGGCAGCAGGGCGAGCGCCGCGGTGAGCGCCGTCATGAGAATGGGATTGAGACGTTCCATCGATCCCCGGAACACCGCGACATCCGGCGTAACGCCCGCGTCCAGCAACGTCTGGTAGTGACTCACGAGCAAGATGCCGTTCCGAACCGCAATACCAAACAGCGTGATGAAACCAACGAGGGTGGCGACGTTGATCACACCCCCCGCCGCCACGATCGTTGCCGCGACCCCACCGATGAGTGCCAGGGGGAGATTGACCATGACTAACGCCGCGTGGCGCGCATTGCCAAACGCCTGAAACAAAAGCAAGCCAATTACGGCCACCGAGAAAAGCGACAGTATGAGAATCGCGCGGGCCGCCCGTTGACCGCTTTCGAACTGGCCACCGTACTCGATGTAGTAACCTTCCGGAACGGTCACGTCGGCGGCGACGCGCTCGCGGATGTCATCGACCACGCTACCGACATCCCTCCCCTGCACGTTGGACTGGACCACGAGTTTGCGCTGTACGTTCTCGCGGTTGATCACGTTGGGACCACGATCCTCGCGCACGGTCGCCACCAGCGACATCGGCACTTTAGCGCCACCAGCAGCGTCCACGGGAACACGCCGCACGGCCTCCGAACCGACTCGGCGCTCGTCAGGCAGACGGACGACCAGGTCAACCGGATGCTGGCCCTCGAGTACCTGCGACACCACTTGTCCGTTGAGCGCCACGTCGACGGTCTCGAGCAAGTGGCCCGGCGTGATGCCGTACCGTGCCGTTGCCGTGCGGTTTGACTCGATGCGGAGCTGCGGCACGTCGGCCTGTTGCTCTACCGTAAGATCCACTACGCCGGGGACTGGTTCCACAACCGACCGCACGCTCTCCGCAAGTCGGCGCAGCTCATACAGATCGGGTCCAAAGATCTTGATCGCGATCGCGGCGCGTGTTCCCGAGAGCATATGATCGATACGGTGACCAATGGGTTGGCCGATCGTGACATTGAGACCCGGTACCTGCGTCAGCGCCCTCCGCAACTCGGCGATGACCATGTCGAGTTCGTGATCTGCCCCGTCGAGCCGCACGTCGATCTCCGCGGCGTTGGTTCCCTGCGCATGCTCGTCCAGCTCTGCCCGGCCGGTGCGTCTCGTCGTAGACATCACCGCGGGATGCGCGAGGAGAATCTGCTCGACGCGCTGACCCATGCGATCCGACTCGTCGAGGCCGGTCCCTGGCAGTGTCACCGCGGAAATTGTGAGGGTTCCCTCCTGGAACTCCGGTAAGAACCCGCGTCCCAGCGCGGGAACGACTGCAACGGTCGCCACGACAACCATGGCCGACACCCAGGCGACCGTGAGTGGATGCCGTAGAACTACCTGCAGCACCCGCTCGTACCGACGTTTGAGCCACTCGACCAGCCAGCTCTCCCGTTCCCGTGCTACAGCATGCGACCCCGGCAGCAGGTAATAGCACAGCACAGGGGTCACGGTCACCGCCACGGCAAGCGAGGCAAAGATGCTCACGACGTATGCAAAGCCGAGCGGTCGGAGCATCCGGCCCTCGACACCCGACAGAAAGAACAGGGGCACGAATACAACCGTGATTACCAGGGTCGCGTACAGGATCGGCGCGCGCACTTCGGATGCTGCGTCCCGTACAACCGTCAGCACCGGGCGACGTTCGTGCACCGGAAGACGATTCTCTTCGCGTAAACGGCGGAAGGTGTTCTCGACGTCGATGATGGCATCATCGACGAGCGCACCAATCGCGATCGCCATGCCGCCGAGTGTCATGGTGTTGATCGTGATCCCGGCCACACGCATGGCCAGGACGGCTGCGCTCAGGGCGAGCGGGATCGCGAGCACCGAGATCGCGGTGGTGCGGACGTTCCAGAGGAAAAGGAACAAGATGACGATCACCAGAATGGCCCCATCGCGCAAAGCGGCGAGCACGTTGTGGACTGCGACATCGATGAAGTCCGCCTGACGAAAGACCGAGCGATGCATCACGATGTCGCCGCCGAAGGCTGCCTGCATTTGGTCGAGCTCCGCGTCGATGCGCTCGGTCAATTCCAGCGTATTGGCATCGGGTTGTTTCTGAATCGACAGGACCACCGCGGGTTCCGCGTTGACAGAGGCGGTTCCCAGACGCGGCTTGGGGCCGATGCGGATCTCTGCGACGTCTCGCAGGAGCACGGGTGTGCCGTTCCGCTCCGCCACGACTGTCTGACCGAGATGCTCGAGATCGCGCACCCTTCCCAACCCTCGAATCAAGACTTCGCGTCCTGCATCCTGGTACACACCACCTGAGGCGACCGCGTTCGATTCGCGAGCGGCCCGCACGACCGCCGCTAGGCTCACGCCATACACCGGAAGCCGATCGGGATCGACCAGGACCTGATACTGCTTGACCTCCCCGCCGATGGGCACCACTTGGGCGACTCCCGGTACCGCGAGCAGCCGCCGGCGCACCACCGCGTCCGCAGCGGTACGGACCTCCATGGCGGACACCGTTTCGCTCGTCATGCCGATCAACAGAATCTCACCCATGATGGAGGTGATGGGTGCTAGCACCGGTGGCGGCATTTCGGGTGGCAACTGTGCATTCACGAGTGCGAGCTTCTCGCTCACGATCTGCCGGGCGCGGAAGATGTCTGTGCCCCAGGCGAACTCCACCCACACGATCGCGATGCCCTGCGCGGAGGAAGACCGAACGCGGCGTACGCCGGCAGCACCGTTGACCGCTGTTTCGATGGGGAAGGTGACGAGTGCCTCGACTTCCTCCGGTGCCATCCCATGCACTTCCGCCAGCACCGTGACCGTGGGTGCGGTGAGGTCGGGGAACACGTCGATTGGTGCGGTGAGTGCCGCGTACCCACCTCCGACAAGCAGGATTACCGCCGCGAACAGGGTCACCGCACGATTATTGAGCGACCACGCGATGATGCGGTTCAACATGATCGTGGCCTAATGAGGATGGCCGTGATCGCTCACGGCATCCGGGTTGAGGGCCGCGAGACGTACCTGGTACGCTCCCATAGTGACCACGCGTTCACCCTGCGACACCCCGCCCCACACGATCGTCCACCGCCCATCCGTTGGCCCCAACGTCAGCACGCGACGCTCGAACAGCTCGCCGCCAGTCTGCACGTAGACCACCGGCACGCCGTCTTCCTCGCGTACCGCTTGCGTCGGGACGGCGAGTCCTTGTTCTGGATCGCCGACGGCGATCCAGCCCGACGCAAGCGCGCCAATCTTGAGTGCACGATCGGGGTTGGAGACGGCAAACGTGACTGGCACCGTGCGGCGGGCGGGATCGATCACGTCGCCTATCGCAACGAGACGCTCAGCGCGGAACACTCGTTCGCTGCCCTCAACAGTAAATGACGCGCCAACGACACTCACGAGCTGCGTCGCATCGACCGCGCTCACGTGGAGACGCAGCCACACGGTGGATGGGTCCACGATGGTGAACAACCGATCGCCCGCTGCCACGCGGGCGCCCGCCACGAGGGATCGCTCCGTCACAACACCGTCGAGCGGTGCGCGCAAAACCAACTCGTACCCCTCATCCGTGCTTCCCCCGAATGCTTCCAGCGCCGCACGTGCAACCGCGAGATCGTGCCGTGTCTCCTCGAGCCGTTTTTGGGGAATGGCTTCGGCGTTGTACAGTCGCTCGGCGCGCGCCACTTCACGCTCCAACCGTTCCACCCGCGCCACCAAGGTGGCGTACGACCCCTCGTCATCGCTTGGCGCGATGACGCCGAGGGGAGTACCGCGCCTAACCCGGTCGCCCACCACCGGTGCGCGTTGGTTGCGCGCAGCAATGAGCAATCCGGCGACCGGTGCAGGGACCTGTGCCAAAGCACGGGCCGCGGGAATGATTTCTCCAGGAGCACTGACTGAGCGGTGCATACTCTGGACCTGCGCCGCCACGGTCGCAAACGGGATCGTCCACTGCTGTTCCTTTAATAGAGGGATGCCGCTGGGATCCTCAGGTACAGTGGTCGGCAGACCCTCGACGGACGAATACACCTGTATTGGACCAACGAAGATCTCGTCGGTGAGCGGGCCCTGGACGGCGACGATCAATTCATAGGTGCCGGAAGCGGGCAGGTTGACCACTGGTCCGTAGACTCCGGGTCGTGAGGGCTCGGCCATTCGCACCCGGTGGGTCTCCCCGTTTGTGGCGGTCATGCGCAGTTCGAGGCTTCCCTCAGTAACCGCCCTGAAGTCGCGCAGGTCGGTGACGTGCACGGCCCACGGTTCGCTTTCGACGCCAGCGATGAGCGGCGGATACTCGAAGAACAACTCAGTCAGATCCGTCCACACCGTGACCGCACCACCACCGAGGAGTTCTTCGGATTCGGTTGTCGTCTGGTCAGCGCCGCATGCGAGCACGAACGCCGTGGTGTACACCATGAGGTATCGCATCACCCATTCTCCACGTCGTTCGTACGGTTCCGCAGCCGCGTCCCGGCTGCGCGCTCCAGGTCGAACAGGGCGAGCCAGTATTCGGCGAGCGCCTGATCTGCTCCGCCGCCGAGCTCGTGAAAGGCTCGCCCGGCGTCGAGTAGGCCTAGCAAGTCGAGCTCGCCCTCGGCGTAGCTCACGCGGGCGATCTCGAGCAGCTCGTCGAGCCGTGCGGATTCTGCAGCTCGTACCCGCTCGAGCTGTCTCTCGGCAAGACGAAACCGCTCGGCGGCCAGCTGCACGTCTCGCTCCACAGATCGCCGGGCAAGTTGCCGGCGTGTTGTGGCTTCGGCGGCGGCGGCTTGCGCAACGCGCACGGCACTTCCGTACTGATTGAGAATCGGCAAAGCCAGCGCCGCACCGAGAAAGGCCCCACTGAGACCATCGCGTTGGGTCTTATACCCCCCAGTGAAGGTCGGCGCGGGGATACGCGCGCCTCTGGCGCCGCTAGCCCAGCCTCGAGCCTCCATTTCGGAAGCCTGGGCCGCGCGTATCAGGGGATGCTCGTCGGCCCAAGTGCCCTGAAGACGAACGTCCAGGCCGCTTGGCACAGGCGGGAGCTCCGCCGGGGCAACCGCACCCGTGTCCAGGTCACCGACCACTAGCGTCGTGAGCCGGCGGCGGGCTGCGTGGACGCGGATGCGGGAGTCTTCGAGGATTCGTTCGTATCGGAGGTGTTCGAGCCGAATCCGACGAAACTCGTAGCCCGAAACGTCGCCTGCGGCGAAACGAGCGGCAGCGGCTGAATCCGCATAACCCACGGTGGCCGCGACGCGCTCGGTCACGGACAACCGGCGCTCGAGCAGCCACGCGTCGACGTATGCGCGCTGCAGATCGAACACAATTCTGAGGCTGTCGGCCTCGAGCCGCGCAATCGCGCTGGACTCGGCAAGGCGGCCTGCGCGGTGCCGTGCACCGATCACCCAGGGCCAGACGACCTCCTGACTGAGCGTCAAGTAGGTCTCTCCAGCGTCACGCGTCGCATCAGACAGCGATTCATACGTGAGGGTGGCGACGGGATTGGGTAACGCGCCGGCCAGGCGAGCTTCACCCTCGCGGGTGACAGCGGCGACACGTGCGAGCCGGAGCTCGAGGTTGTTCTCGGCGTGCAGCTGCAGCGCCTCCTCGAGCGACAGACGCTGCGGTTGCTGGGCCGTGGCGAGGCCGCTGGTCCCGCATAGCAGGGCGAACATGAGCAGAGTGCGCCGAATCAAGAGCGCCTCCATGGTTCTACGTTGTCGTTGAGAACAGGACGGACGTACGTCTACACGCCACCCTCGCGGGCGGCGGGCCGTTAGGTGAGATGGGTGGGAGGAGCTCTCGGCCCGAGGGGGTGAACGGGTGGGTCGCGACCGTGAGGTTCCAGATCGAGGGACGCGACGTGGGAGACCACCGGTGCGATGCTCAGACGGTCTATTGACACCGTAACAACGATCGCTGCGGCAGGTGGCGAAACGCGATCCGGTCTGAGTTGCGGCTCGTCATCGAGCAGCACATGCGAGTGACCCCCATGCGCGCGCTCGACATGAGCCTCTCCACCGTCGTGATCCGCCGAACGCTCATGTGCAAACCCCGTGGTGAGTACCACGAACACCAGAGTGAGGCTCAGGGAGACGGTGGACCGACCGGGGAAGCGGTGCATGGTCACGATTCTGGGGATCGCGCGGTGGGATGTCAAATGATCAGGGGGTCAGAACTCGCGAATTCGATCCGCTTCCTCCGGACGATTCGACGCCTCGTACAACGCCACGATCCGCCTTTCACGAGAGTCTGGTCCCCGCGCGTCGCCCGAGTTCAACGCGACCCGCGTCGCTCGAACGGCCCACCCATCCGTCTCACCCACTCACCTTCGAATTGCTGCTCGAGGAGCGTCCACTCGTAGTGATCCGCATCGCTGAACGTCCAAAGCTCCCGTACGACACTCCGTTCTCCAGCAGCTGTATATGTGACTAAGACGTGTTGAAGCTCGCTACCGACGAGTGCGGTTTCGTACTCCCACAGCACCATCGGCATGTCGATCGCTACACCATACGCACGCACGACACGGTCGGCTGGGTGCCAGTACCAGATCCCCTCCGACACGAGCTTGGGTTCTCCGTTGACGACGAAGTAGCCCTTGGCGCGTATTGCCTGCCTACCCGCACCCCATTCGAACGTTTGGAAGAAGTCGTCCCCTTGATGCCAGGCTCCCCCCACCATCCGACCGAGGAATTCCATCGCGTCACGCCCCGAGGCGGCCTGGATCGCCGCAACGTCGGCCGTCGTCGACGCAGGAGCTCCGGTAAAGGAGAATGGCGTGATGCTGAGGAGTACAGCAAGGAAACCTGCAGCTTGGGTCCCTAACATGATCTCAGTTTCCGAAGTGGCTGAGTGGCGTCGGTCGCGTTTGGTCCTTAGCGACCGGTTCGTTCGGCGAGCCAGCTGGTCATCACGTCAAAATACCCATCCACGAAGGTGTCCAGCCTCGGGTATTCATCCCGCGTGCCCGTCGTGGCGCGTAGAAACAGATGGTTCGCCTCCGGCAGGACAATGAGCGTGACGTCGCTTCCGGCGCGAGCTCCCAGGGCGGCTTCAAGCGCCCGCCGGTTCGGCTCAGGTGGCACGTTGTGGTCGAGCTCACCAAGAAAGATCAGAACCGGGCAATCGACCAGCGCCCAGTATCCTGCCGGATCGAAGTCCATGATGCGACGATAAAAGGCACGGAACCAATGATCTGGCGGCTGCGGCTCTTCGATCAACCACTCGACGTCTCGCGCACTCGCTTCCGCGTAGAGCGCTTGGAGCTCTTCCCAGTGCCCGGCGTCACGTGTGACGTCGTCATTGAGCCGGTAGTAGGCCGTGGCGCGTTCGATTTCGTCCTGTGGAAACCCGTAACCCCGAAGCTCCGCCTCGATGAACAGAAGGTTGTTCTCCGCTACTGGTAAACCTGACCCCGCGTGGAGGATGATGAACGCAACGGTTCGATCGCGTGACGCGACCAGTGGAGCAATCCAGCCGCCTTGACTAAGAGCGAAAAGGCCGACGCGAGTCGGATCGACGTTCTCATCGCGTTTCAGGTAAGCGAAGCCAGCCAGGGCGTCGCCCGCAAGATCGTGAAAATCCGCACGTCTCCAATCGCCCGTGGATTCTCGTACCCCGCGTTTGTCGTAGGACAAGACGGCGAGCCCCCGACTCACGAAGAAGCCCACCCACGGATCGAGGTCGTCCCGATCCAGTTCATTCGACCCGTGAATCAAGACGACGCCCGGATGTGGACCGGGACTCGCAGGCGATGTAAGCTTCCCAACGAGCACCACGTCTCCGTTGCGAAACGTGACCGTTTCGCTGCGCGTTGGTATCTCACTCGACGCGCGAAGCGACGCGATCTCTTCGCTGGTCGCTGGGGCAAAGCGGCGCGTCGTGAAATCCAGCAGATAGAGGTCTGTTCCCAGTTCGGGGAACCGACCGAGCCACACGGTCCGATCGGGCGCGACCTGATACAACTGCGCTGTGAGCAACAATGCGGTGACCACACTCATCTAGGTGCCCCCGAGATCTAGACTGATTGGGGTCAAGTCTACATCCAGCCAGGGCTCGCCGGGATACCCCGGTGGACCATCGCCGATTGAGGGGTGTCAGTTTCGTTCGAGTAGGGCGATGTCCCCGTTCACCGTCGTCAGAAGCAGGTTCCACGTACCAGCTCCCAGCGAACCCCGTATCCGCTCCACCACACCATCACGCGTGATCGTGAGGGGGAAGTCGGTGCTGATGCGCCCGTTCAGCGTGCTTCCCTCGACACGCACATCGCAACCGTCCGGGATCGCAACGCGAATCGATCCGTTCACGGTCGTGAAGCTGAGTCCTCGACCCCAGTTTGTCCCGCCGAGAGACACCGCGATCGAGCCGTTCACCGTGGCCGCCTCCGCGATTCCCTCCGTGACCAGGTTGACGTTGCCGTTGACAGTCGAAGCAACGATGTCGCCCTGGAGATCCGCAGTGACCTCACCATTCACCGTACTCGGGAGGAACGTCACCCCATCCGGTACGTCGATCGTGAATTCCACCCGCACATTTCGCGCTTCGACGTCGTTCCGGCTGTCCCGATCGGGGAGGCACGCGATGAGGCGCCCACTGCGATCGGGATACCGGGCGCACACGGTGACGCCGTCCTCGTGCTCGACGACCTGGACTTCGACTTGTGACGCCAGGACGGCGCTTACATGAATCGTCGCGTGGACGATCAGGGTCCGTCCGGGCGCTGACTGCGCACGAATACTCCCGTTCACGCCCCGGACCTCGACCGTGCTCCCAAGTTCGACGGTCCCCTCCCAATGAAAGCTCCGACGCAGCTCGCCATCGGGTCCGTTGATGCTCACCGAGGTATCGCAGGCGGTAAGGGCCGCTGCGATGCTGAGAGCCGCTAATGCTCGAATCGTTGTCATGTCCTCCTCCATCTCTTTCAACTGCTACTCAACGCCGTTGCAGGTAGAGCGTGGGGCCATGCGCCGCCAAGACCACACGGTGGCGCGGCGCGACGATCGTCCCGAGCTCGACTCCACGCTCATCCGTGAGCCGTACGTCGCTCGCGCGAACGAGAGTGGGGCGACCCGGCGCGCCGGTGATCGTTGGGGCCGTGCTGCTCCCCCGTCGGCAACGCTGGTTGGGCTGGCCGCTGTACCACCAATCGGCTGTATAAGGAATCGAAGTCATCGTGTTCTCCGTTTCGCATCCTCTGCGATTTCGTGCTGATGTCCGATCTCTACCGTCTTCACCCAATACACGAGCCTGGTGGCAGACTTCTACCAATCGGAGGGGGAACGACCGATGTCGAAGAGTTCAGGTAGGTCGTGGAGCGAGCGTTTCTTCACACAGTGATCGCACCGCGGCGCGGCGCAACATGCGGGTGAGAATGTTGTCTACGATGGAGGAGCAAGCATCGGCTCGAGCTGTGCGCGAAGGTCGGTAAGCGCCATGCTCATGTGGTTGGCCACGGTCTGCGCCGACAGGTCGAGCGCCTCTGCCACTTCCTTATAAGTCAGACCGTGATGGCGCACGAGAATGAATACCTCGCGCCGGCGTTCGGGAAGCGCAGCCAGCGCCTCTGCAATCGCCGCTTCGAGTTCTTGTCCTTCGGCGAGATCGTCTGGTTGCCCCGCATCGGCTGGTTCTGGAACGTGCGCGCTCGCTCGCTCGTCAGCTGAGCGTTGGCGACGAACGTCGATGGCAGCATTACGCGCGATCCGAAACAACAATCCGCGGATCGACCCGTCTAAGCCCCAGGTCTCCCGGCGCTCCCATAGCCGAATGAAAGTTTCTTGGGCAACATCTTCCGCCGAGTCCCAGCTGTCGAGGAGTTGGGAAGCCACCCGCACCACGGGCTCCCAATAGCGCGTCAGCAGTTCCTCGAGCGCCGACTCATCTCCGCCGTGGATTCGCCCAAGGAGGGCGCGATCGTCAAGTGGCTGGTCCATCCTACGTCGTCGTGGTCGGTGGCGGGATCGTTACTTCCCATACTACATGGAGGGCACGAAACCGTGAGGTCTCGGGCTGGCCATAGCGCGGAGTCGAAACCCGAGCCAATCGACTCCAAAGAGCCACCCGGCAACGGATTAGCGAATCCGCGGTAAGGACCATGCGGCAAGGTCGGCCGGCCCATTGGTAGAAACCGGCCACCTCGACCGTGTATGGGGTGAGGCCACTTCAAAGGTGATCATGGAAGAGTTGATCGTCAGAGTCCTGTGCGGAGAGGCGACCGACCGCGAGGCCCAGCAGCTCGAGGCCTGGCGGGCGGAGTCCGCAGATCACGAGCGCACGTTTGTTCAGATGCGGCGTTTGTGGGAGGCGACGGCTCCGTCTGCGACCCGTGCCGTGTCGACGCCCCCGCCGGTAGCCACGATCGTCGCCGAGGCAGAACGCCGTAGGGGTAACGTGGTTGCCCTGGCCGGGTGGCGGCGGAAACGAGGCTGGGCGCTCGTGAGCGGGTTGGCGGCGGCAGCAGTCCTGCTTCTCGCCATCGGGATCACCAGGTTCAGCCAGCCATGGGGGTCCACCTATACGACTGGATTAGGTGAGGTCGAGACCGTCACGCTGGACGATGGCAGCGTCGTACGACTGGGCGCCGGGAGCGCGCTTCGGGTGGCGCGCAGATCATCCCGATCCTTACGGCTCGACGGCCGGGCGTTTTTCGCGGTGGTGACCGACTCCGCAACGCCGTTCACTGTCGAGACGTCCGCGGGTCGCGCGGAAGTACTGGGAACCCGTTTCGAGATCGCGTCGAGCACGGACTCGCTACGGCTGGTGGTCATCGAAGGCCGCGTGGCGCTGGACGCGTCGGGCACCCGCGTCGAGGTGGCGCACGGTGAAGTGAGCCGGGTGACGGCCGGGTCGGCACCGAGCTCCCCAGTGCAGACCGATGTGTGGGCGTTGCTCGATTGGCCAAGCGGGCTCTTGATCTTCCAGGCGACACCGCTCATCGATGTGCTCGCCCAAATCGAGCGTCATTTCGGCGTGCCGGTCGTCATCGCCGACACCGCGCTCGGCAAACGAACGGTCACGGCTCGGTTCGATGACGAACCGCTCGAGGATGTGATGGGCACCGTGTGTGCCGTCGTCGGAGCACGGTGCACGGTCGGAGCGACCGTGGAGGTTGCGCCGTGAGCAGTGCTCGGAGCTGGGCGTTCGCGCTCGGTTTGATGATCGCGCCCACCTCGGTGTTGGGCCAAAGCAACCTCATGGATCGGCCGGCCAACGTCGAGGTGAGCAATGTGACGCTCGAGACTGGGCTCACGCTCCTGTCCCAGCGATCGTCCGTGCCGATTGCGTTCAGCCCGGACCTGACGCGCGCCGTTCATCCGGTGAGCTGCTCATGTGCAGATCTCACGGTGCGTGAGGCTCTCGACTCCCTCCTTGCGACGACGGACTTCGAATACGAGGAGATGCGTGCTCGCATCGTCGTGCGCCCCAAGGAAGGGGTCAGTTCGGGACGGGACGGTCGAAGGCGCGCGGGCGAGATCGTGGGCGTCGTTCGCGCTGCCGTCGATAGCCAGCCCATCCCGGCGGCCCGGGTGGGTCTCGCCTACCGCGTTGGTGAAGTGCTGACCGATGCAAGGGGACACTTCCGGCTTTCGTTCTCGCCGGGCGCGTACAACGTGACCGTGCGCGCCATGGGGTACCGGCCGGGCCGGGTGGACGCTGTTGTTCGCGCTGGCTCGTCGGACACGATGACCGTCTTCCTGCGTCCGGCCCCCATCAGTCTCGAAGAGATCGTGGTGACGCCCAGCACGTATGGGATCCTCAAGGAGAGCAACCTCGTCGGCTCGCACACGTTGACGAGAGAGGAGGTGCAAGCGCGGCCACACTTGGGAGAGGACGTGTTCCGCGCGGTCGATCGCCTGCCGGGTGTGGCGACGCACGACATCACGGCAAAGTTTCACGTCCGTGGCGGTCCCCATGACCAGGTGCTCACGACGCTGGACGGGCTCGAGCTGTACGAGCCGTTCCATCTTCGCGATGCGGAAGCCGCCCTGAGCATCATCGACGTCGAGTCGGTGAGCAACATCGACCTCATCACGGGCGGTTTCTCAGTCGAGTACGGTGACAAGCTCGCGGGCGTGTTCACCATGGAGACTACCGCTCCGCCCCCTGATCGCATGATCACCACGCTCGGTTTGAGCATCCAGAACGTGTCGTTCAAGAACCAGGGGAGTTTCTCAGCCGGCCGGGGGAGTTGGCTCGTGTCGGCTCGCCGTGGCTATCTGGATCTGATTCTCGACATCACCGACGCACCGAAGGAAGGCGCGTCCTTCTCGCCCACGTACTACGATGCGTTCGCGAAGACAAATTTGCTGCTCGGTTCGCGGCACCGGCTCTCCGCGCAAGCACTCCACGCTGGTGACGAGGTCTCGGCACTGGAAGAAGACGGCACGACGCTCGAGAGCTCCTGGCGCAGCAGTTATGTGTGGCTCACCTGGGGCGCCGAGTTCACCGAACGCCTCTCGTCTCAGACGATCGTATCCACTGGCCGTCTCACGCGGAAGCGTATCGGATCGGACTTTTGGAATGACACGCTCCAGCTGCTAGCCGTGGACGATCGACAACGGTTTCACTTCTTTGGCGTCAAACAGGACTGGACGTTCCTCGTAGCCGACGACGTGCTGTTCAAGTGGGGGGTCGATTTCAAGCGTGGCGCGAGCGACTATGGCTACGCTCGGTGGATTCGGGAGTGGGTCGCGAACGCGACGGACCCGCAAGGGCCGGCCTGGTCCTTGAGCGCGCCAGACTCCCTCTCACTGGTACTCGAGCCGACGGGCTCCGAGTTGGGGAGCTATCTCTCGATGAGGGCTCGGCCCGTCGAGCCTTTCACGTTCGAGGTTGGCGTACGTTACGATCGCCAGACGCACACCGGAGATCGCACCCTCGCACCGCGAGTGAACGTTGTGCTCGAGATCGCGCCCCGAACAACGGTGAGGGGCGCGTGGGGATATTTCTATCAATCACAAGGCTTGCACGAACTGCGGGTCGCGGACGGCGAGCATTTGTTCAACGTGGCACAGCGGGCCGAACATCGGATCCTGGGATTGCAGCACCAATTGTACAACGGCATCGCGCTGCGAATCGAGGCGTACGAGCGCCGCATCTCCGATCCGATCCCCGAGTTTCGCAGTCTGGTGCCGCAAATCGAGTCTGTGCCGGAGGAAGGACCCGAGGATCGTATCCGGATCGATCCGACACGGGGGCTTGCCCGCGGCATCGAGTTGAGCGCTGATTACGATGTGGGAAAACGCATTGCGTGGTCGGTGAGCTATGCGCTCGCATCGGCCAAGGACGAACTGGACGGACAGTGGTTCCCTCGGCCATTCGATCAACGTCACACCATCCAGATCGACTTCGCGTACCGTCCCAACCGGGCGTGGTCCCTCGGGTGGGCGTGGCAGTACCACTCGCCGTGGCCGGGGACACCCGAGAATTATTCGACCGTCGCGCTCGTGAACGGCGATGTGGTGATCGATCGTCGCTTTGGCACGCCATATGGCAATCGCATGCCGGCGTACCATCGGATGGACGCGAGGGTCATGAGACACTTCCCGCTCGGGCGTGGCCGGCTGTCGGTGTTCCTGGATGTGTTCAACGTGTACGATCGCGAGAACGCACTCGCCTGGGATTACGTCGCATCGACGGGAGGGTCAACGCCTCGGCTGGACGTGCGGCGGAACTTCCACCAACAGATCGGGGTGCTGCCGACGGCAGGGGCGCGCTGGGAGTTCTAGGACTTCTATGTGCTCATTAGCGGCGCCCGGTTCCCCAGCAGGTTGTCGCCCTTACCCCGTTCCGGGCCTTCACTTTGCGGCACGCGCAGCCGACTTCACCATCTCGCTAAGTGTCGGATGTACGTGGATCGACTTGCTGATTCGCTCGATTCCACCATGGTTGTGCATTGCCGCTACCACCTCATGGAGGAGATCGTCCCCGTGCGGAGCCAGGACGTGGAAACCCAGAATCTCGCGGGTCGCCTTCCCCACCACCGCTTTGAGCATGCCCTTCGCATCTCCGATCGCTGATGCCCTCGCACCACCAACGGGAACCCGTCCGACCGTGACTTCGTGCCCGTGCGCTCGGGCCTCGTTCTCCGACCAGCCGACGGCCGCGAGCACGGGGTCGCTGAACACCGCCCGAGGCATCACGCGGTAATCCACTTGCTTACCGCGGCGTAGTCGGGCGCGTCAGTCCAGGAAGGCCGGGTGATCGCTCCAGCACCCCCGGCTCCGCCCTCAATCTCCCATCCCCAACCGCTCGAGGAATTGCTGAAACCTGGGGTCGTCGCGAACCGGGTCCGACCACGGACTCACCTTGACGTACAGCAGACCGTCCGGCGCATCAGTGAACGCCCGATCCAGCCACTCAAACGCGCGGTCTGCGTCACCGAGCTGCGCGTAGACACCAGCGATCATTGAGGGACTGTCACCCGCCGCCTTTGCTGCCTCCAGCAGCTCGAGAGCCTTCTCTCTTTTTCCCCACTGAGCATAGAACACCGCGCGGGCGGCGAGCTGGTCCGGCGCATCCGGATTGAGCTCGATCGTCCGCTCCAAGGCCGCGATCGCCTGCTCGAACAGTCCCTTCTGCGCATACACCCCGCCGAGGACTCCATACACGGAGTGGAAGTTGGGCTCGAGCTCCAACGTCTTGTGAAGCTGTTCAATAGCGCCATCGTAGTCCCGGGCAAACAGAAGGACCATGCCGACGGTGACGCTGATGGCATGTGAAAGTGGGTCCAACTCCTCGGCGCGCCGAATCTCCCGTAGCGCCTCGTCCATCCGGCCTTGGGCACACAGCAACGTCGCGTACCACTGGTGCGCCGTGGCGTAGTTTGGATTGAGCTCGATGGCGCGCTGGTACTCCTCTTCTTCGCCTTGCCAGTCCCGTTCCGACCGCAGTACCTGCCCGCGGGACGTATGGGCCTCGGCCAGTGTCTCGTCCAGCGCCAGGGCCTGCTCCGCCGCTGCTTTGGCTCTCGCATGTGACTCGGATTGCGAAACATGGCCGTAGGATCCAAGAAGGAGGTATGCGTCCGCCAAACCGGAGTACGCGAGCGCGAACTGGGGGTCCTCTTCGATCGCCTGAACGAAGTATTCGACCGCCTGCTCCAGTCCCGCCTTGTTCCGCCGGTTCCAGAGATGGCGGCCCTTTAGGTACAGCTGATAGGCCTCGACATTCTTCGTTGCCGGCTTGACCAGCCGTTGCTCCGAGCCAGCCACGAGCTTCACCCTCAAGCGATTCGCAATCGTCGTGGCGATCTCGTCCTGGATGGCGAACACGTCGTCGATCTCGCGATCGTACCGCTCGGACCAGAGGTGATAGCCGTCCGCCACATTGACCAACTGCGCGGTGATGCGCAGTCTGTTCCCCGCCCTCCGCACGCTCCCTTCCAACACCGTGGCAACTTTTAGCTTGGTGCCGACCGTGGCCACATCGTGCGCTTGGCCCTTGAACGAGAAAGACGACGTTCGCGCAGCGACTCGCAGATCCTTCACCTGCGCCAATGCGTTGATGATCTCTTCCGTCACCCCGTCGCTGAAGTATTCGTTCTCGGGATCGGCACTCATGTTGACGAACGGAAGCACTGCAACCGATCGTGCCGGGCTCGAGCCCAGGCCCGGCTGAGTTTGCGTGGTCTCAAACGCAGTCTTTGCCAACGCCGCGGCAAACTCAGCGCCGCTGACAAACCGGTCCGCCGACGCAGGCGCCACGGCTCGCCGCAGCACCTGCTGTATCCCGGGCGGGAACGCATCGATTTGGGTGCCGGAATCGGTTAGCGTGGGCGGCCACCGCCCTGTCAGCATCTCGTAGAGCACGCAGCCGAGACTGTAGAGATCGCTTCTCCCATCGACGTCCTGATTCCCCTTGATCTGCTCGGGACTCATATAGGCCGGCGTACCGATCGGGAAGCCGGTCTGGGTGAGCTGCCTGCCCCCGGCGGCGCTCACCGCGCGGGCAATGCCAAAGTCTGCCACGGTCGCGTGACCCCGGGAGAGTAGAATATTCTCAGGCTTGATATCCCGGTGTACGACGCCTTCCGCGTGGGCGTAGTCGAGCGCGTCCAGGACGTTCCGTGCAATCCGCACGGCGTCCTCGAGAGGCACCACGCCATCGCGTTCGAGCCGGTGCCGCAGCGATTCCTGTTCGACCGGCATCACGTAGTACAGCAGGTCGTCGGCCTCGCCAGAGTCGTAGACCGGCAGGATGTGCGGATGATTGAGCCGCGCGGCGATTTTGATCTCGCGTAGGAAGCGGTCAACGCCGAGCGTCGCCGAGACCTCGGGGTTGAGCACCTTGACCGCAACGGGTCGGTCGTGCCTCAGGTCGCGTGCGCGATAGACCGTCGCCATCCCGCCGGCACCGAGCGGACGCTCGATGTCGTATCGGCCGGCAAGAGCAGTTTTCAGGCGCTCAAACGTGTGCTGCATGACGGGCTAAGATAGCCATCGTCGCAAAGGGTGGCGAACGAAGGTCGCGCGGCGTCTCCACCCGAATTACATCGATCGATTGCAAGCTGACATCGATCGTTTGTAAGCCTCCATTGGCCATTTGCAAGCTCACATGCGGCGTTTGGCGGGCCCACATCTGGCGTTTGCAAGCTCACATTCGGCATTCGCAAGCTTACATTCGCCGTTCGCGGGCTTGCATCGGGCGTTGACAGGCTTGCATCGGGCGTTTGCAGGCTTCCATTCGTCCTGGGGAGGCTTACATCTGGCCGAGGGAAGCTTACAAATGGCCAGGTACGGCTTGCACACGGCCTGGTTTCGCGAATTGTTTCCCTGGAAGGCTGATCACGAGGCCCGTTCCCCGAAGCGAGGGGCTAGTAGTGTTGCAAATCTCCTTATGATTTCACCGACTCGTTCGGGACCGGAGCGGTCGTTGAGTCGGGCGGTGGCAGCAGTGGCGTTCGTGGCGAAACGGGTGTGACAAAAGAGGCAGCGCGTGTACATGCCACGTTCGCCGAAAAGACTTCTATGATTCTGCCGCACGCCGTAAGCGGACGCAACGGCCGGACAGGGGCGGACGGATGGACACCCTCTCGTCATTCCCGGGCTGAAGCCCGGGCTCGCCGTGTGAGCCCAGAAGGGCTCGTTTTCGCTTCAGCGCTGGAACCTCGATCGAAACGCAGTGCAACCATCTCGCCGCAGATATCGTCTCAAAGACATCCTCATCCGGAGTTCGAATTGATGCGCGTGTTCCCCATGCGGTGGTGCTGTGCGCCGGCCCTGCTCGCCGCACTCACGTCCTGCGCCCCAGGCGATCCGCTGGACCAGCTCCTCGAGCGCAATGCGGAGGCGCTCGGCGGGCGGGCGCGTCTCGAGGAAGTCCAATCGATCCAGATCGTCCGCAACGAACAGATGATGGCCGTCACGCGGCGCGATGGGTTCCACCGCATCGAGCTGTTCAACCCCGACGGTACGTTGCGCTACGCAGAGGGCATCGCACGCGGTGCCGCCTGGGAACAGACCGCCGACGATCCAGTGCGGCGTCCGGTGTCCGGACGCCCGGCAGAGGCGTTGTGGCGGGTGCTGCAATGGCCCTCAGTCCTGAACCCGCTCTACCGGATTGAGAACCAAGGTCACTCGCTGACGCTTCTCCCCGACACCGTGCTCGACGGCACCTCGTATCGTGTCGTGCTCCTCACGCTGAGCGACGGGTTCGAGCGCGTGTATTTCATCAATGCCGAGACGTCTCTGATCGAGCGGTCGCGGGACCACCGTCGGCTGCACGCCTACGAGGAATCCGCACAAAACCTTGAGAGCCTCTGGGGCGACTACCGCGCGCTGAATGGCGTGCGGGTGCCGTTCTACGTGGCGGAGCGCAACTACGACACAGGCGAGCTGCTGTATGGGACCACGTTCCTCGACGTGCGGCTCAACGTGGACGTTCCGGAGGAGCAGTTCAGCATCTCGGGGGTGTCGAGCCCAGCCGCGTTGCGCGCCGCGCTACAAGAGCGTGGCGCGGCGAATTGACGCCCCCTTACTGGGACGGCGACTCGATCATTTCAAATGGCCGTTTTGAAGCTTCAAACGAGCGTTTTGAAGCTTGGAATCGCCGTTTTGAAACTTTGAAACGGGGTTTTGAAGCTTAGAAGCGGCATTTCGAAGCTTCGATTTGGCGATTTCGACCTTGAAAACGTCATTTTGAAGCTTCGAAACGACGTGTTGAACGTTCGAACTGCCTATTTCATGCTTCGAAACGACTATTTGAAGCTTCAAAACGATCGATAACGACCGTTTTTGCTCGTAACGGTCCTTTCTCAGAGCCAAACCTGCCTCAATACGCCGCATTCGCGCGTTGCGGACACAATGCGAAGAGATGCCGCTCACCGTGCCCGCGCGCGCATCCCGTCGAGCAGCGTGCGCGTCGTGTGCCGGATGAGCCCCTCGATGTCGTCGGTGGCCTGGATCTGCCCGTCGATCCACAACGACGCCAAGCCGTGCACGGCGCTCCATGCCACATAGGCCTGTGCGCGGGGGTCCTGCCGTTTGAGGCGGCCGCTTCCCTGGTGGGTTTCAATCACGGCAACCAGTTGTTCGAAGATGGCGTTTGCGGCTTCGCGTAGCGGGGGAATCTCTTCGCGCGTGAGCGCTTCCCTGCCGTACATCAGGCGGTAGTGCGCCGGATTCTCCACGGCGAAGCGGACGTACTCCTCACCCAACTGCTGGAGCCGTCCGAGGCCTGATCGCGGGGCGCCCGCGTCAACGGCTTGCAGCCGAGCTCCGAGACGCTCGAAGCCCAACGAAGCCACCGCAACCAGCAACGCGTTCTTGTCCGCGAAGTGGCGGTAAGGGGCGGCACGCGAGACACCGAGCCGCTCGCCGATCGCCCGCATCGTCACGCTCGCCGTCCCGCCCTCGGCGATCATGGCGGCCGCCTCATCGAGCAGCGCCTCCCTAAGGTCCCCGTGGTGGTACGCCCTGGCTCCCCTGGTCATGGATCAAAATCGCCGGGAGTGTTGACAATGTCAACATCCTATTGTATGTTGACGATGTCAACATGCCAGGAGCGTACCCCATGGCCGTCAACCAGGCACTTTCCGGCTTCTTAAAGGAAGGTCTCGACCGGGGCCTGCCACGCGAACAGCTCGAGGACGCCCTATCCAGGGCCGGTTGGCCCTCGGACCAGGTGCGGGTCGCCCTGGGGAGATTTGCCGATGTCGAGTTCCCCATCGCGGTCCCGCGCCCCAAACCCTACCTCTTCGCGCGCGAGGCATTCATTTATCTGGTGCTCTTCACCACCCTGTACATCAGCGCGTTCAACCTGGGCAGCCTCCTCTTCCAGTTCATCGACCGTGCCTTTCCGGACCCCGCCATGGATCCGGTGTTCGCCTTGGAGAGGAGTCGCGAGGCGATCCGGTGGGCGATTGCCCTGCTCGTCACCGCGTTCCCCGTGTTCGTCTTCGTTTCGTGGACGAACGAACGGGCGGTCCGCCGCGATCCGATTCGCCGGCTCTCGAAAGTGCGCCGCTGGCTCACCTATCTAACCCTGTTCGTCGCCGCGAGCATCCTCCTGGGTGACGTGACGACGCTCGTCTACAACCTGCTGGGCGGGGAGGTGACGACGCGCTTCCTGCTCAAGGTCCTCACGGTGGGAGTGATCGCGGGGTCGGTGTTTGGATACTTCCAGCGGGACCTCGGGAAGGAGGAGGTACCGGAATGAAGTCGCCACCAGGATCGATACTGTTGGGCGCGTCGGTCGTGGCAGTCGTCACGGCGGTGGTTGCCGGACTGTTCGTCTTGGGATCGCCGAGCGAGGAGCGCGCACGTCGGGTCGACCGGCGGCGCGTGGCGGACCTGCAAGCGATCGCGGCCGCTACCGATCTCTACTGGACGCGGCATGCGCGGCTGCCCGGTTCCCTGGCAGATCTGAACGCCGAGCCGGGTGTGAACATCAGCGCCGGCGACCCGGCCGGAGCGGAGTCGTATGGGTATCAGCCGCTCGACAGCATTCGCTATGAAGTCTGCGCA
>JBFGJG010000042.1:0-38129 GCA_041577295.1 Gemmatimonadales bacterium
AGCAGCGTCAACATCGACGAGGCGGGGAACGGCTATACGTTGACGGCGTCCTCCGGGTCGCTCACGGGTGCGACGAGCAACGCGTTCAACATCACGACCGCGCCGGCGTCCCAGATGGCGTTCACGGTGCAGCCCACCAATACGGCGGCTGGCGCGTCGATCACGCCGGCCGTGCAGGTGACCGCACGGGACAGCGTGGGCAATACGGTGACGAGCTACACCAGCAACGTCACGCTGGGGATTGGGACCAATCCGAGCGGTGGGGCGCTGGATGGGACGGTGACGGTGGCGGCGGTGAGTGGGGTGGCGACGTTCAGCAGCGTCAACATCGATGAAGCGGGGAACGGCTACACGCTGACGGCGTCCTCGGGCTCCCTGACCGGGGCCACGAGCAACGCGTTCAACATCACGACCGCGCCGGCCTCGGTGCTGGCGTTCACCGTCCAGCCAACCAACACTACGGCCGGGTCGTCGATCACGCCGGCGGTACAGGTGACGGCCCGGGACAGTGTGGGGAACACGGTGACGAGCTACAGCAGCAACGTGACCGTGGCGATCGGGACCAACCCGAGTGGCGGCACGCTGAGTGGGGGCACGACCGTGGCGGCGGTCGGTGGGGTGGCCACATTCTCCAACCTGTCGATCGATCTGGCGGGTAACGGCTACACGCTTACAGCGTCCTCGGGCGCGCTCACGGGTGCCACGAGCAACGCGTTCAACATCACAGCCGGTGCCGCCACGCAGCTCGTCTTCACGGTTCAGCCGACCAACACGGAGATCAACGCGAGCATCACGCCGGCCGTCCAAGTGACGGCGCAGGACGGCTTTGGTAACACCGTGACCACGTACACCAGCAATGTCACGGTCGCGATCGGCACGAATCCTTCAGGTGGGACCCTAGTGGGAACGCTCGTCGTCGCTGCGTCTGCAGGCGTGGCCACGTTTAGCGATCTGAGCATCGATACAGCCGGTACCGGCTACACGCTCACGGCGGACTCCGGTACGCTACCCCAAGCCACGAGTACGGCCTTCGACATCACGACGCCATGATCTGCCCCCGCTGTTCGGTTGCCGAGATCTCGGAAGAGACCAATCAGTGCGTGCTGTGCGGATTCTCGCCAGCGGCCACTGCGGTCATGGTCGACGAGGCAGCGGCCGATCAGATGCAGGCCATCGTCCAGAAGCCGCTCGCCGGACGGTTCGAGATCGAGCAGCTGATCGGTCGCGGGCGGGTGTCCTTCGTATACACAGCGAAGGAAGTGGGCAGTGGCAACACGGTGGCGCTCAAGATCATCCCGCTCGGCGGGCCACTCGACGCTGACGTCGTCAGGCGATTCGAACGCGAAGCGAGCCGCGCCGCGTCCCTTCGTCATTCGCATATCATCCCGATTCACGGAAGCGGCGCCTCGGGATCACTGCTCTGGTACGCGATGGAGCAGGTCAAAGGCCAATCACTCGCCGAGCTGCTGCGAGACCGCGGAGCGTTGGATCAAGAGAGCTGCCTCCGGATGCTCGATCAGGTCGCGAGCGCTCTCGACTACGCGCATCGGCGGGGCATTGTTCACGGAAACCTGAAGCCTACCAACATCCTGGTGGATGATGACGGTTGGGTGCGCGTCACGGATTTTGCCATCATGCGCGCGTTCGGACGTAGCAGCGTGATGGGAGTGAGCGTGCCGACGGTTCTGACACCAGAGTACATGGCACCTGAGCAATTCTTCACACGAACCGCCAGTGCTAGCGCGGATCAGTACGCCATGGCCGTTGTGGCTTACGAGTGCTTGAGTGGAAGTCTCCCCTTCGTGGGTGACTCGTTTGAGGAGGTGGCGCGGTTACATCAGGAAGAAACGCCTCCTCGGTTGACCGAGTTGCGGGAGGACATCCCGATCCTCATTGCAGACGCCGTCGAACAGGCCTTGCGGAAGCGGCCTACCGATCGCTTCGCGAACGTGCTCGACTTGGTGACGGTTCTCCGTGGTGGCCCGCCACAGGGCGCGGAACCCGTTGCACCGGTCGATGAGCCCCGGGCCACCCCGCAGATCCTGACCATTCAGGCACCGCGTCGGCAGTTCAGACCTGTGCACTTTGGCTTGGGCGGCCTGGCGGTGATTCTCGCGCTGGCAGGATTCCTTCTGACTCGCGGCGGTGGCCAGGGCGAGACGGTGATCGACCAGAGCCAGTTTACGAGCTCGGCTCCGCGAGAATCGGATCCGGTGACCGCGGAGACCTCTCCGGAGGTGGTGACACCGCCGGTGGTGGCGAGCCCGGAACCCGCGCGTCCCCGTGCGGAGCCGCCGGCAACCCAAGCCCAGCCGGAACCGCGAACACCTGACTCCGCGCCGACGCGGACGCCTGATCCCGCGGCTGCACAGACACCGGCCACTCCGGAGCCTGAAGCCCGAAACCCCGCACCACGGCCACCGGTCCGGCGCGCGACCCCGTCCGTCGATTCGGCGCGGCTCTTTGTCAATGCCCGCCCGTGGGGCGCGTTGTACATCGACGACGAACTGCTTGGAAATACCCCCAAGGCAAATCTCGCGCTGGCACCGGGTGTGCACGTCATCCGGGTGGAACGTGATGGCTACGAGCCGTTCGAGTTGGAGATTGAGGTCACAGCCGGCGAAGAGGTGCGTGTTACTGACATTGTGCTCAAACCGAGGCAACCGTGAAGAGTAGATTGATGTTTCTCGCTGGAGCGGCGCTCGGGTTGAGCGTCACTCCTCAGACCGCCCCTGCACAGGCCCCGCAAGAGCTGGTAGAACAGGCGGTTCGGGCGTACGGGGATCTCGCGCTCGACGATGCAGCATGGCTTCTCCGTCGCGCGTTGAACATGACCGTGCCACCGGCAACGTTTGGCGATGCCGATCGCGCCCGCGCGCTGATGTTCCTCGGAGCCACTGAGGTCCTGCGAAGCAATGCGGACTCAGCTGGTGCAGCGTTCCGCCGTTTGGTTTTCTTGCAGCCGCGCTATCAGCCGGATCAGCTGATCTTTCCCCCAGACGTCACGATGATTTTCGAGACGGTGCGGCAGCAAACCAAGACCGTTGGTGTGCAGGTACCGAGAGAAACGGATTTGCGGCTTGGCCAGGATCGTTTCTCTGCCTGGATCGTCGCCAGCTCGCCCCATGAGCTTCGTGCGGAGATCACCTACGACGATGGCCGTCTCGCCCGGACGCTCTACACGGGTCCCATCGGCGACAGCCTCAGGCTGCTGTGGGACGGCCGGGATGCGAATGGACGGCCGGTGGAGTCGGGCCGGTTTCTCATGAACTTGGTGTCGCGAGATGCGTCCGGGCAGATGATCCGGCTCACCCGTCTCCCGCTGGACCTCGACGTGCGGCTGCGCGATACGATGCCTCACCCTGAGCCGCCGGCGGATTCGCTGATGCTCCCGGAGTCGTGGGACGGCAAACCGAGTTTGGAATCACTACTCGGCGGGCTGACGATCGGGGCCGCGGTACTGCTCCTGCCATCAGCGGTTGCACCCGAGGCGAACATCACGGGCGGCCGCCTTGCCGTGGCGGGCGCAGTCAGCATCGCGGGCATCGTTGGTTTCGTCACGCGGCGTCCCGGGCAACCGATTCGGGAGAACGTGCTGGCGAACGACGTGCTCCGTCAGGCATGGCGTGACAGCATCGAAGTCATGGCCCAGCAGAATTCGCAGCTGCGTGCCGACGTCCGCATGCGGATCCGAGCGGGCAACGCAGTGCGAATCGAGGGAGTGGGCCAATGACGCTGCGTCTCTTAATGGCCTTGATGATGGTGAGCATGGCAACGCCCATTGCCGTGTTGAGCCAGGTGCGCGAGCGATCCGCGTCGGGAACGCTCTTGTTCACGCGTCTCGATCGTCGATTGGTTCCGATTTCGGGAACACCAACCAACGAGAGTTTCACCGGTGTCGCGCTCGGGTTGGATGGATCGGTGCCGATCTGGATCTTTGAGCTGGATGTCCGCTACCTCAACGGCAACCTCGGGTCGAGCAATCCCGATCTCGACCTCAATCTGGTCGAGGCCGAGCTGTTCCTTGGATTGCGTCCGCTTCCATGGGTTGTGCTCAAGGCCGGCCCACATGCGCGGGCGTTCGAGACTGTTCGCAGCACCGAGCGGTGGTTGTTCTGGGAGATCCGCGCGCGCGCGGAGGCGGGCTTGTTGGCACCGAGGCTCGGAACCTACTTGGAGCTCTGGGGCGCGCTGGTCGGTGATGTCAACTTCGGCAGGAGTTTCGGCAGCGGGCGAGGGGCGGAGGCTGGAATCACGTATCAATTCGGATCCACGCCGCTGTGGGTCCGTGCGGGGTATCGGGTCGACCGCGGCAGCGTGAGCGGCGGCTCGATCTTCGATTCGGTGCAGCAGGTCTTGATCGGAGTAGGGTTCGGGCGCTGAACCGGCTCGAGGTCCTTACCGTGCGACCAGGCTCTTGGCCACGAACAAGAGGTTCGCGGGCCGCTCGGCCAATCGTCTCATGTACCACGGGAACCAAGCATCGCCATAGCTGATGAGCACGCGCACGCGATATCCCTCGCGTGCGAGCCGTTGCTGTTCCTCGCGCGCAATCCCGTACAGCATCTGAAACTCGTAACTGCCCGGCTCCACACCACGGGCGCGAGCGGTGTCACACACTCGCTCGATCAGTGCGTGATCGTGGGTGGCGATGCCCGGTGGTTGCGTGCCCGGTGAAGTCCGGCCGTCCAGCAAACGCATCGTAAGACCAAAGAAGTTCTCGTCGACATCCCGCTTTTTGGGAAACGCCAGTGACGGGGGTTCACGGTAAGCGCCCTTGACGAGGCGGATGGCTGGACGGAGTGACGTCAGCGCGTCCAGATCCGCGGCCGTCCGGTAGAGATATGCCTGCACACACAACCCCACGTTATCGTGGGACGCCCGCAGGCTGCGAAAGATATCCAGGGTCGCATCTGTGTAACTCGATCCCTCCATATCGATCCACACGAAGTTCTCGAGGTGGCTCGCGCGATCGACAAGGCGGCCAACTTCCTCTGCAGCAGCATCACGGTCGATGTCGAGCCCGAATTGCGTGAGTTTGAGTGAGAGGTGGCAGGGTAGGCTCCGGCGCGAAATCTCGTCGAGGACCTCCAAATAATGATCGGTCACCTCGCAGGCTTCAGCGATATCGGAAACGTTCTCGCCGAGTCTCGTCAGGACTGATGACATTCCCCGCCGCTCAAGCTCTTCCGCCGCAGCGAGCGCTGCTTGCACGTCTTCCCCGGGCATGAAGCGTCGCACAGCACGGCGGGCGACGCCCGAGCCTGTGACGCGCCGCTGGAGCCATCTGCTCTCGGATCCTTTCAGAAGCGCGGTTCGCAGGAGACCCATACTATTCCGGGGATGGGAGGAACGGAGAGGGTGGGATTCGAACCCACGAGACCCTTGCGAGCCTACCGGTTTTCGAGACCGGCTCCTTCAACCACTCGGACACCTCTCCTCGAGGCGTGCATAATAGAGGGCTCCGGGTGTACTTTCCACCCCGCATGCCCGTCGACGTCCTGATCGCCGAGGAGCTCCGCACACTCCTGTCAGCAAAGGAGGTGAGCGGTCTCACCGTAACATGGCTCCCCGCGGACGCGCCGACCCCGAACGGTGATTACGTCGGGGTTATTCCATTATTATCGCGCCGAATTGGGCCCGAGCAGCTGGATGGACTTCCCAGGCTGCGTATCGTTGCCAACTGCGCCGTCGGCGTCGACAACATCGACCTCCCTGCCGCACGTGACCGGAACGTGATCGTCACCAATACACCCGATGTCCTGACCGAGGCAACCGCGGATCTCACCTGGGCGTTGATCCTCGCCGTGACACGACGGCTCAAAGAGGGCCAGCAACTGATCGCGGACGGGCGGTGGCGGGGGTGGGACCCGACGCTGCTCCTCGGTCTGGAGTTGACCGGTCGGACACTCGCCATCGTCGGCGCGGGTCGGATCGGGCAGGCGGTCGGGCGTCGCGCGGTGGGATTTGGGATGTCGCTGCTCTATGTCTCGCGCTCTGATAAGCCCGAATTCGAACGCTCGACAGGCGCGGTGCGCACTGACCTCCCTACCGCACTCGCGCAATGTGATATCGTGACGTTGCATGTCCCGTCGAATGCGGAGACCCGTGGATTGTTGGGTCGCGCGCAGTTCGCACTGCTGAAAGAAGGGGCATTTCTCATCAACACGGCGCGCGGAGACCTCATCCATGAGGCGGCTTTGCTCGAGGCGCTGGCAGCCGGACGCTTGGGTGGGGTTGGGCTGGACGTCTTTCCGCACGAACCCCAGGTCTCACCGGTCTTGGTCGGCCACCCCAACGCGGTCGTGGTCCCCCACATTGGAAGCGCCACGACCCAGACACGGCGGGGCATGGCAGGACTGGCCGTCAAGAACGTGCGCGCGGTACTGGCCGGCAAGCCGACGGTCACCCCCGTATGTCGTTGACTCGTAGCGGGATACCCTCTATCTTGGCGCACGGCTATGACCCCCAATGAGCGGCAAACGCTCTTTGACGCCCGCGCGGTCGCGCGGGCGCTCGAACGTATGTCCCGCGAAGTCGTAGAATTTGCCGGCGGCATCGATCGGCTCGTTCTCGTGGGGATCCAGCGCCGTGGTGTCGAGCTCGCTGAGCGTCTCGCAGCGCTCATCACGGAGCGTCACGGAACGCCCGTGCCTCAGGGGGCGCTCGACATCACGCTCTACCGCGATGACCTCGAAACGGTGGGGCCGCGTCCCATCGTCGGCGAGACCCGGCTCCCAGGGGACATGGACGGGAAGTGCGTGATGATCGTCGACGATGTGCTCTACACGGGTCGGACGATTCGGGCGGCGATGGACCAGCTGGCGGATTTCGGGCGTCCCGCTCGCATTGGCCTCAGCGTGTTGGTCGATCGGGGTGGACGCGAGCTTCCCATTCAGGCCGATGTCGTTGGAGAGCGTGTGGAAGTTGGCCCGCGAGACCGAGTCGATGTCCTGATTGCGGAACGCGATGGCCGTGATGCTGTCGAGCTCGTGCGGAACGCCCGCCTGTGACCGTCCCATCCCTGGGAAAGGATCTGCTCGGTCTGGAACCGCTGACCCCGGAGCAGATTCGTCTCATCCTCGATACTGCAGAGCCATTCAAGGAAGTCAGTGAGCGAGCGATCAAGAAGGTTCCGACGCTACGCGGCAAAACCATCGTCAACCTGTTCTACGAAGCATCGACGCGAACCCGCATCTCGTTCGAGTTTGCCGAAAAGCGTCTGTCCGCGGACACGGTGAACGTCGGGGCTCAAGGTTCCTCGGTGGAGAAGGGCGAGAACCTGGTCGACACCGCCCGCAACCTCGAGGCCATGCGGATCGATATGGTGGTGATTCGCCATCCATCTTCGGGTGCTGCTTCCTTTCTGGCCGAGCGAATCCGGTCGAACGTGATCAACGCCGGTGACGGGAAGCACGAGCATCCCACCCAGGGGTTACTGGACCTGTTGACCATTCGGGACAAGCTGGGCCGCATCGAAGGCGTCAAAGTCTGCATTTGTGGTGACATCCTCAACAGTCGTGTCGCGCGCAGCAACATCTGGGGACTGTTGAAGCTCGGCGCCCAGGTGGCCGTCTGCGGACCCGGCTCGCTTCTGCCACGCGGTATTCAAGACCTCGGAGTGTGTGTCTTTCGCCGAATCGAGGAGGCGATCGAGTGGGCGGACGTGCTCAACGTGCTCCGGTTGCAGTTGGAGCGGATGCATGCGGGATACATTCCGTCACTGCGCGAGTACTATCGCGTCTTCGGTGTTACGGTCGAACGGCTCGAGCGCGCGCGGAAACCGCTGCTCATTCTCCATCCTGGACCGATGAACCGGGGCGTCGAGATCGACTCCCGCGTTGCCGACGGCCCGCACAGTGTCATCCTCCACCAAGTGACCAATGGCATCGCCGTGCGCATGGCCGTCCTGTATCTCCTGGCTGGGGGGCGTCCAGAACTGGCTGAGGCGGCGAAGGCGCCGCGTGAGGTGGAGACATGAGGCCGCTGCTGTTGCGGGGTGGCCGCGTGGTCGATCCGTCCCAACCGCACGATGCCGTGGCCGATGTGCTGGTGATCGACGGCGCCGTCGCCTCCGTGGAGCCCAATCTCGCAGCGCCCGACGGTGCCGAGGTGGTTGACGTTGCCGGGAAGATCGTGGCGCCCGGCCTCGTGGACATTCATGTACACCTGCGCGAGCCGGGAAGAGAGGATGCCGAGACAGTCGCAACTGGAGCACGCGCGGCGGTCGCGGGAGGCTTTACGTCCATCTGCGCTATGCCAAACACCGATCCCGTCACCGACAATCAGGCGGCGGTCGGCTTCATCGTGAAGCAGGGTGCTGCCGCTCGTTGCGCCCGAGTGTATCCCATCGGCGCCATCTCACTGGGCCAAAAGGGTGAGCAGCTGGCCGAGTTTGGGGAGATGGTCGCGGCCGGTGCGATCGCGGTGAGCGACGACGGACACCCCGTAGTGTCGGGTCACCTGATGCGCACCGCGCTCGAGTACGCGTCGAGCTTCGGGATCCCGGTAGCGGACCACTGCGAGGAGCCCACGCTTGCCGCGGGCGGTGTGATGCACGAGGGCGTCGTATCGACTAAGCTCGGGCTCCGCGGTATTCCGGCCGCCGCGGAGGAAATCATGGTGGCGCGGGACGTCCTTTTAGCCGAGTTGACTGGTGGCCACGTGCACCTGTGTCACGTTTCGACCCGCGGCTCGGTGGACATCATCCGCCGAGCGAAAGACCGTCACGTCAACGTCACGGCGGAAGCAACACCGCATCACTTCGTATTGACACACGAAGCCTGTGAGCACTACGACACCAACAGCAAGATGAATCCGCCGCTGCGCGAGGCCGACGACGTCGAGCGCATCTGCGAGGCGCTCAGCGATGGGACCATCGAAACCATCGCCACCGACCACGCACCGCATCACTACGAGACGAAGGAACGGGAGTTCGACGATGCTCCGTTTGGTGTCGTCGGCTTGGAGACGGCGCTGGCATTGGGCGTCACCCGGCTCGTCCAGCCGGGGTATCTTACGCTCCCGGAACTGATTCGTCGCATGAGCTCGGAACCCGCTCGCATCTTTCATCTACGAGGCGGCACGCTCCGCCGTGGTGTGCCGGCAGATATCGTCGTCTTCGATCCGCAGACGCGGTGGATCGTCGATCCGGCGGCTTTTCGTTCGAAGAGCCGGAACTCACCTTTCGCTGGTTGGCAGCTCCAGGCCCGTGTCGAGCGGACCTACGTCGATGGTCGCCTGGTTTACCCGGACGAGGCTCCGTAATGCGCCGGGACGTGGCCAAGCAGATCGCGTGGTGCTGCCGCCGGATGGCTTCGGTCGGCCTGATCGCCGGTCAGGACGGTAACGTCGCCGTACGGGTGGGAGAGGGCCGGGCGCTGGTCACGGCGGCCGGGTTGCTGAAGGCGGAGATCACAGCGGAGGACATCGTGGAGGTGGATCTTTCCGGTCGGCACATCCGCGGGCACCGACGGGCCTCCAGCGAGCTGGACATGCACCTGCGAATTCTAAAGAAGCGACCTGACGTTAATGCCGTGGTGCACGCCCATCCGCCGGTGGCAACCGGGTTTGGCGTGGCCGGTGAAGCGTTTGACGAATGCGTGCTCCCGGAACTTATCTTCCAGGTTGGGCACGTCCCCCTGGTTCCATATGGAACGCCTGGCACCCCGGAGCTGGGTGACCAGATCGAGCCGTACCTCGGGGGGTTCAGCGTATTGGTCCTGGCCAATCACGGTGCGGTGGCCATGGGGGAGAGCCTGACGGAGGCGTTGATTCGCATGGAGAGTCTGGAGCACACCGCTCGGATCATATTGACTGCCAAGCTTTTGGGGCGAGTAACCCCCCTTGAGCGATCCCAGGTCGAGCGGCTTGAGGTCCTGCGCCGTGGTCGCGATCTTGCAGGGCCGTACCCTGGGTGTCCCATCCCCGAATCGGAGGCTTAGATGGCGAAGGCTTCGCCCAGATCCACCGTCGAGATCCGCCGGCTGCTCGATGAGAAGCAGCGGATCGAGCGTTGGCTCGAGCGGCTTCGCATGTCCGCGGATAATACGCCCCAGCACGTCCGGGACAGGGTGGCGAACGACTATCGTAACCGGCTCGAAGGGGTGGTTGCCCAGCTCCAGAGCTACCAGGACGAGCTGGCTTCGGCACTCCAAGCCCACCTCGGGCGGCGCGAGGAGCTCCGCCAGGAGGAGGGCGCCGCAACCGAACGATTGTCGGAAGCAGAGCTGCGCCATTCCGTAGGCGAGTACGATGAGAACCGGTGGGCAGCGCTGCGGACCGATATCCTCGAACAGCTGGTTCAGGTCCGCGACAACCTCAAGGATGTCGAGGCGGAGATCAAAACGCTCGAGGGGGTCGTGTCGTTGCTCGAGCCGTCACGCGGGGCAGTGGGGGCGTTTGGTGATGAGGACGAGCTCGAGGAGCCCGCTTCGCCGCCGGAGCCACCGGCCCGTCGGCCGAGCGCTGTGGATCGCCAGCCCGAGCCGCTGGCCGAGGAGCTAGACGAAGATCAGACCGATGCGTTTGACGAACTCGCGTTCCTCAAGTCGGTGACCGGAGAGAAGCAGGCCGCCGGTCACGCGGCGCAGGCCGGTGACGCGTCGGACATTCCGCTCGGGACGGAGGGGGTGAAGCATGCGTCATCGGGGGAGCGCGTGTCCGGCCGGACCTCGGCCAAGAAGACGCTCAAGTGTGTTGAGTGTGGGACGATGAACTTGCCAACCGAGTGGTACTGCGAACGCTGCGGCGCGGAGCTCGCGGCTCTATAGTCAGAACTCCCTACCCGGTCTTTCCTACCACCTTTGCCAAGCGGCGCTTGTTTCGGGCGGCTGCATTCTTCTTGATCAGGCCCTTTCGAGCTGCCCGGTCCAGCGCCCGCTGGGCGTGCTGGAAGGCCGTCTGCGCCGCCTCGGGCGTTTGGGCCGTCCGGACTTGTTTCATGGCGTTTCGCACGGCAGACCGCTCGGCTCGATTCCGGATCCGTCGCTTAATCGACTGCCGCATGCGTTTCTTTGCTGAAGCGATTCTAGGCACCACAACTCCTTAGCGAACCGTTGAGTCGAACCCGAAAACGGGTCGGGAAGTCTATCGCGCAAGTGCTGTTGAGTCAAGGGACTACGCCTTTGACACTGGTCACGGCCTCCGTTACCTTTCTGCCCCAACAACGCAAGCGGAACACGCCTTTGCGTGCTCCCATGGGATTCGACGGTCCGCGGTAATCGCTTTCGTTTCACTGGGGATTCACAGGCTTCAGCGTGCCGCGTCGGGCCCTCGCAGGGAGCGCGCGTGCTCGGCCAATTGCCCGGGAGTGATGTCATTGTCCGCAGTTAGCGCACCGCCGGTCGTCGCGACGAGCGACACGCCGTTCATCGTTCGTCTGGACGCGTTTTCCGGACCGCTCGACCTTCTGTTGCATCTCATTCGGCACCAAGAGATCGACATCACAGACATCCCAATCGCACAGATCGCCGACCAGTTCCTGGAGGCGATCGATGCATTGGGGCTCAACGAGGCCGCCGACTATCTGGAGATGGCAGCGCGGCTGCTTCGGATAAAAGTGCAGATGTTGCTCCCCCGGCCGTTCGATGAGGACGATTGGGAGGATCCCCGTGCCGAGCTCGTCCGTCGTCTGTTGGAGTACGAACAGATCCGCGAGTTGGCGACGTGGCTCTCGACCCAAGTTGAGCTGCGTGCGGATCGCTTTCCGCGAGGGTGGGTCCAACCACTGCCTCAGCCCGAGCCGCCACCTTTGGTGCTCGACTTGACGGAACTGGTGGCTGCTGTTGAGCGTGTGATCGAGGCGATGCCGCAACCGGTCGTCCATCGCGTGATTCCACGGCCGCTCGACGTCGAGGGTGCAACCCGCCGGATCCTGACGGTGCTCGAAGAGCGCGATCGGCTCGACTTTCGCGAATTGTTTGACGAGCGCCCGACTGTTGCAGACGTGATCTCTGCGCTCATCGCTCTCTTGGAGCTCGCGCGCGTCGGCCGACTGCTACTCACACAAGAACTTCAATTTGGAGCTCTGACGATCGCTCGTGAACCGACGCACGCAGCTGCTTGAAGCCGCCCTATTCTCTGCATCCCGGCCACTCTCGCTGGATGATCTGCAGCGACTAGATCCAGACGCAACGGCCGAGGAAGTCGCGGCATCGGTCGACGAGCTCAGACACCACTATCAAGCCGGTGAACATGGGATCGTGCTCGTCGAGGTGGCGGGTGGGCTTCAGCTCTTGTCGCGGCCGGAGTTTGGTGAGGCGATCGCGGAAGCGCAGATTGTCACGCGACCCCGCAAGCTCTCGGCGGCCGCGTTAGAGACGTTGGCGGTGATCGCGTATCGCCAGCCGGTCGGACGGGCGGAGGTCGAGGAGATTCGCGGCGTTTCCGTGGAGGGAGTGCTTCGTTCCCTGCAGGACCGGGGGTTGATCGACGTGGTCGGGCGAGCTGAGGGGATGGGGCGGCCGCTACTCTATGGCACCACGATGGCGTTCCTGGAGCTGTTGGGACTGCGCGGCCTGGAGGAGCTACCTCGGCTTGAGGAGCTGTCGGTGGCATTACGGCCACTGGCCGAGATGGTCGAGCAGTGAGCTCAATGCGGTTGCAGCGCGCCCTCGCCCGCGCTGGAGTCGCGTCGCGGCGGCGTTCGGAAGACTTGATTCGGGCTGGACGGGTCTATGTTAACGGCGAGGTTGCACACATCGGGATGAGCGTCGATCCCGATCGCGACGTCGTCACGGTTCGCGGCAAACGGGTACGTCCGGCGGCGGTGAGGTGGGTGGCCCTACACAAGCCGATTGGCTACGTCGTTACTCGGAAGGATCCGCGAGGCCGTCCAACCGTTTTTCAGCTGGTTCCTGACATCCCCGGATTGACGTACGTCGGTCGGCTCGACGTGATGACGTCTGGTCTCCTCCTCATGACGACCGATGGTGAGGTGGCGAACCGGCTCATGCACCCCCGCTACGCGGTCGAGCGATCGTACCGGGCGCGGGTGCATGGCAAGGCTCCCGATGCCATTCAGCAGGCGCTTCGGCGCCCCGTGTTGGTCGACGGACGTGCGGTGCAAATCATCCGGCACCGGGTTCGCTCCCTCGCAAACGGAGAGAGCGAGCTGCTGCTGACGCTGGCAGAGGGTCGTTACCGGATCGTCAGACGGCTTTGCACCCAGCTTGGTCTCAAGGTGGCGCAGCTGGTTCGATTGACTCACGGACCGGTGCGTCTTGGCCGGCTTCCGGCAGGTCAATGGCGAGATCTTACACCACGTGAAATCCGCGCCCTCGGTACTGCGGGCGCCGCTGTGTTATCGTGAGGTGGCATGGACTTAGAGAAGAAGCGGATACTCATTCTGGGAGGCAGTGGCCTGGTCGGCCAGGCCGTAGCGAGGCGACTCTTGGACTTTCGCCCGGCTACCCTCGTCCTCGTTGCCCTTCGGGAATCCGAAGTCCTTGCCGCGGCCGATGCTCTTGCCCCGTTTGCGGGTGAGACCGCGATTGAAACGGCGTGGGGCGATGTGTTCCTTCCGGCGTCGGTCGCGCAACAGGGCCGCCGTGCGGTGCTCAAAAACCCCGAGTTGCGTGCGCTCGTCATTCAGGATTTGCTCGATGATCTGAACCAGGGCATTTTGGAGCGAAGTTTTCTCTATCAACTATTCCGTCGGTTCGAGCCGCACGCCGTGGTCGATTCCATCAACACCGCCACGGCGTTTGCGTATCAGGATGTTTTCTCGAGCACGCGCCGCCTGCTCGCCGACAGCGCAACCCAGCCTGTGCCGCGTGAGGCGATCGAAGCGCACGTCCTCACGATCCCCGTGCCTCAACTCATCCGACACATGCAGATTATGGTCGAGGGACTGCGCGCCGTCGGCACCCAAGGATACGTGAAGATCGGTACCAGTGGGACCGGTGGTATGGGGTTCAACGTACCCTACACCCATTCAGAGGAGCGGCCGTCTCGCACGCTCCTGACAAAATCCGCGCTCGCCGGCGCGCACTCGTTGCTGCTCTTTTTGCTCGGCCGGACGCCGCACGCTCCGGCCACCGTCGAGATCAAGCCGACGGCCACCATTGCGTGGAAGGACATCTGTTACGGCCCGGTTCGTCGGTATGGCGCACAAGTTCCCAGGTTTGACTGTCCGGAGCCGTTACCTGCGACGGAAGCGTTCGGCGGAGCCGCAACGGGGTGGCGCGAGACGGGAGACGTCGTGGAGTCAGTGTTTGCCGACGTCGGAGAGAACGGCGTCTTCGCGCGCGAAGAGTTCGAAACGGTGACCGCTTTGGGTCAGATGGAATTCATCACGCCGCAGGAGATTGCCGAATACGTCGTGATGGAATTGCAAGGTCGGCCCACGGGCCGCGATATCGTCACTGCCCTCGATTCCGCCACCGCCGGTCCCACCTATCGTGCAGGTCTGCTACGAGACGCCGCGTTAGAGCGACTGCGCGCGTTGGAGCGTGAGCACGGCGTGTCGTCAGTTGCTTTCGAGATGCTCGGGCCCCCGCGGCTCACCAAGCTGCTGTACGAGGCGCACATCTGGGGACAGCTGCGTCAGACCGTTCGGGAGCTGGCTGAAGCCGACCCGGCGACGTTGGCAGAAGAGGCAGCCGCCCTGCTCTCACGGGATGCGGATCTTCGTTCATTGATCATTTCTATTGGTCTTCCCGTGATCCTTCCCGGGGCCAAGGTTTATAGAGGTAGAGACGTCTTGATGCCGCCTGACGGTGGCGATCTCGACGGGGCGGCGGTGCGGGGCTGGGTGGATTTGCGCCCTGAGAATTGCGCCGTGTGGGTATCGCGGGCACGCCAGGTGGTGGCACAGGCGCGTGAACGGGTGGTCGAGCATGGCAGCGGGATCGATGTCAATGCCATTGCCGGAGACGATCCCATCCGCCCATCCCGATTCGCGACGTGGGTCTTTCGGCACGAAGACGATGGCGAACGCATCAAACGCTAGGCGGCGCACTCGAACATGAAAGGTGAAGGCATGACCTCGCGTGCCGTTGCGACGGGTGAAGCGCCCGTTACCAACGCGATCATCGATGAAGTCTCAAAGCGGGTGGTCGGCCAGGAGATGATGGTCGAGCGACTGCTCGTGGGATTGCTCGCGGGTGGCCACCTTCTCCTGGAGGGTGTTCCCGGGCTCGCGAAAACGCTGGCTGTCAGAACCCTGGCCGAGACCATCCGCACGACCTTTCAACGCATTCAATTCACGCCCGACCTGCTTCCAGCGGACGTCATCGGGACGATGGTGTTCGATCAGCGCACCGGTGACTTCCATCCCAAACGAGGTCCCCTATTCGCGAACATCGTACTCGCGGACGAGATCAACCGGGCACCAGCCAAAGTGCAGTCGGCGTTGCTGGAGGCGATGCAAGAGAAGCAGGTGACGATCGGCGGCGAGACGTATGCACTGTCCGAGCCCTTCCTAGTGTTGGCCACCCAGAACCCCATCGAACAGGAAGGCACGTACCCGCTGCCGGAGGCACAGCTCGATCGGTTCATGCTAAAGATCCGCGTGGGCTATCCAACGCGCGATGAGGAGAAGGAGATCCTCTGGCGGATGGCAGGGGGGCAACCCATACCCGTTTCTCGCGTGGCGGATCCCGACGAGATCTTGGCGCTACGCCGGACCGTGGCCGAACTGTACATGGATCAAAAGATCGTGGACTACGTGGTGGATATCGTGCGGGCCACGCGCGCACCGCAGGCGGTCGGGCTCCACGATGTCCGCGCGCTCATCGCGTACGGGGCGAGCCCGCGTGCCTCGATTTATTTGGCGCAAGCGGCGCGCGCGCACGCGTTTGTCCGAAGCCGTTCCTACGTCATCCCGGAAGATGTGAAGGCGATCGCGCCCGATGTCCTACGGCATCGCGTCTTGCTCACCTTTGAAGCCGAGGCCGAAGACGTTACGTCGGATGACATCATTGCCAAGGTTCTGGAGGCGGTAGACGTTCCGTGAGGGTCGGGAGCCGCGCACTTAGCGCTGACGTTCTCCGCCAAGTCAAGACCATCGAGCTGCGCACCCGGCGTCTCGTCAACACGTTGTTTGCCGGTGAGTATCGCTCCGTGTTCCGCGGACAGGGCATGGAGTTCTCCGAGGTCCGCGCCTATCAGCACGGCGACGATTTTCGCTCGATAGACTGGAACGTGTCGGCGAGAATGGGCTCGCCGTTCGTCAAGATCTTCGAAGAGGAGCGTGAGCTCACGCTGCTGCTGGTGGTCGACCGCTCGGGTTCGTTCGAGTTCGGGTCGCCCCAGGCCAAGTCCGAGCTCGGCGTAGAGGTCGCTGCCGTGCTCGCGCTGGCCGCCGCGCGCCAGAACGATCGCGTCGGTGGCCTCATCTTCTCCACGGGCGTGGATCACGTAGTCAAGCCGGCGAAGGGTCGCCGCCACGCGCTTCGGGTCATTCGTGACCTGTTGGCGTTTCGGCCGCAGGACCGCGGGACCAACCTGGGAGCCGCGCTCGTCTACGCCTCGCGATTGCTCCGGCACCGGGGCGTCGTCGTCGTCCTTTCGGATTTTCGCGCGACGGGCTGGGAAGAGCATCTACAACGTCTAGCGGCACGAAATGACGTCGTGGCGATCACCGTCGACGATCCACGGGAAGCGACGCTCCCCGAGTCGGGCTGGGTAGAGGTCCAGGATGCGGAAACGGGAGCTCGAACGCTCGTCGATACGTCTCACGAAGCGACCCGCCTCGCGTTGGCCATCGCGGCGGAGGAGCGGAGTCTCGCACGCGCGCGCGCGTTCAAGCAGGCACGCGTCGATCACATCGCCCTGCGCACCGATCAACCGTATGCTGAAGCACTGCACCGGGCATTCGCGGCGCGCGCCCGCAGATTGCGACGATGATGATCGCGACGCTCGTCTTGATGACGCAAGCCATCGGTTGGTCAGTCCGTCCCGCGGAACCGACCATCGGCGATACGATATGGGTCGACCGATTTGTGCGCGTGGATGCCGGTGCACATCCACGGTTGCTCCCGCTCGACCCAACGGCGGCGATCGAGCCGCTGCTCGATCCTACCGTCGCCCGGCGCGGCGACACGCTGACCATTCGGTACGCCTTGACGGTGTTCGAGCCCGGGCAGATCGCCGTGACGCTGCCAGCGCTCGAAATCCAATACGCCGAAGGGCGGGCCGAGACGCTGCCAGCGGAAACGATCTCGGTGACCGTCGCGTCGGTCCTTCCGACACGAGATCCGCTGCCTGCTCCCCAACCGTCGCTCGGCCCCCTCGCCCGTCGTCGCACGACGCCCGTTCCCCTCATTGTGCTCGTCACCGTCACCCTAGCCTCACTCACAGTGTGGGGCGTGCGAAGGCGTTGGGTGCGGCCACGTCCCGCGTGGGCAGTGGAAGGGCGGGATGCGGTGACGATGCCGGTGGAGCGGTGGGCAGACGCCGGCGAATCACGCGCGGTGGCGACCGCGACCGCCGACGCACTGCGGCAAAATCTCGTCGACCTGCTCCCAGACGCGGGGCGCCACCTGAGCATTGAGGAATGTGAACGCGTGCTCGCAAGCGAGCGGCCCGATTGGCCACGCCGCGAGATCGCCGAGATCCTGCGTGCGTTGGAGCGCGCCCGGTTCGCTCCCGCCGTTCCGGATGAGATCCTCGCGCTGGCACGCCGCGCCGAAGCCATCGCGGCCAAGCTCACATGATGCTCTTCGCGCGGCCCCTGCTGCTCCTGCTGCTCCTCGCCATCCCGCTGTGGTGGTGGTTCCGAAAGCGCCGAAGCCGCCCCACGGCGAGCTACAGCGACGTGAGCGAGCTAACAGGCGCGGCCAGCAAGCGCCGCTGGGTGGCCGGGATTCCGCCGGGACTCCGCACACTGGTGTTGGGCAGTTGGATTGTCGCCGCCGCTGGACCGCAACTCGGGGGGGCTGTGGTCGAGCGCACGAGCGAAGGCATTGCTATCGTCCTCGCGGTTGACGTCTCGAGCAGCATGCTCGCGGAGGACTTTGCTCCGTCCAACCGGCTCGACGTCGCCAAGGAGCAGTCCGTGGCGTTCGTGCGGGGACGAGAGTTCGATCGCATTGGGCTCGTCGCCTTTGCGGGAGAGGCGATCACCCGCCTGCCCATAACGGTCGACTATGCGGTTCTCGAAGAAGGGGTGCGCAGTCTCCGAGTGGGGGAGCTCGAGGATGGAACCGCCATCGGCACTGCGATCGCCACCGCCGCGAACCGACTCCGGCGGGCCCCAGGCGCCAGCAAAGTCATCGTATTGCTCACCGATGGGGAGAACACGAGGGGGATGCTCGATCCGCGGACCGCAGCGCAAGCGGCCGCATCCGTGGGCGTGAAAATCTACACGATAGGGGTAGGAACCGAGGGTGAAGCACCGCTGCCCATTGGTCGCGGTCCCCAGGGTCAGCTGCGGTATCAGACGTTACCAGTGCGGATCGACGAAGAGCTGCTCCGAGATGTCTCCGACATCACCGGAGGCCGCTACTTCCGCGCCACGGATACGGGTGCACTGGGCCGCGTGTTCCAGCAGATCGACCAGCTCGAGAAGACCCCCGTCGTGGTGACGCGTTACACGGAGTTTGACGAAACGTTTCGTCCGCTGCTCGTCATCGGATTGTTGGGCCTCATGGTCGAGCTCGTGCTCTCCGCCACGTACGTCGTTCGGGTACCATAGCATGGCCTTCGACGTTCCGATTCTGTTGTGGCTGGCACCCATGGTTGGCTTCCTCTTGTGGGGGCTCGCGCTGTGGGCGCGAAACGCGCGTATCTCCCGCGCGAAGCGCTGGTCGGACTCCTTGGGTTACCAGGCCGCGCGTGTCGGGAGGTTCGGCGCAGTGGCCCTCGGCGTGGCGGGGGTACTGGTCACCGTGGCGCTCGCTGGTCCGCGCTGGGGGAGTCGCACGGTCGTGACCGATACGAAAGGACTCAGTTTGGTCATTGCGATCGACATCTCCCGCTCGATGCTTGCGGAGGATGCTGCGCCATCGCGCCTCGAACGGGCCAAACGGGAGGCGCGACGGCTCGTGCACGATCTCCGTGGCGATCGCGTGGGGTTGATCGCGTTTGCGGGAGGCAGCTACATCACGTCTCCGCTGACCGTTGATCCAGGCGCGCTCCAACTCCTGATCGAGGGCCTCGATCCCGATATCGCAAGCAAGGGTGGGACGACGCTGGCGCGCGCGATCCGGCAGGGACGGGACCTACTGCTGGCGGGTGAGGAAGTGGCCGACCGTGTCTTGGTTGTATTCACTGACGGAGAAACGCACGATTCAATCCCTCCGCTACTGCAGGAGGCGGAGCGCCTGCGCCGTTCCGGCATCCGATTGATCCTCATTGCCGAAGGCGGTCGCGAACCCGCGCGCATCCCGGTGCGCGATCCAGAAGGCTCCTTCGTTGGCTATCAGCGGGACCCCAACGGGACCGTGGTGGAGACGTGGCGTCGCGACGAAGTCTTGAACGCCGTTGCCGATGCCGCGGAAGGTGTTGTCGTGGCCGCGGAGGTGAACGATCAGGCCGGTGTGGCGCGCGGCCTGGTGGATTCCTTCAAGCGCGCACCGCTCGCGACGACGACGTCCGTGCACGATGTGTCGCGCGCCTGGATTCCTTTACTGACGGCGGTCATCGTGATGCTCGGTCACACCATCACGCGACGGTCAGCCGCGCTCGCTGCCTTGGCGATGATGATAGGGCTGCCGGGGACCGTAGGGGCCCAGGGTCTGGCGAATGCTGCTGATGAAGCGTGGAAACGAGGGGACATCCGCGAGGCGGCGAATGGCTATCTCGAGCAAGCCCGCAGCGGACGAGGAGGGGACACCATCTGGTTCAATCTCGGGACGGCCGCGATGGCATTGGGGGACACCGCACTCGCTCGCAGCGCGTTGGAGCGGGCCGTGAACTCCCGCGAGCCCGACGTCCGCTTTCGCGCCCTCTACAATCTGGGCTTACTCGATCTCCGCATCGCCGGGTCGCAGGCACAAGGCCGTAGCGAAGAGCGCAGCGACCGGCTGAGGCAGGCGCAACAACGGTTTCGCGAGGCATTGTTGCTGCGACCCGATGATCGGTCGACCAAGTGGAATCTCGAGTTGACCATCGAGCTCGCGCCGCCGACCGGTGGTGGTGGCGCTACCAGCCCTCCGCCGCAGGGTGGAAGTGCGGGCGGTGGAGGATCACCGGCACAGCCGACGTCCTCCGGAGGCCTGACCCCGGAGCAGGCGGAGCAGATTCTGAATTCGATTGCCGAGGAGGAGCGACAGACGCTGCTCGAACTGAATAGACGTCGTCGGCAGTTTGGCGAACGCCGGGAGGAGCGGGATTGGTAGCGCTCACGGTGGTGGTCGCGCTGCTCGGACAGCAGCTCAGCGTGTCAGCCCGCGTCACGCCAGAGCAAGTGCTGCTTGGCGATTCCGTGGTATTGTCGATCACTGTTCAGTCTCGAGGCGACCAATCGGTGGAGATCTTCATGCCGCAGCTGGTAGGCTTCGAGGTGGAAAACACTCGTGAGCAATCGCAGGTCACGTTGGACGCGGGGGAGGCTGCACGGATCACGCGTCGGGTTCTCACGCTGCGCCCCGTGAGGGTTGGGACCATCTCGATTCCGGCCGTGCGCGTGCGACAGGGGAGTGAGGTGGCGGCAACCGCTCCGCTGTCTGTCACGGTGGCCTCGGCTGGTGCGGCGTCCGACCGGGTACTCGTGCCCAGCGTCCGCGAGCTGGTGGTTCGGGCCCCCGCTCCGCGTCTGCAAACCGATGAGGTAGGTGCGAGTGTCCTGCTCTCAGCAGACTCGGTGCTGCTCGGCGAGCAGATCGACCTGGTCGTGATCGCGTGGTTCCCACGAGGGATCCGCTCACGGCTGCGGAATCCGCCCACCTTGCGCCCCCCACCGCTTCAGGGCGCGTGGTCCTACGAGCGACCGAGTCCGGTGGGCATTGCGATGAGCCGGCAGGTTGGCGGCACGTGGTACGATCTGTTCGTCCACCATCAAGCGGTTTTCCCCCTCGCTGTGGGGATGGTGCGCGTAGGATCCGCAACGGTCTCCTACAGCTTACCGCTCACGTATTCCTTTCTGAGTCGCGAGCTTCGGCACGAAGTCGAGACCGCGCCGTTGGACGTCTTTGTGCGCCCACATCACGAGGGGGGAGACAAAGACTTCGAAGGTGCCGCCGGTACGGGGCTCACCCTCTCGGTGGAGGGTGGCACGACAACGGTGCCATTGGGTGGCGCCATTCCCATCACGGCCACCGTACGCGGCACGGGCAACGTGGCGCTCTGGCCGGAGCCACGCTTCGAGTGGCCCACAGGACTGCGCGTGTACCCTGGTGATGTCACCGTTTCCATTTCGGCCGAGGCTGGGAAGTTGGGTGGGACAAAAGTTTTCCAATACCTCGCGGTGGCGGATTCGATTGGCGCGTTCCGAATTCCGCCTGCCCACTACGCGTACTTTGATACGGATCGCGAACGGCACATCTCCCTGCGTGGTCCCGCCCTCGCGGTGAGCGTATCGGGGCAAGCGGCTGGAGCCGGTGTGTTGCGGGCCACGCCACCCCGTCTCGTCCAGGGGACCGGGATCGTCGGCCGCACGCTTCATGCGATTCCCGGCTGGTTGTGGATCCTCGCGTATCTGATCGTGCCCGCGGCACTGCTGGCCACGAGGATCCTGCCGCCCCTCAAGCAGCGGTGGCAGGCAAAGCGACGCCGACTCCCGGAAACTCCGACCAGTCCGCTTGCGCGGCTGGACAAAGAGCTGGCCGCGGTGCTGACGCGGCTCGTGGGTCCGCGCCACGACGGCGATCGTTTGGCGGATGCGCTCAGGGCGGCAGGCATCGAGGAGCCGCTCGCCGCGCACGCGGCGCGAGTGCGAGACCGGCTGCACCGCGCACTGTACGGTCCGGACACCACCGCCGATCCATCCGAGCTCTCGGCCGAGGTAGAGGAGGTGCTACGCGTGCTCCTCGGAACGGCGTCGCAGTCGCGCCAGAGCGGCGTGCTCGTCGGATCGGTGCTGATCGTGCTCGCTGTGCTGGCGGTGCCATCAGCCGCCGGTCAATCGGCGGAGCGGCTCTATGAAACCGGTGCCGTTCGCGCCGCCGCGGACAGCTTCGCCGCTCGCGCAGTACGCGAGCCACAACGGGCGGAGCACTGGTTCAATCTCGGCAGTGCTCGTTATCGCCTCGGGGATTTCGCAGGCGCCAGAGCGGCTTGGGTCCGAGCGCAACGCCTCGCACCACGTGCGGCGATGGCATCCCGATCAAACGATCTGGTTCCTGCTGCAGACCTCATGAGCCGTCGTCTCACCTGGGTGTCGCCCATCACCCCACCCGAGGCGCTGCTCGTGTCGGTCATGCTATGGCTCGCAGGTTGGGTGGTCGTCGGTCGTCGCTGGCGCACCAGGATTGCGGTGCTGCTGCTCGCGCTGTCTGTGGCGAGTGGGGCGTACGCGGCGTATGTGGCGACACAATATTCGCGCCCGGTGGCTTTGGTCCGCACTGATGCCGTGCCGCTTCGCGCGGCGCCCTACGGTTCGGCTCCCGCGCAGCGGTCGCTGGTGCAAGGTGCCGCGGTCGTGATGGCCGATCCGCATGGCGCGTGGGTCCGTGTCCGGCGCGGGCGCGAAGTTGGCTGGCTCTTGCCGCGTGAGTTGATTCCCCTCTGATGGGTCGTATCGCCGTTCTCGCGCCGGAGGTCGCGGATCAGATTGCCGCGGGCGAAGTCGTGGAGCGACCCGCGTCGATCGTGAAGGAGCTTGTAGAAAACGCGCTCGACGCCGGTGCGCTAAGCGTGACCGTCGAGCTCGAAGACGGCGGGCGCGTGCAGGTGCGGGTCAGTGACGACGGAATTGGTATGGATCGGGATGACATGCTGCTCGCGCTGAATCGCCACGCCACGAGCAAAATCCGCACGGCCCGCGATCTGATTGGGGTTCCCACGTATGGCTTTCGTGGCGAGGCCTTGCCCGCCATCGCCTCTGTGGCGCAGGTAGAGTTGGAGACTGCTCTTCGCGATCCGGACGGGCGCGGCGCAGAGCGAGGCACCCGTGTGCGGGTTGCGGGTGGTCGGGTCGAGCAGGTGGAACCAGTGGCCCGCGCGCCGGGGACCACCGTCACCGTGCACCGGCTGTTTTACAACACACCCGCGCGGCGCAAGTTTCTCCGGTCGGCCCGGAGCGAAACTCGGGCGGCGGTAGAAGCCCTCACAGTGCTGGCACTGGCGCGGCTAGATGTCGCGTTCACGCTCCTGAGTGACGGACGTACTCGGATCGACGCGCCGCGCGTTTCGAGTGTGGGCGATCGCATCGCTGCCCTCTTCGGACCCGAGTTGGCACAGGGCCTGGTTCCCGTGGAGCACGAGATGGGTGGTATCGTGGTGCGCGGTTTCGTCCAGCGTCCCGCGGATGCCAAGGCCGCGGGGCGCAAAGCGTTCCTCTTCGTCAACGGTCGACCATTTCGCGACCCCTTCCTGGTTCGTGCGGCAGAGGCCGGCTACCGTGCCACGATTGCCCCCGGATTGCGTCCGTCGCTCTTCCTCACGCTCGCGATCGCTGGGGATCGCGTCGATGTGAACGTGCACCCGGCCAAGCTGGAGGTCCGGTTCCGCGATCGGTATCTGGTGGAACGCGCTGTCGAGGACGCCGTGCGACGCAGCCTCCAGCCCATGGAAGCCTCCGCCGTTGTGCGCCACGGCGCGCCAGCGCCTGAGTCATGGGGTGGGGAAGGTGGAAGTGCACCGTCCATCCCGGTCGGTGCGCCATTGCTGCCCTTCCAGGAGCACCAGGATCGCGCACCCGGGAGCGCGGGACCCGATGCTGGACGGGACATTCTGCAGGTGTTCCAGACGTATCTCGTGTTTGAGACACCAGAGGGTGTTGCTCTCGTGGATCAGCATTCGGCGCACGAGCGCGTGTTGTACGAGCGGGCGATGGCTCAGCTGGGCGGCCAGGACTCGGCGGCGCAGCGGCTGTTGCTACCGCTCACAATCGATCTCTCACCCGAGGAACTCGAGGCGGTTGAGGTGCATAGGGACCTCCTGTCCTCCGTCGGCTATGAGATCGAACCCTTCGGTGGCAACTCGGTGGTGATCCACGCGGTTCCAAACCCCCACCCGCGATTCGACGCCCGCCGGTGCGTCGAGGAGATGGTGGCGGATCTGGCGCGCGGTCGAGTTGGGGCGCTTGCCAACCGGCTCGAGCGCTTTGCGGCAACCTATGCATGCCGTGCTGCCGTCAAAGCTGGACAGCGGCTCGATCAGCAAGAACGACGGGAGCTACTGCGGCGCCTGTTTGCGTGTGAGCTTCCACCCCACGACGTGCACGGCCGTCCCACTATCGTGCAGCTCCCCAAGGAGGAGCTGGAGCGCCGCTTTGGGCGGTCGTAAACCGCTGGTTCCAATCATCGTGGGTGCGACGGCCGTGGGCAAGACGGCTACTGTGCTTGCGTTGGCGGAGCGTTGGCCGCTCACCGTCATCAGCGCGGATTCGCGGCAGGTGTATTGCCACCTGGACATCGGCACGGCCAAACCGACTCGAGAGGAACGCAAACGAGTACCTCATCTCGGCATTGACGTGATCGATCCGGGCGAGGCGTATAGCGCCGGGCGATACGCCCGCGATGCAGCAAGATGGTTACGGGAGGTGCCGGCAGATCGACAGGCGATCGTGGTGGGCGGTACCGGATTCTACGTTCGCGCGCTGGCGGATGGACTCTTCCGAGAGCCACCCATGGACGCTGCGCGAAGGGCGCTGCTCCGGCAGTGGACCGAGCAAGCAAACGGTCTCGGGCGGTGGGCCACGCGCCTGGACCCCGGCTTTCGAGGTGGAGGCCGTCAGCGCGCCGGACGGGTTGTCGAGGTCGCGCTCCTCACGGGCAAGCCTCTCTCGTGGTGGCAACGCTCCGTCCAAGAACAGGGTGTGATGCGACCTTGGTACCTATTGCTCACAATCCCGCGCCAGGTGTTGCACGATCGGATCCGAGCCCGCACGCACCACATGCTCGAGCGGGGGCTCATCGATGAAGTGCGTGACGTGCTGTCCCGCGGCGTGCCAGAAGACGCACCTGGACTCGACGCCGTGGGGTATCGACAAGTCGTCGCGTACCTGCAAGGGCGCGCCGAACGCGATACCCTGGAAGACGAGATCGCGGCCGCCACCCGGCGGTACGCAAAGCGGCAGGACACCTGGTTTCGACACCAGCTGACGGGGTACCACGTGCACACACTCGATGCGACGGCATCGCCGGAACGATTGGCCGATCGGATCGTCCAGCTTTGGGAGGAGCGAGGGGGATAATGCGAATTGGTATCACCTGTTATCCGACGTACGGTGGATCTGGGGCGGTGGCGACCGAACTCGGAATCGAGCTCGGTCGGCGCGGGCACGACGTCCACCTCATCTCATACGCGTCGCCGTTTCGCCTACGCGGCTTCACCGAGCACGTCTACTTCCATGAAGTCGACCTGAGCGGCACCTATCCGCTTCTGGAGTACTTCCCGTACTCCCTGGCGCTGTCGGTGAAGCAACATGAGATCGCGTTACGCGAGGACCTGGAGATCTTGCACGTGCATTACGCCATCCCGCACGCTCCCGCTGCCTTCCTCGCAAAGCAGATGTTGCTTGAGAGCAACCGCGACATCAAAGTCGCGACGACGCTGCACGGGACCGACATCACGCTGGTTGGTCAGGAGAGCTCATTTTTTACGATTACCAAGTTCGCGATCGAGCGTTCGGACGCGGTGACGGCGGTCTCGGAGTTTTTGAAAGACGAAACGTACCGAGCGTTCGGGTGTCAGCGTTGTGATATCGAGGTCATCCCAAATTTCGTCAACCTCAGCGAGTACTACCCCTCAAATGACGTAAAATGCCGCTCGGCGCTGGCCCCTGAGGGCACAAAGGTCCTCATGCACATCTCCAACTTCCGGCCAGTGAAACGGGTACCTGACATTGTCCGGGCGTTTGCCCGCGTACACCAGAAGATCCCAAGTGTCCTGGTGCTCGTGGGGGACGGACCGCAGCGTCCGGAGGTCGAGGCCGAGGTCGCGAGGCTCGACCTGGCGAGCAGCGTGCGTTTCCTGGGCAAGGTGAACGTCGTCTCCGATCTCCTGCGGGCGGCTGATCTGTTCCTATTACCGAGCGCCTCGGAGTCCTTCGGTGTCAGCGCGCTCGAAGCCATGGCATGTGGTGTTCCCGTGGTCGCGACAAACGTCGGCGGCCTTCCGGAGGTCATGCGAGATGGCGAAACCGGAGCGTTAGTGCCCGTAGGTGACGTGGACGCGATGGCGAAAAAGGCGCTGGAGCTACTGCAGCCGGCCACGTGGAAAGCCGCCCGAGCGGCGGCGGTGCGCCGAGCAGCCGATTTTTCCGCCGAGCTCATCGTGCCACGGTACGAGAACCTGTACCAACGAATGGTGAGTGCGTGACCTGGTGGCAGGGTTTCGTGCTGGGGTTGGTGCAAGGACTCACCGAGTTTCTCCCCGTGTCGAGTTCAGGGCACCTCGTGGTGGCGGAAGCCGCTGTCGGGCTCACGACGCCCGGCGTGCTCGTTGAGGTGGCGCTGCATGTCGCGACGCTACTCGCGGTCGTGATAGTGTACCGATCGCGTCTCTGGTCGCTCGTGCGCGGCATGCTGACCAAACATGCCGACTCGTGGCGCTATGTCGGTTTGCTCGCGGTGGGTTCGGTCCCGGCGGGGATCGTGGGACTGGCGGGGCAAGAGTTTTTCGAGCGCGCCTTTGACTCACTGCAGCTGGTTGGCGTCAACTTCCTGGTGACCGGGTTCATCCTGTGGAGTACTCGTCGGGTCATCGCGCGCACGACGGAACTCCAGCCTACGGTCGTCGGCGCCGGTGCTATTGGGATCGCACAGGCGCTCGCGATCCTCCCAGGCATCTCACGGTCCGGCACCACGGTCGCCGCGGGGTTGTGGCTCAAAATCGATCCAGTCCGCGCTGCGGAGTTCTCGTTCCTGATGGCCATTCCTGCGATCGCTGGCGCGGCGGTGCTCCAGATACCCGATCTAGCGGAGGACGTCACGGCCGTGGGTACGGGTCCGCTCTTATTGAGCTTTCTGACATCGCTCGTTTTTGGTGTCCTGGCCATTCGCTTGCTGGTCTCATTGCTCGCACGTCGCGCGTTCCATCACTTCGCGCCGTATTGTTGGGCCATGGGTATTGTGACTGTGGGATGGGCGTTGGTGCGCTGATGGCGTACGACGGGTTCACTGCTGCTCAGTTAGCCGCCCGATTCCACGTCCCACAGTGCTTCACCCTGGTGCGGGTGACCAGCACGCTCGATGTCATCCACGAGTTGGCAGCCGATGGGGCACCGGGGGGTACCCTGGTGATCGCCGACGAGCAGGTCGCCGGGCGCGGGCGGCAGGGACGACGGTGGCACAGTCCCGCCGGGTCAGGCATCTGGCTGGGCTACCTCTCGCGTCGCGATGATCAGACCGCACCCGGCGTGTTGGGGCTGCGTGTGGGACTCGCGCTGGTGGGTGCGCTCCGCGAGCTCGATATCCCGGCGGCGATCAAGTGGCCCAACGATGTCATCGTTGACCATAGGAAGCTGGCTGGTGTGCTATGCGAAGCGCGCTGGGACGGTGACCGACTTCGCTGGGTTGCTATTGGAATCGGGATCAACGTGAAGGCCCCCCTCGCAAACGACGTGGCCGCGACCGCCACCACTCTCGACTCGCTGCGACCGGGAGTGCAACGCGTGGAGGTGCTCGATCGTCTCGTACCCCGGCTTGGCGAGCTTGCGACATCCGATAGCTTGACTGCCAGCGAGCTCGAGGCGTACGCGCATCACGACTGGCTTCGTGGGAAACGGCTCGTGGAACCAATTGAGGGGCAAATCCGTGGTGTTGACGCAGGGGGAGCGTTGATTGTCGAAACCCCAAGCGGAACGGAACGACTGACAGGAGGACACGTTGTCACCGCCTAATCCACCGCTGTGGGTGCGAGTCCTCTCCGGCGTGTTCGCCGTAGGTGCCTCGTGGTGGCTCGTGCGGACCGACGCCGTTCGTACCGTGTTCGGGCCCTCTGTGGGAGCCTTGGGGTTGGGTGTGGTCGCCGTATTCGCGTTGCGCGGCACGCATCAACCGCTCGGCCTCTGGCCAACGAGACCCTGGCGACAGAGCTTTTCGCTCAAGTGGGCCGTTTTGCCTGCCGCCGTTGGCGGGCTGCTCATAGTTCTCGCTGGAGCGAGCGCGGGGGTCAGTGGTTCGGTCAGGGTGCTCCTCACCGTGAATCGTGGTGCGATCCTGGCCATCGCGGCTGGCATCGTCGCGGCTGGACTCTCCTTCGGGTTGGTGCGGCAGCGAAACTACGCGCGGTGGTTCGCCCTGGCGGTCGCGTGTGCCGTGGTACCCGCCCTTGCCGTCGTGCTGTTTGGCGGAGACTCGGCTCCGGCGACGCCGATCCCGAGCGCACGCCTCGGGGTGCTTGGCGTCCTGTTTTGGTCGGTGGCCAATGTCAGCCAGGTGCTGGTGACTCAGGAGCTCACATTTCGACGCCTCCTCATTGGCCGTCCGGAAAGCGCGGGCGTCGTGCTCGTGCTGGGTGCCGCGGTGCTTAGCGCTGTATGGCCGCCGATGCTGGCAGAAACGGTGAGCCTGATCGATCTGCGCGTGGTTCACCTCGTTTTGGTTGCGGTCGTGACGGGCTGTCTCTACATCATGTCCCAGTCCCTGCTAGTCGCCGCGCTCTATCACGGGACCTACATTGCGGCGATGGGTGGGGCCACACAGACGGTGGCTCCCATAGCCGGCGAAATCCCGGACGCGCCGATCGGCGCAGTCCTGGCGACCGGCGCCCTCGCCATCGCTCTCGCCGCGACGGTGGTGCGCCGACGCGGATGGTTAGGAGACATCATTCCTCAACCGACACCCGATGCTTCTGGCGATTGACATCGGTAACACCGAGATCACCCTCGGCTTGTTTGCGGGCGATCGCCTTGCCGCGCACTGGCGCGTCACTACGGTGACCAGACGGACACCGGACGAGTGGAGCACGCTACTCACGTCGTTCATGACCCACGCCGGGCACTCCACAGACGAAGTGCGCACTGCCGTGTCCGCCTCAGTCGCCCCCGCGGTAACCGAGGCACTCCTCGACGGCGTACACGCTTCGATGGGAATGCGACCGGTGGAGATCGGGCCGTGGTCGAAGTTGCCCATCACGTTGGACGTTGAAGATCCGACGACGGTGGGCGCGGATCGCGTAATCAACACACTCGCCGCAGCACAGCTCTTTGAGCGTGACACGATCGTCGTCGACTTTGGGACTGCGACGACGTTTGACTGCATCACCGGTGATGGGCGCTTCCTCGGCGGGGTCATCGCGCCGGGTATCAGAACGGCGGCCGATACCTTGACGCAACGCGCGGCGAAGCTCCCGGCAACGGAGCTAGTTCCGCCGCAGCGTGTCATCGGCCGGCGCACCGAGGAGTGCATCCGCGCAGGGGTCTTGTTCGGGACCGCGGACGCGGTCGACGGCATCGTGAGCCGCATCAAGGACGAGTGGCCAACAGACCAGACGCCCTACGTGGTTGCCACAGGAGGGCTGGCGGTCAAGATGGCGCCGCTCTGCAAGGAGATCGAGCGCGTTGAGGAGCACCTGACGTTGGTGGGCCTCAGGTTCGCGGCGTGCCACCTGGGCCTGTCGTGGTCGTGAGGACCGCACCCGCGCCGCGCTCGGGACCCGCTCGTCACCAACGAACTCCTCAGGAGGATCCTTCATGAAGCGTGCACTGTTGGTGGGGCTACTAGCCACTGGGATGCCCGGTGCCGTCGCCTGGGGCCAACAACAGGCGCCCGAGCACGAGGTCATGATGGTGGTGGAGCGCCTGTTCGACGCGATGCGCGCCGGTGACAGCGCCATGGCGCGGTCCGTGTTTCACGCCGAGGCCCGGCTAATAGGTACGACGGCCCGAGATGGGTCGCCCGAAACGCGGCTCACGCCGATCGACCGGTTCATTCAGGCCATCGGTTCACCGCATGACGCCGTGTGGGACGAGCAGTTGTGGGACGCCGAGGTCCGCGTAGATGGGGCGCTCGCGACCGTCTGGACCAAATACGCCTTCTACCTCGGCGAGCGCTTCAGCCACTGCGGTGTCGATTCTGTCCAACTGGCACGCTCCTCCGATGGCTGGAAGATTGTCAGCCTCGCTGACACCCGCCGGACGGAGGGCTGTGACGAGCGCCCGCGCCGTTGAACACGTTTTCCCATTGGAGTAGTTTGATGCGGCTTGTCTTTGCTTAGAACTCAGGAGAACATCGGCATGGCGACATCAGTGGAGGCAGGCATCGAGCGGTACGACGTCCGCACCGTGGTCCGTGGCGGTGTGGTGTTGGGAGTTGCCACGGCGGTCGGCGTAGCCATCTTCGCGTTGCTCTCGCGTCCGATGGATGGCACCGTCGAGAGCGTCGTCCAGTCGATCCTGATTCTCGCTGGTGGCGCTGTGTTTGCCTACTACCCGGCCGCGGTGGTGAGACCGCGCTCGGCGGAGCCGATCGCCTGGGCGGCCACCCTGGGATTCTTGGGAGCGATCGTGTTCACATTTCTCGATACCGCACTCCTCCGACCGCTCGACATCTATCACTGGACCTGGGACCAAATCGGCGGCGGCAGTGGTTTCTGGTACATCCCCATTTGGTGGATGGGGTCGGCCGTGCTGGCGTGGCTTGGCTCGTGGGTCTACGCGCGCACCTCTGCATCGTCTGGGACGACGAACCTTTCAGCCGTAATCGGGGTGACGCTCGGTATCGCGGTTGTGCTCACCGCCATGCTGGTCGTCACGGGTCTCGCGCCATTTCACGCCGCGACGGTTGCACTCGCGGTTTCCCTCGCATTGGTCGTGCACGTTCCGCTCGCGGGCGTTCTCGCGCGGCGGTGAGTCGGGGCCGGCGCGGCCGCTTGCTCCGGTTGACTGGATGGCTGCTCACGCCCTTCGTGGCGTGGGCAGCTTCGTTTTTCGGTGCGTGGGCCGGAGCCGCCCTCGGGCGGTTTACGGAGTCAGCGGCAGTGGGTTTGGTCTGGCTCGTAGGGGGTGGGGCGGTGGCCGGCGCGGCCGCACTCATTGGTTGGTCATGGCTGATCCGACGGTCGGCGAGGGGCGAATCCACGCAATCCTCGGGCGAGGACGCGTAACAAATCCGCCGCGTTTGTCGCTGTGCCCTCCGTGGGCTTAACCCCAGCGCCCAAAAGCCTTGAGAGCTCAGGGAGGAGGCCGGTGGACACAGAAGCGCGTGTAGCGTTATCCCTCGAGCCCGAGCTGCGTTATTTTTTTCACGCGCGTACGGTCAGGAGACATCGTTCATGCGGCCGATAAAACCGGAAGTGTTTGAGCGCATGGTCGCCCTGCGGCGAGATCTACACCAGCATCCGGAGCTGAGCTGGCAGGAGGAGCGAACTGCGGCGCGGGTCTCCGAGGTGCTACAGTCGTTGAGAGTCCCGTTCCGTCGCGTGGCGGGTACGGGTATCGTCGCCGACATTCCCGGGCCTTCGGGGGTACCCCGAATCGCCCTTCGCGCGGACATGGACGCCCTGCCGATCCAAGAGGAGACCGGTCTGCCGTTCACCTCGGTGCACGACGGGGTGATGCACGCGTGCGGACACGATGGCCACACCAGCATGCTGCTTGGGGCTGCCGAGCTGCTCGTTGCCGAACCCACGTTGCCGGCACCGATGCGTCTCATCTTTCAGCCGGCGGAAGAGGTCGGAGGCGGTGCCCGTGCCATGGTACAAGAGGGGGTGCTCGAGGACGTCGCGATGGTGTTTGGCGGGCATCTCGACCCACGCTACCTGACGGGGACCCTGGTAATCACCGAGGGTATCGTGAACGCCTCGACCGACGCGTTCCGCATCAGAATTACCGGTCGCGGTGCACACGGTGCGCGCCCGCATGAGGGGATCGACGCCATCGTGGTCGGTAGTGCAATGGTCGGGCAGCTCCAGACGATCGTTGCTCGGGAGGTCAATCCGGCCCATCCGGCGGTCGTGACGGTCGGTCGCTTTGTTGCGGGATCAGCTCCCAATGTGCTCGCCGAAACGACAGAGCTGGAAGGAACCATTCGCGCGCAGGATCCGGCTGTCCGCGAGCAGATCCTCCGCGCGCTCCACCGCATTGCCGGGGCCTGTGCGACTTCCCACGGCGCGAACGCGGCCGTTGAGATCACCGAAGGCACACCCGCCGTCCAGAATACGAAGGAGATGGTAGCGCTTGCACTCGACGCCGGGGCGGCGCTTCCCATGCCGCCGACCGTTCGGCCGCTGCGCGATGCAAACATGGGGGGCGAGGACTTCGGCTGGTATCTCCAGCACAAGCCGGGGTGCTTCATTCGGTTTGGAGCGGGTACACCCGGAGAAGAGAGCAAGCCGGCCCACTCGAGCCAGTTCACGTTCGACGAAGAAGCACTGGCCATTGGCGCGGCCTGGCTTCATCGGGTTGCCATCACCGCAGGCCACCGTCTCCGCGGCGGGCCTGGCGACGGCGGCTGACCCCCGCCGCATATGACGGCCTAGACTTCGAACACCTCCTGGCGGACGGTGAGGCGCTCGACGTAGTCGAGATCGACATCGACACCGATACCTGGGCGGTCTCGCGGAACGTCGATCATCCCATCCTGCATTGTCCACTCTGGGAGTACGATATCTCGCTCCCAATAGCGCCTTGAGGGGCTGACGTCACCTGGGATCTTGAAGTTCGGCAAGGATGCCAGCGCCACGTTGTGGGCCCGTCCGACACCACTCTCGAGCATTCCACCGCACCACACCGGCATCTCGGCGTCTGCGGCGATGTCGTGAATGGCACGCGCCGCGGTGTGCCCACCGACCCGACCGGGCTTGATGTTGATGATTTGGCCGCTCTTGAGAGTGATCATGTCTGCAGCCCGATCGGGTGAGGTAATGGACTCGTCCAGGCAGAGGGGCGTTCGGAGGCGCCGTTGCAGTACAGCGTGGCGCACGAGGTCGTCGTACGCCAGCGGCTGCTCGATCATTAGGAGCCCGAAATCGTCCAGCTGCGCGAGGTGGTCCGCGTCCTCCAGCCGATAGGCGCTATTGGCATCCACCATGATTGGGGTGGCCCCGCTTACCGCCTTGTAGGCGGCGCTTACGAACTCCACATCCGACCCGGGTGCAATCTTCAGCTTGATCCGCCGGTATCCTTCGTCCACCGCGGCTAGCACGCGCTCGACGAGAGCGTGCGGATCTTGTTGAATGCCGAGCGAGATCCCGGTTGCGATGGAGGGTCGTGTCCCTCCGAGCAGGCTTGCTAGCGAGACGCCAGCCTGTTTCGCAGCGAGATCCCAACACGCCATCTCGACAGATGCCTTGGCCATGCGGTGACCGCGGAACGACCGCTCGAGATGGTGCGACAAGGCCGCAGGATCGGGGAATGGGTGACCTACAACTTGCGGAGCGATCCACTCCCGCAACGCGTACCACGCCGTGTCGACGGTTTCCGACGAATAGTGTGGGCCCTCGCCCGCCACGCATTCGCCCCAGCCGGTGATTCCGTTGCCGTCGCTGACGTGCACTAAGGCGATGCGGCGCTCATGGCTCGTTCCCGACGAGATGCGAAAAACCTCACGGAGTCGGAGGCGGATTTCGCGAACGTGGATACGCGTAATGTGCAACATCGGCCTATGGCGCGGTTGGGTAGCTGAGGAGGTAAAAACACCGGTTGGACGGCGAATCCCGTTGGAGGCCCTGGACCGTGTATCCCCGAGCCAGGTAATGGTGGAACGCCCGTCGAGTCAGAACACGCCATTGCCGCGCGATCCCCGGTTCGCGCTGCTTGAGCTCTTGAATGTCAAACGGAATCTCAATGCGGACGGTGTTCGCACGCGGAAGCGGCGCCGCGTCCGTCCCCAGATCGGCATGCTCGGTCAACGCAACAACGGGGGCATCCACGGCGGCACGGGCCAGCGCGTCCTCGTCGGCGACTTTCGTTTCCTCCTGTAGCGCCCATTCGACGATGAAGCGGTCGCTACCGATGACGCTGTCCATCTTGCCGACGGGATGGTGACCGTACATGTCATCGACGTACTCGGTGATCCGCGCACCGAGGCGATTCAAATTGAGATGCGCGTTGCGCGACACCAACGGGTCATAAGTCCAAAACATCGTCTCAACGCCCAGCCGGCGAAGGTAGTCACGCTGGAAAAATTTGAGTCGCTGGCCGGTACCGGCGCTCCGCAGACGCTCGGTTACCGCGAGCATATGCGACCAGTGTGCAGGCCGTCCGTCTTTCAGTCCGGTGATTCCGAAAACAAATCCCACCAAGCGGTTCTTTCGATCGAACGCGCCTGCAGCAACCCCACCCATCTTCTGGGCGATCATCAGGACCGCTGGGGGAACGAGCTCGCGGAAATCGTCCCCCCACGTCTCGCGCTGCAGGGCGATGCACGCGTCATAGTCGGACTCCGTCTCGAACGATCTAATCGTGAGCTCTTGCTCGGTCGCCATGGATTCCACGAGGATTCTGACTCTCGGCTTGGCCCCAAGATCTACCTGCCGGCAGTGCGCCGGACAAGGTGGGTGTGGATGACGGCCGGGGAACCCTAGACTGCTTTTGCGTGTTCCGATGGTAAGTCGTAATCCATCACCAAAGCGGACTTGACACTCGGTCACGGGGGGCTCACCCTTAGCCTCCGCTCCCGCTCGCTCGCGAGCTCACCCACGTTGGAGGAGTGATGCGCACCTTATCCCACACCGCCTACCTATTGACCGCCGCCGCGCTGACCCTGACGGCGTGTGCTGGGGGCGAGGAACAAGCGCAGGCAAATCCGTGCAATCCTTGTGCGGCAAATGTCTGCAACCCATGTAACCCTTGTGCCGCGGGCTCGGTCGATCCCGCACTGATCACACAGGGGAATGCCACGCTGCACACCGGAACACCACAGGCTCAGATGGTTGCTCGGGGTAGGGAACTGTGGAACGACAAGTCGCTGTCGAGCAGTGGCGGGGTTGCGTGCTCCACGTGTCATGTGAACAACTACGGTCAAATGCAGGCGACGTTTGCCCAGCCGTACCCACACGAGGTCGCGATGGTGAAGCAGCGTGCGGGCGTGAACCAGGTCAACGCGGCTGAGATGGTGCAGATGTGCATGGTGGTCCCGATGGCTGCCCAACCGCTGCCCTGGAATTCGGTCGAGCTGGCGGCGTTGACTGCTTACGTCAAGGACATCCAGAAAGGATTCGACCCGTCCATGGCCGCGGGAGCCAACCCGTGCAACCCGTGTGGAGCGAACCCGTGCAATCCGTGTGGGGGAGGCCGCTAGAACACGCGGTGTCGTCGTGTAACGCCGACGCGACCGTGAAAGCGCGACACGAGGCCCGGCGGAAATACGCCGGGCCTCTGTGTCTGCTACTCGTCGTGAGCGTGTCGGGCTTTCTCGGAGCATGTGGAGACCGCGCTGCCGCAATTGGGGGAGGGGATGCCCGCACATTCAGCACGGTCGAGTCGTTTCTCGCATCGTATTGGGATCGTCCGATTCCTCTCCAGGGCACGGCGCCAGCGACGTACCCAGCTGTGGAAGCGTCGCTCCGACCCGCCGACTGTGGTACCTGTCACGTGCAGCAGTTCCGCGATTGGCAGACCACATTGCACGCCAATGCGTACTCACCCGGTCTCGCAGGGCAGCTGGTGAACTGGGAATCTTCAAACTATGCACAGGTTCGGTCGTGTCTCTCGTGTCACGCTCCGCTCTCAGAACAGTCCGCGCGCGTTCCCGACACGTCGGGGGCACTGGTACGCAACCCCTACTTCGACGCCGCATTGCAGGAGAGTGGTCTGGTGTGTGCCGCGTGTCACGTGCGCGGCTGGCGCCGCCACGGTCCGCCACGACGCGATGGATCCCTGACGTCATCGCCTGAAGCGCCACACGGGGGGGCCGTCCGCACGGGATACTTTGAGGACTCCCAGTTCTGCGCGGGCTGTCATCAGTTCGCACGACCCGCACCCAACGGAAAATCCTTACAGAACACGCACGTCGAGTGGGAGCAGAGCCGTTATGCCCGCGAGGGCGTGACGTGCCAAAGCTGCCACATGCCCGATCGGCGTCACCTCTGGAGAGGGATTCACGACTCTGCGATGGTGGGAGCTGGGATTTCCGTGGCGTGGTTGCCCCCGCGATCGGGAAGTGACGTGGCATTGCTGGTCACAAACACTGGGACGGGACACCGGTTTCCGACGTATGTCACCCCCAAGGTCCGTGTGCGCATCGAGCTCCTCGATCGAGATCGGCAACCTTTGGAAGGTGGTACTGCTGAAGGGGTCATTGGGCGGGAAGTCCGATCCGGCCCCTCGGGATGGGTGGAGGAATGGGACACGCGGCTCCCGCCCGACAGCAGCCTCACCGTACGTGCCGAATCTGTTCGAGGAGCGGCGTATGCGCGCGGGACGGTTACCGTCTTTCCGGACGGTTTCTACAATGCAATGTTTGCTGGGATGCTCGCCGGGCGCCTGAGCGATACCTCACGCGCCCTGATCACCGAAGCCCACCGTCGTACGACCGCCAGCGTCTACAGTGTGCTGGACTCGGTCATCGCGATCAACTAACCTCGCCAGTCAGTCTCCGGGGAGCGGGACGATTCGCACCTCGTCCCGCGAGAACAGCGGGATGAGAACCCGGTTGCGCACGGCGTCGTATCCGATGTCCGCTGGCGATTCGACCCCTTCGACCACGACGGAGAACACCCCCGCCTCGCCCACACGGTAGATCGCCTGACTCTCCCAGCTCGATATCAACAGGGATCCGTCGGCCAGACGTACGACGCCATCCAACTGGCCGGCCGGTGGCTTCGCGTGCGCGGCCGCAGAACCCGTCCCGGTATTCACGTGCATCATCGCTCCGGATCCGAACGTGACGAGCACGAGCCCATCGTCCGCCGGTGCCAGGCCGTTGGGACGTCCTAGCGTGTCTCCACTGACAACGTGCTGTGGTGCACCGTCGGCCGCGAACCGGTAGACTGCGTCGGTGCCGGCTGGCTCAAACCCCTCTGGACCGGCACGAAGCCCGCTATCACTGACGTAGACGGTGCCCGCTCCGTCCACCGTAACGTCGTTCAAGAACGTCGATCCCGGGACTACCCAGTTTCCGATCTGCTCGCCGGTGTTGCGGTTGAAAAGCCGTAGCGCCGTAATGTCTGCGACGAAAAGCGTATCACCCCGGATTGCCATCCCCTTCGGGGCATTCAACGTCGTTTGCGGGTTGGCTCCGTCGATCCACTTCAATGCCAACACCGAGCCGTCAGGCGCGACCCGCGAGATGAACCCGTTGTCATCCTCGGCGAACGGACTGCCGTTGATGTTGGTAATCAGGTAGACGTCCGCGACGCGGTCGTGAAGAACCGACTCGGGTGTGCGGAATCCCACTTCGGTGACGGCGATCGGCTGTTGGCTCGTCTCCTCGGCCTGTTCCTCACCACAGGCCATGACACTCACAAGCACTGCCGCGACGGTGATACGGACAACTCGCATAGGTGCACCCCGCGTTGATTCGACGGTTTGGAACGGTTCACGGTTCGTCAAAATACGACGGTGCAGGCGTTTGAGCCACGGGTCGAGAGGTGTGATGCATGCCACGGCTCGTGACCGATTGAGGGGCTACCGTTTTGTCCATACCCTTGTGATTGAGTACCGTGCGCTTGTTGGGGCGACCGGCGAGCCTGGCGGCACGGCGCATCGGACCGCCGGAGACGCGCCCTTGTTCAAGGAGGTGGCACATGCACGTAAGACTGCGATCTGTCGTGACGGCCGTGGCACTCGTGGTGTTTGGAGCAGGAGTCGCCAACGCCCAGGAGCCAATGGACATTTCGGTCGACGCGGTGCTCGCGCGAGACATCGTCGATCGCATGCCTGCGGACACGGGTTCGATGTTCTCGCCGGATGTTGGGAAGCTGTTTCTGTGGACCAAGGTGGCTGGCGCGGAGGGCGAATCCATCTCTCATGTGTGGATTCACGGCCCGCATGAGGCGGCGGTCGAGCTCAACGTCGGCGGCTCGCCATGGCGAACGTGGAGTAGCCGCAAGATCAACCCCGAGTGGACTGGCGAGTGGAGGGTGGAGATTCGGAATGCGTCCGGGGAGGTGATTGAGACGATTCGCTTTACCGTGGGTTAGCTGGTCACCCGTAGGCAAGGGGAGTCACGGCCGCGAGCACGGGGTGCTCGCGG